>JBHLRP010000025.1:44312-46822 GCA_048882485.1 Candidatus Thorarchaeota archaeon
AGCTTTGCTTGGCATGACATTCATAGATTTCTCTTGACCCTTATGCAGGGAGGAAGCTTTGATAATTATGTGGGCAAGACTGGCAGAATATGGAAGTGGATGAAAGCCGATAATTCCTACATAACATGTTGTACTGATGGAATCAGACCTGTTATCTTCAAACTAGAGGTAATCGATAGGTCCTCCATTTGAAAATAGGCCCGCCCTAATAATTCAAAGGCACTCAGATTGCAGGTCGTAGCCGAGCGTTGTAGCAAAAACACCCAATGGTGGAAACAGGACTGAGCCTGTACTCCGAATATTTGAAACGCCGATCATCGAGAACGCCAACCCAGACAAACTGGACGAATAACTCGCCAAATAGCATACTATGTAACACGATATAGTATGCAAAACGATATATAGGTTTTAGCCTTCTTCTCATTGGGCCGAGGGATGTAATCACTCTGGAGGCAATGTCATGTCAGAAGACTCAACAATTGGAAGCCCAGAAATAGAGTACGAGAAATGGTCCGTACAGATTAGGCGTGGCGCGCTCTCACTAGCTATCCTAGCAATCATCCTAGATGGCGAGTCTTATGGCTATGACATAATGAAGAAGCTTGGACAGGAGGAATATGCAGCGCTTCAGGTTGAACCGAGCACAACCTATCCCCTTCTTCGAAGACTAGAAGCAAGGGGGATTCTTGAGGGCAAATGGTCAGACGCATCAGGCAAGAGGCGGCGGCTTTACTATGTCACAAGAGAAGGCCGAATGATTCTGCGCCAGATGGTCAAGTCGTGGCGAAGCCTGAATGATCAACTCATGCAGCTAGTAAAGGAGGCTGGTCTTTAATGAGCGATGATCCTCTCATGACTATCGAGGCATATTTAGGCCATGTGAGAGAGCATCTGCCTGAATCGATGGCAGACGAGGTAATCACGGAACTCCGTGGTTATATGATAGAGATGGCCGAAGACCTTGGAGATGGCGCCGTCACTAGCGTATCAGCCAAGAAAGTCGTAGCGCAATTTGGAGCCCCATCAGAGGTAGCACGAGAATATGCTCTATCTACCTCCGACTTGACAGAGAGTGTCATTGCAGTGCACCGTGGTCAGCAGCAGCTAGCGGATGATATGCAGCAACAACGAAGAGAGCTCTCTCCAGCCAGCTATGCGGCGACATTCTTCAAATTCATCGTAATCGCTGTTCTTTGGCTTGTCATAAGCTGGACTTTGATTACTCCTTTTGCGTATTGGTGGACATCTACAGTTTCAATCATTACACCTGTTGTCCAGCTTGGAGTTTTGGCCACTGTCTTTGCAGTTATTCTCCTGGCACCAAAGCTGAGAGGAGTGAAGCTAAGAAATGCGATGTTTTCAAACTGGTCCAGTTTCCAGAAGCTTGTCACGTTCCCCGAGAATCTTGCAATTGAGGTCTACAGTACCAAAGTCCTAGTAGACATTGGTCTAACAATATTGGCAGTATTTGCTTTTGTTGTACAAAGCGGTTATAGCTTTCCATTCTTTGCGATTTTCTTCTCAGCTCCTACAATACTATTCCTAATCTTACATTCGGCTTACGCAGTCCGCAGGTTTGGGAATTCCGACCCAATCTCATTCATCAGGCGCGAATATGCCGTGAATATCGCCCTCTTGTTATTGCTTAATGTAGTGATTGCATGGGGAACATATCCATGGGGTGTTTTCCCAATGAATCCATTCCTCGTTTTGTATTCATTTGGGTATAGCACGCTCATTCTATATCAGCTTGTTATACGAGCGCAGGACCTTTGGTGGGAGAGTGTAAGGGGTCCCGATGATTCTTCCACAAAAGCACCACAGCTATCTCCAGATGAAAAGTGCCATGTGTTGAGTGAGGTAAAATGGGCATCTCTGAGAACTGTTGGTGGCATATCAGCTACATTCATTGGAATCTTACTTGGGGGGTTCTCAATTCTTGTTCTTGCCAATAGTGGAATTCCAAGCAGTTACTGGTATACTCATTGGATGATTATTGTGATTATGGTTTCATTCTTCGGAGTAGTTTCGGTGACATTAGCATCAGTCTATTTTGCAACTAGGTATTTTCTAGTCAAGTCAGGAAGGCGTACAGAAGTCTTTGGAAAACGATCAAGGACTGAGGCTGCCATTGATTCGATTATCACAGTTGCAGGATTCTTCCTAGTTGTCTTGAGCTGGCCGCTCTTAGCGGGAGATCTAATTGATGGTGTGCTTGACCTAATCCCTAGCCTTTGGGCTTATCCTCTGTCCTTGTTGGTGACTGCTGGAGCAATTTCTGCATGGCCTTTATGCTTGCTTATTGCAATAGTCGCCCGCATAGCTGCAGATTTTAGAGATTTGATGGAAGAAAATAGTGACTTCGCCCTAGAATCCATGGATTTCTCTGGCAATTTATTTGCAGTCCAAGCAGCTTTCATGACAGGAATCTTCCTTTCTCTATTGGGCTCCCTGGAACCATATGCGATAATCTTGAACGAGATGTTCGTGATCATTGTGTTTTCTTATGC
>JBHLRP010000026.1:0-46360 GCA_048882485.1 Candidatus Thorarchaeota archaeon
AAAACCAGCGTCTTAAGAAGAAGTGGAGCCCCAGGCGAGATTCGAACTCGCGACCTGCTGATTACAAGTCAGCCGCATTAGCTGTTAAGGTGATCAATCACAATCACTATAGCCGGGCTATGCTACTGGGGCATTGCTGAGTCCGTGGAACAGCATATTTGTTTTAAAAGCTACTCTTGCGAACCACTAACTCTGAGTGACTTGGAATGTAAGTTGGATTCAATGGATTCCCAACTCATATCAAGTTGTTTCATAAGCCAGTGAGTCCCATTATGGCATCTTACACATAGCATAACCCACTCATTTGCGTCCGCATAACTTACAAACTTGCGTGTCCATGTAGATTTTCTATGATGCTTAGTACCGTCTTTTCTATGCAGAATAAGCTTTGAGTCATCAGCATGTCGACCACAGATTCCACATTCATCTCCAAATATGTCGAATCTAAGTTGTCTAATCTCACCCTTCCTTATTCTGAACTCTATTTCACTACTATAGTCTGTGAGAGATTTGTTGGAATCAATCTGACGACTATTAGCATTGATATCTCGATTTGCCAATCTTTCAATTACATCCCATTCCATGGCAAGGAACTTCATCGCCCAATGTGTTGCATGGTGACAATGCGGGCAGAGAAGAGACCAATCACTATAATTTAGGGTCTTCAGGATTTCAGGATTCCAAAGATCTTCCGTGGTGTGTGGTGTTCCATCTTTTCGGTGAACCGAGAGCATCCTTTTTTCACTTGATGCGTTACAGATGTTACACTCAGTTCCAAAAACCTTCTCTCTAAGCATCCTGCCCTCTATTCTGTACGCGTTGCTACCATGCTTATTTCTTGATGAACTTGTTCCACTGAGCTCATATCCAGTATCCCAATCAACATCTTTGATTAGTTTCTCTATCCTTCCACATGAAACTCCAACTCTCCTAGCAATCTCGATTGTATCCAGCTCGTCTATGAAACGAAGCTGGAGGACTTCATCTATGTCCAGAATTGCTCCTCTAGGGCCCGCTCTCCATCCAAGCTCCTTGAATTTCCGCCGAATATATTTCAGAGAGAATCCCAAATGGTCTGCAACTGCTTGCTGCGACATTCCATCCTCATAGTAAAGCTGGTGCAATTCATCAACATCAATTGAAACACTCTCGGATCCCTTTCTTTTCCATCCGAGTTCCCTCATTCTATCAGAAATCATAGACTGACTCACTCCAAGTTTCTCGGCGACAGCATCTTGTGACAGCCCTTCTATGCAATACAGCCGATGAGCGGTTTCTAAATCAATATCCATTTGTCTAGATTTCCGAGTGTAATTGGACCCACGGTGTTCTCGCAGGGTCTTGTAGATGTATGATCTTGAAACACCCAACTTCGTTGCGATTTCCTGCTGAGTCATCTGTTCTTTATCATATAGCCTACAAACTTCATCAGGGTCTATTATCTTCTCAACATGCCGTCCTGTCCAGCCCATCTTCCTGAATACATTCTGAACTTTCCCCCTAGACAACCCGAGCGCGTCTGCCACCTCTCTCTGAGTCAATCCTCCCTCATAATACAATTCGTGAATTCTATCAGCTAAATCTTCACTCGGGTTTGCTTCTAAATCTGCAATCAGCCTCTGGACAACGATGTCGCATTCCCTTGGAGTCCAGCGTCTTTTTCCAATTACACTTATGATGTCGTCGAAGTCTTCCAACTCCTCCTCATAAATCTCCCAATTCTCGATTTCCCTCATAGTATCTCCTCCTCTAATTCAGATATGAAGTCCTATTTTACAATTCCAGTCTTCATATCCATGGTATTAGGAGAAACTCCCATATTGTATACATAAGGCTACGGAAGTTCAAAGTGACGATTTTCATGCCTCACTGTGGGAATTTTGTACCATTAGATTCTATAAGGTATGATAATCGCACCAAAATCCGCCACGTCTGCTGCGCTGGGAGAAGAGTATAACTATCTGCTTGGACAATCCTCGTCCACTGGAGACTACATAGTGTCGATTGAAACTCAAAGACTTCAATATGTTGACAAGCTGAGGCTTATTGGCCGAGATGCCCGTCTGACCATTATAGCTTGGGCATTCTGGGCCTTTGGCTATGGTATCAATGACGTGCTTTTCAATCTCTACCTACTCGAGGCGGGATTCGGAGAAGACTTTCTTGGCATGTTCCTGTCAATCTCCATATTCTTGTCAGGCGGACTTGCAATTCTAGCTGGAATGGTAGCAGATAGACATTCTCGGAAGAAGATTCTCCTTGTAGGATACATTGCTGTCTTCATTGGCACTTACATGCAGTACTCCACACTCTTTCCACCCCTTCTCTTGCTCTCCCAGATTCTCTACGGTGTTGGCTATGGTTTCACCGGAGTATGTTGGCAACCATATACAGTAAGTATCACAACCCAGGAAGAACGAGTTCATGTGTTTAGTGTTCGTTTTGCTTTCTTTCTGCTTGCTAGTCTATTGGGTTCATTGACCGGCGGTTTCTTACCAACCATTTGGACCAATCTGGGCATTGCGGTTGATCTACTGACAGCCTACAGATTCTCACTCTGGATAGCCCTGATTCCTCTAGCGCTAGCAGTTCTAACGATAGTACCTATGAGAAACGATGATGTTCCACAACAGAGAGGGAGTTTCAACTTTGGCAACGTAAGAAATCGAGGATTCATCGGAAGATATGCCCTAGCTTGGACAATATCTGGTCTTGGTGCTGGCTTGTTTATTCAATTTTTCAACGTGTTCTTCAGTCTAGCCTTTCAAGCTGATGCTACCACTATCGGTATTATATTTGCCATCAATACAGTGGTTTTGGCAGGTGGTAACTTTGCTTCACCGGCAATTGTAGATCGTTTTGGCAAGCTTGGTACTATAATCTGGTCCCAAGTCCTATCTATTCCATTTTTCCTGATACTCTCTTGGTCACCAGTGCTTTACATAGCAATCGTTGGATTTGTGGGACGTGCATTGTTCATGAATATTGCCTGGCCGGTGATGGATGTCTTCTATATGGAGGGCTGTTCGCAGGAGGAACGCTCAACAGCAATGGGAGTAATTAACACGGGCGACTCGATTGCTCGAGGAATCGGTCTGAATATTGGTGGTTGGCTTCTGGCTATGGGTTTCTTGAGAGTGCCATTTCTAATAGCCGTGATATTCTATGGATTGAGCATAGTTCTGTTCTACGTCTTCTTCGGACGGGACGAATCAGTCCAACCCGACTCGTGACTTCCAAATTTCCTGAGTTCAATCTACTTGTCATGATAGACGTTGTCTATTATGATGGCATATGACAAGAGCATCAACCGATCAGCTTCTAGGTCTTCAATCTTAATCACATATCGGTCCTTGAAGTTGAACGCTGGTGCAAAGACATCACGCCACCTGTCTGCCTTCTTGATTTCTGCATAGACCTTCTTCTTGTCTTTCGGGTCTGTGATTTGAAAGTTCCACTTCGTTACACCACCCTGAGCTTTGTAGATATGCTCTTCTTGAGGTGTATAGAAATCGACTGAGCCACGGAATGCGATCATGGGTCTCTTACCCCTACCCACCAGACTCCCATCAGGACGCTTGACCTCATAGATGGGTCTGGCAGCCATCAGCTTCTTGTTGATGGTACAGAGCAGGGTGCCGTCAGGATCGAGGAGTGATATCTCAGCTCGCATCGACAGGAGTTTCCTTTTCATGGAACCAACCTGGATCCCTTCCTGATCGTAGATTTCACCACCGCCAAACTTCCAAGCTTTCTCATGGAGTACGTAGAATGTAATTGTTGGATCGAGAAGACTCATCAAAATCACCTTGACCCATGTATCCGCGGCATTTGATTTAAGCAAATGTCGGTTGAAATCTGCCGTAATTCGCCATTTTCTGGTACAGTATTGTATCCCACTTTCCACTTAGCTCAAAAAATCAAGCGAGAATGCCTTTCCAATGCACGTCCATCACGGACATGTTTATGAGGCAACAATCTCATAAAATCCTGTCCGGAAGGCTCCAATTCTTGCACTTCCTTATGACACGTACGTGATACAAAGGAACAAGACCCACAAGAAAAGTAAAATAACCGCAAGAAGTTGATGCCAATACGCCTCGACGTACTATAGGTGATGCCAGTTGCAATTCGCACAACCAGAATATATGGACACATTCTTCCAGTACATTTTCGGCTTCTTTGATCAACTCTTCTCAACACCTCTCCAGCCATGGATTCCATGGGGTCCAGGAGACTGGTACTTTACAATCTCGACCACATTCTTTGTTGTTATGATTCTGTTCTTAGTACGTCGACTACGAAAGAGCGGAAGTGGCTCAATAGCTGATGGTGTGCGAAGAATCATTGCATCAACCGGTGATGTATCCGCAGGTATGGCAGGGGCCAAGAAGGTCGACTTCATTTCAAAGGACCCCTCTGACGCTCTAGTATTCCTCAAAATCGAGGAGAATGCAATACAGCAAGCCCTCACAGCAGCTGATTACTTTGCTGAAAAGGGCGAGATAAGCGATTCCATCAAGCTTAAGCTTGCAGCCCTCTATCAGCATCGACTTGAGGTTGTTCGTCAAGCAATCTCATCAGATGAGCAACTCAAGTCAATTGTCGCCACCTCCGATGAAATTGGCAAGGCACGATCAGACTATCTCAGAAAACTAGCAGCAATGTCTGGTACTGCAGTCGAAGCTGAGGCTGATGCAGGCCCTCCAAGTGTTGGGATGCCCACAGCAGTTCCAGCCGCAGCGGCGCCTCCTGCTCAAGCTCCTGCTGCAGCACCTCCGAGTGCCGGTCCACCCAGTGGTCCTCCCGCAGGTGGCCCTCCAAGCGGCGGCCCACCAAGTGGTGGTCCTCCATCGGGCGGCCCTCCCGCAGGTGGTCCTCCAGGTGGTGCAGCTCCGGCAGCTGGTCCCCCAAGCGGTGCAGCTCCGGCAGCTGGCCCTCCAGGTGGTGCAGCTCCGGCAGCAGCTCCTCCAAGCGGCGCAGCTCCAACAGCTACCCCACCAGGCGGCGCAGCTCCGGGCGGAGCTCCTCCAGGTGGAGCAGCGCCAAGCGCGGACGCTCCAGCAGCAGGCGGCAAAAGTTCACTACAATCCGAGATGCTCCGGGAGATGGAGCGTCTAAAGGCATTGATGGGCGGGGATTAGTCCTCTCCCTATTGCATTTCTTTTCTACAACTAGTAGAAACTAGGTATCTCGGAAGCCTTTTTGGGGAGCCCGACTGGCTGTTGAAACATTCCTCCATGGAGACCGTGACATGTCAAACGCCAAACTGAATGCAGCTAAAAGTGCGGCTAAGCAGATACCAAAAAGCGGTGCAATAGGACTTGGGAGTGGCTCTACAGTTGCCATATTTGCCGAAGAACTAGGAAAGAGAATAGCCGCAAAGAAGGTGAACGTCAGAGTTGTTCCTAGCTCATACCAAGCATATCAGATAGCGGTTGAGTTTAAGATTCCGCTCACGAATCTTGACTTGGACCCTGAGCTTGAACTGACAGTGGATGGTGCTGATGAAGTTGACAAGGATCTCAACCTGACAAAGGGCGGTGGAGGAGCCCTGTTCCAGGAGAAAGTTGTCGCCTCGGCATCAAAGAAACTAATCATAATTGTAGACGAGTCCAAGATCGTGGACAAGTTGGCCAGTCGATTCGAGATTCCCATCGAAGTGTTGCCGTTTTCCCTTGGTGTTGTCCTGAGGAAGGTTCAGGCAATGGGTATTGCACCCACTGTGAGACAGGCCCAGAAGAAGATGGGTCCTGTCGTGACCGACAATGGCAACTTCATTCTTGACCTCAAATTTCCAGAGCCACTCAGTGACCCCGCGAAGACTGCGATTGACCTGAAGATGATTCCGGGGGTGGTTGAAACCGGCCTGTTCATTGGTATGACTGATGAGGTCCATGTGGGCAAAGAGGACGGAGTCTACGTCTTGAGGTAGGTCTACTGATACATCGACCAGAATCTACGAAACTTCTCCGTATATGAAAGCACATCCGTTGAGTCAACATACTGGTCAATGCCACCCAGATATTTTGGCAGTCGTTTCACCTCATCATCCTCAATCTTTGCATGTATCGCGTCGGCAAAATCATCAGCCTGAATTATCATGAATGGACGATTGTGAAACCGCGAAACCTGAGTTTTCAGAGGTTCAGTGATTCCAAGCTCATTATGCATCTTGGCTATTTGCTCATAGGCCTTTGTCAAATGGTCCTGTCGTGCTCTCCAGGTTTTGGTATCCATAATCTGTATGAAGACTGGCGTGAGAGCTTGCGCAATCTTCAACTTGCAAAAAGCTGTGCCAAACCACTTGATGTAAGGCGCATACTTCCGTTCCATCAAGAAGCAGAGCCTCATTATGTCGCGAATCAATCGTGTGGCAACAATCCGCGATCCTAGTTCATCGCCAACCTGGCCACATCGTCCCATAAAGGCCTCTTCCTGAGCTATCCTTTCCCATTGATTTGACAACAGATACAACCACAGATCATGGGGATAGTATTCTAACTTAGCCACTATGGGTTCCAGCTTTCCTAGCCCATCATGAAAGACTCGTCCATTTGCGATGCTCAGAAGCATCTGTTGTGGGAGCACAAGCCAATCTATATTCCGCAGGTCCTCAGTCGGGTTGAACCCGAGGTACTCGATGAAGAATCCACTTACTGTTTTAATCTGGACTCCATGGTTGACTGGCCCATTGTCGATGGGGGTCATATTAGTTGTACCGTCCTCATGATATCCAAAGTTAGTCGGAAATCCGCGTATCTCATATGGTAGATTCTGACGCAGGACATCGTTTACTTCTTCATTGAGAGAATCAAAGTCTGATTCAGCCAAGA
This sequence comes from Candidatus Thorarchaeota archaeon, assembly GCA_048882485.1. Lineage (GTDB taxonomy): Archaea > Asgardarchaeota > Thorarchaeia > Thorarchaeales > Thorarchaeaceae > SMTZ1-83. The sequence goes on from JBHLRP010000026.1 coordinate 6,837, forward strand.
ATATCTGCAGTTTTGGCCCCCAGTCATGATCCATCGACTGTGGTGTATCAAATCCCAACACGTCTGATCCAGAACCTATTCTGGCTGCTGAATATACCATTTCGGGAAAGTGTTTGTCCAAGACAGGCTTCACAGCCTCCTTGTAGAAGGCTTCACTCAGGTCTAGCCCGGGTAAGAAATCATAGGGCGGGTGATCTTCATCACTCATCCAATTATCTCCATTTCTGGCAGTAACATCATAGGATTTGGATATTGCGGAATGAGAAGTGGCGGGCCCGCCAGGATTTGAACCTGGGACGCCTTGCTTAGGAGGCAAGTGCCCTATCCATACTAGGCCACGGGCCCTTGAAAGGGTTCGAGTGCTAGGTTAGTTGTTAAAGCTTTTGCAGCAAGAATCACTCTGCAACCTTTGCTGTTATTTTTGCACCCTCTTCGAGCGCGTCTACAATCGACTTGCCTTGGCGTGTCTTGATACGAATAGCACTCTCCCCATTGCGACCAATGACTGTGGTTAGGAGATAGATGTCATCAGCAAATACCTCTACTCTCTGTTTTGCATACTTGCGTCCTGCAACAAGTGTCACTTTCTTTTTGCTATAGCTGACTGAAACAGGCACAGATTCTCCAGGTCTTCCACGCGAAATTCTTTCGCCTCTGAGCATGGGGGCCATAGCCCCTCTAACCGGGACTACTACTTTCTCTCCACCAAACGAGAACATTTCATACTCCAACACGCCCTGTTCGAAGTCTCGGACTTCCACCACAGGTCTTGCAAGGTCTCTTTGAGAACTACTCATGCCGGTTGGCAGTTTCACCTTCAGCGTGAGTGAGGAAACCTTTGAAACACTACCATCTTCGATGTGAACAACAGTGTCAACTGTGCTTGGGACCTGTCCTAGTTCGACTCTACCACCAAGTATCAACCTTTGAAGTGCATCAATTGCTGATCCTGCGTGTACAACCCCTACCATCCCAACACCTGCTGATCTGAGATCGGAATAGGCTTGGAAATCACTGTTCTTCCTGAGCTCATCATAAACAACGTAGTCGGGGCGTACTAGCAAGAGGACGTCTGCCGCCTTTTCCATGCTGCCGTCCAAAGGAGAATACTGTACTATCGCTTCTTCGACCTGTAGGTCTCTTGGCTGTTCAAGTGTCTTGACGACATTCCCTTTGCTGCTATAGAACTCGGCTAACGCAGCTGCAAATGTACTCTTTCCAGATCCAGGCGAACCTGATATCAAAATACCCTCTGCCCTAGTTTCCAGTCTATTCATCAGTTTAGTGTTGAGCTTGTAGTCTTCAAGGCTCAGTTTTACAATGGGACGAATTGCTGAAATCTCCATCTTGTCGGCAAAGGGCCTTCGAGCGATTGCTATCCTCAAGTTCCTAAGTTGTACAACCGCCGCTCCATGTTCTTCTATCTCAATGAATGACTTTCTATCATTCTGGGCTGTTTCAATGATAGCTTCTGCAAGCACATCCAGTTCTTCGTAAGTCAGCAACCTTTCTGAGAGTTCCACCAGCTCCCAATTCCCTGGAGCTCCTCTCTTTGCTCTTGGGGGATTGTTTTCAACTAGATGAACGCTCATAGTACGTTCATCAAAGAATGCCTCTAGTGTCAGAATTTCTTCTGCCAGTTCCTCTTCATCGTTGTACCATTCTTCGCTCAACTGGTTTCACCACTTCGATCTTGGAGGGTGGCTTGAGCCACTCGATAGTAATTGACTTCACCGTTTTGGTCAACTAGTCCGAATACTAGCTTCTTCCTAGAGGCTGATGCAGTTTCGGTCACCCTGTCTAAATCATGGAGAGAAATTGCTTCTCCCTCCCTCAAGACGTAAATCAACTGTTTGGCTGTTGCATCCCCGGGTCTTTCGCCTCTAGCATAGACTCTAAAACCGATACCACCACCAAACCCCTGGCGCACAGCATAACCTCTACTTCTCAGGTCTCTAAAGACTAAATACCTAATCCAGAGGTCTGGATCAGTATCCCGAAGACCGTTCACTATGTCCTTGGCACCAATAGGATCGCCAGCAGACGTCTTGACAGTAATTCGCTTTCGCTCAAACAGATGTAGAATCTCTACTGGTTCAAGTTCCAACCTACCGTCATCAAGACGAGTGCCATAGAATCCGTGCTGGAATATTCTGTCTGCCTCTTCTTTAGCAACATACCCCTTCCCATTGGTGAAAATGGTATCAGCTGGTTCCTCTTCTTCTGGCTCTTCTACAATGTCTTCTTCCTCAAGGTCTTCTGGTTCTAGGAAATCTGGGGTTTCATTCTCATCCGACAAGTTGTTCACGTCTAAGGACTCTTCCCGTTTCAGAAGGGAGAAAAGACTTTCGACAGGACATACGGTAAGAACTATAGCATAGACATCTGTGGAAACGGATGTGACCGATCTGAGAATACAGGATGACCTTGTCAAATTCATTGCTGATGCCAAGAAGATTGCAGTACTAGGGGTTGGTAATGATTTGAGGTCAGACGACGGTCTAGGTCTGGTCATAGTAGATGGACTGAAACACATGCAAGGTCCAAATCTCTTAGTTGAGAATGTCGGATCGGTGCCGGAAGCTTTTGCAAGCAATCTAACAGACTTTGGTGCTGAAAAAGTCATCATGGTGGATGCGGCTGATATGCTCAGACTCCCAGGTCATATCGAACTCATAACAAAAGATCGAATCGGAGGTATTACAATCAGTACTCACCGGATGCCATTATCGCTTCTGATGCAGTATTTGGAGGACCGAACAGGTGCACAGACTCTCCTGTTAGGAGTACAACCGAAAAACATAGAGTTCGGTGAGGGTCTTTCCCCTGAAATTCAAACGGTTACTGAGAAGATTATTAGCACCCTAGAGACTATGCTGAAACAACACTTGAGAGGAGTAAAAGATGGAAAGGACGATTGAATGGCTAGATGACACGAACGAGGTCAAACTCATAGATCAAACAAAGTTGCCACTCGAGAAGTCACATATTGTTACTTCCAGCCATGAACGAATGGCGCGCGTGATCAAGGTAATGGAGATTCGTGGAGCACCAGCCATCGGTGCGGCTGCTGGGATGGGAATGACGCTTGCAGCTATCGAGAGTAAAGCCAAGACAAAAGAAGAACTTGTGGACTATCTGGAGAAAGCAGCAGTTACACTAAACACTCGACCCACTGCAGTGAATCTTACTTGGGCCACAGCCAGGATGTTGAGGGTGGCAAATGAAACCAAAGGCAGTGCAGATGACATAATCAAGAGGTTGATAGCAGAGGGCAAAGAGATTGCCGAAGAAGACGTCCGGATGAGCAGAAGTATGGGTGAGCAAGCCCTTTCTGTAATAAAGCCTGGTTTCACTATCCAGACCATTTGCAATGCAGGTTCTCTCGCGACTGTACATCTAGGCACAGTCGGTGCAGTAGTCAGAGTGGCTCACGAGAAGTATAATGGTAACATCAAGGTCTATGCAGCGGAAACTCGTCCAAGACAACAGGGTGCTAAGCTCACTGTGTTCGAGTTCATGGAGGACAATATCAACACAACTCTCATCACAGACGGAATGATTGGCACTGTGTTCAGAGAGGGTCGTGTTGACTGCTGTGTGGTTGGTGCTGATCGAATCGTTAGAACGGGTCATGTGATCAACAAGATTGGTACCTACACAATGGCAATCACTGCGAAATACCACAATATTCCATTCTATTCCGTAGTGCCCATGTCAACAATTGATTGGGAAACCAATGTTGAGGATGTTGTGATAGAAGAACGTGATCCAGATGAGATCAGAATTATCAACGGGCAGTACATCACAGTTCCGGATGCAAAGGTCTACAACCCTGCATTCGATGTGACTCCACCAGAGTTAGTCACGGCAATAATCACAGACAAGGGTGTCGTTCAGAATCCAACAGAGGAAAAGATGCTAAAACTGAGAGATTTGTAGCAGCAGGCATGGGGAAGATTTTGTAGATATGATTCGCTTGGAATATACTTCATCCGAGAATCGACTAGCCCATTTCAAGATAGATTCAGCTGAAAGAGTACTGGACTTTCGAGAAAATGACATAAAATTCGTCGATTTAGCACCTTTGAACACGTGTTCTAAGCTTGAAAAGCTCATTTTTGCACGAAATCAGATGGAATATCTAGATTTGAGTCCCGTAGCCGAAATCCCATCATTAAGGTGGCTTGATCTCAGTCACAATCAATTGAGGCAAGTGGATCTCTCCCAGCTAGGCAAATGTTCGAATCTGGAACGTTTATCTCTTTCATATAATCCTCTTGTCCAAATCGACCTTAATTTCCTTGAGCAGTGCTCATCGCTACAAACTCTTAGACTGACCAATACTCTACTCCGAAGTATTGATCTGAAACCACTGACCAAATGCTCTGGTCTTGAACAATTATCAGTGGCATTCAATGAACTAGACATGATTGACTTGACACCCATCGCCAACTGCACCGAACTACAAATCCTCTCATTAAACAGAAATCGGTTTGCCACCATAGACCTAAATCCCCTCTCCTCATGCGTGAAATTGAAAACACTCAATCTCAGTGACAGCCAGCTCAAAGAAGTGGAACTCTATCCTTTAGGCGCATGTTTCAATCTATTCTCATTGATTCTGGGCAAAAACCAGCTAAAGGAAGTCGATTTAGCACCCATTGGGTCACTTCGGAATCTGCGGGGTCTTGATTTGAGTGAGAATCAATTGAAGAGGGTAGATCTCAGACCGCTCAAGTATTGTAATGATATCGAGATCAAGCTATATGGAAACCCTCTCCAAAAAACCATTCATCCTAATCCGCCCTGTGCTAGTCTGGTTCTTGATTCACCGCCGAAATGAGATATTGCAGGAACTTTATCTGTTGAACAGAAACTAAGGCTTCGGAGATTCTGATGGCAAACTATGTCTACATAGCCACGAGTTTGGATGGTTTCATTGCAACGAGTGACGGAGGGCTCGATTGGCTTGACGAGATTCCTAATCCAGAAGATAGCGACTTCGGGTATGCCGATTTCATGAATGGTATAGATGCAATAGTAATGGGGCGAAAAACATTCGAGAAAGTCCTGACATTTGATTCTTGGCCGTATGATAGGCCCGTCTATGTCCTGAATAGAAGCAAGGTCAAAGTGCCAAAGGAGTTGAAAGACAAAGCCAAAACCATCACAGGGAACCCGAAGGAGCTGGTTGATCAGCTGAAAGAGTTAGGACACCAGAATCTGTATATTGATGGTGGCATTACGATTCAGGGCTTTCTTGAAGAGGATCTAATAGATGAGATGATAGTAACAAGAGTTCCAGTCCTCCTTGGAAACGGCATTCCTCTCTTTGGAAAGCTCAGCAAGAAGCTATATTTCCGTCATGAGAGGACTGAATCCCTTACCGAGATGCTGACAAAGAGCTACTACAGGCGGGTAAGGGAGTGAGCTGCGCCAATACATGGATAGCTTGAGTCAAGGTCCTGCAATACAGAAGTGCTTAAGAGGAAAATGGAATCGATGATGACTGGGGCGCGTAGTCTAGTCTGGATAAGGCACCAGCCTTCGGAGCTGGGTATCCCAGGTTCGAATCCTGGCGCGCCCGCCACTGTTTATTGCTTTTGGAATTTCTCGCCTACAATTGCTAATAGACCTAAGAGCGCAATGAATCCAGCTGATACTGTCACTATCAAGAAGAATAACCCATCAAGAACCCAAAGAGGTTCTCCTGGGTCTCTTTGGTATACCTCATTTACCAAGTAGTCAAAGCGAAGACCTATCAGAATAAACCACGTGAAAAGACTGGCAATGATTGCAAAGAGTCCGAGATGCGATTGTTTCATGATAAGCGAATCCCTTCTGTCCCAAAGTCATGAACCCGTTTAGTTCTTTGGGCATTCCAAGCTCGAATCCTGGCACGCTCGCCACTGTTTCATGAAGAAAGGGCTTCTTGCTTGGTTAAATGAAGCTACTGCTGACACCGAAGCTGTTATTAATCAATTTAACTATTGTTAATAGGAGCAATGGAGAGGATAAAATGAAAAAGAAGAACTTTGCTCTGATGCTAGGAACAATAGGACTGGTCTTAGCATTAGCGGTGCCAATGGTAACAGCGGCACCAGCAGCCCGAGGCGAAGAGGCCATATGGGCTGATGGTACAATCTGGGACACTATAGACACAGGAGCGTTTTTCAAAGCCCCGAAGAACCCCAATTCAGTTGATAAGATCTACGTGTTTATGAACCTTAACGGACAAAGACCTGTCGCCGAAGCCGCCCCTTATGAGAGAGACTACAATGGTGGCCGTTGGTGGGTACAAGCTGTTGTATTCACAGCAGCCGGTCTAGCAGTTCATGATCCCGATAATGACGGTGTTGCGAACTTTGAACTGACCAGTGATGATGCTGTGCTTCATCATATGGCATTAGGGCATCTAACAATTGCACCCACTGGAATATACTTTGTATGTCCCCTTATCCGCGCCTAAAGGTTTGAGTAGGAACATCCTACCAAACCCTTCCCCTCTTTTTTTCTTCTTCATTCAAAACTATAGAGGGCTTTCCTAGTTCTTGTTCATTTTCTTGTTCCACACATCAAGGAAGTACTCGAGCGACCTATCATACGTCCGTTCTGCTTCCGGTGGGAAAAGGCAACCTGGCAGCTCCTTATGCTTCCAGTGATATTGAAGACAATCACAGCAATACCCCTGTCTAGAACAGCCTGGATAGCTGCATCCACAACGTTCCTTGTTTCTTTCTACATTGCATATTCGGCCCGACATTGCAATCTCAATTGGTCACGAAGAAGTCGGTGTTAAAATCTGTTTGGTGCGGACAGGTCCTCAGAATCAAAAGCAGCTCTGATAGAGTCCAAGGCTTCTCGTACTTCCACTCTTCTCTTTCCATCCATCACATTTGGATAGTGTTTCGAGTAGTGTTCCAAGCATTTGCCAAGCGCCATCACATATGTATCGAGTTCACTCGGCCTCTCCCCGTTCTCAATAAGATGTTCGACCGTCTTCTTGGTGGACCTACTAATCCGTTTCTTGATTTCATTCCACGGCCTTGTTGGAGCAGTTTTCGAGCGTTTTCTACACACAATGACCATGTCATAGACAATATTCTCCATATCGTGGAGATGAGTCGATGCCCTCATTTCACTCCTGACCGGATAGATTGATGTTACATAGAAGCCCGAGTCCAATATAGCTTGCAAGACAGCACCCCAGGCTTCTTCCTTCTTGTGATGGAAAGTGAAAACTAGAACTCCATCTTTCTTTAAGATTCGATTTGATTCGGAGAACACTTTCGTGAGACCTGTGAGGAACTCCTTCTCCCCCTTCTCCTGTACTCTATTCTGAATGATTTCGTTTTTCCAAGGGACAAATTCATCCTCGAATTGAGCATATCTATTCTGGAGAGCAATTCTGAGCCAGACATAGAAAAAGTTCGAGAGTTCGGAGTACATGACATTGCCATAGTAGGGTGGATCCGTCACCACAGCATCTACAATCTCACTCGGCACCCCAATCGATTCAGATGAACCACATTGCAGGAATACCTTCCTTCCCTCATCTAGGTCGCTATAGCTTTCTGTAATTTCTGTAGATATTGGGAAACCTGATTGAACTTTCACCATAGATTCGTTCTTGATTATCCGCTCAAATGGCTGTCTACAATATTCCTTTCCTTCAATCACAAGGTTGACAAAGGCTGTGAACGCTCCCCTTCCTCTTGGAGTGTCATAGCAATTGGCTTCAACGGGTGCCATTGAGGGGGAATAAGAGTGTGTACGGAATATGTCCGTGATGAATCCACGTGTAGCGTTATATTTGGCAAACATATTGTTATACTTCAGAGAGTTCGAAAATGCCAGAACCAAGAATTCTTTGAGGTCCCAGTCTTTAAGATTCATAATCCACCTGTAGATCTTGCCAAGATTCAGCAACTGTCTCTCATTAAACAGGTCTCTGAATCTTCTGTAGCCATGGTTTAATGCTCGTCTGGTTTCAACTCCTATTGGGATGAGAGACTCTGGAATAGGGAGTTGCCTCCCGACTTCTGCATATTCATCCTTTGCCTGTTTTAGAAGTGCCAAATCCGAAGCGTCTGCTCTCTTATAGCCACGACCATTCTTCAAGTTAGGATTTCTACTCCCCTCACATGTCTTGCAGTGAAACTCGATTGCATACATCTTCTCCTCAGGTCGCCCGTTAGTCTGAATCCAGTCAACAATGGTCCCAGCACGGCAGTCATTGTCACCACAGTAGTACTTTCTGCCATCCGTAAAGGATGTAGATTTGGGATTAAACCTCATTTTGCATTCTGGACATGTGACACGATGAGGTGCAGAATTTGTATCAAAAACCATGTAACATTGAGGACAAATTACTACTCTTCCATCATTTTTGAGAGATTTTGCCAGAATATAGTCCCGCATGAGAGGAATCTCTTTTGCGCAATCGGGACAGGTGACCGTTTTGTGATAGAAATAGTAGATTCCCTCAGCTTCGTTCCCACATTCGGGACATTTTGTGCGATAATATTGCCTCAGTTCTATTCCCATTTCATTCTCCAGCTTGAGTACGGCACGACGGAGTTTCTCAGGGTCAATGTCCTCGACTTCTTTCTTCACAATGAACCATGATACAGGGTTGAGGTCTCCAGCTATGACCTTGCAACCAAATCTCAGCGCTTCCACCACAGTTGTTCCGCCCCCCATCATGGGGTCAAGAACGAGCTTGCCTGACAGGTCAACTTCTTTGGAGTACAAGTCCCAAAGAGAGTCTGAACGACTATCACTCAAAGTGTACAGCAAAATTGACCGGAATATTGACCCAAGTCTACGTGCCCACCACTTATGCATAACATATACTGGTCTATAGTGCCGCCTGCCAAATCCAGTGGACTCCTTCTCCGCTATCCTGTTAATCTCCGCTATCGGGAACCTGATTTCTATTGGCCGCTTTGGCAGGTTGCGTCCTCCTAGTATCAGTGGTAAAACTGCTGTGCACGGACCCCTTTCAACATTCCGAGAATTCCAATCTACTCGGAAACCTTTCCTACAGGTGCCAGATAGACAGTCATCTCTTCTTCTCCATCAACACCAATGACCTCATCCACTGACTTCTGATCATAAGCTGCTATTGCACAAGTCCCAGCACCTATCGCCTCACAAGCCAGATATAGGTTCTGACAGATGTGACCCGCTTCAATTAAGATGTCCTTGTAGCTGATAATGCTATATCTCCACTCAGTCTTGTAGGGGATTGCAGCCCACACGAAGATGACCGGCGCGTTTCCAATAAAGTCCTGCCACCATGCCTTCCCATTAAGGTCAGACGCATCAGGAAGCTCCTTAGAAAGGACAAGAAGCTTATGTTCGATTGGAAGATAGCGATAAACCGCTCTCTCAAGCTCGTCTACCCCATTCACAATGAGATATGTTTCAAAGGGTTGACGTCCCCCTCCCGATGGCACAGCACGTTTTGTCCATACATTGTTCTTGTCGATTTCTCGAACGTGCTGCGTCGCCCACAACAGAAATGACAGTTCCCCAAATGAGAGGGACTCATCGGTATACACACGCCGACTCCTACGGTTGGTCAGTGCATCGAACAAAGACGCTTTGACAAAACCCCCAAATTCATTGGAACTGACCAAGTCAATCAACTCGGCCGTTTCATCGTAGGGTTTCTCTAGAGGCGGAGGTGAAACACCGAGTCTTTGGTGAGGCATCCACCAATCTTCAGATGGAACTTCATCATAATCATGTGCCTTCAGTAATTCTCTTCTCTGTCTGATGACCTCATCATAATCCAAACGTAACACCTCAGATAGCCATCTTGTCTGGCCACGGTCAAGTGTGCCATTTGATAAGAGTCCCTATTCACGTTTATACGTTATACCGCTTTGTCGACTACTGAGTAATCCTTTTATTGAAAGCTGGAAGGAAAACGAACAATAATCGGGACGTAGCTCAAAAGAGCGTCGTTTCGACGAGCTCTGAGGAATCTGGCAGAGCAATGGACTGTAGATCCATCGGTTGCCGGTTCAAATCCGGCCGTCCCGACCATCTACTTCTTTCAACCACATTGAGGATAGGGCTTTTGCATTTCCTTTGGAAGCCCTAAACAGGCAAACCAGGTTGTCAAGCTCTTCTATTTCTAAGCCAAATGAGTGCACTGACGATAGTAGCTACAACGAAGACTGAAACATACACAATCCACTGTGTCTGAATTCGAAATCCTGCAGAACCGTCGATACCAGATGGGTATCTATCAACACTCCCTGCCGAACCTGGAATATTGTACACTCCCACTCCAACATAGTCCCCCCAAAAGTTGCCCATGCCAACTCCATCATCCCACTGATTGTTTGTTCCATTATCGTGCGCATTGCCTTCAGCATTTCCACTTAGCCTATTGTAATAGATCGTCACATTGCTTGATGACATTCTAATACCATAGCCAGAGTTGTCGAGTAATGTGTTATTAATCACTAAAGAGTGGTCGCTAGAGGCTAGATAGATGGCGGAGCTCCCACAATTTGTGACATAATTCTCTTCAATCACAAGGCTATCAGAGTGATGACTGTAAATTCCTTGATGCTCCACTTCGAATATGCGATTCTTGCTGATAGTTGAGAAACTGCAGCGAAATAGCCAGATTCCTATATACTTGCCGTGAATTGTATTATTCCTTATCACTGCCTTCGGTGATAAATCAAGATAAATTCCCAGAGAATAGATTCCTAAGGAGCTTCCTTCAATCTCGAAGTTCTCTACACGACAATCATTGGAGTTGAGCATGCCTATCCTTGAACACCGTCCATTTACTACAGCAGAATTAGAGCAATAGTAGAATTCAATGCTCCTGCGAAATCCTTCCACTATACTATTTCTAATCTCAGTGTCACTACAATTAACGAGAATTATCTGCCCTGTCCTCTCAGCCTCAACGGTACTAGATGTTTCACCCACAAGATACAGAAGAGGCAGACCATCAATGGTGTTGTTTGAAACTGCATGGGACACCTCATCCAGATGCTGAACATAGGGGAACCTTAAGCTTCCGTCGATGAACTGGTTATCAACTATTGTAGCTGCCGTTACATCGTGCATCTCAAGAGAACCAGTTATACTGTTTCCTGAAATCATAGATCTATCCGCATGATGCAGAGTAATTCCGTTGTCGTTTTCATGTATTTCATTGCCAGTTATCACGAGATCCAGAGAATTGACGACCCTCAGAGCGTCACCAATGTTCTCAATGATTCTATTTTCAGAAACAACACAACCATTTCCACTACCAATTATGATTCCTCCGCCAATTGGTGCATATTCCTGCAGAGGTCTCAGTCCCGACGGATTAATAGCTGCAATTCTATTCATCGATGTAATTACCGTCGTTACTGCCAGCAGGTATCCATTTCCCTTTACTACATTCCGACTCAACACACAATTGTCAGAAACTGCGAAACGAACGCCAAATTCACTCTGAATGCCTGGGCTGATAATATTGTTTGAAACGTTGATTAAGTCTGACTCGCTGACATAAATCAATGCGTCAGCTAAGCTCTCTGGAGAGATTGTATTGTTCAATATTATGCAGTCATGACTCCATTCTAAATCTACTATGCCAAACACCAGGCTGTCTTCTAAGTCCCCATTTACAACATTAGAAAATCTTACCGAACCGCTCAATCTGCAGTTCTTCATTACAAAATGGGCATCTGTGTTCTCCACACTAATACAATAGTCATAACCGCTTTCTTCAATGCTCAGATTCTCTATCACATAGGGATTCACTCTAGTTCCACTGCCGGGCCAACCCTGCGCAACGAAATCCTGATTGTCGGTAATACTGATTGGACCATGGGGAATATACCCGTCAGATCGTACTGAGGAAAAGAATGGATAAAGCACATTTAGATAAAGCATCGTAGCTAGTAAAGCAGCAATAACAAGACAGAGAATCTGACGAGATCTTTCCAATAGACCAAACACTCCCAATAAATGGACAACAGGTATGTACGATTTCTACCTTGGCAAGAACGTCCATATGCTCTCCTTATGATGAATAGTGATACTAGTTAGTATAAATCTAATTCTCGAAAAGGCTAATCACAGACTGTAGATCCATCGGTTGCCGGTTCAAATCCGGCCGTCCCGACCATTTTTCATTCTCCATATGAATTTTGCATCGACAATTGCCGATTTTCGCAAATCTAATAAAAGCATCCGCCAAATAGATGTGGAAGAGTGTCATAAATCAGCAGCGATGAGCGAATATTCCTTGGGCCTTCTAGAACAGATTGGTCCGGCTTTGGGTGTACTTGTTCACCGGGGCCACTGATGAAGTCCAAGATTGCGAGTTGGCTAATGAGGCATGAACGTCATGCCATGGAGAGAATCGGAAAATCATACCCTAGACCCTACGAGGGTTGCCGTCCTGGGCGCAGGACATGCTGGCAGAGGCCTTGCCAGTTATCTCTCATTGCATGGATTAGATGTTTCTCTTTACAACCGTACAAAAGATCATGTCAAGGGAATCCTAGAAGCAAATGGAATCCATATGCAAGGCATTGTCGAAGCCTTTGCACCACTTCAGCTAATCACTGATGACATGGCCTATGCGATTGATGGCAGAAAGCTTCTCATTGTCACTGTTCCAGCCCAGGCACATACATTCTTTGCTGAAACCATGGGTCCACACCTAGAGGAAGGTCAAACAGTGCTTCTAATGCCAGGTCGAACTGGTGGCGCTCTTGAGTTTGCAAAAGTCTTGAGTGATAATTCGTACGGGGACGGCATTCTGTTGGGAGAGGCTCAGACGTTCAGTCTTGTGTCCAGAACCACTGGCCCGGATTCTGTGCTAGTTTCTAAGGTCAAGAATTATGTTGAAGTAAGTGCATTTCCAGCGAGTCACAATCGTCAGCTTGTGAATGCTTTCAATCGGCTTCCACTCACATTTCAGATGGTTGACGATGTCATGGACACCAGCCTCAACAATATAGGTGCAATGTTGCACCCGACTCCCACCATTCTCTGTGCTGGTCTCCTAGAGTCAAAGAAAGGCGGATACAACCATTATCATGATGCAATCTCAAAGACTGTAGGTAAACTGGTAGAACGAATGGATGCTGAAAGAATCAAGGTGTCACAACAGTTTGTGTCCCAACCCATGCCCCTTCTGGAATGGCTAAGAAACACTTACGATGCTGAAGGGAGCACACTGTGTGAATGTATCCGAAGCATTGACACCTATGACGAAGTGGGCAGTCCTTCATCCCTGGACCATCGTTATGTATTGGAGGATGTGCCCACAGGTCTTGTACCCATCTCTCACTTCGGTAAATTAGCTGGAGTTGAAACTCCTGCCATAGATGCAGTAATCGACATGGCCTGCCAGCTCTATGAGGTTGATTTCTGGGGGAGTGGAAGAAATCTTGAAACCCTGGGTTTGGAAGGACTGAGCCCTACTGAGGTTCGAGAATATGTCAGGACTGGGACCATACCTGATTCATATCCTAGCTTTCCTGACCATTGGGACCTTTACGGGTTGGAGGTGGACGAGACATGAGAATCTTGGGCGCTGCCATTGGAAGCTGTGTCCATGTAGCAGGTGTTCTTAGATTCTTATCACTTGCAGAAAAAGAAGGACATGAAACTATCTTCTTAGGACCCACAATCCAAATTGAGAATCTAATAGACCAGACCAAGAGATACGACCCTGATGTTATTGGGGTGAGCTACCGACTCACCGCAGATAGCGCTGTGGGCCTTCTCGAGAACATGAAAAAGGCTGTAATAGAAAGCGGTCTGGAAAGGAAGAGATGGATTCTAGGTTGCACAGCACCTGTCAAGTCCATTGCGGAACGAACTGGACTGTTTGAAGCAATATTCACTGGCTTTTCTACTGATGAAGATTCACTAGCCTTTCTCAGAGGCCACTCGCACATGGAAACAGACGAGAAGCACCCTCAAGACGTGATGACACGAATCGCCATGAAGAGCCCAATACCCCTTATCCGGCACCATTTCGGTCTACCATCACTAGAAGAAACAGTTGATGGGGTGGCAAGGATAGCAGAGGCTTCAGTTCTGGATGTGATCTCAATTGGTCCAGATCAGAATGCCCAAGAGTCCTTCTTCCGTCCAGATGAGATGAATGGAATCCTAGAAGGTGATGGAGGTGTTCCACTTAGGGAAGTCGAAGACCTACAGAAACTCTTCCAGGCCTCTCGAAGAGGCAATTTCCCGCTCTTGAGATGCTACAGTGGCACTCGTGATCTGCTATCCTGGGCAAAGATGCTAAAGGACACCATAAGCAATGCTTGGTGTGCCACACCTCTGATGTGGTATAGCGAACTAGATGGAAGAAGCAAAAGACACCTTGAACAAGCAATTCGAGAGAACCAAGAGAATCATAGATGGCACGCAAAACATGATATCCCTCTCGAAATCAACGAGTCCCACCACTGGAGCTTGAGAAATGCCCATGATACAATTGCAGTTGCGATGGCATTTCTGTCAGCCTATAATGCTAAATCAGTCGGCATTAGACACTATGTTTCACAGTACATGTTAAACACCCCGCTTGGAACTTCTCCGAAGATGGACCTTGCCAAGATGCTTGCGAAGATAGAGCTGATTGAGTCATTACATGATCACAGTTTTCTTTCACTAAGGCAAGTCAGACCAGGCCTCTTTTCATATCCCCCAGACCTAGACTCAGGCAAGGGCCAACTTGCATCTTCAATCTATACAGGAATGATGTTGAAACCCCATATAGTACATGTAGTCGGATTCTGTGAGGCAGACCACGTTGCGACTGCAGAAGAGATCGTTGAAAGCTGCAAGATTGCACGACGGGTCATTCATGACTGTCTTCTTGGGACCATGAGTCCATTAGATGACAAAGAAGTCCTAAGAAGAAAGAACGAACTCGTAGAGGAAGCCAAAGTGCTTATCGCCGCTATCAATTCACTTGGTGATACATCCTCATCCACCCCTCTAGTTGAACCCTTAACATACGTGCGGGCAGTCGAGATAGGTGTATTGGATGCCCCACACCTGAGAAACAATCCCATTGCAAAGGGACAGCTCAGAACCAAAATGATTCATGGTGCATGTTTTGCCATAGACCCTAATTCAGGGGTTCCAATTGATGAGAATACTAGACTAAGACAACTTGGCCTTGAAATAGAACTTAAGCGTGCATTGAGCCTACCTTATTTCAACAAATTATGATACTCATATTTGCATCATATGAAGACAAGTAGCTTCTCTGGACTGTAGATCCATCAGTTGCCGGTTTAAATCCAGCTGTCCCGACCATCTCTCGTTTCTAAATCTCTTTTACAAACCTCATTTGTTATAAGGAGGTATACTATCGTTAATATCGAGAGAGCAGAATGAAGCCTGTTGAGATTGTAAAGGATGTCTACTGGGTTGGTGCAATTGACTATGATATACGAAACTTCCATGGATTTAGCTATACCACGCATCATGGGACCACGTACAATGCTTACCTCATAGTTGACAAGAAAGTCGCGCTTGTCGATACAGTTCTTAGTTCCTTCTCTGAAGAAATGCTCTCCAGAGTATCAGAGGTCATCGACCCTGAGAAAATCGACTATATGGTCTCAAATCATACAGAGATGGACCACTCCGGTGCTATACCTGATGCCCTGAAGGTCATGAAGAATGCAAGGCTCGTCTGTACCCCCAAAGCTGTTGATGAGTTCAAGAAGCACTACGCTGATGGATGGGACATTCACACTGTGAAGACTGGGGACGAGATAGACCTCGGAAGAAAAACGCTCAGATTTTACGAGGCTCCCATGTTACATTGGCCTGAGTCTATGTTCACCTACTACGTAGAAGAGGAAGTACTCCTGCCGAACGATGCCTTCGGGCAGCACTATGCCACTGACAAACGATTTGCTGATGAGGTCGACCAGTATACTCTTTGGAAAGAGGCTGAGAAATACTATGCAAACATCCTATGGCCATTGAGTCGAATGGTACAACGAAAGATCGAAGAAGTGATTGAGCTTGGTCTTCCAATCAAAATCATCGCTCCCTCCCATGGACTAATCTGGCGAAAGGATCCACTGCAAATTGCCACTAGGTACCTGGAGTGGGCCAAGGGAGAGCGATTACAAGACAAAGTAGTGATTACCTGGGACACAATGTGGCAAAGCACAACAAAGCTAGCCCGTGCAATTGCAGAAGGGATTAGTAGTCAGGGACTAACCCCCCTGCTGAAACTCATACCGCATAGTGATAGGAGCGATATAATGGCAGAGCTTCTAGAGGCAAGAGGGATAATTGTAGGAAGCTCCACCCTTCATAATGATATTCTGCCCACTGTGGCTCCGATTCTCTCAGATTTTGAGGTATTGAAACCCAGAGGAAAGAAGGCAGCTGCATTTGGGTCCTTCGGATGGGCCGGTGGTGCCGTGAAGAGAATCCAAGAAGCAATGGAAAAAGGAAAGATGGAAATTGTAATGGACCCTTTCACTGTGAAATGGGTGCCTACAGAAGCGGAACTCAACCAAGCGGTCCAATATGGAGTGGATTTCGCGAAGAAGGTGAAATAGAATTTGACTGATACAGAAATGGAATATGATGTCTCTATTGTTGGAGGAGGTCCTGCAGGACTGTCTGCAGGAATCATAGCTGCATACAAGGGCCTCAAGACAATTGTTTTTGAAGGTGGCACTTGGGGCGGTCTTTTGTCCACAATCTACCCATACAAGCATGTGTTTAACTACCCTGGCACACCGAGAGTATTAGCCACGCATCTGGTCGCCGAATGGGTCCGTCAAGCCGCGGATTTAGGAGTTCTCCTTGTCAAAGAACGTGTCACCGAGATTACCAAGGATCGTAATATAGTCACAACTGAGGGTGAATACAAATCGAAAGTTGTGATCATCGCAACTGGTATGCGTCCAAACATTTTGGGAATCCCTGGTGAGATTGAATTCTCTAGAAAGGGCCGGGGTGTGTTTCCGTATTTGTCAGACCCCGAACTCTTTCGTGATAAGAAGGTGTTAATCATAGGGGGTGGTGATACAGCACTGGATGCTGTTGTAGATGCACACGAAGTGACTGATGAGATTTGGATTGCACACAGAAAAGATGAGTTTAGGGCGGCGGAAACAACAGTTGATAAGATTCTGACTGAGAAGATGGCTGAGGTTCTTTACAACACTGAACTTCAGGAGATTAGAGGCGACTCAGAGGTTGAAGAAGTCACTCTTCTCAATAATCAGACTGGAAAGAAGTATGACATGGCTATAGATCGCGTCATAATCGCTGTTGGTCTAGTCCCGAACACAGAAGTGTTTGAACATTTAGGTCTGAAAATGAATGGCCGCTATGTTGTCGTTGACCATGAAATGAGAACAAGCGTGGAAGGCATTTTTGCTGCGGGAGATATCATTTCAGTATACCAGTTAGCCTCAGTGGCTGCAGCTCAGGGAGCACTTGCTGCCCACAATGCCTACAAGTATATTCGAAAACCGTACTGGTCATGAATCTCATCGGTATCTACTGCGGTACATTATTGGCTACACATGTTTCTGTCAATACATCACACTTGCATTTCTGACATTCACTCTCAAAGTCATCATGGTTTTCACGAATGTGTCTGCATTCACAAAGATCGAACGAAACTCTAATCATTTCATCATTTCTGCGGACTTATGATAGGAAAGAATCTCGTCTTTTAAGTTACGGATCTGATTCTTTTTCTTTGCCAAATTCTTTGATAGCTCTTGGTGTAACATTCCTAGCATTCTATGTGGTCTATATCCTTTAATCACACGGCTTCTCTTATATCCGGTTTCAGAGTTTATCCCCATTTTTTCATTCTTAATATTCTGTTCTTATTAGAATCATATCTTACAGACTGAATATGTGATTTCCGAAAAGCAGACATCCCAAATACTAGAAAATAGGTTCTGGTTTCAATCCCTTCTTTGCTAGCTTGTCTTTTCCATTCTCACTTTGTAGAAGATGCCACTTTCTTGCGGGTTAATAGAATCAGGTATTTGCCTTACCCCTTACTTGCTGTAGACTGATGTTTATATGCCCTCTCGAGATAATAGTGATGAAAGGGCGCACTAAATGACGATTATTCCGGGGAATACGGAACGCCGCATATGAGTTCGTTCTGGAGTTTGCTTAGTCTACCCTGTGGTAAGTGTATGATTTCGGAACTGACACCTTCAGAAGCAATTCCCGAAATTGGAAGTAAATATTCGGGAATGATTGCGTGGCTTAGTCCTGACTCTAATCAAGTCTTGACGCATAGATATGCCTTAGTTCTATTCAAACACCAATTGTAATGATGAGGAACAAAATAATGCCATCCAGCACAAATACAGAGAGCAAAGATCCACACAGTGATAATACTTCCTTCTCATGTCCCGAGTGTTCTGGAACCCATGTCATCCAGAGGAGAAGAACTGGTGAGAGAGTGTGTGCCCAGTGTGGTCTCGTTGTAAGCGAGAAACAGATTGACTCAGGTCCTGAATGGAGGGCCTTCACCGCCGAGGAGCGACGTGCCCGGGCACGGACCGGGGCACCTACAAGGTATACAATCCATGACAAAGGGCTCTCAACTACAATTGACTGGCGGAACCGTGATTCCTCTGGGAGGAAACTGTCGGCAAAGAGAAGGTCTGAGATTCATCGTCTTAGAAAATGGCAGATTCGGAGTCGAATACATAGCTCAAATGAAAGAAACCTCATTCAAGCACTGACCGAACTGGATAGAATTGCATCACAGCTTGAACTGAAGAAGAGCATCAAGGATCTTGCCGCTATGATCTACAGGAAGGCCCTTATGCGCAGGGCAACACGTACCAGACCAATTGATGCAATGGTTGCAGCTGTCATTTATGCGGCATGTCGACTTAGACATATTCCTCGATCCCTAAAAGAGATTGCAAAGCAGTCAAGAATTGACTGGAAGAAAATCGGACGGCATTATCGGCTTTTAGCAAAGAGAATGAATTTGAAGATGCCTGTACCTGACCCCTTGAATTATGTTCCAAAGATATTATCAGAACTGAAGCTGCCGGGAAGCATGCAAGAAACAGTTTTTGAAATACTTCAGGAGGCAAAGGAGAATCCAAGTTTGGTCACTGGGAAGGATCCACGAGGTCTGGCCGCAGGTGCCATCTATATTGCGTCAATCTTGACAGATAACAGGGTGACGCAACGGAATATAGCTAGGGCCTCTGGTGTCACAGAGGTCACTGTTCGTAATCGTTACAAGGAACTTGTAAGAGAGCTTGAGATTGCCCCTGCATGATGAGAAGATGGAATCAAAGATCACCTACATACGTTTCTCATTCTGCTAATCTCCATAGCCCAAACTTCGTTTCAAATGAGAATCGATCTTGTCAAACACAATTCTACAAGGGGTTGGCAGCTTAGGTGCCGCTCTTTTCAAGGCAGTTCTTGCATGTTTGATGCCCTTCTCATTGCACCTTATTGATATGATAGGTTGCCTTGGTTTTATCCTAGCTGCTCGTCCGATGACCTTTCCAAATGCCAACCGCATACCATCCTGTACACGATCTGCACCCGCACCTGTAATCATCTTGTTCTCGCGAATGAAATGATGCGGCTTGACTCTTACTCTCAAATGATAACTCTGTCTACCAACACGTCTTGTCATATATCGATTGGAAGCGATACGCGCTGCCTCAAGTGCCTGATGTCTAATCTGACATCTTTCAAGTCCAATTAAGGACATCTTTACATCAAATTCGCCTGCCGTATTGCCCATATCGAAGCTTGTGATTTTGCTCGGCGGTCTACGATGTATATACTGCTCTCTTGTGTATGGAGGACGATCACATTCCCTATAACAACTAGCTGGGCGCTTGCCCATGATTTATCAGTCCCAGTCTTGACAATCTAATGTCAATCGTAAGCATAGTATCACTCTTTCAAGTCATCTAGCCAGGTTGCATCTTTGTCCAACTCTCGAGTGAATATTCTCTCTTGATCGCCAGAGTTCTTTGCTTGTTGATACTTGAAGAGAAATCTCCCATTCATTATTCCAAGAATCTCAATCTTACCAGTAGGGTGTGACATTATGTAGCGGAACCGTTTGCTATGACCATTGAGCAGTTTCTTTGCGTCCTCAATAATCCCGTGTCCGTCATAGAGTGGCACCTGAAATGTCTTCTTTACCCTTGCTACGGGACGACACTGAAACACATAGTATGGATTGACACGAATGCTGACAAGTTTGTTCTGAAGCCCAGCCAAAACAGCTGGGTTGTCATTGACTCCTTTTAGGAGCACAGTCTGATTATTTACAACTATCCCAGCTGACATAAGCCTGTTAATGGCAGCGATTGATTCCTTTGTCACTTCTCTGGGATGATTGTATTGTGTTACCACAAACAGCCTTCTGGATTTTTCCGAATACTCCCTCAAAAGCTCAATGAGCTCATCATCATCTAGTATCCGCTTTGGATAGGTGACTGGCACTCGTGAACCAAACCTGATGAAGTCTAAATGAGGGATATCTGAAAGCGCTTCGAGAAGAGTTCCAATTCGAGTTGTATTGAGAGTGAAAGGGTCACCGCCAGTGATCAATACGTTGTTGATTTCTTCATGTTCCATGATATATGCAACAGCGGCATCAACGTCTCTCAGAACCTCTTGACTAGGCAGTCCTACTAACCTCTTTCTGAAACAATGACGGCAGTACATTGCACATTCAGCGGTGGCGAGAATTACTGCAGTCTGTTTGTACTTATGCTGCAAGCCAGGTTGAATCGTGTTGGAAAGCTCTCCGCTAGTGTCGTATGATCCTTCTGCAATTGATTCAGTGCTACTAGGAAGAGCCATTTTTCTTATTGGATCCTCTGGATCTTCTTCATCTATTAAGGAGAGATAATACTCAGGAACACGAATTGGATGTATCTCACTCAACCGCTCGAGAACTTTTTCCTCGGGTTCAGTAAGATCCAAGATTTCTCCGAGATCATGAGCGGAGGTGATTAGTTCACCTCGGTCTAGAGGATGGCTCAAGAGCCTGCACCCTCAATGGGTTCCCTTGCGGGTTCTGTAGACATCCTTGAGATAATCGCCATCTTTCGTTCGATATCATACCATTCAGTTATTGGTATCCTGGCTGCCAATCTTTCTCTATCATCTACAGCAGGAGTTTCATCCTCCTCTTTTCTATCATCTTCTCTCATTTCATACCGCCTCTTTTGCAGGAATAATCGACATTACTTGGTCAATCAGGATGGGTTCGTTCTGTCGATTCTGCCTTTCCGTATGCTCTCATGATACAAGAGATTGACACTAGGCTTGGTTTTGCCTAACCTGCCAAAGGTTATTCCTACTTTTTCTTCAGTATTACACGTAAAGCTGCAAGACTGCTTAAAAATTCTGTGTTGCTTATAAGGCCTTAAAAGGTAAAATTAGATTCTATAAAACTCTCCGCGCCTTTTAAAGGATTATCCTGAGATTTATATGTTCTCCCTTGTACTAGTTAACTAAGTGTTGGATCAAAGAATGGTATTTCCTATGCAAATTAGTTCTCGAGAACACGCCAAGTTATCAATTTCTTGCAAAATCCACTTTGTTCAACCAATGTGATGCAAATGAATTCTGAAACAGACTCTTCGGAAGCAAAATCTGAAACAAGTAATGAGGTAAAAATCGCTGAACTGGAAACTAGAATGAGCAATATTGACACTAGTTTCAAGGTACTAGAAAAGGGCGATGTACGTGAAGTAACATCTAGACGAGATGGGAGCATCAATCGAGTAGCCAGTGCAATTGTAGGGGACGAAACCGGAATTGTGACACTTCCATTATGGAATGATATGATAGAAGCAATCGAAGCTGGCAAAACCTATGTTTTGAAGAATGCACATACTGGTCTCTTTCGAGGAAATCTTAGACTGAAGATTAGTCGAGATAGTGAAATCAGCGAGAGAGAGGAAGAGATCACTGACGTCAAAATGGACAATGACCTGTCCGAAGCTGACCATGGCAGACCGCGACGACGTCATTACTATCAAGGATACTCCAATCGTTCCTATGGCTCCGACCGCGCTAGATATGGTGGAGGCTATAGAGGCCATTCATCTCGTGATAGAAGCGACTATCGTCGCCGAAGAAGACGACGGTACTAGTGCGGCTTTGAAAGATGATGAATATGGAAGAAGGAGGAATGAGTCGATGGTAGAAGAGCTTGAAGGGTGTATCACTTCATCTCAAGTTGCTAAAATCGATAAGACAGACCGTGAGTATGGTTATATCGGAATTGAAACATCTGATAACAGATACCTGAAGCTCAAGGTAGACTTCTACACAGATTATGACACTCTAGATCGTGGAGAAGATGTGATAGTAAAATATGAACCATACGGGTCTACTCATGTCTTTGTTGCTAAAGAAATCAGAAAGAAAACAGCGTCGTGAAAGCATCTGGAATCAACACATCAACCGTACAATTTAAAGTGCCTGGAATTGAAACATGCTGTAGTCTATCTGATTATCGCTCTAAAACGATAGCAAGAGCAATCCATTAGAGTCAATAGCCACGTAGAACAACACAATCTGGATTTGTTTACAATTGACAGAACCGGCCAGAGAGATAGTAGTGGCGATTATAGGCGAGCCACAAGTGGGCAAGACACAGCTCATCCAACTATTGAACGATGATGCTGAAAGCAATGGCATAACAACCAAACTGGAATCCAAAGACTCCATTTTTACATTTTGGGAGCTTCAGACATCAAGTTCTGCACCCGAAAAACTGGAGATATTTGCCCGGTCCTTCCTTCAGAATAGCAGACCATTTCATCGCTATCTACTAATCGTCACTGATAGCACAAGCGAGGACGTGAATCGAATCAAATACTCCTTGAGGTTTCTTCGAGAGTCATTTCCAGACACGCGATTTTCTATTGTTGCAAATAAGCAGGATTTGGATGAGTCTCTAAACAAATCACGCATAGAGAAAATGATAAATCTACCCACTCTAGAGATTTCAGCAATAAATCCTGAGAATCGCATCAGACTCGTAAATTTCCTTTCTTATCTGATCGAATCAGATACAGGGCTCTAGGACTCTAACCTATTCAGCTATGGAAATGCTCCTTGAATGCAACCCATTTCTCCCCATTTTCATCGCTGAGGACAATCATCTTCAGGTTCAAGTCTTTGGCGTACTGTCTAAGTGTGTGATGGGTCAGCCCCATGTAACTCACAACGTCATCCAGACTCATCGGCTCTCCAGTTTCATTATATTTCTTAATCAGTTTCTTGAACTTTGGGAAGTTACGTACTCTACCTCTACGATATCTTAATTCATCTTCTGATTTAGTCCTTATTTCATCCAAATCCATCGTATTAAGCCTCATTATAATTCATGACATATTTACTAATATATCTTTATCATATAGCAATTATAATTCTCAATTAATATTATCTCTATCGTATCTATATCATAATATTTATTATAGCTCAATCCATATGTATTACACTAAGTTGATGAATAATGAGTAATGATGAAGAAATAAAGAAGAACATTGTAGATCTGCTATATTGGGACAGCAGAGTAGACGCATCAAATGTCAAAGTCGAAGTTGAGAAAGGAGAGGTTGCTCTTAGAGGTACAGTCCCTACCTATACAGCATCAGAGGCGGCACTATTCGACTCATGGAAGCCGAAAGGTGTTGTCAAAGTAGATAATCAGATTATGGTGAAGTCCTACGGCCAAAAGAAGCTTCCAAGCGACTCTGAGATTCAGAGTAGAATTGAAAACATGCTCTCCTGGAACCAGAGCATAAACAATCTGGACGTCACGGTTTCAGCTGCATCAGGAACAGTATCTCTTGAGGGCTATGTGGATGCATATTGGAAGAAATTACGAGCTGAGCAACTTGCATCTGACGTCCTTGGTGTCCTAACGGTGAAGAATAAGCTAATGATAGTCCCTACCAAGAGTGTGGTTGATGAAGCTATTGCAAAGGACATCAAATTGGCTATGGAGAAGACAGATGGTATCGATCCCAGTTCTATTGATATTAGGGTCAAAGACGGAAAAGTAACACTCTCTGGAAATGTCAAAGGAGCAAGGGCATATCATGCAGCGCTCGAATGCGTTGTGAACACCTTCGGTGTCGTAGACATAGACAACAATCTGTCAGTAAAATAACAGAACAAGTTGGTGACATGACACCTGTCGTGTCCCTTTCATCCTTGTTCAAAGATAGATTCTGACCTTATGACTGCCAAATCACAATCCCGAGCAGCGCTATACTGAAGAACATACCCAATGCGTACGAGAGGTCGATATAGATTAACAGGTCGGCTAAATTGACGAAGAGGAATAGGTATGTTGTGCTAAAGAAAACCACAAGCACGATGATCGTGAGCAGCGTCTTTTCAAGGCCTGAAAATGGTTTGTAGCTAAGAGAGAAGATACGAAACCATAACATCACACTGAGGAGGCCAAGGGGTGGAACGAGCATCAAGATTAATGCCATAGGCCATAGAAGAAACACACTGAGAATTGCTCTGATCTCATTCATTGTTTCACGGTATCTCTCGAACTCCGCGGAATAGACTCTTCCATAGTCCCTCCAAACGTAGGACTGATATCCCTTCCAAAGGGAAAATCTCAGATTACCGATTCTCCCACCAACATTTTCCAAGATGCTCTTCCCAGCCTTAGGATTGTATATTCCCAGAGAGAGTGGTATAATGTAGACAAAGAGCATCAATGACCATATCCCATAGACCGCAGCCAAGTTCTCAAGGAATGTTAGACTTCGTGATAATACAACAGCATTCGCAAAGGTGTAGATCGCATAGCCAAGGACCGCGAGTATTGGAAGCATCAGCGCCGTCTTTAGAACAGTGAAACGCCTCCTATTTCCTCTCACTTGAATTGCTAGTACTCGAAATAGCAGGGAACAAACTGACGCATAAGTCAGCATCACTCCAAATCCGCTGAGGAATTTCATACTAACGCCTGATACTGAAAGAAGCCAAATTGCTGAATCGTTCGCATATAGCGCTTGAAGATCAAAGCCACCATAAAGCAACATGATTACAAAGATTATCAATCCAGAAATGAATGCTATAAGATAGCCTCTATAGTGGTTCGCAAGCTCCTTACTGAATTGTCTAATTAAGGTGGACATGAACCTCTTTCCATTCATTAGAAGTCCTATTCATCTCTCCAACTACGAATCAGTATCGAAAGAAATCCCAAGAGAACGAACAAGTTCCTTGTATCTGTTTCGAATCGTTACCTCTGTGACGCGCGAAGCTTTGGCTATCTCGCGCTGTGTACGCTTGTCCTCCTCAAGTATACCAGCTATGTATAATGCAGCTCCTGCAATTCCACCAGGGTCCTTTCCTATAGTTATTCGACCCTCCTTAGCCCTTCTGACTATCTCAGTGGCTTTTCTCATGGTTTTTCCTTCAAGACCAAGATCAGAGGAAAGTCTTGGAATGAGGTCCTTCGCTGATGCAAGTGGCACATTAACATTAACTTGATAGATGACCAACCGTACAGCTTGACCCATCTGTTTTCTATCTATCTTTGCCTCAGCCACAACCTCATCCAGTCGTCTAGGAATCCGGTGAATCCGACAAGCAAGATAGATCGATGCCGCAACAACGGCCTCAATGCTTCTTCCTCTGACCAATCGCTTTGCCAGAGCTTTTCTGTATATGAGAGCCGCAGTTTCTCTGGCCTCCCGTGGAATCCCGAGTTGTGAGGAGAGCCTCTCCATCTCGCTCATTGCAATACCAAGATTCCTAAGTTGAGAACTATGAACCCTACT
Source organism: Candidatus Thorarchaeota archaeon (assembly GCA_048882485.1). GTDB lineage: Archaea > Asgardarchaeota > Thorarchaeia > Thorarchaeales > Thorarchaeaceae > SMTZ1-83. Next base: position 32,678 of record JBHLRP010000026.1, read on the forward strand.
TCTGATATGCCACTTTCTCATTCTGTATATTGCAGCACGCGTAGTACTCTTCAGTGCCCTGCCACTCGCATCCTTGTTCCGCCAGTCAATTGTAGTTGAGAGGCCTTTGTCAGCCATGCTGAGTCTCATTGGAGCACCCGTTCTCGCTTTTGCATCTCTCTCTTCTGCTGTGAAGGCTCTCCATTCAGGGCCTCTATCTGCAGAACGTTCTGATACAACCAATCCACATGACGTACAGATACGTTCTGCACGAGCATAGTCCTTGGTGAATGAGGTTTCTCCACAACCTAAGCACGTTTCTGACTTGTCTAAACGAGTCCTCTTTCCTCTAGCTGAATTCGCCATTTTCGTCTACTCCTAGCGACCACCCGTCAACTGAAAGCTGTCAGTTAGTTTCTTGAAGATAGGATTCTCTGAAATTCTGACCTGCTTTCCACTTCCATTAGACCCTATATACAAACCAAACATCACAAGCAACCCATATGGACCACCATCAGGAGAAGGGATTATGATAGCCACCCATTTCTTACGTGATAGCCCAGTTCCTGTCACAAACTCCCGCGCTCTGCGATCTATCTCTCCGACTCTAATTGTAGTCGTCTTCCCCATCTTCGCTGATGGGCCAATCTCAAGGGCGAAGTCATGAATTAGATTCCTCAGTGTGTTATGATTGTGTATCCCGTTTCTATATGACCTAACAACAAACTCCAACGAACCTCTTGGCGGTCGCAATAGTCTGAGATAACAGTCTGACTCAGGAAACTTCCTAACTGTCATGGCAGTTCCTGAATAATCCAATGAGAAGCCTATTGGTGGCAACCTCTGGTCCCAAGCTTCTGATGGCGTAGAAAGAACTCTAGTAACATTCATCTACAATTTCTCCTCTTCTTCGCTTTCATTTCGAGGAGATTCTGGGAGTCTTGTTGCTTCGAAGTAGGGTCTGTCTGCAGTCATTCGTGCTACTATGGCCATTCTTCTCTCAATATCATACCATTCTGTGATTGGTAATCCAGCGGCTAGTCCTTCGGTCATTTTGGTTCACTTCAATTACGGCTCAGAGCCAAAGTAGGACATTTCGGGCTTCGTACAATGAATGCAATATAACCGCATAATCGGTCACTACAAGAATACAGCCGAACTTATTCTCTACTTATCTCTCAATCAATCCCCAATATCAAAGCATGCTTATAAAAGTGGGCTCTTTTGTCTTATAAAGAGAAGAATCCCTTTATTCTTGTCATTTTTCCACTTGTAAGGCTTATCAGAAGTATTTCGGAAAGTTCTTCTCAATGGCTTCACAGATATATTGTATACTCATCAATTGCCGGTTCAAGTCCGACTATGCCGCCTATTCAAGAGCGAATTATTGGCTGCGCATTCGTCTATAGAATACATCACACTTGCATTTCTGGCATTCACTTTCAAAATCATTATGATTTTCACGATTATGACCACATGTACAGAGGTCGAATGAACTTGTACTCATTTCTTCACCTCTGTAGCTTTATAATGAGCAAGAGCGATCTGCTCATCTATCTCATCACTCTCTCTATCAGCTGATATTCCCACCTTGGTCTGTTGTAGCATTTCCAATATTCTATGAGGTCCATATCCGCTCCTCACTCGGGTTCTTCGATATCCAATCTTAGAATTGATTTTCATTTCTTCCATTCTAAATATCCTGCTAACATGAGAACAATCTATCTCACAAACTGAATCTGTGATTTCTGATAAACAGATACTCCAAATACCAGAGAAACGGGTCTGGTTTCAAAACATTCTTTGTTAACCTGTTTCTTCCATTCTCACTTTCTGCAACATAACGACCCTCGTGAGGGTTAATAAACTTGGGCATTTGCGAATATCAGTCAATACTCTCAGGAAGTTGGCAAACTTCAAAGGTAAACATCAGTTTCCATTATGATTCCAAGAGAACGGACAAGTTCCTTGTATCGATTACGAATCGTGACTTCCGTAACGTGTGAAACTTTTGCTATCTCTCTTTGTGTCCGCCTATCCTCTTCAAGTATACCAGCTATGTATAATGCAGCTCCTGCAATGCCCCCGGGGTCTTTTCCTACTGTTATTCGTCCTTCTTTGGCCCGTTGGATTATCTCAGTGGCTTTTCTCACAGTCCTTCCTTCGAGTCCTAAATCCGAAGATAATCTTGGTATGAGGTCTTTTGCAGAGGCAAGTGGCACTTTGACATTTACTTTAGAAAGAACCAACCGTACAGCTTGGCTGATTTGCTTTCTATTCGTTCTCGCCTCAGTAACAATTTCATCAAGCCGTCTTGGAATTCGGTGAATCCTACAAGCAAGGTAGACTGATGCTGCAACCACAGAATCAATACTTCTTCCTCTTACTAGTTTCTTTGTCAGAGCCTTTCTATATATGAGAGCTGCAGTTTCCCTAGCCTCACGTGGGATTCCGAGTTGTGAGGAGAGTCTCTCCATCTCACTCATTGCAAATCCAAGGTTTCTGTGGTGAGAACTATGGACCCTGCTTCTGATATGCCACTTTCTCATTCTGTAAATGGCTGCACGTGTTTTAGTTGTTAGTGCCCTACCACTCGCATCCTTGTTTCGCCAATCAATTATGGTTGAGAGTCCCTTGTCTGCAATGCTGAGTCTCATTGGCGCTCCAGTTCGTGCTTTTGCATCCCTTTCTTCTGAAGTGAATGCTCTCCATTCAGGCCCTCTATCAACATTCCGGTCTGAGGCCACAAGCCCGCATGAAGTACAAACGCTCTCCCCACGAGCATAATCCCTAGTAAACGAGTTCTCTCCACAGCCAATGCATACCTCTCTTTTGCTAATACGAGTCTTCTTGATTCCAACCAAATCCACCATGCCCTTCTACCCCTCTATGCTTGGCTTTTCTTCTATCATTCATATTCACTTTTCCAAATTTGACTTGGATCAAAAGCAGGACATTTCGGGATTCATACAGTGGTCTATCAAAGTAATATGGCAGACCAGTCGGTCACTAAAAGAATACAACCGAACATATTCTCTACTTAATTTCTCAATCAAGGCTCACTATCATTCTATGCTTATAAGTGGGTTCTTTTCTTAGCTATGAAATTCCGCCACTTCATCAACAGACAATCTTCGTCTTGCTCCAGGCTTGACAGCTGGCCAACCCACTGTCAATGCAGCCAATAATTTCCATGGCTTTTTGAAATACTTCATAATTGCGTTATATGTGTAGAAGATATCGCCAATCCAACATGTTCCAAGACCCAAGGAGTGCGCTTTGAGAAGCAGGTTCTGAATGGCAGCTGCTACGCTATGAATTTCAGTTTCCCATCCAAACTCGTTTGTATTCCAGACGATAATTATCACAGGAGCTTCCTCCATTATCTCACAAGAACCAAAAGAAGACCCCACATCAAAGTCAATCTTCTCAAGCCTATCTCTGTATAGGTCTGTGAACCTGTCCTTTGAATCACCTCTCAATACAGTGAATCTCCACTGTTGTCCGTTCTTTGCGCTGGGTGCAAATGTTGCAGCTTCAATAATCTGCCTGATTAACTCCTCAGGGACTTCGTCTTGCTTGTAGTCCCTGATGCTTCTCCTTCCCTTTATGGCATCGTCAATACTCATTGTCATTATATGTCCCCATTTGAAGGACCATCTTATCTAACTTAAACTCGGAATGCACGAGAAACTAGCAACAAATTCCTAGATTCACGCCTTAGGAATGTTCGACTTTATCCACAACTTCCTTTGGTAACGGAATAGTAAATGTACACTCCATATCTCCTTTCAGAACTGACTTGACCATCTTCACTTCCAGTGGTTGGTCGAGTGCAACCTCCCATGGCTGTTTAGTAAACCCACCACTGCAATAACAGAAGGAAGAAGGGACATCTAGCTCATTATCTATGATTGCTTCTCTTGCCCATGCACAATGACATGCATAATACCTCTTCTTTCTCTCATCGGTTTCAGCAAGATACTCCTTGGTAAGGTACGGAATCTTAGTATGGACAATCTTATCACCATCACGCATTCCACTCAACATATCCGGTCGGCTCTTGACGAATTCGACCACCTCGTCAGTAACCTCTTGATTATAGAACAGTGTACCCTCGTCCCGGTGTTTTTCCAATTCTGCGATGGCATCCTCTCTCTTCTTGACAATATATTCGTCAATGTCCTTGGCTGCCAAGAACTTCTCCCGTTCCTGCTTGTACCATTCTTTTGGGATTCCATGTGCAGTGCCAACAAGCGCTTTCTTGCAATCCTCAGGGTCGACTAGCTCCTTCATTCGATCTAGAACAGTCTTAGTGATCTTTGGCTTCTCAGTAGATGGCATACCGAGTGGTGCATCTATTCCCTCAAAGACCTCATCTCTCTTGGCTTCGCCTACTGCCTCTCCCAATCGTGCACGAAGCACATCCATGACCTCCGCCCCATCAAGCAGTTCAAGGACTGCTAGGTAGAGGTCCAAGTTCTTCACAAAGTATCCATATCTGGACAATGCAACGTAGCTATCGTATGTGTTCAGTTTCTCATCAATCAATATTCTAGAGAAATCGTTGACCTCAGAGGAGGTAGCGGTTTCCAGACTTTTCTCTGACTTCCTGATGAACTCCTCAAACCTCTCGACCATATCAATTGCCGGTCCAATCTTCTCCTCAGGGATTGGCTGTTCTCGGTCTGTTAGATATTTACGATACCCCTCTTTATCCAACTGGGTCAACCTCCACTGTCGAAGCCCTTCATCATCCGGCTCTTTATGAAGAAGCCGACCAGCGCAATCTATTCAGAACCGAGTTCTACGTGATTTTGGCGCCGTTTGTGAGTATTACGAAGTTAATACAGGTGCTTTTGTACCCTAGTCCGGAACGAAATATCGGTGGATTGTCAAGATGGACAAGTTAGAGGCCAAGATAAAACACGGTCTAGAAGACAAGGGGATTCCATGCCAGTCAGTTTACAGGATTCCGGATCCTGATGACCCTAGAGTCCTGATAGCCTTCAGTTCAAACGGGAATCATAGACTGACCACAATGAAAATAGAACGGGTCTTGAACTCGTTAGGGATTGGGGAGTTTCAAGTCCCTAGGGACTTTCAACGTCTGAGTGCCGCCTTTCTGCACCTAGAGGTTGCTATGGGCGCAAGGACTGAGAAACCAACCACAGTCCGTGCAATGTGATACGCCACGTTTCTTATCTGTAGATGCAGCTTATCCAGAAGTATGGATCTTCAATTGAAAGATAAGACAATCCTAGTCACGGCTGCCTCTCGCGGTCTTGGCTTTGGTGCCGCAAATGCATTGGCACAGGAGGAAGCCAATGTAATCATCTGTGGCCGAAACGAGGCATCTCTGAAAGAGGCTGTTTCAAAGCTGGGCGACAGAGCTCAGTATGTCGTTGCAGATGTATCAAAGAAGGAAGACGTGAAGTCACTTCTTGAATATGTGAAGGAACGCAGCTCCACACTTGATGGATTGTTTGTCAATGCAGGCGGCCCACCACCTGGGACGTTTTCAAAAGTGTCTGACGAGGACTGGAAGAAAGGGTTTGACCTGACTCTGATGAGTGCAATATGGCTCACAAGGGAGTCACTACCACTCCTGAAGAAGGCTGAATCACCTGCGATACTCTACAGCACATCAATTTCTGTGAAACAACCGATTGACAATTTACTTCTCTCAAATGCGATTCGTCCTGCAGTGATTGGAATGATGCGTACGCTGGCAGGTGAGATTGGTTCAGAAGGGGTTCGGGTCAATGCCATTCTTCCTGGATACATCTATACTGACAGAGTCGAGCAGCTCATGGCCAGTAACAAGGAAGCGATGAGTAGTCTAGAAGCACGAATTCCACTTGGAAGAATGGGCACTCCTGCCGAGTTTGGTGCAGTGTGCGCATTTCTTCTCAGCCCTCTTGCAAGCTATGTTCATGGAGCTCTTCTTCTAGTGGATGGCGGCCTCTATCAAGGGACAATGTGATACAATTCATAGTCTGAGATCTGACGGGTCTATCTCGCCCAGACGAATCAGGGCTTTCTTGGCATAGTCTTGGACCTGTTCATCTACATCACTTATGAGTGTACGGAGGTTGGTGGCAGCAGGAGGATAGGGGGATACGCCCATCGCCCATGCAGCAACGCGTCTGACATCTACATCATTTGACAGCAGAAGTTCAGCAATCGCCCTCAATATTATCTCGGAGCGCCTCTCAACGACCAGTCGGACAAATCGGACTTGTTCCTTTGGGGCACTCCTAGAGATAGCATCAGCTAATCCTTGGAGTGCTCTGGAGTCGTCCATATCACGAAGCGCTCTAATCGACCAATCACGGACCCCCTCGTCGTCATCTTCAAGGGCAGCCAACAAGCAACAGACTGACTCTGGTGCGTTCATGCTGCTCAGTGCCCATGCTCCAGAACGTCGAATCTCAATCTCAGGGTCTCCAAGGAGTGCACACAGGGCACCAACACTCTCATCGTCAAGGACCTTTGTGAGAGCATAGACCGCTTCCTTTCGAACTCGAATGTCATCTGAGGAGTTTCTTGCCAGCTTTCTGAGCACCTTTCCATAACTCTCAGGATCACTACTTCCTAAGATATGGACTGCCCATTTCCTGACCTCAAACTCTTCCTCTCTGTTCTCAAGTATCTCCAGGGCCTGCGAATTCAGTGACTCAACCCTCGTTCTGTACGCAGCCTGTAGTCCACGAACTCTTACTTTTGAATCCGCATCATTGATGGCCCTCTCAAGAATTGGTATGGAGTATTTGTGCGGCAAGAAATCCACAACATCAAGGAATCGTTGTTTAAGGTTCAAAGCATCCTTTTGCTTATTGTTACCAAACACTTCCGAGATAGCCTCTGTGAACTCCTCTGGATGTGTATTGATATAGTCTGCAACCTCTCGCAGGCGATTTGCCGCTCGAGGTTGTGAAAGGAGTTCAAGAATGGACATGATGAGTCACCGACCACCAATTCTGCTTGTTACGTTTTCGCATGGCGCACTTCAGTAGATTTTGAAGGCATCTACATTGGGCTTTCTCCAAAACTCCTTACCTGGGTCGTACTTCATGACATTGTAGTATGCCGCCATCTGTAGTGCAATTGAGTTTGCTATGACTTGCCCAAGCGGACTGGCAAGTCCGAGACTTTCAGGTGTATGGAGATGGAATGCTTTCATCTTTAGGGTATCAGTAAGGGCTTGGAAGTACCTTTCATCCTTCATGCCAATTGGACTATCAGTCACCAAGAAGGCAGTGTCACCAGGATTCATAGTCAATACGTAATGGTGTTGGAAATCTTCCCAAAGAGCAGCATTACTCTGGATGACACCATACTCGTTGAACTTCATCATACCTATCAGAGCTGCAACATAGTTAGGTCCATGCGATATCATATACAATGGCTTGCCCGAGATTCCGACCTTCGAGCTTTCTTTTCCGACAGTTTCTGCCCATTCCAGTAGCTGCTTTCCGTTATCTTTCAACCTCTGCAGATCATTATACATTGGGCTTTTGGATGATTTTTGATGTTTTACTGCTAGCTTCAGGAGATATGCCATTGCAGTTGTTGTGACAGACGAAGGACTGATGTTATGAGTTCTCACACCGGAATGAGTCACCCAGAGATAGTCTGCAAGTGCCGATGCATTCCCACTCTCATTGTCAGTAAGCACAATAATCGTTGCGTTTGCAGACTTGGCTGTTTCCAGAGCTTCAATTGTGGCAAGACTTCTTCCTGAAGCCGTCACTCCAATAACAACATCGTTTTCTTTCAATTGAATCTTAGACATCTCTGTTGGTGAAAGTGATATCGCATTAAGCCCGACCCTTAGGAACGCCCATTTTCCATATTCTCCAGCTGCATATGAGTCACCACACCCAGTTAGAACGATTAATCGTCTATCCTCGAGAATATCTGCACCTTTGTCATCTACCGAAGCAATTGTTTCGGATATTGAGGCCTCTTGCTTTTTGATAGCCTCATAGCATGCATCTAGGAATTCCGTCATTCTTGTTCAACCCCTCTCATAGCATATCAACAACTGGTGGCGTATGCCCCATCTTTCTAATCAGTCCAACAATGAGACCGCGGTGATGAACTTCATGTGTCGCCAGATGGACAAGTGCTTTCTTGACTGTGAAACTCACGGTTGCATCGGGCCATCTGACCCGTTTCACATGATGTAATTGGTCCTCGTCAAGTGCGATCATATATTCTCTAGTTTCTTTTTCAGTATCCATCCAAGCTTTAGCTATGCTTTGTGAATCCGGGAAGTCATTTGGATCCAGCCAATCCATCTCTTCATCCTTGAGCACCGATATCCAATACTTCTCAGTATTGACAAGATGGATCAGGATGTCTCTGATTGAACCCCAACCTACTCCATGGTTTTTCGTAAAGTTCTCACTGGAGAGCTGTTTGACTGAGTCAAGAATAGGCTCTCTGACTGTAAAGTTGTGTTCAAAGAGCATCTCGATGCAGGACATCATGGTTTCTTGACGGTTGGACTCCCTTATCTCAGTCACGATATGTGACTAGACTGAATGGTTTGGTCATCTAGGACGCTGTATGCTTGAGAATTGCTTGAAGTATCTGTGGAACCACTTCGGTTGGAAAACTATGCCCCATCCCTTCGATAATAAGCAAATCCGCATTTGGTATACTCTTAGCTGTGTCTTTCCCACCTTCAACCGGAACCAACGGATCAGCATCTCCATGAATGACAAGGGTTGGAATCTTCACTTTCCCTAATTCTTCATTTCGACTTCCTGATGCCAGAACAGCGGCCAACTGTCTCGTGAATCCCTGAGGGTTATAGCACCTGTCATAGGAGATCTCCGAGTAGTTGCGGACATAATCCTCATCTAGCGGATAATGAGGTCCGTGTAGTATCTTTGCACCCATCAGAGAGTTCTTGATGTATTCATCTCGATTGGATGCAGGGGGAGCAAGTAAAGCTGCCATCGCATCGTCTGTCGGCTGCGGGAGCTTTGGATTGCCCGTTGAAGACATGATTGACGTCAGAGTTCGTACTCTGTCGGGGTAATGAATAGCCATTGTCTGGGCAATCATGCCTCCCATTGAAACACCCACAACATCGGCTTCCTTAATTCCCAGTGTGTCAAGCAGACCTACTGCATCACCTGCCATATCTATCAGTTTGTAGGGAATATCGATTGTCTGTCCTCCAATAAGCGCCATGACATTAGGAACGCCAGCATCATCAAACTTCGATGACAACCCCACATCACGATTATCAAATCGAATCACCCAACGTCCTTGGGATGCAAGTGCCTTGCAAAAGACTTCGTCCCATCGAATCATCTGTGCACCCAGTCCCATGACCAGTAGCATAGGCGGATCTGAGGGATCCCCAAAGGTGTCATAGGCAATCTCAATATCGCCCACCTTGACTGTTTCTTCTTCACTATATGCAATTTCTTTCAACAATCATCTCCTCCAAATAGTACTGAATTTCTTGTTACTCTCTGTCCTATCTGTCTTTCTTTTCTGACTCATAGTTAGAGTGAAGCGGAGTTTGAGGTTCAAAAGAAGTGGTGCCCCTGCCGGGACTTGAACCCGGCCCGCATGAGTGAATTTTCCTTGCGCTATTTAGCACTTTTATTAATTCAGAGTCTAGCATTTCCAATCATCAGATAATTGGTAACGTGGTTTTGAATGAATTTCATTAGAACAGGAGAGTATAGACCAGATGCACTTGGGCGCTTAGTCGAGATTAATTCTCTTGAAGAAACACAGAAGCGATTGAAACGTATGAACTACCTACTAGGATTTGTCAAAGAACGGAATCCAGAAGTCTTTCCGGAATATGTGAGAAATCTTCTAGCCAAATATCAGGAAATTTCGAGGGACAATCAGACTGTTTCAAACCCATTTGACTTAGAAGTACTAGTATCCAGTAATCCGAATCTGAGAGAACATTTTGAGCTCGCAAAGGCTGTTCTAAACTACTATCTCAGGATACTCCAAATACCAGAAGATGCGACCTTAGAGAAAAGCAACGTCGTGAACAAGAACTTCCTACAATCTTTCCTGCACCCAGCCTACTACAATCTCCTGGTTCTGACCGAAACTCTCGGCAGAGAGAATGCAATTGCATTGTATAAGAAATTCGTCACACACTACATAATGGACAGAAGAGACCCCGAAAGAAGTACATATGACAATCTCGAAACTGTGTTCAAGGAAGCAATAAAGACTAGAGAAGAACCATCAGATTGGGTTTTAGTCCGAGGTATGATTGGTGATGGAAAATACGCCTATCGGAATGACAACTGCCTATGGGTTGATGCCATGGAAGATTTTCCGGACCCCGAGCTAAAATACTATGTCTGCTGTTACGGGGACTATGAGTCATCCAAGGTCTATCATGACAGCATTATCTTGACAATGGAGCATACCATTGCCCGAGGTGATCCATACTGCTCTCGGGTCCTCCACGATACACGAGTTGACTGGGACTTGAAACACCCGCCAAAGGACTTCTGGGACAGCATGAAGCCTGAGAACGAATAGATGAAGTGGCGTTCCCGCCGGGACTTGAATCCGGGTCGGACTACAAGTGATTCGAGCATCTGTACCATGAGATACTGAAGATACTCTCACGACAGAGTCAGCTCTCAACCTTGGAAAAGACCAAATCGTAGACTACTGATACTACCAATGACCTCGCCATTGAATGGCAATAGGATGGACAGGTAAGCTGAAGCCCTTCTCCCTTTCCGTATTCAAGAATGAAATCTTGCCTTTGAAGACTAAAATGACTCCAGGTTTTTAGTACTCATTGTATTTTGGCCGTTTATATTGCAACTTGTGCCAATGGTTATATCACTAGCAGGTGAAGAAATACACGGGGGAATCAATATCATGCAATTTGATCCCTATCTCATGTATTTTCAGTTTGGCCTGCCATTGCTGATTATTGGTATTCTTCTCACTGCTCTGAGAGTTGTTGCAGTGAAAAGATATCATGCTGAACGTTTGACCGCAGGCGAAACCACTGCTCTCGGCAAGTTGGGAAAGAACCTTGCAAATACACCCTTTCCTTCATTCAACATCTTCATGGCTGTCACGCTGTCACTAGGCATTGTCTATGTGCTGCTGTCCATCTTTCGACAGCTTGGATTCGAGGACATGGTGCTACCGTTGGGAGTCACAGCTCTGGGACTGACAATAGTGATGAGTCTATTCTATACGGTCACTGTCAGAGGTCGAGCAACATGGTGGTTCGGAAAGATAATCAGAGACCATCAGCACTACAACCATCAAGAATGGGTTATTCAGAAACGCTTGGTAGAACTGATGACAGAGAAGGAGGGGTCTGATAATTTCCGGGCCGAGGTCGCTCGGCAGGTGTTTGAGAAACTGATGGTTCAAGAGGACATAACGGGGGATGCAGTCCGTAAGATCATGGCTAGTCCTGAGGGACCAATTGATAGATTTGAAGACAAGACCATTCCCAATCCACTCTGGGATTTCAAGTATTCGCTCTTATTGATGGCTTTCTGCTATGCTGCTATTCTTTTCATCTCATGGTGCTTTGGAGTTGGAATCATCTCAGACCTCGCCATCTACAGCGACGTAATCATGATCCTCATCGGGCTCACCTTACTGTCAGTTTGTGGTGTATTCATTGAGGGGCACATTGCTTCTAGGAAACGGCTTCGACTTCGGATTGAAATGGCTTCATCTGAAGATTGAATCACTGCATCTTCTTCAAACGCTCTATTTCTCAGTTGCCTGAGAAATAAAAAGGGGAAGTCATGGTAATTAGGCACAACTTGTCAATGATGATTCTCCTGATTCATAGAAGAAGGTGGCGCCCCCGCCGGGACTTGAACCCGGGTCTTTCTCTATCTCGCCCACGAATGAGAGAGATTCAAGAGGTCCGTTCCATCGGTCAACCCGACTGGATTGACAGTCTTGAATGCTAGACCGGACTACACTACAGGGGCGCGATTCGACTGCACCACTTTCGGTTTTCTATTAAACTCATCGGTCGTGAACACCCGATTATATCTGCAGTATGTCACCTGTCCATCAGTAGATGCAATTCTTCGAAAGAACAAGCATGAATGCTAAATAGAATCAATCTCTTTGATCTTGTTTCTGACAATATCAGGAAGAGTCGTTCTCTTTGAAGACTTGTAATCATACACTACCATTTTAGATTCTCCAAGCGCAGCAATCCCCTTTGATTTGCTCTCGACAATATACTCCATAATGAATTGGGTTGGTTCAACAGAGGTTACACGAGTACCTACAGTTACTGTATCAGGATAAAACAGGGGTTTAATGAATTTAGCAGAGGTGCTAGCCAAAATTGGACCTATAGAATCCTTCTCCATGGTTTCAATGAACCCAATTTTCTCAAAATACTTGATACGTGCAGTTTCAAAGTATCTGAAGACTCTAGTGTTGTTCACATGTTTGAAAGAGTCCATATCTCCCCAAGCAACGGGAATCTCAACTTTAATGTTAAAATCATCTAATGACTTCATGTACAGCACTTCTGATTTCACTGTTTCAAGAGTGGCGTTCTTGAATGCTAGACCTTGCTAATATTGCGTTAAACGTTGTTATATTATAACGGATTATTGATGATGAAATCTTGAGTATCTATCTTATCATCGATGGATGAAGGGTGTAGCTGGTTAGACGAGGCCATTTGAAATGACAATGAAATCTTCAAAGAAAAAAGGTGCTGTCGTACTAATTGTGGCTCTTTTTGCTATCGGATCTCTGACCCTTGTGTTCACATATCCAACAGGGATGGAAGGAGTCCGCGTAGCAGTCTATAATGATAGAGGTGCTCTGTCATCTAGTTCCACAGCATTGCTGAACATGTTTCGTTGGATGCATACAGAAGCCAACTATGTGAATTCAACTGAGATTCAACAGGGTGTGCTTGATGGATATGACATTATTGTCTTTCCCGGTGGCTCGCCCTTTGATTATTATAACTACCTTGGAACCATAGGTAGGAATGCAGTCATAGACTTCATTGCAGGAGGAGGATCCTACTTCGGCATTTGTGGAGGTTCGGTATTCGGGACTACCAACTATCTTGGCCTCTTCAACGGTCATGCAAGCGGTGCTGTGAATGGTTCGGAAACAAAGGTAATCCCAATGATTGTAAACACAAATTCGACAGGTCCAGACCTTTCTAATGAGCCTTCAACGTATGAAATTCTATACTGGAACTCCGGCTATTTTTACTCAAGTAATGCAACATATATGTCAACAGTGATTCCAATCATTCTCTATACACAAAACAATGAACCTGCTATGATTGCATTTAAGTTTGGAAACGGCACTGTATTCCTCTCACATCCACACCCCGAATATGAGGAGAATGGTGTGCTTGATGGGGTTGACCAGTTTGACTATAACAACGATCCTGACTCTGAGTGGAATCTTCTCTTGAAGGTATCATTATGGCTTGTACAAGCTTCAGAATAGACTCTTCTTAGATATAATAAGCAAGTGTAAATTCTGGAGGTCCCTAAATACGCCCGAGAGATGCCAGATAGCACGACTGTTTTCTTTGCTCAAATAAAGCGGTCTAAGGGAAAACAGGGAATGAGAACCATTTCAGCGCAATGCTTTTTACCGTGAAAGGCACTATAATGTTCAGCTCACCCAAGCTGGAATAGATGATACTCCATCTTTCGT
>JBHLRP010000027.1:0-41540 GCA_048882485.1 Candidatus Thorarchaeota archaeon
TCGAATGGTCTGAGGACTCCAAAGGGATTACAAATGGCGGCACACAGCTGAGACTCCGGCCTCTTGACATGGCCAAGATAGGTTATTTGTATCTTAGAAATGGTCAATGGGAGGGAGAACAGATTGTATCGCGCGGATGGATTGATGAGGCAACTTCGCCTTTTGTAAATACAACATTGAGAGAATCTCCCGGACTCATTGAGAGTATCGGATACGGTTATCAGTGGTGGGTGCATTCCGAATTGGGTGCGTACTCGGCGTTTGGATGGGGTGGACAAAGCATCACAATAGTCCCTGAGCATGATATCGTCGCAGTTGTGACTGCAAGAAGTTCTGATCCATCAATATACGCTAGCAGGATTCTTACTCAGTGGATTCTACCTGCAGCTGGAGAGGAAGTTAATGAGCCGAAATACTCTGATCCATTGGCGCAGTATATTTTTGGCAGCTCTGCAGCACTATTCTTCAGCCTCATAATAATCACAATGCCGTTACCTATTGCTCTGGTTCTTGTCAAGGAATTGCCTGAAGACTCCACATGATGATTCTTATGAACAGTTCCCACAAATTCTTGTTTCGACTCACGCTGATGGCAAAAGAAACCTCCGAGAATCCTTATCAGTTGAGGGTCCACCTTTGGATTTAGTATAAATTGGGCGGCTTGGCTGTGCGTATACTACATGGTAGCTCCTTTGACATGGATAGTGTAATCACTTTCATGCTACAACAGGCTCAAAGAAAAGGAGTCCTTAGAAGAGAGCAGGTGGAAGAAATAGCGATTTCCCCTCCATTGTTAAGACCCTTTAGAGAAGTCCTATGGGATTTGAGAGAGGATGTTTCGGATTGTAGGTCATTAATCGACGAATCCGTCTCACATGTGTCTCTCACCCCAGACCAGCAACTACTTCTTTGGAGACCTCAATATGCACATTTTGACTGGATTGATGATGATAGCATCCATAACATAGCCAATTTCAATCCTGATGATTCTTATGTCCAAGCCCTAGTTGACGATCTATTGGAACGCAGAATGACTGCGCAGAGAAACCTAGACGAATCTGAAGTTGAAGCTAGGAAATCACAAGCTGCCAAAAAATCGGCTTTGGCCTTCCTTATTCCAAGGTCCCCTGGCTCTATTAGGAAGCAGGAAGAAATGGAGGAAGGACGTCGACCTAGTCAAGGAATTCTTGTTGCATCATCACTGGTGATGAATTGTCCACAGAACAGCAGAGTTGTACGTGGCAAGCTCGGATTACGCTTTTGGGTGCGCACAATGATGACAGAGTTTCGGAACCTTGAAACACAAACTTCGAGATTCGTATTTCTAGAATCGCCAACCTCCGCTTCATTGCGGGAAGCAGTTTCATTCGGTCGAGCACTAACTCGTCTTTGCCAGCTGAATGAGGACGCTAGGAGTCTTGTCCATCGACAATTTTTAGTCCTTGGTTCGACAGAATCCTAGGATTTTCTTACGCAGAACGAAAGTATATTGAGGATTGGAATGTTCGAAATCCTTAAACATGTGGTTTACACTTGTTTTTCACTGCATTCCTGGGAAGGCCTGTTCTATCCGGTTCTTTCCGGAGTCGCAGGAGTGGAGAGAAAATTATGAAAAAGCAACAGATTGCATGTCTTGTTCTAGCAGCTTTCCTGGTCCTTCCTGTTGCAGGTGTGCCCGTTGTAGCGCAACTAGACGTTACACCCGAGTTGAGCTTCCCATTATGGACGCTCTCTTGGGATGATATCAGCGTGGCAACTGGTACAGGAATCAAAGTACTGCTTGACGACATAGGCATCAATGTAAACGTCGAGATCAAAGATGATGATCCGATGTATGAAGGAATCTTTCAAGAACCTAGACAGTTCATGATGTATGAGATGAGCGAGGGTTTTGGCAGCGTGCCCGACCGGCTCTGGTCCTTCTGTCACTCGGAGAACATCGTTGACTGGGGGACTAACCCATTCGGTCTAGACAATGCAACATTTGACACAGCCATAGAGGATTTTCTGGGCGCAACACCGTCAGAGGTTGCAGAGAAAGCTAGAGTGATTCAGGTGATGGCAAAGGAGAATATTGCGTATATCCCTCTATTCTTGTCAGATGACACTCACGCCATAAGAAGTGAATGGACCAACTACACATTGAAGAATGGTGGAATCTTCACCTCTTTCAACCCGCAGACCATGATCTTCATGTACAACACAAGCAATGTGAGAGTGGATACAGGACTTACAAACACCTTTGTCATGGCATTTCCATCAGACATCGCTGAGCTAAATCCATTCTTCTGGCGCAGCGAGCGATCACATTGGTATGATATGTTGGTGTACGACACACTCATATCATACGATTTGGGACTCAATCCTATTCCATGGTTAGCCGAATCATATGTGGTAGCCTCCAATGGTATGCAGGTCAACTTCACACTCAGGTCAGGTGCAAAATGGCATGATGGCACTGACGTAACACCAGACGATGTGAAGTTCTCATTTGAGTATATGAGAGATGGTCCGGAGGATGGTGTCGCATGGACCTTCATGCAGCATGTTACGGATATCACAATCGATGGGATGGTCATATCCGTGGATATTGACACACCTTGGGCTTTCGCACTCAATGAGCTTGGCGAGATCTACATCCTACCGAAGCACATTCGTGAAGGAATCCCGTCTGATGACGCTCGCTGGGATGATCCTGACAACATCACAGGTGCACACTATGGTTCTGGACCATTCATGTATGACGTTCGCGTTCCAGATGAATACACCACCGTGGTCAGAAATGACCAGTGGTGGGGACCAAGCAATCCCTACGTCGGTCAGCTGCCTAATATCGAAGAGGTGCGAATTGACGTAGTTCAAGGACAGGATGCGCGAATTCTTGCGATGAGGAGCGGGGATGCTGATACAGAACGCTATGAAGTCTTCGGAGCGTACGTGAACACAATCCTAAACGCTCCAGAGCTTGATCTCGTCACGGGACTGCCATCCCAATGGGATTACTACATTGGATTCAACCTAACCATTCCAGGCCTCGACGACATTGCAGTACGACGAGCAATAGCATTCGCCATGGACAGAGAGTATCTAGTTCAAGTAGGAAGACTTGGATTTGGCACAATTACAAATAACACTATGCCGTCCACATTCTATCCTAGCTACTATAATTCTGATGGAGCCTGGCCGGATTCGGAAACCGACACGGCAAACCAGATTCTTGATGACGCTGGTTATCTTGACATAGACAACGATGGCATCCGAGAATTTCCAGGTGCATCACTCCCTGAACCAGGACCTGATCTTCTTCTTATTGCAGGTATTGGAGCAGGTGCTCTCTTGGTAGGCGTCCTCGTAACATACATCTTCTTGCGAAAGAAATAGAATCTGAATAATAGGAAGAGCAGCATGTCTGCTCTTTCTTTCCCATTTTTCTTCGCCGTCAAACTCTACACGCGCTATCCGATACCCTTTAGAGGGCAAATCTCACCATGAACCAAAATAGGAAAAAGACAGCAGGTAATTCATAATGGCTGCCCGAAAATCAATAGGAACAAGACGCTATATTCTACAACGATTAGGACAGACAGTATTGATCTTGTTCGTCATAATAACAGTGAATTTCTTCATATTTCGAATCATGCCCGGAGATCCTAGGGCCTCGCTAATACGTGAAAACATGCCTCCTGAGCTGCGCCAAACTATAGTAGCCAGATTCGGACTTGATAAACCCCTCTTCGAGCAGTTTGTATTATACATTGCCAATCTCCTCCAAGGGGACTTGGGGACATCATTCTCACACTTTGGCGAACCAGTCTTTGAAACAATCTTTGGCTACAGATTCATGAACACCTTCGTCTTAATGGGAGCTTCCCTAATCATATCGACAATAATCGGCATGTTCTTTGGAGTCATTGCTGCTGCACGGAGAGATAGCAAACTTGACACAGGTTCAACTGTGTTCTTTCTAGTGGCCTACTCTATCCCTGTGTTCTGGATAGGCCTGCTACTGTTACTGTTCTTCGGATTTTACTTCAATCTAATCCCTATCGCAGGTACTATTACGCGTGGATACATTCATGCGAATTTCCTGGACTATATCCGGGATTACGCTTGGCATATGGCTGGTCCATGTCTTGTGCTCACTTTGTCGTTCATCGGGGGCTTCTACTTGATAATGCGTGATACGGTCCTTGATGTGTTTACTCAGGACTATATGCTGGCCGCTCGTGCGAAGGGCCTCAAAGAGAGAACAATACTCTATGGTCATGCCATGCGCAACGCCATGTTGCCTATGGTCAGCGTGATTGCGGTAAACATTCCATACCTTATTGGCGGCGCCATAATGACCGAGTTCGTTTTTAGCTGGTCAGGATTGGGCTTGCTGACCTATAACTCGGTTCTTTCTAAGGACTATCCGGTTTTGCAGGGAATATTCCTATTCTACACCGCCGTGACTGTTATTGCAAACCTTGCCGCAGATCTCATCTATCTGTATCTAGATCCGCGGATACGATATTAGGAGGAGGAAAGCCTTGACAGATTCTGATGCCCAAGCAGCCACTCTTGACTACCAGCCACTACAAATGCCTGCGGAACCACCCAAGGCATGGCATGTTCGTCTCGTGGGCATCGGTGCCATCATTCTTATGGCTGTGTTTACCATCGTCGCCGCAGATGCAGCCATTGCTTATACCGCGCAATGGGTTGCAGTTGCGTTTGCAGGATTGAACTTCGCTAATACAGAAGCCTATACTCTTGTAGTTCGCATCATAGGGATGATTCTGCTTGTGATGGTATTATGGATTGGATTTCTGGGGAAACAGGTCTATGAGAAAAGGCCAGGGCGAATTGCATCCAAGCTATTACAAGTTGGTGTCGCTTGGTTTGTCCTTATCACAATAGGCACAGGAGCTGGATTGATTGCATTCTTTGGACTATTTCTTTGGACTCCACGACAGATATCTCATTGGTCAACCAAGAAATTGTCATACTACCACTTCTCGATTGTTGGTATCATAGGCACTTGGATGGCATTAGAGATGTTCCTCACTGAGGATGTCGTAGGTGCCAACATTCTGCCGAGGGTTCTATCACCACCATTGGGTATTCTTCTGTCCCGATTCAATTTGGAGATTATCTCCTTGAGTGCTATGTTTTTCGTGATACCGCTATTCGTGCTGTTGCCCAGAATATTGAAGAGCATATACGGCTTACGACGAGGGATTGAATCGTTTTGGGGCGACTTCGTTAGAAACCGGATGGGTCTGTTTGGGTTTGCATTGATACTGGCAATTGTGCTTCTTGCCGTATTTGCTCCCTTTATTGCCCCATATCACTGGTCATATGTTTCAACCAACCCAGCAGACTTCTATGCGCCTCCCAGTCCTGAGCATATATTTGGAACAAACCAGGATGGTTCAGACATCTATAGCAGGGTGATCTGGGGTACGCAGATCTCTCTCATTGTGGGATTCTCAGCAAGCATTGTGGCGGTCCTAATTGGCACTATAGTTGGACTGGCTTCAGGCTATTATGGTGGCTTCCTCGATACGGTTCTGATGCGGATTACAGATGTGTTCCTATGCCTGCCTTATCTTCCACTAATGCTAATCTTCCTAGTATTATTCGGGCAGGGACTGCAGAACGTGATTCTAGTGATTGCGATTCTTGGATGGACCGGAACTGCACGAATGGTCCGGAGCGAAGCGCTTTCTTTACGCGAGCGTCCACTTACAGAGGCGGCTCATGCGATAGGTGCGTCAGACAGTTACATTCTATTTCGTCACATTCTGCCCAACACTCTTCCGCTTATACTGGCAAATGTAATCATAGGCGTGGTGGCTGCTATTCTTAGCGAGGCTGGTATCGCTTTCCTCGGATTTGTAGACATTCATGGTCAGCCTAGCTGGGGAATCGTGCTCCATTGGGCATCCAAAGGTGGCGCTTTAGTGAACCAAAGCTGGTGGTGGATCATCCCACCTGGAGTCATGATCATGCTTACAACCTTGGCTTTCGCCTTCGTAAGTCACGCAGCCGATAAGGTCGTCAATCCACGTCTTCAAGGGAGGCGAGGATAGAATGCCCGTCCTAGAGCTTCGCGACCTGACCACTCACTACTACCTAGGCGGGAAGCCAGTTCGTGCTGTTGAGAACGTATCACTCGATATTGACCGGCAGGAAACATTGGGCCTCGCAGGAGAATCGGGATGTGGGAAGACTACAACAGCTTACAGCATCCTACGAATACTTCCAGAGAACGGCAAGATTGTTGGCGGACAAATTCTATTGGACGGAGAGGACCTCATCGAGAAGCCTGCGGAAGAGATGAGGCAAATTCGATGGAGAAGTGCATCAATCGTATTTCAGTATGCAATGAACGCATTCAATCCCGTCTTGCGCATTGGGGCTCAGATCATCGAAGTGATGCGTGAGAAAGGGGAAATCTCAGAGGAGGAAGCTTCTGACAAAGTCAAGTCGCTCTTTGATGAAGTGGGATTGGAACCTAAACGAGTCATGGACTATCCTCACGAGTTCAGTGGCGGGATGCTACAACGTGCCATTATCGCCCAGGCTCTAGCATGTGATCCAAAGCTAATAATAGCTGATGAACCGGTGACTGCTCTTGATGTCGTGGTGCAGAACAAGATTCTCGAATTGCTTCGAAAGCTTCAGAAGAAATACAACCTTGCAGTTCTCTTCATAACTCATGATCTCTCAGTCGTAGCCGAGAACTGCACAAACACTGGAATAATGTACGCCGGGAACATGGTGGAGCTGGGAACAACAAAGGCAGTGTTTAAGGAGTCACTCCATCCATATACATACAAACTGATAGGGGCTTTCCCAAGCATCAAGGGACCAAAGCGTCATCTGGAGTTCATACCTGGTTCACCTCCCAATCTGCTTTATCCTCCACCTGGCTGCAAATTCCATCCTAGATGCCCATATGCCCAAGACATATGCAAGACAGTTTTTCCTGAATTCAGAGAGCTTGAACCGGGGCATTTCGCGAGATGTCATTTTGCAGGGCAACTTGATTTCGGTGGTGATACACAATGAGCTCAAAGACTATTCTCAGTGTCCGGGACCTGAAGAAATGGTTCCCCGTTCGCACGGGCCTGTTTTCCTTCTTCAGTGAAACAAGATATGTGAAAGCAGTTGATGGAGTAAGCTTTGATGTCCAAGAGGGGGGTTCTGTGTGCATCGTCGGAGAGAGCGGTTGTGGGAAAACGACACTTGCAAGAACCATACTCCGCCTTGTCGAGCCCACCGCAGGATCGGTTGAGTTCGAGGGACAGAGCATCTACGATTTGACCCGCGAGGAGCTTCAGGTTCTGCGATTAAGAATGCAATTGATTTTCCAGAATCCATTCGAGGTCCTTGATCCAAGACTTACAGTTGAGCGACTAGTAGCAGAAGGTCTCGAAATACATTCGATTGAAGAAGATGAGAAGGCCGTTCGGGAGAGAGTCTTGGAAGTACTTGACGATGTTCGACTTGTGCCAGCTGAAGACTTTGCTCGACGCTATACACATGAACTCAGTGGAGGACAACTCCAACGTGTGGCTGTTGCACGCTCCTTGATACTCAAGCCCAGGCTCATTATAGCTGATGAACCAGTATCAATGCTGGATGCGAGTATCCGTACCGAAATAATGAATCTGATGGATGAATTGCAGAAAGAACATGGTCTGACTTACATCTTCATAACACATGATCTCGCCCAAGCCAGATACATTGGTGATTTTTGCATTGTCATGTATTTGGGGCGCATCGCAGAAATGGGGCCAATGGAAACCGTAATCCAAGAACCGATACACCCATACACCAAGGCACTAGTTTCCAACATCCCGATACCAGACCCCACAGTGGAACGAGATAGGATATACCTCCCCGGAGAAACGCCTACTCCCATTGACCTTCCGGAGGGCTGCCGCTTTAAACCAAGATGCCAAGAGTATGATGAGGGATACTGCAAAGCAGAGGAACCGAATCTAATCGAGGTTTCTCCAGGCCACTGGGTAGCCTGTTATGCGCTCTGATTCTATAGGAAGTTGGAAGGCGCAATGGTGATGAATGAAGAGCGAAAGAGTGATTGGGCTGCACTCAGGTCTGTCTATCACTCAGCTGTTTTCTGCAGTCTTGGCTTCTTTCTAGTAAGATTTCTGATTCCAATCATCGCCTATACAATAATGGGAGTTTCAGCAACTGAGGTTGCGCTAGTCTTCTCGATGCTAACATTGGGATCTGCAGCGTTCTCTCCAATTGCAGGCAAAATCGCACGGCGCGGACGGAGAAGAGAGTCAATAGCACTTGGTGCGATGGTAAGAGCTCTTGCTTATTTTGGCATGGCTGTCGCTATATTGCTGAATAGCATAGAACTACTAATCTTGAACAGTCTAGTCTGGGGAATGGGTGCAGCCTTCTATCGAGTGGGTAGTGATGCAGAAATCTCAGAGAGAGTAATCAGGGATAACAGAGCGGAGGCATTTGGAAGAAGAGAGTCATTTAGTGCAACGGGCAGCATCATTGGGGCATTTGCTGGCTTCAGCATAATCTTAACGATAAGCCTCGAGGCAGTGTTTCTTTTCTTTGCAGTCATGAATGTCTTTGGTGGACTCATCGTAATCAGACATCGTCCTGAACTTGAGCCATTCAAGGAGAGTGCTCTCCTTCCAAGTGCCAAGAAGGCAGTGGGGGCAGGAATCATTGCACTAGTTATTGCAGCATCACTTGATACATTCATAGCAGCTCTGCTTTCGCCTTTTGTTGAGATTTTCATTCTTCACCATTACCCAGGATTGGACCTCTCTCTACTTGCTCTGGTCTATCTCCCAGCCGGAATTATCTCAGGCTTATTTGGAGCTCCACTTGGCAAATATGCGGATAAGAGAAACAAGGTCAAGATTGTATCAGGAGCAGTCTTTGTCGGAGCAACAGGCATGCTTGTTCTGGCATTCGTGCCTGCCATATTTCCTGCGACTTGGCATGGACTTCTCTCGATTTCTATTCTCTTCACAATTGGCAGTGTCACTGGTGTTATGGCATACACCGTGATGTCCTCTGTGCTTGGGACAGTATATGAAGGTAGAGCTGGGGAAGGTTTTGGGATGTTTGAAGCGGCAATGGGTCTCTCTCGCTTCTCAGCTCCGCTGGTTGGCGGCCTATTGTGGGACTTCATCGATCCGGTAATCCCATTCTTGTTCGTAGGTATGTCTGGCTTTCTTCTTATACCGATCTACATCCATGGCATGCGGCAATACGAACAGGCAATCTCCTTCAGAGATGAAACATCTTCTGTCATTGATACGCAAGAATTATAGCGATGTAGATTGCCCCATGCTTCGATGACGGCCTAGTAGGTGTAATTCAATGACTGTGCGTGTCGGTATCAATGGTTTTGGAAGAATTGGGCGAGGCTTTCTTAGGTCCGCCCTTGGGAAGAAGGAGTTTGAAGTTGTTGCACTCAATGACCTGATGGATCTAAAGTCACTTGCGCATCTGATGAAATATGATACAGTGATGGGAAGGTTCGAAGGGAGAGTTGAGGCTGGCGATAATACTCTGACAGTTGAAGGTCATAAGATGAGTGTGGTTTCCGAGAGAGATCCTGCAAATCTTCCCTGGAAGGAGCTTGACGTGGACATCGTCGCAGAATGTACAGGCTTCTTTAGAAAGAGAGTAGACGCAGAGAAGCACATCTCAGCTGGAGCACAGAAAGTAGTATTGAGTGCTCCGGGCAAGGGTGGAGAGATGAGAACAGTAGTCCTAGGAGTGAACCATGAGGACTATGACCCAGCGAAAGATGATGTGATATCAAATGCATCTTGCACCACGAACTGCCTCGCTCCTATGGTCAAGGTTATCGACGAGAGCTTTGAACTCGTGAGAGGCCTTATGACAACGGTACATGCAGTGACGAATGATCAAGTAATACTTGACGGCCCACATAAGGACATTAGACGTGCGAGAGCAGCATGCTGGAATATTGTGCCCACAACAACTGGCGCAGCGAAAGCCATTGGTCTTGTATATCCAAAGGCCGCTGGAAAGCTGGATGGCATGGCTTTGCGTGTACCCGTAATGGATGGCTCGATAGTGGATCTCAATGCCATAGTAGAGAAAGAAACCGATGCTGCTTCAGTAAATGCAGCATTCAAGAAGGCCTCGAAAGAAGGGCCGTTGGCCGGATATCTTGCTTACAGTGAAGAACCACTCGTGTCGTCTGACATTATTGGCGACACACACTCATGCACGTTCGACTCGTTGACAACTACCGTTTCCGGAAACATGGTCAAAGTCCTCGGATGGTATGACAACGAGCAGGGGTATAGTCAGCGATTGGCTGATCTTGTGGGTATCATTGCAGGGAAGATGTAGTTCTGACCTTCAGTCTATCCATTCATCGTAGGCAGCTGATGTGCTAGGTAGTAGAAGATAGACCATTGAAATTGAACTTAATAGGGTCAATATAACACCCAAAGAACCAAACCACCAGAAGTTAATGATACATATTGCCAGAAGGGGAAAGGAAATCCATCTAGCCCACGACTTCATCCTCCAAACATAGGTAGACATTGCGGTATAGACAAACGCAAAAAAGTAGAATGAACTCGCATAATTCTGAAAGAGGGATGTCGCACCGGGGAGGAGTAGATACATTGCTCCGATGAGGAAAATGTAAACTGAGGTTAGCATAATGCCAAATGGCCGCTCTATGAATTTAGGTTTCCTGATAGACTCGCTAGCTGGTGTTTCTTCCGATTTCGTTGGAATCATCTTGGAATCGACAACCTCATCTCCGGGTCTACTCAGTCTAAGAATCAAATGGGGCTTATCAACCGTGTATTCCACCCAAACTTGAGCTCCGACTTTCGGTTTGGAACCTCTAGTATTCTGGTTATACCCCAAATCTAGGACAGAGCCATCTTTGAGTTCCAATTTCAGCTGACCATATGCAACGCCAGCCCACTCCTTCTCATCTATTTCAATTATATTTCCCTCAACAGTGATTGTCATTCAAATCCCTCACTACAATAGAGAATTCTATATTGAACTACTTGTTTCTTTTGAATTTCGCGCGTCTGGATTGCGACCCGTTTCCAGTTCATTCAGGGACAAGATTATCATAGTAGTTTGGAGGAACATGGCATTATGGAGCCAATAAGTAGGATTGATGCTCAGGAAGGTAAGCTTTACTTCCGAGGTCTTGATGCAACAGAACTTGCCCGGACGAGAAGCTTTGAGGATGTAACTTTTCTCCTCATTATTGGAAGGCTCCCCAGCAAGAGAGAGAGTGCAAGCTTTCAGAAACGAATGCTGACATATAGGAGATTACATGAACAAGAATTGCCTCTAATTCTTAATGAGCTAGCATCAGGTACTGGTCGGCCGGCTCAGCGGGTAGTTGACAATATTGATAGAACTGAAATGATGGGATTGAAACCCCTTGCATTCCGAGTCAGCCATTTCTCCCGGAAATATGATCTTGATGCTCTGGATTCACTACTTGCCTTTGTCTCGCTTGCTCCAGTGGTGCTAGCGGCAGGATGGCTGTATCTCATGGGCAAGCCTATTGCCATTCGCAATGAGATTCTTGGACACACACACAACTTCTTCTGGATGCTGAAAGGAACCGAGTTGCCACCCAGGGATGAGAGAGCCCTTGAATCATGTTTCATTCTTCATATGGATGATCCAAGCAATCCTTCTCTTAGTGCGCTTGAGAAATCTATCAGGGATGGCGGCTCCCTTTCTGAGTCGCTCACAACAGCTTTGGACCACCATATCGACCCTCTGCATCATGGAGCCGGTGAAGCTATGATGAAAGCAATGATAGAGGTTGGAGATATCAAGAATGTCGAGGACTATCTCACCCAAGCCATTGAAAGCGGCGAGCGCATCTACGGACTTGGCCATAGGATCTATAAAACGATTGATCCGAGGGCAGCTATGTTAAGAGAGATTCTGAAAGAAAGAACTGACAACCAGGCAACATTATCTCTCTATGAGAAAATAGAGGAAACCGCCAGAATAGGTGCGGAACTAATTCTTCAGCGAAAAAACAGGATTGTCCATCCCAATGTGGATCTCTACAACGCAGCAGTCTACCATTCATTTGGAATTCCGCATTATTTAAACACGGAATTGTTCGCGGTTTCTAGAACAGCTGGTTGGGCGGCTCACATTGCTGAGTGGATGAACCTCGTTTGATGAGATTACGACTCCATCTAGTCAGTGTTTATAGGTGGACAAATGAAGGAAGAAGCAGGGATACAAAGTGAGTAATAGCTCAAGCTCAGGATGTAAGATTGGTGGAGTCATTGGACTCAGTTTCTGTCTCCCTATGATCTTTGTATTGGTGCTTTTCCAATTTCTCGGGATTGCAGAATATGTATTCCCAATTGTCATTCCAATCTTCCTAGGTACTGGGCTGATTTTCGCTATTGTATTCGGGATAATCATGTTTGCAGTCCGGTCCGCTACAAGAAGAACTATGCTATTTGGCCAAACGGTGGCTCGGTCCTATGAAGTAGGAATGATTTCCGATGCCGATCACATGGACCAATATCCCTCGGGAGCGAAATATCAGATTCCCGTCTACTGTCCCTACTGTCAGAGGACGATTGAGCTCGATGTGGTAGAATGGAGTGGAACCAGCAGTCTTGTGTGCCCAAGCTGCAATAGTCACGTGAGAGTTGAGATTACAGAGGATTAAGAGCCACATCAATTGTCTATGTTGCTCACTGTAGTATCACCCGCATGATACTCTGGGTTATGAACGCAGCTTCTGTATCACAATTTATGCAAGCTCCCGACCAAGCGCCTTCGACGGATATCGGTTTTGCTTCTTTAACAAAAAGTCTAGTGGATACCTCAGGGGCAAAACCACATTGTCCAGAGTGCAATGCAGAGATCGATTTTAGTCAGGATATTGAATGGTTGGGCCCCACTGCCTTCATTTGCAGGTACTGCGAAAATGTGATTGAGCTTCACCGAATTATGGATATCTAATTCCGTTATCAGACGAACTTGAGGTCCCATCCTTCAGTTGATGCTATTGCCGCGTTTCGCTCCTGCTCACTTAGGGTATGAATTGGAGCCCTGCAACGCCCTCCAGCTAGTCCTACATAATCCAGAAGTGCTTTGATCACCGGTACATTGTTTGCAGCACCTCTTCCCTCTCTGAGGAATTCTAGCTGCGATATCATAGATTGTACCCGCATTGCTTCATCAAAGTTGTTCGTCTTCAACGCTTCAAACATCTGCTTGGCAATGTGAGGTGCAAAATTACCAAGTCCAGAAGTGAAACCTTGGGCACCCGCTAGCCAGAAGAATGGAGCAAATCGCTCAGCGGTACCACATGACCAGATAATTGACTTCCCTAGTTTCTGAACGGTGTTGGCAAAGTCAACAATGCGTCCGAATGCATACTTGACACCAACCAGATTCTTGTTACTGATTAGTTTGCTGAGAACTGCATCACTGAGAAGAGGTCCTTTTTTGTATAGAACCACGCCGATGCCTTTCGAAGAATCAAGGATTTGCTGATAATAGCGAAGAATGCCTTCTTCCGAGGAGAAAACATGCTGGGGATACATTATCATTACACCCTCAGCACCCAGATTCTTAGCCTGATTCATCATGTCAATAGCTGTCCCGATAGAATGGCCCACTCCTGCCATCACTGCCATTTTGCTTCCTGCAGCCTCAATCGTGGTTTGGGCCACATCAGTCCACTCTATCTCAGAGAGGGAATAAAACTCGCCTGTGTTGCCACAAGGCACGACCATTCCAATTCCTTCCTCGACAAGAAACCTCAGGTTCTTTTTAATTCCATCAAGGTTCAATATCTTGAGGTCCTCAGAAAACGGAGTTGCACTTGTTACAGATACCCCTGCAAGGGCATCCCGTAGCTTAGTATGCTCCATCTTGAATTCCGCCAGTGGATATTCATCTAGTCCGGACTCATATATGCGGCGATTTATGGAAGAGCAAAGTCAGGGAGTCATCCCTACACGGTTGAAATTGAATCTAGGGGAATGATTGTACAATCTTCTGCCTTTCAATAGGTGGCAATGAGAAGTCCACCTCAATCTCTTGGAAGGTATTGCTGCATGGATTACCTCTTGCCACATGCATCCTGATATCGAACTCTTCAGCCTTTGTCTTTAGAACTTCAAGTATATAGCTATAGGAGGTTTCACCAAGAAGTGGGTCATTGAGATCACTTGTTTTGTGTCTACATATTGAATTGTAGCCTCGCGAATCGCTGTGAGTACAAACTATATTGATCATGTCGCCAATAGAAGCAGCTGATTCGAGCATCCTCGAAGCAACTTGGCGTCTGTGCTGACTATCTTGAATGGGACCTGCAGCCTCACGCTCCTCACGACTGGCTGCCTTTAGATATTCCATGGTAGGAAGCTTGAGATGATGATTCGCGCGTGTTATCATTACTGGCAGTTTCTCGATCTCCATGATCCCATCCCCAATTTCGATAGCACCGACTTCTTCAAGGGTTGACAGTATGAAGTTGCACCACTGATACTTGTTTTCGGTGTTCAAGTCAGACCTAACGAACTCTGCGGCCTCGTCGATGGTTTTGCATTCCCTGAGAACCCTTTCAAGCAACACATCATAGGCTGTGTCAGAATTTGCCAACACAGTTGAACTGCAGACAGAGAGGCCCCATCTATTCACACCAATCGACACGCCCATCGGATCACCAGTACCTATGTGGACACCAGTCACTGCAAAAATCGTATCATCAAACACAGCATGGTCCTGGTAGTCTGGATAGACAAGATCTCGATTCTTCAGCATGAAGTACCGCGGACCAATTATCTTGGCAGCAAGAGTGCAGCCATCGTTCATGATGACAGGATAACTCTACTCTTATTTCAAAGTGATGGTATAACATTCCGTACGGAGTATCACATTCAACCAATCATCATATATGACGAATTGACTTGCTTTTCACTCAATTCACTGTAGGTGGCTTCGACAAAGATGAGTCTAGAGAAAGTGACAAAGCAGTACAAACAGAAGACAGACAAATCCGCGGCATTATTTCAGAAATCAATTGTCCGGTTACCGGGTGGCATAGGAGGTTCAGCTCCGACATTCAATCCATATCCTATATTTATCGAAAAGGGTGAGGGTCCCAAGGTCTGGGATGTAGATGGCAATGAGTATCTAGACTTCAATCTTTGTTGGGGTGTGCTAATCGTTGGACATAGGCATCCAAAGATTGTAGAGGGATTGCGGGATCAGCTCGAGAATGGCACGATTTTCGGACTACCTCATAAAGAGAGTATTGAGGTAGCTGATGCGCTTGCGGCTCGATTCCCAATTGACAAGGTCAGATTTGTGAATTCAGGATCAGAGGCAAATTTGTACGCTATTAGATTGGCAAGGCGCTACACAGGAAAAGACAAGATAATCAAGATTGAAGGTGCGTATCATGGGGTGGCCGATTCTCTGCATATCAGCAAGAGACCTGCATTAGGTGAAGCTGGGCCTTACCACCGGCCAAGCAATGTGCCATACGGACATGGCATCACCAATTACACAGCCAAAGACACAGTCATTGCTCCATTCAACAATATTGACATAATCAAGAGCCTTCTAGATGAGTATCTTGGCGAAGTCGCGGCACTCATTGTGGAGCCAGTTATGATGAATGCAGGGGTGGTTCCCCCTAAGGAGGGATATCACAAGGCATTGAGAGAGCTAACTGATGACCATAATGTCGTCTTCATCTTCGATGAAGTTAAGACTGGAGTCAAGTTGGCACCTGGCGGCGCAACTGAGTACTTTGATGTAAAGCCCGATCTAGTCTGTTTGGCAAAAGCCATTGGTGGAGGGTTGCCAATTGGTGCGTGTGGGGGGAAGGGTGAGATAATAGATGGAATTGACTCAGAAGGGCTGTTTGGAACATATTCAGCAAACCCGTTATCGATAAGAGCCACCAAGATTACGCTGACGGAGATTCTCACCAATGAAAGCTATAGGAATCTAGAGAAGCTAGGTAAAATCCTACTCAAGGGATACCAAGATATCATCACGGATTGCAAACTAGCAGCAATTGTTCAAGGCATCAACGCAAATGGTGGGATTCTATTCACCAAAGACCCAGTTACAGATTATAGAACATGGACGAAAGTTGACAAAGCCAAAACCCATCATTATTGGCTCGCTATGGCAAACGAAGGGATTATTCCAACGGCTTATGGGGCTGATGAAGAATGGCTCATTTCGGTTCAACATTCTGAAGAAGATATCAACAAGCATCTTGAGGCGTTCAAGAAGGTAGCACCAGACCTATAGAGGATAGATTGGTCGAAGCTAATCATTCCCCACAATTACATGATCATGCTCTGAAGCTATGGCGATGGCTACCTGCGAAACAAGTCCCGAGCCCACAATTCCAAGTAGTGATACTGCCAGACCCAATGCAGCAAAATTGAACACCATCATGATCCATGCAACTGGTTGCACCAATCCAAAGACGAATTGAGCGAAGAGTCCACCAACAACTGGACCAATTGCAGTGCCAGTGGTTTGAGCACCACTAACCAATGACATAGCTCGTCCTCGCTCATCTTCACTGGATATCATTGATGCCAGTGCAAATGCGGCTGTGGATGCCAGCGGGTAGATTGGGAGCGCCCACATTATGGTAGCAGTTATCGGATCAGAAACCAAGGCAAATGCGAACCCAAATACAGTATAGGACAGCATCGCTAGAATCAGTATCTTAACTGGACCTCTCCGGTCTACAACCTTTCCAATATAGCCAGTAACTACGACCGCAATCAACGTCGCTACGGAGTTTGCGAGACCAACATATAGCGCAATTCCACCAAGCTCGTCCACGATGATTATTGCATGCATAAATGAGATAGCGCCTATTCCTATTTGACTAAATGCTACAAGAAGAGAGAGGCGGGCAATCCCAGGCTTGCGGATGAGTATGATGAAGCTAGTCTTCCTCTCTCGTGGAACCTCTTTCACTGGCAGGTCTTGAACAAATAGGATAGCTATACCTGTGGCAAACACGCAAGCAATGGCTGCAATTCTATATAGCGTAAACATTCCTATAGCATCGTAGAGCAATCCGCTGAGCAGTGCGCCAGCGAACCAACCCGCTGATTGAACTGAAATGAAGTATCCCATTCGCTCTCCCTTGTTCCTTGTTCCAGTTGTTAGATGAGCGGTGCCAGCTGGCAATGATGCAGATGAGAGTATAGCTCCGAGGACACCAACAACCAGAAATTGAAGGCTAGTGGCTACGACCGAATAGAGCGTGAAGGTATAGGCATATCCAAGAAAGCCAACGATCATGAAGGGCTTTCGTGCCCTTGAACGATCCGAGAATGCGCCCCATAGGTTCACAGCTGCTACGGTAACGAAGGATGGAGTTGCATAGACAACGGTAAGAGTAAGAAAATCTGGAGCTCCTAATTCGTGCTTGACAAACAATGTAGCAAATTGCCAGCTGATTGCCATTCCAGTTGACTGAAGTCCATAGACCAGATATACAGCAACCGTTGCTCTGTCACGTAGTCCCATCAGGCAGTTGCTCCTAGTGTGGATGCAGACCAATTGACCTGAGTATTAACGATTATGGAGAGGGTATCTGCTTTGGCCGTAGAGTATTTGAGAGGCTGATACAGACCTTCAGTCATGCCCCAAGATGCCGATGAATATGTGCTGAAGGTAGAGAATCTTAGTGCCTTCTACACATCTAAGAGAGGATTAGTCAAGGCAGTGAATGACATCAGCTTCGGCATTCGCAAGGGAGAGTCAGTAGGGCTCTTTGGGGAATCAGGATCTGGGAAGACTTCAGTTGCGCTAGCTATCATGGGCATATTCGATGAGATTTCGCGCTATTATGCATCAGCATCAAGTGATCCAGAGAATAAGAAACTCTGGGAAAAGAAGGACGAGGCTAGAAAGAAGGACCTCACTTCCAAAGACCTCGGAATAGAACTACCGGGTATCGAAGGTCGTATCTTATTCAATGGCAAGGACCTGGTGAAACTAGACGACAAGGAATATCGGAAAATTCGAGGGATGGATATAACCTATGTTCCGCAAGGAACAATGAAGTCTCTCAACCCGTATACCCAGATAGGCATACAAACCGCTGAAACATTATGGTCTCATGATGAGGACAATCTATTGATAGAGAGGGAAGTACTTCGCAAAGTCCTCGAAACACTTGACCTTGTGGAGATTGGTGACTCGGACCTACGTCAATTCATGAAGCCAGGCGAGTTCTCAATGGGAGAAGACCAGCGTATACTACTGGCCATGGCACTAATCTCGGATCCAAGTCTTTTGATAGCCGATGAGCCCACGACTGCTGTCGATGTGGGTGTGCAACGTCGGATTCTTGATGCCCTGGGAATAATCCGTCGCGAACTTGATCTAGCATTGCTTCTCATTAGTAATGACCAAGGTCTTGTCGCAGAAATCTCAGATCGAATAGCAGTGATGAGTGCTGGACGAATAATGGAATTCGGCAGAAGTGAAAGAGTACTGAATTCGCCTGGCCATCCATTCACTCGAGCATTCATAATGAGCAATCCAAGTATGGAAGTGATGCGCAAGATACGTGAGAAAGGGCTACGGCTCAAGGGAATCCCCGGAGCACCTCCTGATATGACAAATCTCCCATCTGGCTGTCCGTTTCATCCTCGATGTGAATACGCAAAGGATGTCTGCAAAACTGACATTCCAGAGTATCGAGAGGTCGGGAAAGACTACTGGATATTCTGCCATCGATATGAGGAGCTGCCTTCCTGGTAAGATCATAATATGGTGACCAGGATAAACGACTAGAAGACAGACGATACAAGCTCGTGCACTGAGCTGAACTCATGAAGACTTCCTTCGAATCTCTCAATGATGGGACCGAAGATGAGGTCAAATTTGTCAGTGAACTCTTGAACCTTAGAAAGCAGAATGTGGTAGGCCTTGTGCGAAATCAGAACTGATGAGAAACTCTCGCCATGCGCGAAGAGAATCTCATAATCCCCGATTGAAACTACATTCAGTCCTTCTTCACTCTTAGTGATTTCCTGAAATAGAGATTGGACACCAGAGATTCCCGCAGCAGTAAGGACTTGGTCGATGTCTTGGACTTCTTCGAAGTGATGGTGAAAGACTAGCAAGCCACCTTCTTGGATGATATACAGCTCGACCAATTGATGGCGCCAGTCAAGTTCATCCAGAGCTGGTGACATGATCAAGGCATAACCGAATATGATGAGCCCCACTACCATAAGCGCTGCACCAAGGGTGTATATCAATTCGCCAAGGGCATAATAGGAGATATCGCTCCTGCCTAAGAATCCCACAAATCCTATGAGAAATCCTGCAACGATTTGACCAATGCTTCTTCGAACTGCGCCACTGGTATTTCGTATCGAAAAAGAGAGGAAGATCATGACTCCAATCAAAGTGATTATTGAAATGAACAAGGCGACGGCTTCAATATAATCACTTGGAGCAACTACGGTGAGTCCTGCAGAAGCTAGACCCGTAAGGGAAAAGGCATGGTGGAGCCGATATGGCAGCATTCTTTCTATCGTTGAGAAGAAGGCGACTAGAGCGAGAATTAGGCACATGTAACCTATCTTGACCCAGAAGATGTTAAGCGGATCCTCTGTAAAGTAGAAGTCAGCAAGCATAAACGCCGAGGTATTTCCAACCATCCCAATGAAGAAGAGACCCCATGCAAGCTTAACGTCGACTGCCTTTCGAAATGGACTCCTGTACCACTGGCCGAGTAAGACAATCCCTAGGAGAAATGAGTAGAAGACA
The DNA here is from genome assembly GCA_048882485.1 of Candidatus Thorarchaeota archaeon. Lineage (GTDB taxonomy): Archaea > Asgardarchaeota > Thorarchaeia > Thorarchaeales > Thorarchaeaceae > SMTZ1-83. The sequence goes on from JBHLRP010000027.1 coordinate 19,837, forward strand.
ATAGCACCATCCAAAAGCAAAATGATGTCACGAACTATGTCACCTGGTGGAAATAGCGGCAGTAGCATAACACCCCTGTTCAGGTCACTTTCTATGGGGATTAGCGCTGCCACTTAATAGTCAATCTTGGATGGCTGCATGTATGATATGGAGTCTAGCATTCATCCATTAGGGCTCTCACTATCTCCAGAGGAGAATCAACTGCCTTCCCCCACAGGTTCTCTGGTGCAGGCTGCAATTCCTTTGCACCAATCATTCGACGTAATTTGGCTATTTGCCCCGCATGGTATATCCCATGCTGAGAAGTCCTCAGTACCGCCCAAGCTATAGATGGCCCACCTTCATTTGGAGGGATGACGCGAAGCTGTTCCTCAGGACACTCGCGCACAATCTTCGTAATCTTCTCAGTGTTCTCTTTGATTCGAGCTAGTACCTCTTCGAATGTATCTGCAATGACGGGAGGCCCTATTGAGTTGTTCGCCTTATGGAACCAGTAGGTTTCAGCAGTCCCAATATGCATCACAATCCCGGCGATTGATCTGGAATACGCCTCACCAGTCACCTGCTTGATTAGCTCTTCGTTCGTCAAATCCTCCAACACATGATGCAGATGTGCTCTCATATTCTCGTGTGCATGAATGACCGACTCTCTAAACCATTCAGGGACCATTTCAGTCACTCCTATTCCGCACCTGGTTTCTTTGGTGGTTCCTTTGTGATGGTCAACAACTCATACTCTCTACTTCCAAGCCCCATCTTATCAGCGTGAGCCAACTGGCGCTCGGCCAGTTCTAGAATCTCTCCTGTTTCAGGATCTTTGCAAGCGTGCACCGTTGCGAACTTATCAACCCCGCACTCTACATCGCCAGCGAGGGAATCAGGATTTGCCGGCGCGTCCTTGATTGCTTGCAGAGTGGCTTGGTCAATGGCAAGGGGGTCTCTTGAGCCAAATATCCCAATATCATGCACAAGCAGAGGTGCCCCGACATTCCAACAGTCGCATTTATCACTAATGTCGATAGCGAGGTTGATGTAGTAGAATCTATCAGCCCCGATAGAATTTATCACGCCTAATGAGTTCTCAACGAAATAGAGTGCCTGTTCATGGGTGAGTCGCCATGACATAGTTGCAGCTTTTGCCTCAACACTCCTGCAGACATCGACACAGTGATGGCAAGCTATGCATCTTGACTTATCCACTGTTGCTTTTTCGTTCATTGTAATGCATCGGGTTGGACAGACTTTCAGGCATTTGGAGCACGCAGGCCCTAGGCATTTCTCCGGGTCAATCTTGAGATCACCCATGAAGTGCATGGCAGCCTTCCCCTTCTTGCCCACAAGCCCAATGCCTAGATTCTTGATTGTTCCGCCAATGCCCCCGAGACCATGACCCTTCGCATGGGTGAGTACAATCACTTTGTCACTGTCTAGAAGAGCTGCTGCAACATCCACGTCCTTGATGTGATCGCCATTCACCTCAACATTGAAGACGTCTGTCCCCCAGTATCCATCTGCCATGATAAGCGGTGCACCTACTGAGGCTTCAGTATAGCCATGGAGTGTTCCCATGCTCAGGTATTCAGGTGCTGTTGTACGACCACCATATGTTCCCCCACCACCATAGCCAAGACCAGTTGTTTCAGCCACAAACGGCTCTCCACCAGCGGCTCGGACAAGATCCACAATCTTACGTGCGTATGCGGGTCTCAAATAGTTGGTGTTACCCCATTGTCCGAAGTGGGTCTTGACCATGACCTTCTCACCAGTTTTGATATCCTTGTCAAGGCCAAGCTCGTTGAAGACATGCTCGAGCTTGTCAATCATGTTGTAGTCCGGTCGAGCCTGACGATCTGTGAAGTAGACCTTTGATTTTCCCATTGCAGAACCTCTAGAGCAGGAAGATAAGGTAGATTTTAACGATTTCGCCCTTGCCCGTCCCATATACGTCTAGCCTGCAACTCTCCATACCACACCATGGCAAAGCCGACGATTACAATTAGAAGTGTTATAGGGTGTACTCTGTATCCAGATTGAATGATTCCCGCCCAACCAAATGCAACAGTAATTGTTCCAGGAATAATGATGCGGGGTTTTGGTTTATCTCGTGAGATGAGATACATGATAGCAAGTAGAAAGACTGAAAGAAAAACCCAAGTGAATAGGAAGTTGGGATAGAGTATTGAGAATAATATGGCTAATATGATTTCTACTGGACCAATTACGGGAGTTGCTGTGGTTTGAGAGGATGTGGTTGTTGAGGTGGTAGTAGTGGTTGATGTCGCAAAGGGATCGATAACGTTCACCGAAACTTGAATACTATCACCGGATGGCACATGTGTCGCGGCAAAGAAATGGAGTACATATGAGCCGGGTGTAGCAGGAGCGAATATGGAGTATTGCACGAGGATTTCATTTGAATCAGGATCCAAATCCGCAACATCTTGATCTCGGACCATTCCCTCATTATCCAGATCCCAATAGGTGAAAAGAGCGTTGTCAGCCACATCACTGGGAAATTTACAGACGAGGGTATCACTGGGAAGTGTGCTGACGAGTGAGATGTTTAGAATGAAGTTTTCATTGACCGAAACCTCAAGGAAGGTGGATTCAGCAATTAGATTCAATCCTGTGGGATCGTTATGGCACGCAGAAATTGAGCAGTTCGATGAGAAATCTGACATACCGAGTACTATTGAATCTGAAAGAAGAACCAGAATAAAGATGGAAAGGCAAACAAATACCAATCCGTGTCCTTTCTTCAACATAGGCCTCATCCTCCCCAGAATGACGCTTCCAATAAAAGCCGTATCAGCCTTTTATTTTTGGTGGGAAACATGCTTTTACTCCTTGACTCGAGTCAAATCGACTAATTCATAATCAGTCCGTAGCTCCTGTATACTCTCAGATAGGCAGAGCATAATGGCTTAATTCACCTCGGGCATATTGATGCTAATCAGTGCCCGGACTATCCTCTTGTCCAATCCATGCGATTCTTCATATTGCTATCCCGACCAGAAGTTGGCGAAATGCCAAGGTTTCCAAGTCCATCTCTGAAAAGAAGAGAAATCAGTTTCTTCGCAGTCTGACCAATTCTAATAGATCCGAGATCATCTATTAGCCTCATAGCCTCTTGTTGGTTACCAGGGCTAGATGCCAAGTCCTTCATGTTTTTCAACATGTCTTCCACTGAAGATTTGACAAGAGTCATATCTAATTCCTCTCCAAGACGCCGAAATGAAAGGAATATTCAGGTGGGAAACTAACCTTCTGCTCATTCGAAACTGTTTATTACACATTCACAAGCCACCAGAGTCGGTGAGTCAAATGCCCAGAGGTGACCAGCTCCTAGTCGTTGAGAACCTAAGAGCATACTACCCCTCTTCCAAGGGGCTTGTCAGAGCTGTGGATGAGGTTTCACTCGAAATCCGAGAAGGGGAGGCAGTAGGGCTCCTCGGAGAGAGTGGATGTGGAAAGAGCTCCCTTGCCCTTGCAATCATGGGTCTATTCGAAAGAGTGGCACGATTCCAAGCAGGTGCATCGAATGACCCCTCGCTATTGAAGCAGTTCAAAGAAAAAACTCCACTACGTGACCGACCAGGGGTACAGGGAAAGGTGTTGTTCAGAGGAAAGGAGCTGACAGCGATGAAAGAGGAGGACCTTGTTGAGATTCGAGGAAAAGAGATCTCCTTGATTCCTCAAGGCCTCACTCATGCCCTAAATCCACAGCACAGTATCGGCCATCAGACTGCAGAACCCATAGACATTCACGAAGAGGATGTGCGTCTGTTAGACATGAAGCGTCGAGTGCTTGAATACCTCGGCCTGGTCCAGCTTGCAGACGCAGGTATTCGATATGTGCTCGATCCAGGAAGTTTCTCTGGAGGCGAGAGCCAAAGGGTTCTGATTGCAATGTCACTCATATCAGGCCCATACCTTGTGATTGCAGACGAGCCGACATCTGCCCTTGATGTGACTATCCAGCGCCAGATTATGGACCTATTGAGATTGGTAAAGGAAGACTTCGATGTGTCCACTCTTCTCATCAGCCATGACGCTGGAGTTATCGCCGAGCTATCGGACCGAGTTGCAGTAATGTATGCAGGAAAGATTCAGGAATATGGTGATGCCATTCAGATGTTTCATAATCCTGGTCATCCGTATACCATGGGACTCATGGCCTCTTTCCCCACCATTGCAATGATGCAGATGAAGGCTGGTGGAAAGAGACCCCGCCTAAGGGGTATTAGAGGTAGCCCACCAGACCTCACTGACCTTCCTTCGGGCTGCTCATTTCACCCAAGATGCGACTACTGCATTGAAATCTGCAACACAGACGTGCCCCAGTATAGGGAAGTTGAACCGAGACACTATATCAGATGTCATAGATGGGGCGAGATAGAGAAAGAATGAAGTGTGAGCGCGCATCGGCGCCCACGAGTGATTTCCTCCACCAAGCCTTTGACGCAGGCTTGACTCGGTTCACGCATCTTGTCCAGTTTCCGTCCTCCCGGCTCAGGCTCAAGACGCGACAAGCCTCTCTGAAGCATATATAGGCCTTCCCTCATAAATAACCGCCTTTTTTTTCCCAGCACCAAAACGCGCCAAACTAATGGTTCTACTCATAGATGAGTTGCAGTTCCATCTCCATGATAGTTCGAATGGTTTCGAAACCCGCCTCGATGAAGGGCTGTTTCTCCAAGAGGTCGCCATCTACTTCAGTTCGAATTTCCTTCACACCATCTAGGTATAATCGAGCTGCAAGATGAGAAATGAGACTGGAATCAGGCACCTCAATCAAAGCTGCTCCTGCCTTCAATGGAGTGAGGTCAATCCAGCCCAATTGCCTATCAGCCTCGGACCTATATGCAACAGCCAGCGTAGTTTCAAGATCCCGAGAAAGCAAGGTGAATCTTGGCTCCCACTTGTAAGCAGCTTCGTCTCTCAATTCGTGTAGGTCAAGAGGTCTCGAGAAAAGTCCTCCGAAGAGATCTTTGAGCCGCTGAGCAGGTCCCTTGCTCTCCCACTCTCTCGCGCGACTTATCAGGGTCTCATCAATCGAAAACTCGGAATCAATCTCAAGCTTCAGACTGACTAGGACTCTTCGAGCTTCAAAGGTATATTCGCTAAGGACATCCGGGACCTTGATAGCTGACAAAGGCGTCCAAGCTGCAATTCGTTTGGCTCGGATATCACGTGCCCAGGCCATGATAAATTCAATAATCGCCTGTAGACCCTTGGTCTTTCCAGGTATGATGCTGATATCAGACATGAAGGCAGATTGAGAATCATCCGATCCAATGTAGCGACAAACAGCGGTGGCAATTCCATCCTCAAGTCCTAGCAGTGTCCTTTCAGGATTGACTATGCCTTCCTTGATGAGGGTATTAAGCTCGTGACGCATTAGTGGTTGAAAATCAGGAAGGTTCCCTTTCCCCGCATTATACACTCTTAGCCAATCTTCAATCCTTTCATCAGTGAGCTGAGCAATAGTAGTCTTAGTCATAACATAGCCAATATTCTAAGTTGTCGCTTTTGAACCTAATGGGTTGTGCAGAAACCCATAAGCACCCTTCTCTACATTTTCCCCATTGTAAGAGCCATAATCGCTTTCTGAACATGTAGCCGATTCTCAGCTACATCATATACGATTGACTTGGGGCTGTCGCAGACTTCATCACTGACTTCTGCGTTCCTGTCCACAGGACCGCAATGAGTGAAGAAGGCATCATTTGTCTTTGCCATCCAATCCTTGGTCGTAATCCAATCATCGTATTTCGCGGCGATGTCAATCTCTTTATTCTTGGCTGCATCCACACCATGCTTGATCATGTCATCGTAGAACCCGGCAGTCATCCAGTTACGGGAATAAACGTAGTCGGCTCCATCGTATCCTTCCTCAAGGTTATGGACAATCTCGAATCTGCCACCTGCGGCGTCAGCATTCTCTTCGCACCACTTCATGACCTCCGAATCAAGATCGTACCCTTTTGGATAAGCAAGAGTGACATCCATTCCGAGTCGTGTGTTTATCAGTACGCTTTCTTGAACAGAACACCACGACCGCACTAGAGCGCCCTTCCCCCAGACTTGAAGGAGCTTCTTCCCTTTCAAGTCCTTACCACCATGCATCTTATAGCCCATGACATCTGCCAGTCCTTGACATGGATGAAAGCGGTCGTGAGCCATGCTTATTATTGGAATACTGGCGTATCGAGCATACTCTTCTAGCATCTCATGACCCTGCCCATAGTATTCGAGGGCTGTTTCAAGCACTCTAATCCCAATGCCCACTCCATATCGACTCATGACCTCAGCTGCATCCTGAATGGTTTCGCCCGCTGATTTCGCAGATTTGAGTCGCATGGACTTGGGCTCCAGGAATTGAGCATGACCACCAAGCTCCGATGCTGCTGCTTCGAATGATTGTCTGGTTCGAACCGAAGGATTATAGAAGAACATCATGAAAGTGCGACGGTCGAAACAATTATTCAATGGATGACCGTATCGATTGGCCTTCATCTCAAAAGATAAGTCGAGTGTCTTCTCAAGCTCCTCAACAGTCCAGTCTTGTGTACAAAGCAAATCCTTTCCATGTAAACCGTTCATGGTACTCACGACCCGCGGAAAGGATGCACCTCTGTTTTAGGTCTATCGGGAAGAGAATTGCCTAACTTATCAGGACGATGGATGACGCTAGCGAAAGGATTTTGAGATAACTTCTTTTGATTTTACCTTGTTCTGAGATGAAGGTTAGCCAATCAAAAACAGTGTTCGACGAATTTTCACAGAAACATGGAGTAGACATCCGCTTCTCTCCAGAGCAGTATGACTTGCTTGAGAAGAATCAGGATATAGTTCTCAGCCCTAGGCAGATGGATGATTTGGTAAGCCAATTATCTTCACAAGACGGGATGGTAAACTTTCTAGAAGAAACTGCATCACAAATTCCTGCCGTCTGCATGTCGCTCTATGTCTTGAACGACTCTCTTTGGAGAATGATGGAGAGAAAGCCGTGGGACCAGAACAAGATGCTGGCCATGTCCACCATGCCATATTGCTACTGGGACAAGAATCAATTGTCGACTTCTAATCCGAAAGCTGTGAAGAGATGGGAACTAGGCTCGAATGAGTTGACCTACATGTCAGCCGTGCCTAGTCTTTCAATAGAAGGGAATGGAGGAGACTTCAACGGGTTCATAGAGCAGAGTATGATTACAAATAGACGGTTTGGGATACCCGATACCAACCGACCCATACCGAATTTCCAATTCAAAGGAATTAAGGTGACTGCTCAACTATCAGAAGCAGATGTTATAATTCATCCCAAGCCGCTTGACATCTTTGACTATGACTTTTCAGCGCCAGCCAAGACATTTCACGACCTAGGTGTCGATATTATAATTTCAGGAGAATATGTGACTCTTGAAATCGAGAACAGAAAACCAGCAAAGCTGCATGGTGATGTCCACATATTGATTGGAGTTCCTGTCGATTTTGAGTCACAGCAATTTGGGTTGCTGTTTGCTGATGTTTGGTTTTGGGCATTTCGGAAGACTTTGGAGGCAGCCGAATAGAATGTATATGACAGTTGCCCTATTACTATTTAGCAGCCTCGCAATTGCGACAGCTTTCTTCTGGCAAAAGAGGTTAAGGAGATTCGAAGCCCTATTTTCCCTCTTCAGTAGTGAATTCGATCCCAACTCTGTGGACATCTCTGGTCGTCAGAAATACACGAGATGCGCCTCTCATAAATGGATCATGAAGAATGTCGTCCATGGAAAATACTCAAGATCTGGCGAGATTCTAAGCGACTTCGCAGGAGAGAATACTTTGTTGAGTACAATGGTTATTGGACTCGCAGCGGGGGCAGTTCCGGTGCTCTTTGTTTTCGCAATCTTCCAAAGCTCTGTCCTTGCAGGGTCCTCTCTCGTAATTGTGATTGCAGCAGTTTTTGTGGTCCGCAGTCCTGGCGATGTGGGAATCTCGTATGACCTTCTTTCGTACCTTATCGATCAAGAATCGGAGGATCTTGATATGGGAGACTTTGCATACGCGCAGATATCATCCGACCGAATCATGCGTTGGGTGAGATCACTACTCGTCATTGGTGTGGCTTCTTTGATAATTGCACCATGGGGAGAGCTGATTCCAGTTGCCGTTGCATTCTCAATAGCTTTTCTCTTCGAGTTGATTCTAACTCAAGTATTCCTCCCAGTGGCAAGTGTGTCTTTGCCACTCGCCTTGATACTTGTCATCTCCATCGTGCCATTAATCGCTATCAGCTTGTATTTTGCTGTAAAATGGAAGGGCAAGCAAGCAAAAGATGCAACCTGGAATGCTTCAATATAGAGCACCATCTGTGGTGCTCACCAGCCATTGGGATTATTCTGGAAGGTGTTTCTTCGGTACCAAGGTTTTGCGGCGTTGAGAGGTAGATTCAAGAACAAGAAGTATACAATCAATCCGTACAACTCCGATATTGATAATGGAATCCTGATGGAGTCGAAGTGATTCGATTATGTACATGATTCTGGCAATGTTCCTAATTGGAGCAATCTCATTTGGAATGGCGATTATTTGGCACAGACGTAAGGCACGTTTTAATGAACTATTCATCTACCTTGGGGCGAGATACAATCTAAGCGAAATTGACTTGTCAGGAAGGAAGCATGTCTCCAATTGTGTATCTTATGAATGGGTTCGAAATAATGTGATCAAAGGGCGCTCGAAGATAAGAAACGCTCTACGAGAACTAATGGCGGAAAGCACTCTTTTGACAACGATTGTATTGGGCTCATTGATCGCAATAGTGCCTATTGCGTTGGCATATTTACTAGTAGGAGGCATCGCGTTTTCTGGAGGCGTACTCCTGTTTGTGTTTCTGGCAATTCTCCTCATTTATGCACCATTTGATGTGGCAATGTCCTATGAACTCTTATCATGGTTGGTGAAACAAGACCCCTATGACCTAAAAGAGGGCGATTTCGCATACGCCCAAGTTTCGTGGAATGAAATTGGTAGGTGGATCAAGATTCTTCTTGCAGCAGGAGTAGTATTGTTCTCTTTAGCACCTTGGGGCAATTCGATGCTGGAGATTTCTGTCTATGGACTGGCGACACTGTTTGGATTTGTTCTCAATCAAGTCTACATCCCACTGGCGAATATTAACGCCGCTGTTGGTTACGCGGTCTTTGTATCTGTTGTAGTAGCTGCTCTTGCCTTCCTGTACATTGTTCCAGAAACTGCATACCGGAAAATGAAGAGAGGTGAGAAAATCTTCTCTCTAGAAGCCAAGGAAGACACCAACGAAGGTGAACAGAAGACCATATAGAAAGAGGATGAAACTGGCAAGCACGAGTCTATAACCCAGAAGTGCTCTTCGCCAAGAAGGAAGTGGAGTTCCGTCTGGATTGTATCTCTTCTCATCTACCAAGGGCATACGGGCAAGAAGACAGCCTCCAAATAGCAGGAATATCACTATTATCAAGAAACTCAAGATGCCCACCACATCGGAAAAGATAGGCATTTGAAATACAATCGTTGCAATGAAACCAGTAACAGCTATTACAGACATAATGGCAGTTGCTAAAATAAAGCCCGTTTGGGTTTCATCTTTCCACATGTGCCCTCACTCCAGCTAGGGGATTAAGGAAAGGATGAATCCAATGGACAATAATAATACTGCCAGTATGACTAGCGGAAGGAAGATAGACTGAAGAGCTGCTATAAAGAGGGCAACATAATCCGTTGCATCAAGAGGAGCATGTGTGCTTTGCTGGTGATCACCATATTCTGACCAGTCAAATTCCTCCGGTTCATCTTCATTCTCCAAATATGCTACCTCCATTATTACCTACTGAAATTTGCGAGCCATTTAGCAATTCCCTTTTATCATGTATTCCTAGGTGTCGGTAATTGCAGCCTCTTGAGTTTCAATTTGCTCTTTATAGTCCAAATCCAGCTCACCTGCGAAATGGCAAGCCACTAGGTGCCCATCGCCCATATCCCGAAGCTCTGGAACATCTTCTTTGCAGACCTCCTGTGCAAACCTGCACCGTGGATGGAATCTACATCCTGTTGGCGGATTGATTGGACTTGGTACCTCTCCAGCCAACACATGTGCTCGGCCTCTATACTCTGGATTGGGCACAGGAACCGCCGACACTAAGGCCGCCGAGTAAGGATGCATCGCCTCCTCGAAGATATCGCGAGGGGTCATTTCAATTATCTTGCCTAGGTACATGACAGCGACTCTATCACTCATGTGTTTGACTACACTCAAGTTGTGCGAGATAAACAGATATGTAAGATCAAACTCAGTCTGCAAATCCTTCATCAGGTTCAGAGTCTGGGCTTGCACTGACACGTCAGTGCTTGAGGTGGGCTCATCCATCACTACGAACTCTGGATTCAAAGCCAGGGCTCGAGCGATACAGATTCGCTGTCTCTGGCCCCCACTGAACTCGTGTGGGAATCTATTGAGGTGATCCTCGGTTAGGCCCACTTTCTGGAGCAACTCCAGTACCATCTCTCGCAATCTATAGCCACGGGCGACGCCATTCACAAGCAGCGGCTCACCCACCGCGTTCTTAATAGTCAGCCTCGGGTCGAGTGAGGCCATTGGATCTTGGAACACAATTCCCATGTTCCTGCGATACTCGCGTATTTCTCTCAGCTTGAGCTTTGCAATGTCCTGACCATTAAAGAGTATTTCACCGGATGTGGGAGGAATCAACCGGATTATGGTTCTCCCAGTTGTGGTCTTGCCGCACCCCGATTCTCCGACCAGTCCTAGAGTTTCTCCTTTGTAAATGTCGAATGTGATATCGTCAACAGCTCTCACATAGCCCAGCACCTTGCGAAAGACCCCCCCAGTCAGTGGGAAGTATTTCTTCAAGTTCCTTACCTGTACCAAAGGTTCTCCGTTTGGCATCATGTATCACCTCTTCCCCTTCATCGAGCCCTGTGGATTGTGGCACTCAACCCAATGACCTGGCTTCATTTCCTCTCTCGGAGGACGCTTCTCCTTGCATATGTCAGTTGCAAAATCGCATCGTGGGTGAAACCTGCATCCTGGCGGGGGTGAGATCAAGTTGGGCACACTCCCCCTAATCTGCAAAAGTCGATCAGTCTTCTCAGTCAGCTTGGGAATCGCTCGAAGCAGACCTAGAGTATAGGGATGTATCGGGTCCGAGAACAGGTCATCGGTTGATGCATACTCTACAACCACCCCGGCATACATCACGGCAACATTCGTGCATGTTTCGGCCACAACACCTAGGTCATGAGTGATGATAATGATCGAAGAATCAAACTCTGACTTGAGTTCATTCAATAGTTTAAGGACCTGAGCCTGAACGGTGACATCCAAAGCCGTCGTAGCCTCATCGCAAATCAATATCTGAGGATCGCAGGATAATGCCATGGCAATAAGTGCCCTCTGTCGCATCCCTCCAGATAATTCATGAGGATATTGGTTTGCCACCTCCTCAGGTGTGGGCATGCGAACCATTCTGAGCATGTTCACGGCTCTCTTCTCCGCCACCTTTTTCTTGTCGCTATCTGATGGCGGGGGTGGGTCGTCAAGCTGGCTCTTGTAATTGGCGATCTGATCCTGTATCTCAGCCGCGTTCGGTGCATTTGGATTCTCAGCCAATGTGGTCTCCAGAAGTTCAATCTTCATCTCAAGAGCGTCGAGAGCAAGATTCTGGTGGAGAGAAATCACTTCCGCAATTTGCTGTCCTATACGGAACACAGGGTTCGGATATGTCGCAGGATCTTGGAAGACTATCCCTATTCTGTTGCCCCTGATTTGACGCATTTCATCCGTTGACAACTTCAACAGGTCTATGACTTCCTCACTGCCATCACTAGCGCGGTTTCTGAAGATTACCTCACCTTCTTCTATTCGTCCTGGTGACTCCACGAGGCGCATGATTGACTTTGCAGTCACGCTTTTTCCACATCCTGTTTCACCAACGAATGCGAGGGTGTCCCCCTTCTTGAGATGCACAGTGACCCCGTCGAGAGCCTTCACAACGCCTTCATACGTATAGAACGAAGTCTTCAATGCTCGAACATCGAGAATCACGTCTTGTTCTAGTGTAGGGATTTCATCCTGTGTTTCTTGGGTTTCCGTTTTCGTTGCCACCATGCTCAAGTCATCTCCAATCATCATCGTCGTCGAAGCTTCGGATCTAGGATATCTCTCGCTCCATCGCCTACCAGATTGAAAGACAATGCGCAGAACAACATCGCCATTCCAGGGAAGAAGATCATCCAGAAGAGCATGAAGTGGTCCTGTCCAGTGGAAATCATAAGACCCCATTCAGCCGTGCCAGCCTGAGCACCATAACCAATGAAGCTGAGTCCAGCTGCTGTCAATAATACACCGCCCATGTCAAGGGTTGCCTGGACGATGACTGGCTGTATTGTGTTGGGCAAGATGTGACCCAGCATAATCCTGAGGTCCGACGCTCCCACCGATCTAGCTGCTTCTACGTAAAGCTTCTCTCGTTCTAAAAGAACCTGGCCACGTACAAGTCTCGCATACGTGGGCCACCAAATAATCATAAGAGCTATGGATATGTTGTCGAGATTCTTTTCACCCAACGCGGATACAATGGCCATCGCAAGAATAAGTCCAGGAAATGCGAAGAAAACGTCTGTGATTCTCATGACAATTTCATCAACAGCACCACCGAAGTAGCCTGCTGCTACCCCAATCAACATACCTATGATTAGAGCCACGGCGACAACAGAAATGGCAATCTTCAGGTCTATCTGTGTTGCCCACATAACCATGCTGAAGACGTCCCCACCGTTCTGATCTGTACCCCATATGTGGGTTTCACTAGGTGGCTGTAGTGTCTCGCGCCAATTACGCTCCGTCGGACCATACGGGGCAAAATATGGTACGAAGATTGCAATCAAAATGTAAACAACTAGAATGCTGATACCAGCCATGACTAAGGGACTCCGGCGAATCAAGTATAGTGAGTACCTGATCTCCTTGATTCTGGGACGTGTGTCTTCCACAAAGAGGGCCCACCAATAGCTTCGAGCTGCTGGTGTCATCAGAAGAACGATAGCGAAGACATTCGCTAGTGTCAGCCATACAGCAAAGCCACCTAAAAGAAGATACAGAAAGATAGAAATCAAGTTGCCGTATATGACCCAGGAGAACGCCGAAGTTTCGAGCGATCGTACAGACTGACCGATGTTGACCAGAAATAGCCCTAATAAAACCAAAGGTCCAGTATTCAATATGATCACGCTTATGACTGCTATATAATTCACATTCGCAAGGATCAAATCATATACCGACAATGCGAATGCGAGGGACCCATATGACACACTGATGATACCCACCAAGACTTGGACAATGCCAAGCACTCGTACCATTGCGCTGACAGGGACAACCTCAACGACCTCGACTTCGGAAACCACCGTTTCTGAGGTTTTTCTAGCCATCTTCCATTCACCTACCCGTATCTGATTCTAGGATCTAGCGCCCCATAGATTAGATCAACTATTAGATTCGCGCTCACGAAGATGATAGCCACCAAGAGTGTAAATGCATTGATGCTTGGAACGTCTGACGTGAGGATAGATCGCACGGCCCAACGACCAACACCCGGCCAGGAGAAAATCGTTTCCGTTAGCACGGCCCCCGTTATCAATCCTCCAAAGGCAAGGCCTATTATCGTCACCGTCGGAATCATAGCGTTCCTAAGTGCGTGCCGATAGATTACAACTCGCTCCTGAAGGCCTTTGGACCTTGCTAAAGTGATGTAGTCTTCCTTCAGGACTTCAAGCATACTTGAACGCATCATTCTAGTGATGATGGCGAGCGTCAGATAGCCCAGACAGGCTGCCGGCAGGACGAGATGGATGAGCGAGTCAAAGAACAACACTAAGTTGCCAGTTAATAATGAGTCTATGAGAATGAAATTCGTGATAGGATTATACGATAATGTGACAACGTTGTATCTGCCTCCCTCAGGCAGGTAGGGCAGACCCCACATGAAGAACTGGTAGTATAGCAGATACTTGAGCATAAGAGCAAACCAGAATATCGGCATGGAAACACCTGCCAGTGCGATTATTCGAGTCACGTGGTCCACAGCTTGGTCCTTTTTAGTGGCAGATATTATCCCCAGCGGAATACCTATGACCACTGCAATAATCATTGCGACTATAGAGAGTTCAATTGTAGCTGGGAATAGCCTCCCGATTGCATCTACCACCCAACTGTTCGCACTATCGGACCAACCCCAATCTCCCATTGCCAGGCCTCTCAGGTAATAGAAGAACTGGATATAGAGCGGCTGATCAAGTCCATGTTGACGTATGATTTGGTCTATGGCATCTGGCGGAGTCCTCTCATTTACGTAGATTGCAAGGGGATTGCCCACCACGTAGGCAAGAACGAAGGTGATTGCTAGGACACCAACTATCACCGGAATTGACAGGAGAATCCTTCTCAGGATATAATCTCTCAGTCTCATGGTCTAACACTTCACACGCACAATTCTGGCGGTCTGGCGTATTCTGCCAGCCACTCATCGACGCGCAACACAATCCAGCCCGATTTAAGGCTTTTGTTCGAAGAAATAATTGTTCAGTGTTAGTTTGACTCCCTATGCTCGTCAAAACGCGGCAGTTTGATAGACTTTGCTGTGATCATCGGGAGTGAAAATAGTGTGAAATCAAAAGCCGAAACCACACCGATTTCTATTTCTGCTTTGTTGTGTGAATGCCTACACGATGATTTTATCCGTAATCTATATTAGACAATTCCTTTCTTGAAAGAGTCCTATGTGGCGCACTTCGGTGTAGCCCATGCAAGAAGATACTGTATCTTCTTGTAAGAAGGAGGAATATTTTTCCAATGGAAAGAAACCAGATGATCGCGATCGTAGTGATCCTAGTTGTCATCGTGGGTGCTGGTGTCGCATTTATCTTCTTGACACAGCCGACTAGGCCGCCTGAGGATACTTTAGTCAGGGAATCCATAGCCGAGCCAGAGTCGTTGGACCCACATTGGCTATACGAAACAGCTGGAGGCTGGGTCGCGGAACAAGCATACGAAACATTGTATTACTATCCATTTGGTACATCGGACAGTGACCCCTCAGTGCCGCTCTTGGCGGCTGCTCAGCCCGAAGTATCAGCGGATGGCATGCAGTATAACATAACACTGAGACAGGGCATAACATTCGCTGATGGAACTCCCTTCAATGCCAGCTGTGTAAAGTGGAACTTTCAGCGGGCTATCAAGATGTTTAGGCTCGATGGTCCTGTGTTTATGATACTTGAGCCGCTGCTGGGTGGAGGAGAACTGATGAGCATCGCCTACGGTGATGGCGTGTCCGGTGAGCCGTTTGAGAGCACGTTTGAGGCCTGGATTGCGAGCGACGCAATCAAGGTGCTTGACACCTACACAATACAGTTCAACTTTGACTACGCCTATGCAGGGTACATCGCCGCCACAACATACCGTGTTGGTGCGTTCATGAGCCCAACCTTTGTGCTGGCCAATTCAGCGAACGACACCGTTCCTGCTGGAGGCGACTGGATGGAATACTTTGGCATTAATTACGGCACAGGACAGATTGCCGCTAACAGCCCCATGTTCGACCACACCATGGGTACCGGACCCTACCAGCTTACTGAGTGGAGATCAGGTGAGTTCTGGACGATTGAACTCAACGAGAACTACTGGAGAGCAGACTCAACTGTGTCTGGGCTACAACCTCCAGCCTATGCGGGCTCAATCAAGACCTGCATCACTAAGCTGAACGTGGATACGACTGGATCGATGTTGAACCTGAGGACCGGACTCAGTGATTGGATCGGCTGGCCTGCGCCAAACCGTGACGAGATATACGACAATTCTACTGGGGAATCAAGTGACCCAGGCATCTATCTCTCTCTGGGAGGCTTCAGCTTCGCCGTGACTTTCATGTCGTTCAACATGAACCCCTTGATGAACTACACGCGCGGAACGCAAACCGAGGAGATCGTACCACCGACACTATGGATGGAGTTCAGGAAGACTATCGCCTACTCGTTTGACTATCAGGCAGCTATTGATGCAATCTACAGAGGATTTGCTACGACGCCTAAGAGCATATTCCCGAATGGGTTGTTTGGCTATAATGGCTCGTATGCGACTGAATCGTATGACATCGAGCAAGCAGTTGTTTGGTGGAACAAGGCTATGAACGACTCGGCGTTCGTAGATGCGATGAACGCCATTGATTGCGAGCTTCTCGTCTACTACAACGAAGGAAACACTGCCCGTGAGCAGAGTTCTCTCCTAATGGCGGACGGCTTCGATGCGGTAATAGCTCATGCGAATGCCAACACAACTGGGTTGGTTGCCACACCTAAGTGGAGCGTTGTCGCACTCGAGTGGCCCACTATCCTGGCTATGAGAGGACGTAGAGAACTTCTTGCTTGGCTTGTTGGTTGGCTTCCAGACTACGCAGATCCTGACAACTACGCCTATCCGTTTGCTATATCAAACGGTATCTGGCCGTATTTCTCAGGCTACAACAACAGCGTAGTTGACGCAGCTGCCCAGGCTGGAAAGGAGGCACAAGATCCTGCTGAACGACAGATCCAATACAACATCATTCAGGAAGAGATCGCCAAGGACCAGCCTTACGTCTATATAGCGCAAGGGCAGGAGTTCAGAACCTGGAGAGTCTGGCTACACGGTAGCGGACTGAACTACAATCCAATGTACTCCTCCACGCCGTACCTCTATCACGTCTATAAGGACTATGCGGCCTACGATGCCGCACAAGCGTAGTTCTATTAGCCAGAGCGTATAGTAGACAATAGAATAAAAGCAGAGGGACTCAACCCTCTGCTCTCTTGTTTTTTTCATATTTCTGTGGTCACATTTTTTTGCGCATAAGATAAGCACTATATGCTGTCTAGGCAGATTCAAGTCATTTGGTGATTCAATGAGGCACTTGAATTCCATCACTCCACGCCAGTTATGTACGCTATGGTGGAGCACACGATGGGTACGTTATCTCGTGCTATCACTGATTCCGGTGGGTGTGATTGATGCAGCCTATACACTGTTAACCACATGGGAGTTGGGTGTGGAAATTGAATTCAATCCAGTCACCCGCTTTTTCCTTTATTCTGACTTATGGCTCGCCTGGGCTATTATGAACATATTCGGTTTCGCAATCTTCAGCATGATGACCGGATCATACTACCTGCATACGCGAAGCAATCCCGAGGGCCCTGACACTAGTTTGTTTTCACTGATAATTGCTTTCAGAGTTGCAGTGGCAACATATAACATCACATACTACTACATCCCATTCATTGTAGCAGTATATCCGCCGTTTTGGACCTCCATATTCATGTTTGCTCTTACATACTTTGGAATTGGCAGAGTGCTGAATAGAAGGACTGACATAAGTCAGCAGGGCATTATTCAGTACTTCCGGAACAGAATCAACAATATCAAGGATAGACGACTAATATCGACCGCTGGTAGACATTCGTCGGATAGCCAGACAGCAGCACCTGCAGAAACACAGAGGAAGTCCGAGGGGACTCTCGCATCAATAGAGGAGCTGCCTACGCAGAGGAGAAGTTGGTCAAAGAGGATTGGCTATCTGACCTTAGCATCATTGGCCATGGTTTCGATGCTGTGGATGCTTGACATCGTGGGTGTTGTGACCGGACTGTATACCTTCCGAGACCAATATCCAATCGTCTTCATTAACACGCTTGTGGGACGTGGACTTGTCGCCACACTCATCGTGGTCCTGTCCTTTATTGCCATTTCAATGTACATGATAATCAAAGCCTTTGATACACATCAATAGCTTTCCTTGGAATGATGCATAATGAATTGATGACGATTGGATACTATGAAGATACAGTCACGAGCTGCGTTGCGTGAAGAGAAAATCAGATATCCCTTCCGCTTGGCGCCGCCGATGGGTCTTGATGAGCACATCGCTTGCTGTAAATTCCAGGCTTATATTCACTCTATACATGCCTTCCGAGATGAAGGACAATGAATCATCATCGCTCCTTCGGACGGGATGACCAACGAAGTTACATTCATTGAATCATCTCCAACGACGGGCTAGGATCACCCTGTCGTGGGGTGGAATAGCTCTGGAAATACTAGCCTTCCAAACTGGATCTTTTTGGAGATCGTTGCGGGGGTCCTATCCCCTGCAACACCAATTACAGCTTGAGCTTCTGTTATAGACACTCAAACAGAGAGCTTGGCTGCAAGCTCGTCGCAGTAGAGGTCAACCATTCCTTGGACTCGTTGCTGAGTCGCTTCGGAAGCATAGAGAGTTGTCAAGAACCTGAGCAAGCAGAGATTATGGAGCATCGACACGGTCGAATCATTTCTGGAAAAGAAGTCAGATATTCTCTCATCGACAATGGCTTTGGCGTCATTCGTTCCCATTCGCTCTATTGCAGCTCGCTTAGTCTCAGCGATGCACGCTTCAAACTCTCTAATCTGAAGCGCTGTCCTAATGGGCCCAATAAGGAAGTTGGCAGCTAGTTCATCTGTGAGGTTGTGGCTTCCCAATTCTCGAATGCTATCATTGAACTCAAGAATGACCGGCTCAACGTCGTATGGGACCCTTTCTGCCACTGATTCTAGAAATGCAACATACTCCTTTGTTCTAATGAGATGAAGATGACGCCTAAACTCCTCTTCAAATGCGGCTACTACAGGTCCAATACCTTGAATGGAGAGACAGTCCTTTTTATCACGGCTGTAGAGAACATCCTCCTCCTCAGAATAGAACTGGAGATGGATTAAGTACTTTACCATCAACTCCAGTTGGTCTGTCATCTTTTCACCGCAAATTCTCACTCCACAATTTCGCATATAGCACTAATTCGGAGGTGCATTAAAAAAAGAAGAAAGGGGGTAGAACCGAAGTTCTACCCAAGACTATTTCATAGTCAAAGCCATTACTGCTTTCTGACCATGGAGTCGATTCTCAGCTTGGTCGAATGCAATTGACTGTGGGCCATCAAGCACAGAGTTTGTAACTTCAAAGCCTCTGTCTGCTGGAAGGCAGTGCATATACAACGCCTTGGGTCCAGCGATTTTCATCTTATTGTCGTCACAGATCCAATGTTTGTTCTTGTCGAAGACCTCTTGTGATTTCTCAAGTTCTGGTTTGTCATTGAATGGCGGGATGAACTCCTTACATGTCCATGCCTTTGGATATACAACGTGAGCACCCTCGAATGCCTCCTCCATGTCATACATGATTTCGAAGCTTGAGTTGTTCTCCTCTGCCATCACCTTGCATTGGTCCAGGATTTTGTCATCTAGCTCCATGCCCTTTGGATGCGCGAGAACCGTATCACAGCCCATCTTGGTGGCGGCAATGATTGCGCTTTGAGGAACTGCCAGAGGCTTGTGTACTGAGGGAGAGTAAGCCCAGCTCATGACGAACTTCACATCCTTGAATTTCCCAAACTTCTCCTTTACCGTCATAACATCTGCCAAGCCCTGACAGGGGTGATAGATGTCGTCCTCCATATTGATAATTGGTATATGACTCCAGTATGCGAAGTTATTCAGAATCTCATTAGCCCGGCCATATATCCAGCCTACAGGGTCCCCATAGCACCGAATTGCTATCGCATGTCCCATTCTTGCTAGAACACGAGCAACATCTGAAACGCGTTCTGTGGAATAGGCCTTCTCATCGCCCTCAAGTGCCGGAGCATAAATCTTGCCTGGGTCAAGGAAGTGAGCATGTCCTCCTAGCTGTGTCATCCCGGCCTCGAATGAGTTCCGAGTTCGCAGGCTCTGGTTGTAGAAGATCATAAACAGCGTCTTAGCATCAAGAAGCTTATGGGGCTCTCCCATAGCAAACTTCCGCTTGAGGTCTAGAGCGACATCTATGATGGTTTCCATCTCTTCCTTGGTATAGTCAAGAAGAGTAATGAAGTCTTTACCGCGAAAAGTCTCTGTCTTAACCATAATGGTCACAACCTCGTAGTTCGCATTGCACCTTGCAGAAAAAGTTTGCCCACTACGTTAAAGAATCACAATAGATTTTATCTGTGAAGAAATTCAATACAAGTCAGCAAGGCGGGAGAGATATGAATAGAACCCTCAGTGCATTCCTAATATTGTGCATAATGTCCATCTTAGCCATTATTCACCCAGCAGGTTGTAGTCCAGATGTTTCTGCACCTAATACATTTCAAGTGAAATCACAGATTGTTGATCACGAGCCCATTTTAATTGGAAACGATTCCGATTTCCAAACGCAGGATTGGCCGGGTTCAGGGACTCATGGCGATCCATATCGAATCGAGGATGTGAGAATAGCATCTACAAGTTGCATTCTCATCGGGAACACGAGCGTTTACTTTCTCATATTGAATTGCGTTCTTATCAATTCCAATGAGTCATATTGGCATGCTACAGGAATTGAATTTGAAAACGTAACTCATGGATTGGTGGAATTCTGCAATATAACGGGATTTGGAGAAGGGTATACTACTGGAAGAGGAATCATGCTTACAGATTCAAATTACTGTGATTTGGTCAGAAATACGATTACAGATTGTGGATTAGGTATTGGTATTCTCCGCTCAAATCACACATTAATCGAGGACAATATCGTTGAGGCGGATTGGTCTTGCATCAATTCGGGTGTGGAACCCATATCCACGGATGTCATTGTCAAGGGAAACCTATTTACTGAGAAATACTTCGAAGATGGCATTGACTTGATGCTGAGCGGTTCGAACTGGCAATTTGAAAACAATGTCTTTGGAGGAGCAGGGTATTCGATGAGCTCAACCTACATTATGCTCTTCAATAGTCAAATCATCAATAATGACATTTCAAAACTCAATGTAGAACTCAGATATTGCGAAAAAGTTGTTGTATCCTCGAATAGCATAACTGATGCCGTTTATTATGGACTCAACCTTATTTGGTGTTCCGAGATTTCTGTTATCCACAACGTGTTTGAAGGTAGTTTTACTGGATTGGGACTAGCAAGAACGAATCATTGTATCATCTACAACAACACGTTTGACAACTATGATGAGAATGCTCATGACGAACGGGGTTTCAACAATATTTGGGACGACGGTATTAGTCTTGGTAATGTCTGGAGTGATTACAATGGTAGTACAGAAGTCTATGAGATACCCGGTTCATCTGGAAGTATTGACAGATATCCAAGAATGCTAGCAACTGGAAATGGTATGTCGATATCTTCAGAGATTCCAATTATCATGGGCATAGTAGGAGTGGTTGTTGGGGTCGTTCTTCTCATTCTGAAAAGGAGAAGGGGATGAAGGACGAACTCTCTGCAATACGATGCTAGGTTTCTCCTAACCCTTAAGTGTCACCCTGTACAACATGTTTGAATACGATTCTACAAGGTTGGAGAGCGAATGAGGAAAAGAAAAGCAATCAACCTAGTCCTCTCCCTCATTGGCCCAATAGCACTGATCGTCATACTAACAATGCCTATTGGTCCTTTGGCGGGAGGACTTCAGATAATTGCCCCGACTGGAGGCATCTTCGATGTTGGTATTGGTGTAAACCAACCAGAAATGCAGACAGTTAGATTACCTGGGCTGGATGCAAATGTTGTAGTATTGCAGGACCAATGGGGAATCCCCCATGTCTATGGAGATACTGTGGAAGA
>JBHLRP010000028.1:0-40826 GCA_048882485.1 Candidatus Thorarchaeota archaeon
GCGATCTTGCTTTCGGGTCTTCGTGTTTTCTCTGGAAATTCTGATTCATCCTTAACTAGCTTGACAGCTAATGGATAAGTAGAGGGTCGAAGAATTTCCTCAATGGCTTTTCCGATATCTCTCCATGAATCCATTTCAACTAACCACATCTGAATTGCTTAATCTGCCGAAATATTTCTTTCGAGTTGTTTGGCATGAAAATGCTATGCTGGATAGGCTTGTTGATCTTCGAACTAGACAAACTGCAATGGATGAGTTCGACGACTCCTGAGCTATAGAGAATACCAAGAACATTCTCTCTCCTTAATGCAACTGCAATAATACACTTCAATTTGTTGGAAAATTACTCTCAGGAGTTAATATTCCGCAGAAGACATGGCGAAATAATGCTATATTATGCTAATTTCTGCAATTTCTGTCGCGTATCATCTCCCAATGGTTGATATTCAGGGAGAAAGCAGCATTGATTGCAATATGCTGTTCGCGCAATCAGCCATATGCATTGTGTTGCATATACATTGCTTCTGAGAAAACTCTGAGAAGTCTGAGTTAGGAGGAGAAAGTAGTGTACGGAAGACAGGCGGTTCTTCTTATATCATTGTTTGTCATGTCTATGTTCGTAATTGGAATTGCGTCTATGGAATGCGAACAAGACGACATTCTAGCCGAGAGTCCTCGGACTCCTGCAGACCCGGTCTTCGAAGAAGCGCAAGAGCCACTTGAGAATATCTTCATTGATGACAATCTCGACTTTGAAACTCTAGGGTTCCCTGGAAATGGCAAGGAGCAGGATCCTTATATCATTGAGGGCTACGTCCTCGCCAATTCTGATTCGCATCTTATTCATGTTCAGGATACAACAGTCTACTTTGAGATTCGCAACTGCCAGCTCGATGGTCTAACTCAGGACTATTATGGGATCTACCTACTTAATGTTCAGCACGCCAATGTATCCAGCAATGTGATACAGAACTGCAATGAAGGAATCTATCTCAATACGGTTGTTGACAGTTTGGTACAGGAGAACACTGTAGCCAATTGTCTGAACGGCGGGATTGTCCTCTTGCACTCGCATAGTATTGACATAAAGAACGATGTATGCTCAGGAAACAGTTTCACAGGAATCTTCCTAGGCAGCTCAGATCAAATCACACTAATCAATAATCTCTGTTGGTGGAATGGCTACTCGGGGATATACCTGCATGCTTCTAGTTGGAACACACTAATTCAAAACACTTGCAACCATAATGCCATCGAGGGCATCTCCGTAACCGAGGGAAGCAACCACAACATCCTCGAGGGGAACATCGGCTCTGACAATCGCTATTATGGGATCTCTGTGGATGATAGTGCGTTCAATCAGCTTACTGGCAACCAAGTTGCAGGTTGTCCAACAGGCTTTCTTCTATATAATGTGGTGAACAACTCTCTGTCTGGGAACACTTTCGAATTTCCTAACCATGATGCTAGTCTTAATCAGATCTTTGGTTTCCACCTATCTTGGTGCTCCAATACCACTCTGTCGGGAAACACTATCAACATCCCCATCAGTGTTTCTGTCTTCGAGTCGATGGACGTCCATATCGCTGGTTTCTATCTCCAATGGTGTTCTAATGCCACCATAGCAGCAAACATCATTGACATATCGGTGAGCTTCTTCGGAGAGGGCTCATCCCACGTCTACGGCGTCATCATGCTTGAGTGTCACGACAGCAAGTTGACCGGGAACAGCGTCACGCTGGGATTCCAAGGCGATGTCTTTGGATATTACATGGGCATGCATTTGGAGTGGTCTAATCGCAACACGCTATCCGGAAACGATGTTGTCATATCAGCTGATAATCCGCCCAACGACTTTGAGGCGTTCTGTATTCGGCTAATCGAGTGCGCGGGAAATACTGTATCTGGAAACGTTGTCCTCTATAATGCCTCTGGACAGGTGGCAGGAATTTATCTGGGATGGAGTGATTATAACGAAGTGCATGGCAATACTGCTACTGGATGTGAAATTGGATTAGCATTACTGGGATGCGAAGACAACATCCTGTCAGGGAACTCGGTCGAATACTGCTACGCAAAAGGCATCAACCTCGTCGATTGTACACGCATCACCCTCTCTGACAACACAGCTCTAAATAGCCCCATTGGTTTCTGGCTCTTGAATAGCCATAATTCTACTCTCACAAGCAACACCGTAATGCCTGCAGCTCAAATTGACTCAGTCTATGGATTCTTCTTGATAGAAGCCTCCAACAACACAATGTCGGGGAACACCGTCAACATCGTAATGCCGAATATTCAAATTAACCCAGTCTATGGATTCATCTTGACAGAAGCCTGTAACAACACCCTATCGAGGAACATCGTCACTATCGCCATCCCCGGTGTCATCAGTGGTCAATTCTGGATTAAGGGGTTCATTCTGACTGGGTGTCATAGCAATACTCTGTTGGGCAACCACATCCTCTTCCCCATGATTTCCGATACCATTTACGTTGACGGCGAATTCTGGATTGAGGGGTTCGTTCTGTCTGGGTGTCATAACAATACTCTGTCGGACAACGGCATCGGCATCCAACCCGCGTTTTGGTCAACCATCTGCGTTCAATTTCTCGGTAGATTCTGGGTTGAGGGGTTCGTTCTGACTGGGTGTCATAATAATACTTTGTTGAACAACTACTTCGATATATACTGCTTCGTTAAAGTCATGGGCGACTTCTGGGTTGAGGGGTTCGTCCTGTCTGGGTGTCATAACAATACTCTGCTAGGCAACTACATCACAATCACTGCCATCGATATCCTCACTAACAACGGCTACCAATTCTTGGTTAAGGGGTTCGTTCTGTCTGGGTGTCATAATAACACTCTTTCAGGGAACGCCGTCTTCACCGACGTCTCCTTGAATGAACTCTGGTTCTTCCTGCTTGAGGGGTTCGTTCTGTCTGGGTGCCATAATAACACTCTATCAGGGAACGCCGTCTATATCGACGCCTATGGCGACGTCAATATCGAGAGCTATGGCTTCTATCTCTCTGGGAGCCATAACACTACACTCACAGGAAATGAGGTTTCCATTTACATTGAAAATCCGAGTGGTGCCTTCGAAGGTTGTGGATACTGCTTATTCGAGTGCCAAAGCAATACATTGCTGAACAACTCAGTAGACCTTCAAGGCATCATCGATAATGGCGTTTTTAACGGATTTTCTTTGGAGTATTGCAATGCTAATATTATGACCAACAATATGGCCACGGGCAATAGCCATGGGTTTTATTTAGCTAGTTCTAGTAGTAATACCCTGATCAACAATAGCGCCACTAGTAATAGTATTGGATTCTATCTGGAATATACCCATGATAATATCCTGACCAATAATACAGCAGCCTGTAATTATCATGGGTGTTATTTGACGTTTTCCAGTGCTAATACCTTGATCAGTAATACGGTTACCAGTAGTAGTGCTTATGGGTTTAATTTGGATGATTCAGATGATAACATCCTAGACAATAATACGGCGGCTGTTAATCTTCTTGGGTTCCGATTGTCTGGTTCCAATGCTAATACCTTGACAAATAATACGGCCATCGATAACACTCAAGATGGATTCTTTTTGTATGATTCCGGTGCTAATATTCTAGTCAATAATACTGCCACCAGTAATGGTCATATTATTGGTGAGCGTCATGGGTTCTATTTGTCGGAGTCCAGTGCCAATACCTTGACCAGCAATACCGCCACCAGTAATGATGGTGCTGGGTTTTATTTGTGGCGTTCCAGTGCTAATACCTTGACCAGCAATACCGCCACCAGTAATGCTCAACATGGGTTTTATTTGTGGCGTTCCAGTGCTAATACCTTGACCAGCAATACCGCCACCAGTAATGACGATGCTGGATTTTATTCGGAATCCTCCAATTTTAATACCTTGACTAGCAATACGGTCATCAGTAATCGTATGGGTTTCTTTTTGGAATCTTCCAATGCTACTACCTTTACCAGCAATACGGTCACCAGTAATTATTTGGGGTTTCTTTCGGTAGATTCCAGTGCTAATATATTAGCTAACAATACAGCCACCAGTAATTCTAATGCTGGGTATATGATGACGCGTTGCAGTGCTAATTCTTTGACTAATAATACGGCCACATGTAATGGTATGGGGTTTATTTTATATTTGTCCCGTGATAATACCCTAGTTAACAATACGGCCGCCAGCAATTTTTATGGGTTTCAATTGTCTGGTTCCGATGCTAATAGCTTGACCAGCAATACCGCCACAGGCAATTATTATGGGTTTTATTTGGATCATTGCAGGAATGTAACAATTGATGGATTTGAGGGCGCTAGTAAGATTGAGGGACACAGTGGTGAGTTGGCAGGTATCTGGCTCCACAATTGTGACAATGTTACAGTTCGGAATTACTGGATTATGGGCTTTGAAATTGGAATAGACATTCATAGATGCAGCAACGGCACAATTTGCGTCAACCACATAAGAAGCAATGGCATTGCGGTTTCTCTAGCCAGCACAACACTGATGACGATTGAGAGAAACATATTCACTGAGAACAACATTGCCCTTCAGGCTGACTTCTCATCTATTGACAATAGCATCTATCTCAATCTCTTCATGAGCAACGTCCAGCAGATTTCAATTGCCCGTGCGAACACTTGGTTCTTCATCGACCCGTACTCCAACAAGCGTTTAGGCAATTATTGGAACAACTACTGGGGTATAGATGACGGAAGTGACGGGAGAGTTGAGGGCGATGGCATCGGAGACACCAATCTCCCGCATGAGGGAGTGGATGAGTATCCCCTTGTTGACCCATCGATTCCAATGGGACACGGAGGGCTGCCAGTGGGTGACGACTGGTGGATAGCTGCCTTATGTCTGGTCTGGAGTGGGGGATGGTCGCCTGTCGAGATCCAAGTCACTGATCCCCTCGGCAATGTCCTCAGCAGCACTACAAATGAGATTGGACTGAACGCATGGTACTTCGAGGAGACCCGACCTGACGGCACCATGAACGTCCTTGTCATGATTGTCGTCCCAGTCCCTCTGAACCCATATCCCCAGGAAGTCTTCTCCCTTGAGATGGTAGCTCTGGAAGACTCCACCTACTCCATGGAGTGGTTTGTCAGCTATGGGGACTCGATCAGCGGGATTGGCGGTGAGGTCCTCTTCGAACGAAATGTGGAGGAAGCTCCGCTCACAGCCAGCCAAACACGACTAGTCGAAACGGAGATCAAGATGACTCCAGACGGTGTCGTCGTCGAGGCTGTGGCGGAGTACGACTTCAGTGGATTCCTAAAACCCATCAAGGAGGGTGGCACAAACAGGTTTCCGTATGGAATGTCGATCCCCATCAAGTTTGCGCTCTCTGACGACGAGGGTGAACCTGTCAGTACCGCTCATGCCGTGCTCGAGTTGGCACTAGTGATAGATGGCGAGGTGGATGAGGATGACTACATGCCTGCGAATTCAACAGCGGCATCTAATGACGGCAATGTGTTCAGATATGACCCATTGAAGGAGCAGTACGTCTTCAACCTCGACACGATGGAGGTGGCTCCGGAGACCTACAGGCTGAGGATAACGCTGGATGATGGACAGGTCTTCGAGGTCGACATCACGATAGTGTGAATAGGTTGTTCTACACCTTGATATAGCCCACAACCTCTCCAAGCTATAGAGAATACCTGTGTCTATCTAGAAAGTCCTGTTTCTTGGCAGGATTCCAGCTCGACCAAGATTGCAAATAGATATGGTGAATACCGAAGAATCACACCAATTGGATTCTAGGAAACTATCACATCTGGAAACGTGGACACAACTATGTCATTGAGATACCTCATGCTCGGTGACTCTGCTGCCTTCAGGACCTCCTTCAACAACTTCCTGACCTCATCATATCGCCCTTGTTTCTGACTAAGCTTCGCCTTGAGAATCATTGCCCGAGCAGCGATTCCTGGATAATCATTCTTGCCAATGTGTTCGTTCAGCTTATCCATCCAAGGTCCTGAAGAGTCAATGTTCGCCTGCAATGACTCTTTTGGGAGCATCTCGATTTCAATTTCTGTAAGATTGAGAAGACAGACGCTACGCCGAAGAGGATCGACAGTGGTATTGAGGACACGCACAAAGGTTTGAACTGCATTATCGTACCTCTTCTCAGATTTGTCAAGAATGCCCTCAATCAAATCTAAGAGGACAAGCATTGCAGTATCTCCAGCTAATGGAGCCAATTTTCTAGCTTTACTAATTTCAGCTTCTGCCTCTTCATTCCGACCAAGATTAATTAAAGCCCATGCTTTTTGTGCATGTGCATATGAAACCCATCTTCTACGAGAATCAATAGTTCCGATCGCGGTTTCAACGAATTCCAATGCTTTCTCGCCGTTTCCACTAACATTGAAAAAATAGGCGATTACGGAGTTCACTCCAGTTGTCGGATAAGAGATTGACTCCCAAACTGTTCGGCCTTGAAGATTGTGTTCGATTGCGGCATCCAATTCTCCTCTTACTCCCATGATTCCTCCCAATTGATGCTGAACTGAAGCAAGACCCTCTTTGTAATCAAGTTGCTCGCTCAACGATTTTGCCGAGTACAAGATATCGGTTCCGCGCTTCATATCTGTAATCTTGGTTCTGAAGGCCAAGAGAGGAAGCAAATCAGCAACCATAATCTGATCGTCATACTTTCTCGCTAACACAAGTGCTTGGTTGCAAGTGTCAATAAACACCTGGTCATTGCCTTCTCGACGGAGTTTCGGGAGTTGGATTCTAAGAAGATACGCTTTGAGGTACTCCAAATCCTTATCCTCTCTCACACCTTCAATGAGTGTTTCAATAGGGCTCACATCAGTGTCACATTCAGGAAAATCCTCTTCAGCACTTGTTCTCCACAACAGGTAGAGATGGCCTGCAATCCAATCGTTAGGGGCTGCCTTGATTGCTTTTTGAATGGATTGCTTCATCTCATCCCAAGTGACCCTCTGCCCCCGCCGGTTCTTGCTTTGTAGCAAGAAAGGGTCTGACATTTCAGATATCTTTCCCGCCCTCTCTAGAGTGTTAAGTATATTGTACTCGCAAATCATGTAAGCAAAAAAGGATGCTAGATATTCTGCCAATGGAGTTGTAGATTCAGAACATACTCTGCTGGAGAGGCGTCTTGCGAAATCACCAAAGTCCTCTGCCTCTTCCATCACTGATTGTAGGACGGCTCGTGTTTCGTCATCGACATGTGGAAGACAGATTGTTATTGTCCCGAGCGGTTTCACTCTTGGAGGCCTCAGACTTTCAAAAACAGAATCATACTGTTGACCTTTCAAATCAGTCTTTTGGCATTCTGTTAGTAAGGTGACAAATCAAGTCAATATCCAGTAATAATGTGTATCTATGCCTGTCCAGAAACTCCTGCTTCTTAGCGGGATTCCAAGAACTCCAGCTCTGGAGATACCCGCACCCAAAATAGTCTGATGACTCTTCCATTTTCCGCGGAAGCTGGCACAAATCGGTCGAGTATCTATTGGATCTTTCAATCTCCAGTTCTAATAATCTCAATTGGACCTCTCGCATTACAGTACTCACAGAAGTAGGTCATGTCTTCTTGTACAGCAGTCAGATCAATGCTACCCTGTTCGCAATTGGGACACTGTACATGTTCAGAGACTCTTCGAAGGAGAGAAAGTTCAACTGACCCTTCATTGAGTCTTGAGTCCTTTGGCGTTCTTTGTCTGGCAGCTAGACCCTCTCTCACCTCATAGAACATGTAGCAAAGAAAAGGGATTAAGGCAACAAACACTGCAATCAGTAATGGTCGCTGAGCTTCCAAGGAGGGGGTAGCGCCCGGCGTGGCAACTAAGAGGACTAAAATTACTGGCCAGATGACAATAATCCAATAAGCACAACTCATTGCTTGAGCTGATTTCGCCCTAGCACATTCCTTGGAGCAAAAATCACCAGTTTGCGATTGCACCCACTCATTGCTCTCCAATGTGCCACACCAGCTGCATCGGATGGCCAGAGAGGTATCTACTGCCACATATAGCTTTGGCGAGCGTGTTTCTTCGTTCAACACTCCTCCTCATTCAACTCGGGGTTTTTTGGCGTTAAAAGGATTGATCAAATTCGCCTAGTTCGCTAGTGATCAGAGTGTGTACCTATGCCTGTCCAGAAACTCTTGCTTCTTTGCGGGATTCCAGCTTGCGTATGCCTGAAGATATCCAGTTATTCTACTAATTATCTCAACACCAACATAGCCGCACTTGGGACAGGGAATTTTCTCTAGGTCCTTAATCGATGCAAATCTAGCATTGCGCCAGTCTATACCAGTCTGATAGCCGCATGAGGTGCAGTTTAGAACATCCTTCGTGAATGCAAAGTAGCTGTTCAATGTGTCCTTCGCAATCTTCTTGGTTAGCTCCCATAATGCGTCAGGATCTGGATTTGCTTCTCCCAGATAGATATGGGTCAGAGCTCCGCCGTCCATATAGGGATGGAACATTCCTTCCTTCCTGATACGGTCACTGAGAGCGAGGTTGGCTCCTACGTACAGAGTTGTGCTGTTTGTGTAATAGGGGTTGATATCAGTGCCCTTCAAGTACTTGCGAATTCCCTTGTAGGCCTTGTAGTCTTTCCTGGCCAATCGACCAGCTGCGCTTTCAGCAGGGGTTCGTGTGACACCGAAGTGCAAGCCTGTTTCCTTTTCGAACTCTTGTGACTTCCTCTTCAGATGTTTTAGCACCTTTATTCCGAACTTTGTACCCTCTCGCTCATGAAGATGGAAACCTGTGGCGATCTTTGCCATCTCCTCAAAGCCAACTGTTCCAAGCAAGAATTGTCTCCGACTCATGTCAATGAGCGGATCTCCATTGGGTTTCGGTTGAGTGTAGAAAGGCACACTGCCACTAGCCATCAGTCGATCCATGACGGCTTTCTTCTCGAGAATGACTTCCTTTGATAGTTCGATGTATTCATCCAACTTAGCAAAGAAATGCTCCTCGTCACTGCGGCCCAACCATGCAGCACGACCAAAGTTTGGAGTCACCATTTGGGAGGCCCCAAAGACCATATTTCCAGACAAGAATTCCTCCAGCTCCTCGTCACTGCTAGCTGTCCAGAGATGTGAACAGCAGCTACTGCATCCAGCCTCGATCTTCGATCTCCAGTTGAGATAGTTCTCATAGTAGGGAGATCCAAACTTGGCGGTGAGCTCAGCGACAAGTCGCCATGATTCATCATATTCTGGCTTCATGAACTCCTTGCGCAGGACAACATTTGGCTTTGGAAAGTTGAAGCCCTTACCCTTTTTGTCACCCTTTAGCATAATCCGCATAAAGGCGTTGAAGAACTTGTTCGCCTCTTCCTCGTAGTCGCCATAAGTTGAACCATCGGTCTTTCCACCAGGAAGAGTTGCAGGCACATCTTTCATAATATTGGGAATGCCCGGCGTAAGGTCGACACTTGAGAAGATGACCTGTCCACCTCTGGCTACATACTGCTGGGTTAGTGTAAATATAAGCTGCTGAGCTGCCTGCTTTATCTTTCTGTCAGATTGTCCTCTCATGTATGGAGCAAGGAAAGTATTGTAGAAGAAATATCCTTGACCACCAGCAAATGAGCTTTGAGCTGCCGCAAGCCAGATTGCTGAGTGGTTCACTGCAACATTGAGATGCTGAGCGGGTCCAGCCGCGGAAGAATGAATCCCACCAAGCCCATCAGGAGCAATGCCGGGGATAAGCACCTGACGAAGGTCCCAAGTTGCACAATAGTCGCGTGTGGAGAAGTATTCGCGGTCTTTGATATAGATTTCACCGCGCATATGAGCATCTGCGAGGTGAGTCGGAATTGTAAGATAGGTGTGCTGCTCCATCACTTGGTCGTGCACCAGTTTGGCAATGGTCTCAGGATTTCTCATCATGTTTGCATTGTTGGTGTGTTGAGCTGGATTGAGTATCAACTGATTAAGGTCGTACATAGGCACTCCTACACGAGTATAGAGGATGCGTTCTTTCTCGAATCCCAGCTCAGCAAGAATCGAGTTGCACATCTCTCGAATCAGCGGACCAGACAGAAACTTGATCCCAGAAGCGGCAATCCGATCCATCACCTTGAGGCCCACAAGCTCTGCATCCCCTCGAGAGAGCTTTGCCTCAATGATGAGACTCTCGATGATACGGTCTACATCAAATGGTTCCAGAGTACTACTGGTAGTTCTTACCTTTGGTAGCTTCTTCTCTCTCACCTTCAGATCCTCATAGGATACTGCAGAACTATGGACATCCGTCATTAATCAATTCACTCCAAGCGACTTGCGTACTTCTTCAACAGTGGGAACTTCACCACTATACAATAGTTTTAGCGACCCCTGGTTCTCAAGGACAATGCTAGGAGTGGAAGCAATGAAGATTTGGTTCTCAAGCATTCTGAAATCCAAGTCTTCATCGACCTCTTTCAAATCAACAACGCGCATAGGATACCCGGTCCCCGCAAGGGCCTCCTCTACGACTAACTTGGCTGCTGGACAGTTCGCACAGTCTTCTTGCGTGAAGATATATAGCGTGCTATCTGTTGTCTTGTCCTCTCCCGGCATTAATCAACACTCCCTCCACGGAGTGAAGTCTTCTTGTCATTCAGCCAATTTATAATAAAAGACTTGTTGCGCTCCAAAATGGCTTCTAGCATAGGAAGAAGGCACTCTGGGCTGGCTGGGTAATTCCGGGAGGACCTCACACTCCATAGTGATAGAGTTTCTACTTAAACTCCTACAGAAAGTAAACCAAAGCTATCCCAGAGATTGCAGATTTTTCAGGTCTCGCACCCTGATAGATGACAGATTTTAACCTCAGATGATGACCCACACAAAATTGTCGGAATCTCGAGTGGCGCCAAACAAGCGTGTACTGAGCATGCGATCTGGGAAAGCGGATTCTCGCGGTAGCCCTAAATAGGATGTTTGGCCACAGTCCGAATGTCGGTGGTTCATAAATGGCAGTCTATCTTAAGGCCAAGACTCCAGTAGATGCGTGGACTCGCGCTGTACGTAAGATAATGGAGAGTGGAATGCTCAGGGTTGATGAGAGAGGCAGCGAAACCCGATGGCATTCCAATTTGATGATTCATGTTGAAGACCCCTACAGTAACAGAGTTAGTAGGGAATACCCCTTCAGCGAAAAGGTTCTACGAGAGAAGTATGCTACTCAACTATTAGATCCAGACCGGATGGATTTCGATTACACCTACGGCGAGCGGCTCAATGCATGGGGTTCGGAAGTCCTGAACCAAATCGAGTTCGTGATCACCAAACTCAGGGAGAGTCCCAACAGTAGGAGAGCTGTTGCGACCACTTGGGACCCACGAAAGGACACTGTACATGATGAGGTCCCATGCCTCAATCACTTCGTGTTCATGAAGAGGAACGAGTTTCTTGACCTCTCTGTCATGATTCGCTCCAATGACATGTATGGAGCTTGGCCTGCTAACATCTATGCCCTGGGTGAACTCCTAACACATGTATCAGAGAGGGTGAACCTCAAGCCAGGGACAATTACAACACTCTCCGTGAATGCCCACGTGTATAGCCATGATTGGGACCGAGCTAATACATTATAGTTTCTAGGTTTGTATGCAGAACGTCAAGAATAGGCATTATTATTAACTGGATTGTAGGCGTAAGTTACATGTGTTAACTAGAGAATATACTCTAGTAACAATCGGAGCGTAGAATCATTGGATAACGTAGACAAGCAGTTGGTCACACTTCTTCAGAAAGACGGGAGAAAGAGCCTTTCTGAGATAGGCAAGAAACTAGAAATGTCACATGTTGCGGTGAGCAAGCGATTAGACAAACTTGTCAAGACCGAGAAGACAGTCCATGTGACAGCTGGCGTGAATGCGGAGAAGCTCGATGTGAAGCTTCTGTTCATGGGGTTAGAGGTTGACAATATCGAAGTGGCCGACCGAATCAGGGAAAAGTACGAGCATTGCCCTAGACTACTCATGCTTGCACCAGTGACTGGAAGCTATAACCTGATGGCAGTCATGGCGGCACAGGACACCTGGAGCCTCCAGTCGATTGTTGGGACATGTAGCATGAGGACTGAACCGGGTGTAAGAAGATCAGAGAGCTGGTTCGGGAATGCACCTATTGTGCCAACATTCCTTCAATTGAATCTCGCACCTAAATCAACAGATGGCACAAAAGCACCCTGCAAGGCAGACTGCGGGTCATGCAAGAGATACCTTGATGACAAGTGCGTAGCATGTCCGCCCACATCCGTCTATAAGGGAAAGCTCTGGTCCTCACCTCTCACCAAAAGAAAACGTCGAGGCAAAAGTAAGGGGAAGAGTTAACACCATCAGAGGTTTCTTGAGTCCTGTGAGTTCAATGGTAGACGTCTTCATCCATCCCCTAGCTGTTGTTGATGAAGGGGCACATATCGGTGAAGGCACCAAGGTCTGGCACTTCGCACATGTCAGGGGATCTGCCAAGATAGGCAAGAACTGCACTATTGCTAGAGATGTTTACATTGACGCGAACGTCACAATTGGGGATAATGTCAAAATCCAGAATGGCGTATCAGTCTATCAAGGAGTGACACTTGAAGACGAGGTATTCTGTGGTCCACATATGACCTTCACAAATGACCTACACCCAAGAGCTCATGGTGAGTTTTGGGAGATTACTGAAACACTTGTCAAGCGGGGAGCTTCAATCGGTGGTAATGCCACGATTATCTGCGGCATCACGTTGGGAAGCTACTGTATGATTGGAGGGGGTGCCGTAGTCACAAAAGATGTGCCAGCTCACGCACTGATTGTTGGCAATCCAGGCAGAATAACCGGTTTTGTGTGCAGATGTGGTCGACCGCTTAAGAATGAGGTAAAACGGCAGAAAGTCAGTGTGACATTTGAATGTGGAAAATGTAAAGAGGAAACTACAATCTCAATGTCTGATTACAGGAAAATGGTCAGGTAGAGAGCTCGTGTCACACATCTACAAGAAATTCGTCAATGACCGCGCAGCTGGGCTCATAGACAAGACGGCTCAGATTCGGAATTGCACCGTGATAGCACATATTGACCATGGGAAGACTACACTCACCGATTCACTCATTGCATCATCTGGACTCCTCTCGAAGGAAGTAGCTGCTACTGCTCGACTCTTGGACTATGATATGATTGAACAAGAACGAGGAATCACGATAAAGGCGTCAGGCATTTCTCTTATTCACCATATGGATGGACTGGACTACCTCATTCATCTTATTGACACACCCGGCCATATCGACTTTTCAAGCCACGTAACAAGAGGGCTTCGACTCACTGACGGAGCTATTATTGTTGTTGATGCTATCGAGGGGATCATGGTCCAAACTGAAACTGTTACAAGACAAGCAATGAACGAGCTTGTGCGTCCAGTGTTGTTTGTCAATAAGGTTGATCGGCTCATCAAAGAGAAACGGTTGGATGCTAATCGTGTAGCAGAAGAGATCAACGGGACGGTTCGTGAATTCAACGCTATGCTGGGCAAGTATCTCGATGATGATACTCTAGAGAAGTGGGAGGTTTCTTTTAGCAAGTCATCACTGTGTATCGGCTCGGCATTGGACAAATGGGGACTCGATGTGTCGGTCCTCAAGAATGCATCTGGTGGAAGTGATGTTACAGGAGACCTAGCTAGTGCGTTCATGGCGATACTCGAAGAAATAGTGTTAGCGTACTCCAAGGAGGAGCAAGGCATCCTGGCAGAGAAATATCCTGTTGCCGAAGTCCTGTTGGATTCGGTGGTTAAGACCTGTCCGGATCCAACTACAGCTCAATCCTATCGACTTCCAGCATTCTGGACACCACAGGGCAACAAGCATGATAAGAGACTTCTTGAATCGAGAAGCAGTGGTCCAGCTGTTCTGCTGGTAGGAAACGTGCAGCCTGACAGACACGCCGGCCTTGTTGCGGCAGTCCGGGTGTTCGCAGGGACACTCAAGCGAGCCGAGCCTTTGACAAATCTCAGGACAGGAAAGGAAGGAAAGCCTCTCCAGGTTGGAATCTTCATGTCGAAATCGAGAGTCGCACTTCCCCAGGTCCCTGCTGGAAATCTTGCGTTCATCACAGGAGTCAAGGATATTGCTGTAGGTGACACTCTTGTAGCAAAGGGCACTGAAGGAGTATCTCCCATGATGGAGCTCGAATACCCCACAGAACCTGTTGTCACATATACAATTGAACCAAAGAAGCTGTCGCAGCTCAGTGAGATTCAGGAACCCATTGCACAGTATGCGATGACGGATCCTGCATTAGATTTTGAAGTGAATCCGGAAACTGGGGAGATGCTTCTTTCGGGTGCGGGCGAGTTACACATCGAAGTGAGTATTGAAAAGCTAGCTCGACAGGGAATCGAAGTCCTACTTGGAAAGCCAATGGTTCTACTAAAGGAGCAGATGACAAAAGATGGGACATCGTGCGCAGGAGGAAACGAATCGACTAGCATCTTTACTGTCCAAGCAATCCTCATTGAAGAAGGAGTCAATGTCGAGGAGTACGGCACACTCCTAGACTCAGAGCCAATGGGGGGGTGCTATCTCATAGATTCCACTGGGCAAATCAATCCCTATGGCGAAGAGCTGGAATGGATCAGAGAGGCATTCAGGACATTAATAGGAAGCGGGCCAGCTAGCGGCGAAAGACTACGACACCTTGCAATTATTCTGGAGAAGGTGCAGCTACGATATGAGGCTCAAGAAACTTCTTGGAGAGATGTGACCATTCCGCTGATACAAGCCATGAGATGCAGCGTGGAATCTGGAGACCCTCAGGCCCTAGAACCATGGGTTAGACTTGAGATTAGCGCACCTGAAGAGCATGTTGGAGGACTTGCTGCAATTTTGGCAAGAAGAAAGGGGAGAGTCCATGAAATAAACTCTGATAGAACTCTATACCGGATAGATGCTGAGATTCCAGTACGCGAGTCATTCGGCCTTGCAAGGGAGATTAGAACATCTACATCAGGTTGGGCATCATGGGGAGCAAAGGCTGGAGGATATAGAAGAGTCGGAGCGGACGATGAAGAGGAGCCAGTCTATTAGCTCCGAAGGTAGTATCTACGATTCATTACTTCGCCGAGCATGGAGAGGAGTCTTCTGTCAACCATTGAAATATCATCCATCATCCTCAGAGCACGGGAAATATTCGAGAAGACCGCATTGAGATAGGGCTTGGCTTCTACCATCTCAGACTGTTCTACCATCTGAAGATAAGCATCTGCGATTTTCATTAGGCCCAGCCAGTCATCAGCAAGAATGAACTGATACTGACCTCTATCGGCGCTTTCGGGGAATGTTTCGAATCTATCTCTGTCGATCACCGCATCATATTGATTCTCTAGAGCAAGAGCAAATCGAAGTAGAACATCAGAAAGCGACACGCATGTTGCTTGAATGAACTCAGCGGATTCTGGAAATGCGGGTTCAACTACTCCTGCAGTTCGAAGTGCAAGAGCTGCGCTATATAGGCCAGTTGCAAGGTTGCTATAATCCCGATTCTCAAAGAAGGACTTCACTGTCTGCGCCAGAGCCGTCTGCCCCCTCCAGTACATGGCTAGAAGAGCATCAATCTCTTCGACTCTGGGAGTAACAGGGTTTTCAATCCTAGCTGAGGGTCCCAAGCTAATTGATTCCTGATTGAACTTTGCAGTTGACAGAGCCTCCATCAGAATCCCAACCCTTGATAGATCGGACCTATGTGTGGTAAGGCTACTTGCACGGCTTTTCAGGACTGACCAAGACTCATTAAGAAATGGAAGAACCAGGGATACCCCCTGAACGAAAATTGAATCATCCTGAACTCTGGCATCCGCTAGGAGTCTGTCAATATCATCTAGGAGACGCACGACCCTAGAAGGGAGCGTTTCCCCGTGGCGGAAAGCAATCCATACTACGTTATAGGTTGCAATCGCAACCTCAACAAACGCCCGGGAATCTGTAGGAAATAGGGGTACGAACTGAACCAACACCTCACGTAGCGATCCTTGGGCTTCTTCTGAGTATTCAGCAGACCGCATCATGGATAGTGAAAGACCCAGCTTACTGCCCAGTAGCTCCAACTCAGAAACCCGACCCTTCTGATGAAGTTCTTCACGTATCTGAATAGCCCGCTGAAAGGCGGCTACTCCTGTGTCCCAAAACTCATCTGATTCAGTGCTCAGACAAACCCAGCCTAAGGTGTTCTCAGCTCTCGCCAAGTCTGCTGCCATATCATGACCTGATGATTCCATCTGTTCAAGAATGGTTTTGGCACGTTCTAGATACTCAATACTCTTCGTTGTATTGTCATGGTCTGATAGAAGTCCATGTGCAAATCCAAGTCCAGCTAGAATTCTGAACAGGTTAAGTGATTGATGAAAATCAGGCGCCTCAATCCGCTCATAGACTGCAAGCCCCTTTTCCAGGCGGTCTATTGCCTCTGGTACACCCTCTCTCCAACCATTCGCAAGTATACTTGACCCGACAATGAGATGTGCTAGACCAAGATCGTCTTTTGTATCTGGAAAACGAATCCCTCTTTCCTCATACAGCTGCGCCGCTCTATCGCTGATAGCGCGCGCTTCTTCATGATGTACAGTATCATCGCGAGTTTCGTTTACTCCCAATTGAAGAACGACAGCTGCAAGCTTCTCTTTGTCTTCTTCGGCCTCAACAGATTTCTCTAGGTCCAGAAGGATGTTCCTAGATTCCTGAAACATTCCTAGCTCTGTAAGTACACATGAATAGTTGAACATCGTTTCAAATAGCAGGTCCTGGTTGCCCATTCTGGCGGCAATCTTGGAGAGTCGGTTAAGCAGCAGCTCAGCACCAGCGAAGAATCCCTCTTTTATCAAGATGCTTGTGAGATAGTGAACTTCATGAATCGCAAGAGCAGTGGAGGCTTCATGTCCGCGTGAGTGAATGGCATCAAGTGTCATTGATATCTCGTCAATAATGAAAGGCAAGAGAGGTCTCAGATTGAGATTCAAAGCAGATGTGACAGATTGAGATAGTTGGCCCAATATATCCAGCAATTGGGGAATTGCTTCAATATCAGGCAGTAGTTCCGTTTCACTTCGACGGAAGCTGTTTGTGTATCGAACATCCAAGAGGGCTAGCATCTCTGGGAGGATACGATTCTCTTTGAATGACAAACGGACAGTCAATTCGGTGAGCTTAGCACTAGCCAAGCCAGGCCTTCGGAGGATAATCTCCTCAAAAACGCGCGCAATCTCAAATAATAGCTCGTTTTCAGTGGTGTTGCCTATTGCCAAATTCTGAATCGCTGAGAGCCCATCATCAAGGGATAGCGATGCACATAGCACATCTCTCAGTGTCACAATCAGCAATGACTCCACGTTGGACTCTCCTATTCCAAACTCATCTCTTCGAGGAGTTTCATCGCTTTAAAGTCTTCACGGAAAGGGGTTGTCATTCTAGAACGAAGTCATTCCAGACTCTAGATGTGTCTGTGCCTCGCATTCGTTCCATTCTGACCTTGTAATTGGGTTGTTCACCTTCATCATCAATCTTGAACCGGAGGACTGCATCCGCCATGTAGGAAAATGTTGCATAGGTCTTCTCTTCATGGACACCTTCCTCAAGAATAAACATGATACTATGAGAACTCTCTGTGACTCGGCCACTGAGCCTTTGGACTGCTCTTGGCATGGTAGCTGGATTAGAGTGAAGAATGAGCGTTGACAGACTATCAACAACAACACGAGCAACAACAAGCTCATCTAAGACCTCAGAAAGCACAATTCCTAGCTCACTGATATCGTCAACCTTGGCGAGAGAATGAACAGTGCTAGACTTGGGAGCACCCATACGTTCGGAGTAGCCATCGATGAACACAAACTGACTAGAATGCTCAAAGTCATCAATGGACCATCCATGGCGGCTCATATCATTCCTAATAACTCTTGGTGAGACATCAGTTGTCACAAAGACTGCGGGGAATCCAAGCCTGAGTCCATCATAGAGAAAGGCTTCAGCGTAGGTTGTCTTCCCAGATCCCAAAGGACCAAGGAGAATGTATGAAACTTGAGTAAGCTGACCAAACTTGACAAGGTCCCCGATCATAGGCCGTGCAGTGGCCGGCGGGGGTTC
Source organism: Candidatus Thorarchaeota archaeon (assembly GCA_048882485.1). Taxonomy (GTDB): domain Archaea; phylum Asgardarchaeota; class Thorarchaeia; order Thorarchaeales; family Thorarchaeaceae; genus SMTZ1-83. The sequence goes on from JBHLRP010000028.1 coordinate 18,139, forward strand.
AGTGCTTTTCGATTTCGTTTCTTCTCCCAATAGTCACGCCTCAAGTTCTATAGATTCTATACTCCAGTACTGATTTCTGCTGGCCATACTCTAATGCCTTCATCCGTTATCCTCATTGAGTGGATTCGCGAGCTGTGTTTTGAACCTCTGAGTTTCAGTATCTCTATCGACCGCGACCTAGATGTTTCGCTAATCATCTCATTGTAGAGTACAATAACACCACTGGCCAAGAATGCTTCGATATCAAACACACCCAGACCATCATGTTGTGCCGGAATCTCACTTGTCAGGATTAGTGTTGTACCTGCACGCGTTATATTGGCGGCGAGCTTGAAGAACTCTTCGCGGAGGATGTCACGACTCCGAAACTTGTAAGCCAGAATGGTAAGGGTATCAATCACTACCCTCTTGGCACCAAGCTTCTTCACATGATTGAGAATGATGGCTTCCAAGCCTGAGAGGTCGAAGCTTGGATACTCACCGATTTTCATCGGAGTGACCTCCTTCGAAGGAGACAGATCTACGATGGCCAGTTTCTTCTTCTTCACCAGTGCATCGAGGTCCATTCCAAATCGCATCATGTTTCTCTTGATTGAGATCGGAGATTCTTCTAGAGTCACAAGAACTCCTGCTTCATCATACTGGGTTGCACCATTATACAGGAACTGATTTGCCATGATACTCTTTCCTGTTCCTGCTCGACCTGCGATGAGGATTGTGTCGCCTTGTGGGAATCCTCCCTCAATTAGCTCATCCAATCCTGGAATCCCAGTCTTTACTCTCTCTATAGCGAATTCGCTCACTTTGATTCACCTCTCTTGGTTGCCACTTTCGCTCCCAGAATCATCTTCATTATCATATCAGGCTCTGGAATTCCCGTGACTGAAACACCACCAATCATTGTAGTTGGTAGTGCGAAGATTCCAAACTCTTCCGCAGCTTCGGGATTCTTACTCACATTAATGACCTTCAGAGCGAAAATTCCTCCTCCGAAATCCGTTAGGGTTTCTCTCAGAACCTCTTCAGCTCTAGGGCAGAACGCACATGTGTCGGACTTGAATAAGACTACCTCGATCGGCTCGTCATCTTCTTCATCCTCCCCATTCTGGGAGTCCGTTGGTTCTATATCATTAGCCAAACAATGGCACTCCTAGTCCTAGAGATATCAGGGTGAAGCATTAGAACTAACTTAACAGTTTTGACGACCTAGTCAGGCAATTACAGTCAATAGTCATCGATACTTCAGTATCTTACGAATCTTGGTTGCCGCCTTGCCAACGGCTCTTGAATGATAGCGCACATTCCTAGGCATTATTGTCCCGAGTATCAATGCCTGAGTGCCCTGAGAAGAAATTCTTCTAAACACCGCCTTGCCTTCTGAACATCGAACAGATATGTCCTTAGTCTCTCCAAGGGAGAGCTCATTTCTCACCCGTTCTACTGTGTCTGCAATATGGCCAGCCATCGCAGCTACCACATCAATATTGGTTGTGGGTGACACCGCATAGGCCATGACCAATCCATCATCTCTTGCAAGGACTGATGTTGTAAATCCGCCCTCCCTGTTCATCTCCTCTAACGTTTCGGTCAATGCTCGATAATCCGGACGCTCCGAGGTCATAACATCATCCCTTGGATGGAAACGTTTTGCGCATTTCCCTATTAAACGTGCTGGGCATAATGTATCGTTAAGGTCCTTTCTGTGAAACCGGCCGCAGTCAGAAGAAGATAGAGGCTATTGTAGCATGTGGCCGCATTACAATTAAAAGCAGGATTCAGCAGTCCTCAAGGGCTAGGAGACCAATGAATGCCGAGTGAGTATCGCCTCAAGATCGTCATGTTGGGTGATGGTGCAGTAGGGAAGACAGCACTGACAATTAGATTCACCGAAGGAGGATTTGAGGCTGACTACAAGAGGACCATTGGCGCCGATTTCGCCCTCAAGGAGATTGAGCTAAAGGACCTGGATGCCAATGTGACTTGCATTGTGTGGGATCTGGCCGGGCAGCCGCGTTTTGAATCAGTCCGCCAGGGTTTCTATCGAGGAGCTCGGGGAGGGCTTTTGGTATATGATGTGACTCGCCGTCGTACGTTTCTCAATATTGACAATTGGAAGAATGAATGCTTCGCAAATCTTGGAAATCCAATTCCACTCATAGTTGTGGCTAATAAGGTGGACCTTGAAGAGAGCCGCGTAGTTTCTAGAGAGGAAGGAGAGGAGTACGCCAAGAAGCACAACTTCCTGTATGTTGAGTCTAGTGCACTCACGGGTGAGAATGTACAGGAAACGTACGCTACTCTTTGCAGAAACATTCTAGCTGAGGGAAAGGCAAAGGCGAAAAATAGCAAAGGGTAATGCTGCTATGTGCGTCTAGGTGTTCCTTTCAAAAGCCCCAGCGCTCGCTTGCATTGCCACAGGATGTAGAACACTCGCTTATCTCTCAGAACTTCATCTTCATATTGACTTGAGATGTCATTGAGCTTCTTTTCAAGCTCCGCTTGGCGGCTCTTTTCAGTGTCAGCTTCAATCTCAGATAGTAGGCTCTTGAATGGAGCGAGCATGGCTTCCATCTCTTTAACCTCCCATCGTGTGATTGCACCTGAACCATCTGCCGTAAGAAATGCATCTGTATCAGGATACCACTCGATTCCATCGATCTCAGTGACTGTCCTACCCTCGCCCTCTATAGTATATGAGTCAGTAATCCAAACGAAAAGCTCCTTTTCACTTGACCCTGATGCCAAATACTTGCCATCCCAGCTGAAGGATAAAGCTCGAACCTCACCCTCATGCCCTATCAAGGTTCGCTCTGGTTTGAATGAGTCACCTTCTGTCTTCCAAATGATGATACTGTGGTCAGAGGATCCTGAAGCCATACCTTGTCCATCTCGTGTGAATTTCACAACATGCACTGCTGTCCGATGATCCTTGAGGCGGCCCAGCAGCTGCCCTCTATCGGCATCCCAAACGGCTATTGTGCCATCAACTTCCCCTGAGATAATTCGCTTCCCATCAGGCGACCAGTCACATGTCACTACGTAAAGGGAATGCCCCTTGAGTTGATTGATCTCAGTGCTATTCGAAACATCCCAAATGCGTAGAGTCGTGTCACCACTCCCTGAAACAAGTCGGGTACCATCAGGAGAGAATGCAAGTGCCAAGACGGGATAACTATGACCTTCTAATTTCCCGATTAGATCTCCTGTTCGGATATCCCATAGCTTGACGACTCTATCAACACCGCCAGTAGCAACAACATCACCCTGAGGACTGAAAGCGATAGATGTGCACAGGAATTCATCCTGTATTCGTTGCATCTCTTCGCAGCTCTGTGCGTCATAAAGTCTGATACTTCGGTCCTGCATGGCTGCAGCGAGCATCCTTCCAACCTTATTCATCGCAAATCGACGCGTGATCTCTGAACCACGTTCAGCCTGAGGTTTCATTACCCTTGGTTGAAGGAAAAGGGAAAGCTCTCTCTGCTCCATGTAGCGCACCTTTCAAGCGGGTTCTAGCCACGCCGACCTGAGGCAGTGCTAAAAATGTTATGAAAGGCTCACTTAGCTAAGTCATCACAATAAGTATTAAGACAGGCGCAAACGAGCACGAATGGCGAGGCCTAGAATGTCAGACAAAGATGACAAGACATCTACTCCACAAACCGATAGCGATCCAGTGCGTGGCTTGAAGAGAGCCGTGGGACGACTGTTCAAACCAAAAGAGGACAAACTCAATAAGGCGCTATCAACTATTTCATCGATTCAAGCCTGCAAAGACGCAGCTATAACTGGGGAGGAAGAAGTCAGACTTCTTGCAGTCTGCAGACTAGGAGACTATGGCTCGAAGTCATTTGACACTCTTGATATAACCCTGAATGATGAGAGTAGAGTCATTCGAGCTATGACGGCAGGAGTGTTCGCTTCTATAAAAGATAATAGAGCGATACCCATCCTTAAGGCTCATGCATCTGACGATGATGAGATGGTGAGAGAGGCAATTGGTTTTGCTTTGGGATGGTTAGGAAATCGCGGTCATGATGTTGATGATGAACCCCTAATACCTGACGAGATACCTGAGAAAGAGCAGATAGTTGAGTCTACACCAATTAGAACAAGTGATGATATTCTAGTGACAAATGGGTACCAAGTATCTGACACCAAGTTGCTATTCAGGAGCACCATTGCCAACAAATCTACTGAAAGAATCTCGAACGTGACCATCAGAATTATGTCATTCCCGGCTGACAGCCTTCTAGCACCGTATGGAAGTACGCAGATTATCCCTTCAATTGGACCAGGAGAATCCGATTCAGTCGAGTTCGAATTCTTTGTTAATGCAGAAGCAATTGAGGGAGAAATCGTATCATCTGTGATTTTCCTGAATGGTGATGATGAAAAAATCGCAGCCAAATCAGGAATTTGCTTCATCAGGTCAATCTATTCGCAGATTGAACCGTTTGAAATGACAGCAGATGAGTTTCAAGCAATGAAAAAGGGGAAAAGCACTTGGAATCGGGAACATGTCATCGAGGTCGAGGCGAAGACGCTCTATAAACTAGTGAAAAAACTGGCCAATCGATGTAATCTCCATTCTTTCAGAGCAGAATCGACAACGAAAGAAGGAATGCTAATGGGACTTGTCGCTGGTGCGGGGATAGGCAAGTTCAGCGACACCCGGTTGGCCGTCACAATAACACTCGTTGGGAAGGTCGGTGAAGGAATCTCAAAGGTCAGAATTGATGTGATGTCAGATGACTCGGAATTGATTCAGATAGCTGCAAGCGAGTTCTTTGAACGACTGCAAATTGAGATCCAAGCTATTGAATGACATAACTTACTGACCTAGAAGCTTCAATAGGGTCACTTCGCTGAGAAGACCTAGCTTTTCTGCAATGCCTTCAACGGCAAGGAGCGCAGGCGAATTGTTGGGCAGGTCAAAAACAGGCTTGCCCAAATAATTCAGTTCTGCTACTTTATCATCGTTTGGAATCATGCCCGCAAGAAAGAGATCATTCTCCTCAAGTCCATTTGAAACAGCTTCAACAAGATTGGATGGAATCCGATTGCCGATCACTACCAGCTTCTTGAAGTCAATATGCACTTCTTTCGCGAGGTCTCTTATTCGCAAGGCTGCTTCAAAGGCAGCTCGGGAGGAGTCAATGACTATAATGAGAATGTCGACATTTCGATTAGTGCGACGACTGAAATGCTCGAGACCTGCACTCATATCAAGTAGAGTAATCTCATAATTCAATGTCAGAGTGTCGAGAATCTGGGTGAGGATTCTGTTGACATAGCAATAGCATCCTTCACCTTCTGTGCGACCCATTGCCAAGAAATCGTATCGATCGCCTTCAATGAGAGCCTCGAAGATTTCCCCTTCAAGAATGTCTTGTTTCGCTGCAGAGGCAGGTAGAGTTCCATCATCAATGTTCTTCCGCATCCTGGTGGCAATTTCTCCAACTGATGCCGGAACATCAACTCCCAAGGCTCGAGGGAGATTCATCACAGGATCTGCATCGACTAGAAGCAATGACCGTTGGGTCTTCTCTACAATAATTCTGGATAGGAGTCCGGCGGTAGTGGTCTTTCCAACGCCACCCTTTCCGGATACTGATATCACTAGACGCTCTTTCATTCTTCTTACTCCCAATAGGAAAGAGGGGCATTTTGCCCCTATGACCATTTAGGTATGGTCTCTCACTCTTCTTTCCATTTGCCTGCTTGGAGATACTTTGGTATTCCACTGGAGTCTTGTGGACCGACCTTAACAGTCCAACCAGATGCCTCTTCGGTTTCACCACTAATTCTAGCAGCCATTCCTGGACTAATGAGAATCTTGTGCTTGACCTTATCAGCAATCTTGGTTTCTTCAAGGGTTTCCGCCACCCTCTCTGCCGTCAGCTTTCTACCAGCCACAGCGGATTGGACACTCATTCCTTCTGTATCTACAACCACCAGATAGGCATTCACTCCTGCCTGTTTGATATCACTCTCAACTGTGAAGTAAGTGAGTGCAAAGTTGGTTGTATACATCACAGGAGAATCTGGCCCCACATCACCAAATTCCTGAAGACCAGCCTCTACCGCAACAGGCTTCACAGGGTCTGTGTAAAGGTTGCTCCTGAGGAATGTAAGTGGCAGGTTTGTCCACATGTCCAAGCTATGGACGATAATTGCATCAGAGTACCTGACAATCATTGCCGCGGATGTAAGAACTTCATCCCATTTGGTTAGCTCTGGTGCTGCTCCCTCCTTATGGTCAGCCCAGACTGAAATAGGTGTGGCAAGCAATGGATAGCCCACGAGCTCGTTCTCCTCAATAGTCGCAGCCCTTCTGAGCTGTGTAAAATTGTCAACGGTAGTACCTAGACCAGCTCTTGAAGCTGTGCCTGGATCGAGTACAAGCTCTTCTACCCCCATAGCCCTCAGTGTATTAACAAGAGTAGCTAAGTCGTCAAGGCCGCTTGGTGCATATGCCACCAAAGGGAGATTGTGCTTCACAGCAATATCACCCACTTGAGACCAGGTGTCCAATGTCGCTGCATAAAGCAGCGGTCGCTTGTCAGCAATTGCACTTGCTGCTGCAGCCAGCATCTCAGGATTAAGCGAGCACAAGATAATGGGCCAGTCGGTTAGCTCAGCCACCTTCTTTGCAGTTTTGGCGAATATCTGCGGATCTTGTGAGACCCCTCGAAGGGCAATTCCATCTAATTGGAGATTCTGGCCAATATACACGTACGTCCAGTCCTCAATCGCCTTTACCCTATGAGCAAGTTTCTCGCCCTCGAGTGTATCATCCACATCAACAAAGAATGATATTGGATTGGAGTATCTGAGATCATGCCTATACAAGACCAGCTTTCCACCAATAGATGCTGCTTTTTCGCCGGCTCCAATCACAACTTCTCTGACTGGGGGACGAATGAGGTCTTCTAGCTTGGTCAGCTTCTTGGCATACTGAGCCTCTTTATAGAGAGGAGTGCATGCTGCAAGCTTCACCGTGTATTCGGCAAGCTTTGTGGCAAAGGCCATGCAGTTGGCTTCTCCGCACTCCTGGCAGTTGGTACCGGGTAATAGGGGGTAAATGTCCAATGGACCTGGAAGCTTTGCCATCTAGGTCCCCTCCGGTATTTCGATTGTGGTCCAGTCTGCATATTCTGCAATCGTTATCGTTCGCCTCTCTTGTAGCCAATCAATAAGGTCATGGACTGTCTTCATTGCTGCAGGATGCATCATCATGAAGAGGTCATTGCCAGCTAACAGGAGTGATAGTGCAGTCACACTCTCCCATATTGGGCCACGAAGTTCCCTCGGTCCGAGTTCTGGTGCCTTGAGCCAAGCTTCTCTAGCAGCCCAAGCATTTGTTGTGCCTGAACTGATGGGATATTGCAATTCATTATCACCCAATAGCCCCGCCAGACGCATCCTTTGCATCATAGTGAACGCATATTCAAGACCGTACCCAAGTGCAGCAGTAGTGGGATCGATTACTATCTGATCTGGTGTAAGCCACTCAATCAGCCTCCGATTCAATTCCTTCTGTTCGTTGATGTCGAGCGAAGTCCATGACAAGACAATCTGTTCATGCTCCTTCGCAGCCACAGCCACAGGTTCATAGACATCGATTGTTGCAGAGCAGAGCAGGGTTCGTTCACCTTCACATACCTCTGCAGCTTTAGCAAGAACGGGTCCATCCTTCTCAGGGTCGCCTGCAGAACCAATGAGCACGGGAACCTTGACTGCCTGTAGAACCTCTTCAACAGTCTTTGCGGCCTTTTGAGGTGAAGTGTTTCCCAGTTGTCTGTCTGTACTGATGAGGTGTATTGTTATCACGTCAGCTCCGAACTTATTCACGCAAAGCTTTGCCCATTCCGCGGGATCATCCAGTACCTCCCTGTAGTGAGTCTTGACTGCTTTCGCCAGCGGAATTGGCATGTCAAAGACGTCAGCAGCAATAATGGGCGGGTTCTTTGGTGGTGCTTGAAACAAATCCCATGCAGGTGCAGTATGACCGCCAATGGTCACTGTATTGCTCCTTGATCCGCCCTCCTTCTTGGTAGCCCCAATTGTAATCTCCCGAATCACACCAGGATACTCACCAAGGGGCGGCTTGAACTGGGCAGGAATAAGTGACTTTGGCATCTCAATTGCAGCCTTGGCTGCAGCCTGCGCTAGTCGTTGGACCATGGGACGAAGAGCGAGCTTCAGTTCGTCTACCTCAATTGTGACGTGCTCCAGCTCCAACTCGGCGAAATCACCAAAGATGTCGTCTAGCGACTGTCCTCTTCCTTCCTCATGGGACGTCATTTCTTCTTTCCACCCTTCCCTGTTCCGGTCTTTCTGATGATTACTTTCTCGGCGTAGATCTTGGCATTCTTGAAGATAATCTCAAGCCCTCCGCCAACTCCACCCACCATAGCGGTCAGTTCGCCAGGCACTGCAACGTAGTCATCCGAAACCTCAGCCAGAGCAGTTTCCTCTTCTTCCGCAATCTCCACCCATCGCTCCACAATAGGATGACTTTTTTCCTTGAGGAAGGTCTTCAAATCCGATATGGTCATGACTTCATTCTCTGTTGGAATCTTGTCTCTGATGTCCTCAGGCATGAACTCATAGACTCGTTGCTTGATTGAATCAGGCATCCATACTACTCTATTGTAGCCACCATCAACCTGCAAGAACCTTGGTGAACGCATATACTCTATGGACAATCCATGGAATCCTGGTACCTGTCGGCCGCCCGCAGTTGAGTCCGCCATACTAGAGAAAGGCAGTCCGTTCACAGTTTCTCCTTTGAAGTCTCTATGAACCACCCCTAGGCCATCCACTTCAGGAATCACGAAAGCGATTGCTTCGAAGCAGCCGCAGCTCGTGTGAGGTTTGTCAAAGGCGCTGTACAAAGCCACTGAGGTGACTTTGCCGAGTGACTTCTCTGCATAAAGCTGATTCACTCCTGTATATTCGCCTGTGTACTCGTCTAATGTGTCGCCTTTGGGGATTGCATAGAGTGGGCCCTTAGGATCCACCCGCGCAGCTGCTCGACCATCAAACCAGCTAATGGCTCCGCAGTTTGCGTACCTCTGTGGAGTAATGGTGCACACATGAGTCGGAGCAAACGACTGACACAATGAACATCCGTAGAAAGTGTCAACGTCTGCGTCACTCAAGCCTCTAGCACGCGCATCCCTCTCATTGTATCTGTTTATGGCCTCATCATATCGTTCAGCAATCTTCTCAGAATCAGTGAAGAATGTCACCTGTATCTTCTCGATGATGTTCATCTCACTCTTGAAAAGCCGAATCAGGACCTTACCCAGATGTTCTAGGGCGTTGAATCCCTTCTCGAAAGACTTCTTGCTGAGCCGAATCCAGATGTCGTATCGCTGGTTTAGATGCATCATGCCTTCTACAAAGTTCACGTACTCGTGAATTCGTCGTTCAATGACGCCCTCAAGGTCAGGTTCGATCTCCTTCCCCGCAACCTCCACTAGAATGCCAAAAGGATGATAGCTCCCTTCCTCCATGTCCTTGAGATCCGGGCCGATGATTGTGACCTTCTCATCCTCAATCTCGCCCATCTCTCTTGCCAAAGCCAGCTCGAACTTCTGTTCCATCTTCGGACCGCCGAGCTCAACAAACATGTCTTTTCCTCGGACTCGTTCGCCTTCGTATACTACGCCTACATCTACTGGTATATCTTCAAATGACATCTCATTTTCCTCCTCCTACGAATTCTACGATTTCATCTAACACTGTGTGCCACTGCTTCTCCTTCATATTAGGAAAGGACCAATCTGCATGCGGTTGATAGTAGCGCCCCAGGGAAATTGTAGTCAGATGGGTCCCAAAATTCATTGTCGCAGATAGCAGTGTCCATTGCATGTAGTATGGGATTCCAAAGACCATGAGGAGATCGTGGGGACCCTTGCCAGTTGGGCCAGTCCACGTCTCATCCTGAAGATAGAATGCGACTTCCATAGCACCCATAGACTTGGCACCAGTAAAGCCCTTCTCAATGAAGGCCTTGATGGCTCCACCAGTGGCAATGACAGGCATCTTGCCTGCCTCTGCCAGAGCAATTGCGTAATCTATCATGTCGCCCTTTCCATGCTTCTCGTCCACAGCATCTGATCCCACCACAAGGAGTGGCTTCTTGGTCATCTTGAAAGACCTTTTCAGTTGATCCACTTTTGTGAGTGACTTGGCACTATCAGGTCCGCAAATCTCACCAGTCTGCCATGGTACGGGTCTCATAACCATCAGGTACCACCCCCGATCACTTGCTCCTTCAAGAGCGTTGGGTCAGGAATCTTCCTTTCCTTCCATTTGTTCTCCTTCATCTGAGCCAGAATCTTATCCTTCAGAGTAATCGGAATGTCCGAATCGCGTCTGATGTATGTCCAGACATCATCTGGGAAGTACCCATATGCATTCTCATGGATGTCGATGTAATGGCTCAGTTTGATTGATCGTCCCTTGCTTGTATCGTTGGGTCGCAGGCAGAGTTTCGCAGTGAGAACGTTGGCCTCGTCCACGGTTTCAGCAGAATAGAAGAGATGCTCAGGACCAGGCGCTGTTTGGACTCGGTCACCTGTACGGGCGTCCCAAACGACCCAGTCACGATCCCTATCGGCTCTACCCAGCAACATCCTTCGATACTTGGATCCATGAGGCCCAACAATCACAGGAACACCCAGTCTCCAGAATCCTGAAGCGATGGCTGCAGCCTTCTGTGACATTGCACCCCAAGAAATACCAACTGCGCCGACACGGTTGTGAATGTAGTCTGCAATCTCTGCATAGTTGCCCCTCAGGTTCCTTTTGGCAAAGATAGCTGCTATCTTGATCGCCGCTCCAGCAATGTGGGAGTTTGCGACGCAAGAACCTACATTGACAACTCCACCGGCATCAAACTCACCATGACGTCTCTCGTAGATGGATTGCCCATTCTCATCCTTGACCTGACCAGCTGACATTGCTGCACATCCTGAGGTGACAATGATGTATCTGCGCTTGGCGAACTCCTCCGCCATGTCATGAACATCTTGACCTCCACTGGGATAGTTGGCACAACCGACATGGGCAATGACACCGGGAATCTCGCCGAAGACAATAGGCTGTCCTACACGGCGAATCTCAGTATCTTGGATTGCTCCTCTGCCAGTTCGAACTACACTAGTTTCATTCTTGCAGTCTTCATCGGCGGCAGCGACCATCCAGCTATGAAGATCATATTCGTTTGGACAAGCTGATTCACAACGAGCGCATCCAATGCAGTTGTGGTATACATCACGTAGTGGTTGCATGTTGCCTGTTTGGGCTGCCAAGACAGCCTCCATTACATTCTGATCATTTGGACATGCTCTAATGCATTCACTACATTTCGTGCAGTCCTCGGCCATCTTCTGGATCTGTTTTGCAGTGGGGAAGAACTTCATCTTCCTTCTCTTCGGCTTCAGAGCGATTGCCACCTTTGTGGCTATCTCTCCAACCTTTGTGTGATCCTCAATGTGTGCACCTGGTATCTTGCCTGACACCAGTTCTTCAACGATCGAATCAACTGGGTCATCAGACCTGTCAGGAAGCCCCATCACAGCCTTATCGCTGGTTGAGATTACAGGTGCCTTTACCTTCTTTGCTTCGTCCACAACATTGGTCCTGACGCACTGCTCGTCTACAACTACAACATCAGCTCGGCCACTCCTAATGAACCGAAGCTGCCAAGAGATAGGTCCTATCACCTTAGCCTTCTGATCTCGTCTCGTAATGTCCCATGCAGTGCAACAGATTCCGCCCACTTCCACTTGGTCACCAATTCGCTTCTCGGTGATGTAATCAGTGACTGCAGCTGCAGGCACAATATTGTGTCCTATTGTCAAAATGATAGCCTTGTTCATGTCCATCTGTCCGATTCCAGCTTCAACCAATGGTGCATCAGGATCAGCCTGAGGCATACCAAGTGTTGAAACCTGAGCTAGGTCGGCTATCTCAAGGGCTACGTGGTCAATCATGCCAACATGAAAGACCTTGCTCTCAAAGTCCATCCAGCTACCTTCTTGGCCAGTTGCGGTGGCTGAGAGAGTGTGAGCCATTTGGGACTCGCAGTAATCAAGAATCAAGCTCGCGTCCTCTAAGGTTCTTGGACGCATTCCCGTTACAAGACGAGAAACTGGAGCATGTATCTCGGTTCCTGGTCCCTGTATAAGATTGGTTCGCGGACCAAACTCATCAATTAGGTGGTCTATCAGATGTCTTGAGTGAGCAAGATGAGCTGCTGTGCCTATATTTGCTGCAGTAAGCACAATCCTGCCCTGCTGGTCCTTGATGCCCAACCCGCATGCACCTCGCTTGTCGCCTGACAGGTCACACTTGCCCATTGTGCATAGGCAGCATACCTGACAGTATGGCATGTATGAGGGTTGATACTTTGTCAGAAGTTTATGGTCCCAAGAGCGGAGAGTCGTTGGACCAGGCATTGGGGTTGGACCCATCGGCTCGTCCCACTCATCATCCACAATCTGACCAATTCTGACCTCAAGGCCTTTGAAGACGCCGAGACCGGTTGTAGCTTCATCAGCTTTGAAGTGTGCTTTCTTCTTCATGGTTCATACAAACCCTGTGGCTAATATGCTGCCCTGCAAGAAAGGAGCATAATAAGCTTATGAATAGGCAACGGATTTTGCCATTCGGTATCGGAATCAATCGTTAACCATACACGCGCTGATTGTTTCAGTAGATTGTATGACGTTGGTTTGAACATTCAGAGTGTAACCTAATTGAACGTGTGTTCAATCTCGAAACTCTTCTACCAGACGCGATTTTATGGCTCTGATTGCGTTCATTCCTGGAGAATTTTGATCCAAGTCAATGGGAGCCATCCCCTTTCGATCAGCGGCTTTGATTGATTCATCTAATGGAACTATCCCAAGTAGAGGTATGCCTTCAGCTTCAACTCTTTCTCTAATCATTGCCTCATCCTCGGGGCCAGCGACTTTGTTGCCTACTGCCAAAATGCGTCCAACATTTATGTCTAATGCGAGTTGCTTAATCTTGGATAGAATGTTCAGAGACCTCCGGCCAGGTTCTGCAACCACGATAAGAGCATCCATGCCGGTTGTAGTACCTCTACCTAAGTTCTCCACACCTGCATCCATGTCCATCACAAAGGCCTCATCCGAGCCCAAAACCAGAAAGCGCATCAATGCCTTGAGCAACGTTGCTGACGGGCACATGCATCCGGATCCTCCCATTTCAACAGTTCCAGCGACCAGCAAGCTGACATTGTCGGGACCTTCCACTGCAAAAAGCTCACTCAGGTCATCCACCTGCGGATTCAATTTGAAGACCTCTTTATATGAACCTGCACCAGAAATCTCCATTCGCTCCTTCAATAGCTCCTCATTCTCTGTCAAAGGAACTATCTTTTGGGCTTCTTCGGCTGGAATGCCAATCGCAGACCATAGAGTATAGCTTGGATCCGCATCCACTGCAAGAATGCTCAGGCCATCTTGTCCCAAGAGTCTAGCAATGGTACCAGCTACTGTTGTCTTCCCGACTCCTCCCTTTCCTGCCACAGCTATTTTCATTGTCTAGTCCTTCCCTGTTGCCATTAAATCATGCAGTCTAGTTAGCACATCTGATTCGTCAACGGCTTCCTTTGGCCGTCCAATCCATTGCTTGAATGATACTTCCACGTAGTCCAATCTTTGCATTCCACCAGAACCAAGAAGCATGCAATCAGTCGTATGGATAGAAACCGATGCTTTGCCATCTGTTATTCTACCGGGTGGGCCAACATAGATTATTGGTATGCGTGCGAGTGCTTTAGCTGCAGGACCTGGAAGGCTAACTAACAGGTCATCACCCACCACAAGTGCCGCATCGAATTCGCCACCGACCAATTTGGAAAGTGTATTGTCAGCATCCGAATCAACGTTTTTCCGAGCGACTCCCATGATATTCGGTTCTGTTGCCATAGGCAAGGCGAATGCCTGTTTACCAGTCCCCCTTACCGCTTCAACGAGCATCTGAAGTCCGGTAAGATTCTCCTCTGCTGCTCCTGAATTAATCAGCCCACTCCCGTAGAATATCACTGTACAATCTGACTTCTTTATATTGCGAACAAGTCCCAAAATCTCCTGAGCAGAAATCCCAACTACATCTCCTGTGATAGGTCGTTTCCCTGCAATATCAGATGACAACGCATCAAGCAGTTCTGCGTCAGTTCCAGGCGGGATGATAAGCCGGTGATTAGCCATTTTCATAGTTTCAGTATTTCGCACATCCACGACGCCAATTGTCCTGCTCTCAATCCCTTCCGGAATATTCTCACCGCGAGGCAAAACTGCAAATTTGCTTGGATGTCGATGACTGCTCTCTGTTGGATCAGATCCCCAATATAGAATGAGTTCGCCATTGTTTCTTGCATAGTCTAGATCGATTTCAAGTTGCATAGAATGAAGTTCATGACTCAATGCCTTAGTCATTCCAAGACTGGCAAGTGTGTCAAAGGTAGCACCTATCGAGCTCGCTAACTCAAAGCCTTTTGTAATCGCTTCGTCTGCTGAATGAGACCATCCAAAAAGCAGAGGGCTCTTTGCAGCATGTAGAATCTCTACTGCCTTCTTTAGAGCCGCATCGAAAGAAACCGTCTTTTCTGTTCCATTATAACGTATGATGGATTTCGCGTCGAAATGCTCAATTGTGGACACCAGATGCTGATGACCAAGCCTGCAAAGTCCTAGAGAGTTGATTTCGCCGCCTTTCACTTCTGCGGAAACATCATCACAGAGCAATGAGCATCCACTGCAGACAATATCTTCCATACTATCACCTACCAAATCTCTATGGCATCTGTACAGCAGTACTGCTCACAGACCCTGCAATTGAGACGATCAGGGGGAAATCGTCTGCACTTCTCTAGATTGATTATCTTTGAGATTCCATTCTCAACAATGAATACGGTGTCACGGCTTTTCCCTGCTTTTCCATGACTTGTTTCAGGCTCAACCGCAACATCAACGGGGCAGACCACAACGCAGTTGCCACAACCGGTGCATTTTGTTTCATCGAGTTTTATTCCCGTCTCCTCAGCAGACTGCATTGGCGCAACAAGGTTTCTTAGCTTCTCAAGGTTCTTCTCAAATCCCTCCTCTAGAAGGGGAGGGCAGTCATCCGGAAGGATGTCTCCTAGCGCCATCTTTGTGGCAAAAGCCATACAGGTCTTGGGTTCACATAGACGGCAGTTCGTCTTAGGTAATAGATTGTAAAGCTCCATGGGATTCAGTTTCAAGTCTACGGGTCTCCCTTGACTGGTGCATAAACACCAACCATTGCCTGTTGGAACCCAGATTTCTCCCAAAAAGAATGATGCGGTATGGCACAGAGCTTATTGAGATGACCATTTCCCAAGATATCAGAGTCTTCTTATCATGGAATGTTTGCTCTGAATCCTAAATGCTCACACTTATACTGGATAGTAAGAAGCTCATCAAGTTGAAAGACGAAAGTAACACAAACAATCAGATAACACTCAGCCGTAGTGTCTTTGACATACCTAGGTGGACATTGTGAGTCGCAAAAAGAAAGCCAAAAAGAAGAAGGAGGAGAAGACTGACAAGACTGCAGTCTATCTCTGCCGATGCGGCTCAAATATAGCAGCCACAATTGATATCGACTCATTGAAACACAGGTATGAATCCAAGGGCATTACGCTTGTCGAAGTCAACGACCATTTCTGTTCAGAACAAGGTGTTGTCGACCTGATTCAGTCCATCAAAAAAAGCAAGGTGGACAGAGCTGTCATAGCCGCATGTTCACCTTTACTCCATAGGGAATTATTCTCTGATGCAGTAAAAGAGGCAGGACTTAATCCAGGACACCTCCATATGGCAAACATCAGAGAACAATGCAGTTGGGTTCATTATGACGATTTGGAAGTAGCCACTGCCAAGGCTGCAGCGATTATTGACACCGGACTTGCCAAAGTGCGCGACTCATATCCGATTACCACACATGATGTCCCTATCACTCAGAAGGCACTTGTTATTGGTGGCGGTGTGGCGGGTTTAACAACTGCACTGGAACTCGCTGATTCCGGCATAAGCACGGTCGTGGTAGAGAGAGAGGGATTTCTTGGAGGCCATATGGCAAAGTGGGACAAGTTGTTCCCAACCTTCGACTGTGGAATCTGTATTCTTGGACCCATGATGGCACGAGTTGCAAGACACGAGAATATCCAGATTTCGACCCTAACTGACATCATAGATGTGAGAGGGGCAGTAGGTCACTATAAAGTGACTCTGAGAAAGCGGGCCAGATATGTTGACATCGAGTCTTGCACTGGCTGTAACAAGTGTATCGAGGTTTGTCCGGTAGAAATTGCAGACGAGTACAACTACGGCCTCGGCAAGAGGAAGGCTATGGTGCGGCCTTTGATTGACTCTGTCCCCCTTGCACCTTTCATTGACACTCAGAACTGTATCGGATGTCAGTCTTGTGCAGGAGTCTGCGAGCCAAAATCGCTTAGATATGATGAAGAAGAGTCCACTGAAACTGTCACTGTGGGAGCCATTGTTGCAGCAACAGGTTTCATGCCTTTCGACCCCCGAATTGTGGGGGAGTTTGGATATGGAGAGAATCCCGATGTCATAACATCGCTCGAACTCGAGAGGCTGTTGAATCCAGGCGGACCAAGCGGGGGCAAGCTCATCAGACCATCAAACGGTAAGGCTCCCGAGAGGGTGGTATTCATCCCATGTGTAGGTAGTCGTTCCGAACGCTTTGGGCGACCATACTGTAGCAGAGCCTGCTGTACTGCCTCTGTGAAAGAGGTGGTCCAGATCAAACAGCAGATTCCTGATGCAGAGGCCTATGTATTCCACTCTGACATGAGAACATTTGGGAAAGGTCATGAAGAGCTGCAGGTCCGTGCAGCGAAGGAATACAAGGTCAATTTCATTCGAGGTGCAGTGGGCGAGGTAGTTCTAGACCCAGTTACGGGGCAAACAAGTATTCGCGCAGAAGACATTACACTTAGACGACACCTCGAGATGGATGTAGATCTGGTTGTTCTTATGGTTGGAATGGACGCTGAACCAAGCAACATCGCGCTTTCAAGACTGCTCAAAGTCCCGCTGGATGAGAACGGCTTCTTCCTTGAACAACATCCCAAGCTAGGACCTAGTACCACCGCAACAAAGGGCGTCTTTCTCTCAGGAGTGGCTCAAGGGCCAAAAGACATCTCAGACACTGTAGCTCATGCAGGACTCGCAGCATCAAAGGTCAAGACACTGCTCACTAGTGGAAGGGTGATTACAGAGGCATGTGTTCCATCATTTGACCCATCATTGTGCATCAGCTGCCGTCTTTGTGAACAGACCTGTACGCCCGATGCAATCTCGTTCAATGATGAAAAACATCCAATCATCAATATGGCTGCCTGTAGAGGGTGTGGCTCGTGCGCGGCTGCGTGTCCATCAGGGGCTCTTGATCTTCCTTGCCTCACAAATGAACAGTTATTGAGCGCAACAAAGGCGGCTATAGAAAACAATCCTCTGAAACCGGCTATTGTCGGTTATCTTTGTAGATGGTGTGCCTATGGAGCTGCGGATAGAGCAGGAACTGCAAGAATCACTTACCCGCCAAACATGATTCCGATACAGGTGCCATGTACGGGACGCCTGAATGTAGAAACTGTGATGACTGCATTTGCGGAGGGTGCTGATGGAGTGGCAGTCATGGGATGCCACATTCAAGATTGCCACTATCGATCAGGGGCCAGATATGCTCAAGACAGAATGGGGAAAGTGAGAGAGCTACTCAGAGCTGCAGGAATCGATGGAAGTCGCCTATACTTTGGCAGTGCCTCAGCCTCTGAGGCGGATAGCTTCGCAGAACAAGTGACGAGATTCGTAAACAGAATCACACGGCTCGGACCATTGGGTAGAGAGATTGTGGAAAAGCCCTCCGTCAAACCACCTCTTAAGGAAGCTGTTGGAGGCTAGCAACATGGAACGACGAAACGTCATTGTTGGCGAGAAGCCGGTTGTGTCCATGGACATCGAGGAAGGAAAAGTCAAACTCGAATGGAAAACTTCTCTTCTGAAGAAAACACTCGACCATGCAATTGACAAGTGCGTGGGCTGTAGTCTATGTCTCCCCTGCCCTTGGGAGGCAATTACGCTCGGACCAGTTCAAGAAACTGCAGCAGGAAGAATCGAAGGAGCTCCATTGGTGAATGTTGATCCTGATCTCTGCACGTTTTGCGGACTTTGCGACTCTTCTTGCATCTTCAAGGCTTTTGAGGCCAAGTATGAAGGCGAGGGAGCAGTCAACGACTTTGTTGACATCGACGGTGTTCATACCATAGATGATGAGAAATGCGCCCCATGTCTTCTCTGTGAAAAAGTCTGCCCAACTGGTTCCCTACAAGCTGAAGTCAAGGTCGACTGGAAGAAGGACCTAGTCAAGTACGAAGGCGAGGAGTCAGCTGAGGGTACGATAAAGATAGACGAGGACAAGTGTTCCCTATGTGGTCTTTGTGAACTCCTATGCCCTGAAGCCATCAAAATCTACTGGTCAGAGTCAGCTGAGCCGCCGGACTTCAGACCAGCAGTGAGTATCAGAGCCATCGATGAAGAATGCGACTACTGTGGATTGTGTGCAAAGATATGCCCAGATGAGGCGATTAATGTCGAATGCACTAAATCCAGCCCCAGAACCATCAAAGACCCAACCATATCAGGCGAACTACGGCATAATGATGAAACCTGTGTCAAATGCGGACTCTGTGCTCAGGTCTGCCCGTATGATGCTCTTGAAGTCACAAAACCGTTCTCTGGAGAGGTTGTCGTCGCAAGGCGTGACAAGTGCGACCCTGTCGGCTGCCATAATTGCTTCAACATTTGCCCAGTCAAAGCCATCTATCCCACAGGAACCGATGAGAAGATTGACATAACTGACAATTGCGTTTACTGTGGTGCATGTGAGCACTCCTGCCCATACGACGTGCTAGAAACTAAACGCGAGGGTTACAATGTTCAGCAACTCGAGAAAGTGCGCGAATGGGAGAAGGCAAGGAGGCTGTTCTTCGAAGCGGTCATTGGCAAAGATCCGCCCAAGAGTGGGCTCTTCGAGAGAGAGATAACTGTTCTCGCGGCTGAGAGGGCACGAGTCAATATACGAGAGGGGCAGGGATGGGAAGAGGATGATGCCATTCGTGAGAAGGCAATTAAAATCGCAAGGCACACACTGAACCTCCTGAAGTCAAGTCCTAGGTTAACCTTGCAAGTGGAAAGGGGTCAACTGGACAAGGTTGTTGAGAAGATCAAGGGGCCTCCAGCAGCGAGTCAAGAGAAGTGACTTTATCATCTGTCTTTGTAGCTGTAATCTTGATGCCATGCATCTTCGGGGGTGAACTATCTGCAGGTACTGCTACAAGAGAAAAGGCCCAAGGACCACGAGGCATTGATGCCACACCATTCTCAAGTCGTTCATCAACATAACCACTCACAACGACTTGTGCAGTGTCCGATTTGATGGTGACAGAGCCACTCTCCTTGATGCCCAGTTTCTGGAAGTCACTCTTGCTGAAAGAAGCTCGAGCAGCGAGGTCTTGATACTCCTTTGACTTCTTGTCTTTTTCAGCTTCAATATCAACCTCGAAGGAATGGGCTATCACTAATTTCAGTTCAAGATGTGGAAAGAGAAAATCGCCTAATGCCATGACTGCTTCGCCTAGAGTGTAATCGGTTAGGTCAGACCACCTGCTTCTAGGATTTTAATAGCTAGTTCGAGGAAAGAAGCCTCAACATTATGGCCGGTCTTTGCCGAGGTTTCTAAAAAGCTCGTATGAACACCGCGATCTCTAATCCGACCTGCCATAGCTTCGCCCTCCGCTGTGGTGACAATGGTCTGCTGCATCACTGGGTTGTCCTTGAACTGGTTTCTGAGGTCAATCTTATTGCCTATCAGAACGATTGGTATCTTCTTACCTGCATTGTTCCAGCACTCGTCAAGCCAGTTTTCGATGTTGTCAAATGATGTACGTTCAACAGTGGAATAGACAGCCAATGCACCTTGTGCACCCCTATAGAATGTAGAACGTACATTCTTGAAGTGCTCTTGCCCGGCAAGATCCCAAATTTGAATGCTGACGTCATGTCCGCCCTCAAGGCTCATCTTCTTGACAGCGAAGTCAGCTCCAATGGTGATCATATAATTGGCTTTGAAGCCCTCACCCATATACTGTCGTCTAAGACTTGTCTTCCCTACCGAGCCGTCGCCCATTAGGATCACTTTGAAGAGTGCTGTGACCATCTAAAGACCTCCTCGTGCCCATGTTCGGGGACTTAGGCGGTATTTTACGTTTGTGCTATTTGAGTCTATGCCGATTGAATGAACTGACAATTTTGACATAACCAAAGATACAAAGATGATTGCCGCATAGGTCTGATGACCTGCAATGGCGGACGATATTCTAGAGTATTGGATGGCTGAAGCGCGCGAACTTGCCTCAAGGTTCAATGTTGAGGAATTCGATAAGAGCTCGGCGTTCTGGAACTGGGACAATTTTGGGGAGGAGATTGTCAAGTTGAAGAAGGTGCTGGACCTGAAAGAAGGATATCTAGACATTCTTGGGCTTAGGGTCAATTTCGAAACAGGCAAGACTGAGGACTTGTTGACCGGCAAGGAAATACATACCAGTCGCGTGATACCTCACCTATACTACTATACTAAAGCGAAAGACAAGGGCGTTGCCGGTGAGTGGTCGAAGTACAATGCACTTCAGGGGTCCTGGGCGTGTAGATTCTCCTTTGATGAGGAGGATGTCAAGTCACTGACCTCGGTTTTTGTAGAGAAGAAGGAGCAACTCTTCGAAACCTTGGAACGTCTTGGAGCAAAGAGGGTTGACCATGGAGATGCTGGTTTTGAGTTGGAATTCCTACCGAAAGTGAAAGTCCTACTCATATTCGAAGAGGCAGACGAGGAGTTTCCAGCCAGCGTTCGACTGCTGTACGACAAGAACTCGATATACTACCAACCCCATGAGATGCTCGGTAACATAAGTTGGTTCCTAGCTTCTCGAGTGTTCAAGGCTTTGGCGTAGTAGCGATTAGGCGTAATTTATTGTTTTCTCATCAAATGATAGAGTCAGATTCTCCTAAGAGCAAAGACATGGAGAGAGCAGCTTTCTCGACAAGTCATTTGCGAATCTTGGAATAGACTGCAATTCCTAATGCTAGGCAGAGTACGGAAACGAGAGCAGTCACAAGTAGCAAGCCATCTCCATTTTCAATTGGGACTGTTGTTACTGATCCGCCGAGCTTATACAGAGTTGCAGCACCTGAACCTACGCATGTCCAAAATGCACCGTCAAACCAGGTTAGACCGCTACTAGCACCATCCGTCTCCATAACGCCAATTGATCGTAGAGAGTTCCCGTAGGAATCAGCTGCTTCCCAAACATGAATTGCATCCAAGGAGGCTCCAGGCTTTGAGCAATAAATGACTCCATTCACCTCAACGTAGTCCTGGATGTTTTCCGAAGGTGGAGGTCTAATATCATTCAAGCGATTCTTGTCAAGGTCATAAACATAGAGATTACTGGTCCCGTAGTTTCCGATATAGACTCTCTCTAGTAGAGGAAGGATGCATATTCCTCCCCAATTCACATTGCCAATGGAGCTGCTGTTAATCCACTCATCAATGAAAAGAAGGTCAGTATCATATCTGACAATCTTGGAGGGATTATTGGGAACAAACCCTCTTTCTGAAAGAGGAATCCAAAGAAGTCCATCATAGAAGACCATCCCTCCACAATGATTGAGCGTGCCGTCGCGCACAAGCACTTCATCAATGTAGGTTCCATTGGGGTATAGCTTGTATAGCCAAGCATCACCGTTGCCGAACACAGTTTCTGCAGTGCTGATGTAGAAATACTCTCCATCGGTAGCGAGCCCCTCCACTTCACTATCGGTGAACCATGTGAGTTCAATTGAGAGCTCGACCTCAGCTATGTTATGCACCACAGTTTGTGACTGCATCAAATGAATCGGAGAATTGCCAGCCTGCAAAATCAGCAGCAATCCGAGGACCAATGGTAATGCTGAATAGCGATGCACTTCTTGCAACCAAGTAGAGCTCTTGGATTGATGCTCATAAGCTTTGCCGCGTGCACATATGCGTTAGCCAAGCCATTGTAGGTCAATTTACTTTCGGAAATCACTCCCCCTCGGCAGAGTCTCTCTGAGAGGACTTGGACTACCCGTAAAGACCACAACGAGTGGGGTTCCAATAATCTGGCCTGACTAACCAAGACACCGCTCATCACAACGCCGAACAATACGCCATTGATAGGGATGAAGCATGGGAAGAACTGCACGAACGTTTAGAGAGCAGATTAGGATAGAAGAGTCCAGGTGGAAGGGATTCCGAAGGGTGCTAACGCCACAGGAACGAGAAGCACTTGATCACATCTTTGACAGTGCCCGAGAGTATGCCGACGCTGGAACCATGATAGTGACACCACGCGTACTAGAGGTCGCCTTTGTGTCCATGTTTCTCAATATGCGAAGCGAGATTGATGACCTACGTCAGAAGGTCGCTGAGTTAGAGAAGGATGTATGATGAAGCAAGTCGGATGGCTCCTTGATGCCACCGTCGACTACGAGAATCAGGCACTG
>JBHLRP010000029.1:0-39493 GCA_048882485.1 Candidatus Thorarchaeota archaeon
ACCAAACCCTCTTCTCAACCAGAGTGTTTTCAAATCCAGTGGTTCCGGATTCTGATGGAGATGGCGTCGATGATTGTGAGGAATATCTGAGCAATCTCAATCCCAAGTCACAGGATACCGATGGCGATGGCAAGAAGGACAAGGCTGGCCCTAGGTTCGTAACAGAATCTCACTTTGAATGGAAGACGACCTATCACCTAGAACGAGAAGATTACTGTCCTGATTTCGCGATAGACTCGAATGGGTTCATCTATGCAGGCACTGAAGTAGGAATCGTTAAGGGGGATAACATTAGGTATGGAATCCTCAAGTTCTCGCCTGATGGCACGTTTATTGAAGATTGGGGTGATTATGCATCTACGCTCGCCATTGATGAAAGCAACGGGTGGCTGTACTATTGGAATGAGGAAGGAGTACACAGGACTGATCCCAGCTCTTTCGATCCGACGCTCATGTTTGAAGAAAACGATTTTGTCAATTCATTAGACGTCGATTCTTCAGGAGATATTTATCTAGCCTTTGATAGTGCCTACAACTCCATAGTTGAGAAGCGAAGTCTCACGGGAGAGGTGCTAGCGGGACCTTGGGGAGGCAACGGTCCCAGTCCTGATCAATTTGGTACAATTCAGGCTATAGCCGTTGATGATGTGAATGAATATGTCTACGTCGCTGATAATCGCGAAGAGTTTGGTCAGCCAAATCGAGTAGCGAAGATAGATATGAGTGACGGTTCGATTATGACCGCTTTACCAGACGGCTTCATTAATCCACAAGGAGTGGTTGTTGATTCGAATCAGCAAGTCTATGTTGTCGACAATGAAGGTAGATGTATCAGGAAGTTTGACCCAAACGGGTTTGAAGACACGAACTTCATAATTCGAGGAACTGACTCCGAGAATTTCACCTGGGACCACTCCCGCACACCAGGGTTGTCAATGGATATTGATTCCAACCTGAATATTATAGTAGCGGCCTGGAATGGTGGGGGCGCGGGCAATTTTACGAAGTTCTCACAGACGCAAGTAAACGCTAGTGATGTCATACCAAATACAAATCCTGACTGGGATGCAGATGGACTGTCGAATATTGATGAGGATGATGGGTGGAAGCTCAATGTCGAATTCAACGCAACTTATGCATGCACATTCAATGTGACGAGTGACCCGCGACTCAATGATACAGATTTCGATGGACTTTCTGATTACGAAGAGTTCATCCTTGGTTCGAATCCGCTAATTCCGGATACAGACCTCGATGGATTACCAGACCTTGATGAGAGCATTCTGGGAACAAACATCACATGCTGGGACACCGACGGAGAAGCGTTGGGAGACGGCACTGAGGTCACATTCGGTAGCGACCCCCTTAAGCCTGACTCTGACGAAGAAGGATTATCAGACCTTCTTGAGTTTCAATATGGCTCAAATCCGAGAAGCATAGATACAGACGAGGATGGACTCACTGATTTCTGGGAGTACCTTCATGGGACAAACCTACTTCATGCGGACTCTGACGGTGACTTCAGTTTTGATGGTGCTGAGAATGTACTCGGCACGGATCCCACAAATCCAGATGCGGATGGAGACGGGCTAAGAGATGGCGATGAGTACCTCCATGGTACAGACCCTCTAAACAATGATTCAGATGATGACGGAGCGCCTGATGGATATGAAGTGTCTGTCATGCTGGATCCATTAAATAATGATACGGACGGTGATGGCATCCCTGATCTGGAAGAGCTTGAATGGGGGAGCAACCCCTGGAATTCCGATTCTGACTTTGATGGCGTCCCAGACATGCAGGATCCAGACACATTTGCTGAGTTTGCTGGGCCTGTGATTCTAGCATGTGATTGGGATGAATATAATTACACTCGTGATTTCGCACAGGGTCTTGGAAATTACACCGAAGTCATAGTAGTTTCATTGGAGGAATTGATGGCAAGCTACACGGACTATCAGTACATAGTCCTTGTCGGGCGGGCAGATCCTGGGAGTGAAACTGTTGCTGGACTCACCTATGAAATCTTGGAGGATACTGGCAGTGTACTTGCAGACATGATGCAACCTGATTCACATGAGATTGCAATTCGCCACTGTGTCTGGAATAGTCCTCAGACAGTTGTCATCCTCTCTAGTGCGTATTCAGCGGATGTCTATAATGTGCTCCAGATTCTCAGGAGCAGAAACGTGACGATATTGGCTGATTCGTTCATAGCGGAGTATCAAATAATACCAGTGAGTCATGCGTTAAATGTTGAATATTCTTTTGCACTGGATGGTATAGACATGGTAAAAGCAACGGACTCAGTAATTGGAGTCGTATTGATGAGTTCGGAACTACCATGTATTCAAGTGACTCGATATAACACCACAAATACGCCACATATGCTGACCCATCAAAATGGCCTTGAAGAAGGGGATGAGGCTATGTCTAGATTTTTAGAAGTTTCAGTCACCTCTAACGGAGCGGCGAGTATCCCTGTGCATGAAGCTCTTATCGTGGTCTATTATCGGTTCTCTGACATTGACCGAAACGGAGATGGAAGCTTTGATGGCATTATAGACTTCAATGAAACTACTCTGACAATGTATTGGTATGATGATGTCACCGATACATGGACAAAGCTGTCAAGAGATTTAGATTGGGTGTTGGATATGGGTGTCAATACCACAGACACCGAAGTCTATGGCGAGGCATATGCAGGATATGTCTGGGCTCGAGTTACTCATCTCTCACTCTATGGCATTGGAGGAAAATTGAATGCAATAATGATACCTCCACCAAACCTGCTTTTGATTTTAGTTGCTCTGTGTGGTTTCACCGGGATAATTATTGTTGCAGTTTGGATTAGAAGACGCAAGGCGATGCCTGAATTTGAAGCAGACTTCAGCAGCCTAATGGAATGAAATGGAAAATCTACAGATCTATCGCAATGATAAGAAATGGTTGAAGATAGCGAGTGTTCTTTATCAAAAGCTGTGACGAGATAATTGTGTGTACACCGCTGTCAACTCTCCAGAGCGCAGCAAATAATAGATGAACTCCAGAAATGTGGACTTTGGGCTTCTGTGCTCAATTTGAGTTTCAGCATAAATATAAGGTGCAGGGAAAAAGTGCAGCAATTATCCAGCCTGGATGATATTCCGTGGGGGATTGAAATGAAATACACAAGACCAGCAATCGTGTCCATTATTACGATCATACCCTTGACGGTGTTGTTCAGTGTAACAAGCGCTGCAGGGTGGGTGGTCCTACTGTTTCCCGTTTCTGCTATTATTGGAACCCTAATTGGCTTCGCATTAGCCCCTCTCCTCCTGTGGGTCTACAAGAAGTATATGGGAAGAAATAACCTGTTTGCTATACAAGAACAGCATGCAATGGAGAGGTCGCATGGTATGCTTATGGGATTCTTCCCCGCATTGATGGCGACGAACTTCACTCTCACTCTGATATTCGATCCTACAATCATGGATGTGCCATTTTTCCAAGATTATTATCTACAATGGAACAGTATCATATTCCTGTTCTTTGTCCTAGGTGCCTTGTTACAGGCTCCTGCATTTGCTCTCTTTTCCGCCGCTTGGATAATCGACGAGGCCGGGATTGTGCTAATGAGCAAATATGGTGCGGCCGAACTACAGGCAATTGGCAAGTGGTATCTAGCACTACTGAAAGGCTATGCAGGCATAGGCGTCGTCATTGCCTTGTACCAATTCACCTTCGACTTTCTGGGCACGTATGGTAGCCAAGTGCATTGGTCCGCAGTTCTCTTTCTGTTCATCCTACCAATTATCGTCACACTGTGGGTAATTCCTGCAATAATGCTTGTAGGTGCAACGGAAGGAAGGCGACGGAGATACATTCTCGGATTTGCCAAAAGGCTTGGTATTAGGAATGAATTCGAGCTGACTGTTAGAAGACTTGATGATGGCTCAATGCATCATGATTAAAAATGGAAACGAATCAAAAGACAAGGAAAAGAGAGATTCACTGGAAAAAGCGAAGACTTTTACTAGCTTTTTGCAATGGAGTTATCATTAGGTCTTGCTGCAGCAGAAAACTATGCACAGCCTTGCCCGGGACGAGTCGATAGATATGAGCACCACATGGTTCATTGCAAAGGAGTATCTCAAGAGACTGGAGGTCAATTTCGAGGAACATGGAAGAAAGACCTTCAGTTTGTACCCATATGGACCGACTGAAACCAAGGAGATTGAAGTATTCCCCGGCAAGCACTGGATCACACTCACAACAAGGCTCATGGACTTGAGCACTGTTTCAAAGAGGACCAAACTATATGAAATGCTCTTGAAATCAAATGCTAGGCTAGCAGAAATGACATTTGGCATAGACAAGAAGAACTATCTGATAATCAGAAATGCGATGCCAGTCACTGGCATCTCGTATGATGTCTTCAACACCACATATGAGGCACATCTTGCAGGAATCAGGTTCTTCCATAACAAGCTGAAACCGACTTTCATTTCGTAGAAAGGCGAATCTACTTCTGGAATATGATATGAGAAAAAGAGAGGGTAGAGGGGGTCACCCCCCTCCGTCTTACCATTCGTAAGATGTACGACTTCGGCGTCGCCTACGGACAAGACCGCCGATCATGGCAAGGACAAATCCTCCGCCTCCCAGAAGCATCAGCATGTCCATGTCAAGATCAAATCCTCCAGGATATGTGGTCTGTCTGCCACCGACAATGTAGCTACTGACCTGAGATTGATAGTCGCCACTCTGTGTATAGACCATAACCATGTAGTAGACCTCTGTCTGGTCCTCAAAAGGCGGAATTGTACCCACATAGGTATATTCGCCTTCCTTCGACATCGGATCAGACCACCAATTCTCGCCGTCTGAGCCGTACAGGAGGTCAACGCCATAGATTGGTTCAGTCTCAGAATAGACATCTACTCTCACTGTAACGGTGTCGGTCGCAGTAGGTGTGGCTATATCAAGCGTCAATGGACCGATGTACATGCCCTCGGGCAGTTCTGGTGCACCAGCCCTTGATACGTAGCTTACAAACACTGGGTCCTGGTAGACACTGTAGCCATCCCATTGAGGGAAGCCAATCGTCACGTAGAACATGTTAGAGCCAAATGACCAGGAAGTCGCTGACTTGCCGTTATCTGACTCAAACGCTGTTCGGAAGGTACCAACAGGCGTGGTGTAGCTGACGACATCATAGGGAGCAGAAGTGTTCTTGCCCCAGTCATAGGTCACACCGCCCATGATCATCTTCGCGAACTGTGCTGTTGCCGTTTCAAACTCGAAGACATCTGCACTAACGGTCATCTCATTGTCCGCGACGGATCCTTCTGCCTTGAAGGCGAAGTCGTGCATATTCACGTCTGCGAAGTAATTGAGAGCCAGAGAGCGGTTCTCCAAGTTATCGCGACCACCAATCATGTCGACATCCCAGTTGCCAACATAGTTGTCGACCTTGATGTCAGCGTAGTTGTTCAGTGACTCTGCGTCAATGTATCCCTGGAAGTGCACTAAGAAAGAAAGCTCATCGATAACCACCTCAGTGGGTCGCTGATCAAAGCCTCTCAGGTCAGAACCAGTCATGAAGCCATCGTACCAACCCCAATAGCCATCCAGAGTGAATGGGAACGATGTCCCATTAATCTCATAGAAGTTCACGCCCCAAGTGACCTCATCCAAGAGGTCTAGGTGCATGTAGCCTTGAGAGTCGGGATTGCCATAGGCCTGGCCTGGAGTGACAAATCCAACGCTGCCGACAGAATCGGGAATCAGATAATGACTGAGTTCACCGCTGCCGGGGTCGAATAAGTCGACATCCATCTGACCGTTGTCGTTTAGATCTTCCCAGATCATTAGACCGCTATACTCATAGTGCATTCCGATACGAGCCCAGTGCTCTGTACCGAAGTCATCGTAACTTGTGCCATAGTCTTGACCCACGCCAAAGCTCATCCAAGTCCAAGTCTGCTCATTCGATGTGATCCAGTCCCAGCCATTGGCCTCTGCTTCAGCAACGAGATCTGCCCATGTAACGTTCTTGGCCATATGAGAGATGTCCCAGTATCCTGGGCGAGCATCGCCCTCAGCAGTCAAAAGAGTGTCTTTGACATTCTGCATTTCTACAGCATCGAGCTGAACCATATCAGTCGTGTACCAATAGAAGGTCTGTGACCATTCATAGGTCCAGGAGAAGATGTCTAGACCTAGCCAAGAATTGACATTCATCTCATCACCCCGGATCGTGCCATTCGGATCCCAGGTTATGTGGACATCCATTCGATCCCAGGTGTGTGTCCAGCTGTCAGTTGACGTGTACTGCTCCTGTACGAAGTACTGGTCATCCACTGTGTCAAGGTCTCCGTCAAGGTCAAGAGCACCGTTCTCAGGATTGATATCCCAATTTTTCAAGCCCCACATGCCCCATTCGGGAACACCAATAATGAGATCGTAGAAGTTCTTGTAGACATCACTCTGGATTGGAGAGGGACCATATACTAGAGCATAGCCCCATCTCTGACGCATCCGTTCGATGCTCTCAAAGGCCGCAGTAGCAGTAACGGGAGTTCCAAGATAATCGAACTGGAGGACATCATGACCGCCCAACTGCATATTCAAGAATAGCGTTCCTGAATATGAAGCATTGTGGACTGTATACCCCCAGACATTCATGCCCCAGTAATAGATGAGATAGGTTTCTGACATGAAGTCAAAGACAGTGCCATTCATGGGACTTTCATGGGTATATACCAAATGCCTGCCAACTCGTGTGGCACTATCAAAGTCAGGAACCTCAAGATATGTGCCATTGATGAGACAATACTCATACCAGGACGAGTTGCCATCTTCGTAGTAGTATGGATAGTCCTGAGCAGAATAGAAGGCCACTCCAGAGTAATCATATTCATTCAGAAGCATCGCATAGGAGTAGTTGGCAATCCACTTCGTCCCATTGAAGAGGTCAATGACATAGTAGCCATGCATTGAGTCCCAACGGGGCTGACCCATCATGTCAGGAGTGTAGTACTGTATTGTTTCAACCTCAGAGAAGAGCAGATCGTTATTGAAAGCACCAACAACACCCTCGACTCCTACTCTAAGTGGAGCCCAGATGTCTGTCCCATTAGCAACAGAGTGGGGTACATAGGTCATGTCCAGAGAGTATGTTGCACCTGCAATGTCTGCAAAGTAGTCCAACGAGATGTTGTATACTGGATAGGCCTTGTCATTGTAGAGCAGTGACTTGGTAGTTGGCACAAAGCCGCCCTCAGAGATTGTGTGACTCATCTCATAGTGCCAAGGAGCGTTTGCACCAGGATAGGGCATTTCGTGTTTAATACCTTCAGACTCGTGGAACCAGAACCGATGCTGGTCGTATGTAAACAGCATTGCTTCAGATCCCTCGAAGTCAGCTATGTAGTAGCGCTCGGGCCAGCTACAGATTTGCCACTTGCCTTCAATGAAGATATGGTAGTAGTAGTCTGTTTCGCTATAGACCATCTCGTAGAGATTGTGGTCAGAACCTTCAACAAAGTACATCCCATCTCTACTGCTCCAGTACCAGTTCGAAACGTTCAGCATCTTATCTGCACCGTATCTCATGAAATAGCCTATATTGTTGAAGTCTACCTCGACCTTGTCATATAGCTCAATAACGCTATTGCCCCAATAATATTCGAACCCACCTTGGTGTATTCCACCATAGATATCGATCCAATAATTATAGGAATTAGTGCCATCAAACCAACCCCAATCGTAACTCATTGCTGTAAGGAATGAGTCTCCGAACAAAGATGTGACATTGTAGATGTAAACGACGTCTGTGTAGCTGACATAGATCTTTGTGCCATTCATTAGCTCATAGAAGTAGACATCTTTTCCAGTTGCTGGATCCATGTGACTATAGAAGAACATCTCAGTCCAAGTAGTCCCACAGCCGGGGTCGAAGTTCTCTCGAACCTTGATTGGTAGCTTCTCGTCGTTGATAACGATGTATGGGCTTTCCTTTCCAATCATGAAGTCTGAACTCAGAGTTCCATTGAAGAAGGCAAGCTGGTTCTCAACTACTGGATCCATGTATACCTTATCACCGAAGTAGTCAAAGCTGTAGACCCATTCGCGGTCCCAGCTGAGGACCTCATGCTCGCCGTAGTTGCTTGAATAGTCCTCAAACCAGGTGTTGTTCATAAAGGCAAACTCCCACCAGTAGTTGGTATCAGGTACATGAGGTGCCATCACAACATCAAACTCCAGGAAGAAGTCGCCGCCGTCGGTCCAGCTAGAGAATCCGGATGTTGTGCAGAAGTCTGCAGCAACCTCAGTTTCAGCGCTCTGGTATGGGATGTATTCGGTCTGCCATTCACCAGTAAGCTGGTTATAGTACCACCATTGCCAATGCCAACCTTCAATCTCGGCCCAGACCCATTCTTGGTACTCACCGTAGGTCCACGCCCAAGTGTTAGTGTCCTCATTGTATTCGTCATGCCAACCTGTGACATTGGAGTAGACATAATCCATGTACATACCCCAAGTGTAGTTGTGTTTCTCGGTGAAGTTGAACGCCCTCAATCTGGGACTTCCATCAACACCCATCTCAATCTCGTATGTGAGCTCTGACCAACCATATTCTTCCTCTGTCCAGTAGCCATCATAGGCCCTAAGCATAAGACTGGCAGCGTCGATGTCATCAGCAATGTCACTACCGCCCTGAAGCCTTCCACGGACCTTGAATGGATCACCCTTGTCTACCTGGAACATCCATCCAGAAGGCTCAGAACCGTCGGACTTTAGGAGTCTGGCAATGGTCACAGGGGTCTCAATGGTGATTCGCCTAGCCATTTGATACTCGCTCTCAGTCTGGCGTGGTCTCTCACCACAAGTAGCTGGGCCATAGTACCAGTTGTCAGGACCAACAACTCTGTCAAAGAACTCGAAGTACATGCCTTCACCTGTCTTTGGCATCTTGTCTGTGAAGTGGCCGACGAAGTCTACTACCAGCTCGTTATTTATCACCTGAGCGGTGCTCCTTGTCGTGTTGAGGTCGAAAAACACTGGAAGGTCCGCGGGGATAGGTTCTAGAACCATAATCTCCTCGTTCCAGTCCCATTCATTGATTATGTAATCATGTGGATAGCCATAGTAGGTGTATCCGTAGTAGCTCTCAAAGGAGGCAGTTGTCTGATTATAGATGTAGAAGAATTGGCGCTCGATCCAATAGGTCTCATTTGCCAAATACTTGTCATATGTCATTGTGACATTATTCCAATCCTCACGAATGACAGTCACATTGACTTCTTCAGAAATGCCAAGCGATGTGTATTGATGCTGCTCATATGGGCCAAAGACCTGTTGCATGTAGGTCACCTGCTTGGATGCATTCCAGAGATATGTCTGCAAAAGAGCAGCATACTCCCAAGCACCCGTAGTGGTGACCATTTCATCATGCCAACCTGTGACATTAACAGTGACATACATATCATAGGGCATTCTGAAGCTAAGCATTGCATACTCAATGTCACCAGAGATGTTGAACCTCATCTTGAAGTCCGTACCCCTTGCTACTGAGTAGAGGGCATCTCCGGCCATGTCCAGCTTCTGAAGTGTGTAAGATCCTCCATAGGATGTAGCCCAAGCTATATCAGCATGCATTCCCACTGCTATTCCTGTGAACTCCCAGCCTGAACCGTAGTTGTAGGAACCAATCCAGTTCCACTGGTCATCCTCTACATTCATGTTCAGCTCATAGAGACCCAATGGGGCTTCATCATTGAAGCTCACAGCAAAAGTCAGATAGTATGCATCAGGATCACTTGTCATGGAACAGAAACCCGGATAAATGTCAATGAAACTCGGCATTGGTGGCGGCGGCTCATAGGGATCAATTGGATCAATCGGATAGGGCTCCTCGGTGTAGTTCCACTGACTGCTATATGCCCACCAATGATTGTCGATGTTCCAGCTGTCGTAGCTGAAATCGAAGTTTGCTGAGTAGTTGTAATCTTGAGTCATATACCATCCGTAGAACTGGACACGCCCAATGTCGGCTCCTTGAGTGAAGACGCCTCTGGGCACAGTCACCACGAACCTCAGGATCTCGCCTATCTCAGCATAGCTGTCCTTGGTCAGAAGGCTCCCATTGGCATGGAATATCTCAAATGAAGGCCTTGGACCAAACAGCCAATTCCTGTTGTTCCACGTCCACTCATCACTAGTGCTGTTACTGTCCTGATTCCACCAGACATGGGTCCCATTCTCAGGCTCCTGACTGGTGATTGCAGATGGTGTGTAGTATAGCGGTGAAACGGCTGCCGTCATGGTGGCTGGGACAGCTGCAGTAGTTCCCGCATATGTCATTGAAAGCAGAAATAGCATAACAGCAACTAGAGAAAACAGTGCACGTCTGGATTCTCGTCGTCGCAAATTGGTTAACTCCTTGCGCACCATGACTCAAAAGGTAAAGAGACCGCAGGCCACATGCATGATAGCCTGAATCTCCACGAAGAAGCGAGCTTGGCGCGCTATCAATATATATTTTAATGTATTATTTTTGAATATAAGATATTCTTGGACATGTATTGTTAAAATAATCAGGAATTTGTATTATTCTAATCTTACATAGAGAGGATGAATTGACTCTCCAGGATATTATTGAAGGAAGAGAACAGGGCGCCTGCCATCGACAGGAAATGGAGCTAAGCTAAACGCCCGTTAGGGGAGAATTGTTGACACCCACCTCACAATGAGAGGAGTGACAAACGCTTCAATAACAGCTGAAATTAGGAGAAAGAACACGATTAGCAAGTAGATTCTCCAGGTGCGTTCGTCAGTCAGCAGCGCTCTTGTCTTTTTGGGCACATCCTCCCAGTTCTCTTGTTCTACACTTGGTGAGAGGTTCTTCGCTATCCTGAGCGAAATCGCCGCAGTAATCAGAAATGTAGGTATCTCGATTATGGCGTGTGGCACGATGCTGGACAGGAATGGTAGTGCTGATCCCGCAAATGTCGCATCGATAATGCTGATGCCTCCAACGATTAGAGCTGTGGACAGTACCTCTGCAATGGCAATCCCCATGAAGCTGAATTTGATATAGGTTAACAGTATATCTTCACGTCGAACCTCCTCACGACCCATGTATGCTCCCTTGTATATTGTCGCCAGAAACATGGGCATTATTGTCAAAGCAATTAGAGTGAATTGGTCATCATAGATGAAATACTCCAGAGCAAAGATAGAGAGGAACAAAGGAAACCACCATGAACCAGCGCCTTTACCACTGCCTACTCGAGTTGCAATTATAATCGCATAGAATAGAGCTAGAGCCCCAAAGACAACAATGGCACGGAGCCCCATTTGAGCAGCCAGGCTCCATGGATCCTGAACATGAAGAGGAATCATCCAATTCAAAGCAGGCGCCGGCGTAAATACACCTCTTGACATGTCAAAGAAAGTCCAGACAAAAGTCGCAATAACACCTACTCCTGCTAGCGCAAGTCCAGTTTTAGCTACGCTTGATTCCTCAGCCGTCTTTTTGACGCCCACTAACCACAGTATTGCCGCCCAGAACATGGGTCCGAATACAAGCATGATCAGAGTACGAATTATGTTGTGCTCAGCGATAATGATGAATGGAGTGTGATAGTCCACTTCAGCAAGCCATGCCAATACTCCTTCCAATCCGTTTGGATCTCCAATCTCTGAGAAGAGAGCTGCCAATGTATTGGTGAGCAGACTTGGATCTATTATTATTGCCAAGGCAAAGACTGCCACCACAGCAATAACTAGTCCGCCCACGAACATTCCCACTGCCTGATATACATCTCTGGATTGAAGGTTTAGAATTGACTGTGATTCCTCACCTATCTCTTCACGCCACTTCTCTCGGTATTCCATGTAGTACATGATGAATAGCGCTGTGAAGACATATGTCGGTAGATTAACAATATATTGCAGGGCCAGCCTGAAGAAGATATTCCCTGTTGGCGGTCCTATTATCGGTCGAAGTCGATACAATAGCTCTCCATCTACAACAGCAGGAGTTGGAAGGACATTCAGCAGATAATCCATGTTTGGCAGTAGAAAATATGTTGCAACTGAAACAAAGACTCCCGCAACAAATGCATAGATTTCTGTGCTACCAATAACTTTCCATCGAAGCACATGCCCCAGAATGCCCAGAAGAAGCATAGCCGCAAATGGAATGGCTAGCATCAGTAGCGTCCAAGAAACTGGGAGGATGAGGCTATTGTTTGTGAATGGCGAAACCAGCAGGCTAACAACGTCCGAGTCAACTTGACCTGGATAGAAACGAAACTGATTCGGATTAAGAGGGTTATTGAACGAGAAGTATAGCGTAGTTCCCATCACTCCTCCCAAGAAGGCACCAGTCACTATTGCTCCAACGCCAAGTCCACTTCCGATGCTTGATGCTCTCCTTGTTGGAGCGTCACTTACTTCATCGGACTTTCGTCCTGCGAAGGTTTCAAAGGTCCTCTTATAAAGCACAACGGCAAAATCCTCCACTAGAGGCAGCACGATTATCGCAATCAATATTGGAGGCAGTGAGTAAAATAGACCATCTCTGAAGTATCTGATAATATAATCAACAACTTGACCTTCGGTAAGCCCCAACTGACCAGGGCCGGTACCAATTAACTGCGGCGCAGTGAATGCATTGAAAACACTAGTTGCGATTAGGAATACGGAAAGAAGAATGTTGAGTCTAAAGAACCAGCCTAGAACGCCTCTCATCATCTCTTTTCCAAGGTCTCTCTCACCAAGATGCATTCCCGCGCCCTTTGCAATTCTGTTTGAAGCAGGATATCCAAACCTATAGATCCAAGTCAGAAAGATGAAAACCCCAGTGATATATGGGTTGACGAGAAATGATGGATCTGCTGTTTCGAGGAATGCTGTATAGGAAACAACGTCTCCCACATATGCAGCAATGGATGGGAGGAGAGTAGCAAGCCCTATGATGAGATAGTCTTTCCACGCATCACGCCAAGCCCTTCCAATAACTTCAGGATTAAGAGGTTGAGGCTCAACTCCTTCAAAGGTGATATTGTTCAATCGATCTCTGAGACCCAAGTAGCCATCGCTCTCAGGCTCACTTCCGACTATTCTTTGAATGAGATTCTTGAATCTCATCTTGAGGGGATCCTGCAATGTGAGTTTCACAGCAAGTACTCCCATCCCGAAGAGAACGGCGAAGAATGCGACCATTATCCAGATCAGGTATTGCTGAAGTGTGTACACAAACTGGAAAATCAGGTCGATAAGGAAGATCCATGCCAGAGCAGTTCCACCAACCTCGGTGAAGACAGGTGCACCTGCGACAGGAATGAACCAGATATAGAAGAGGTTGAAGGTGATAGTGAGAGCGTACATGAGCCCGATGAATGCTTCGATAAACCTGTTCCGCCTCTTATTGAAGAGAATCAAATAGACGACCGTCACAACAAGAGGAGACATAAACTCGAAAACTAAGGTCAGTGGCGTTAGGTCGGCCATATCATAGCACCTAGTCTAGCTATAGAAATGAAACAAACCGGAGCTAACTCAAAAAGCTTCGTTGGACAGACTCAGGCAGTTTCTCCTTATGATGAGACTTATATACTATAGTTAATTAAGCGGACTTGCATCAACAAGTTTGGTGAGGAATGCACAGTGGAAATCAGTACGGAACTAGAAGAGATGATGAATGACCAGCTCAACTTTGAGCTGTATAGCGCCTACATCTATTTGGGAATGGCCGCATATTTTGAAGATCTAAACCTCAGCGGTATGGCACATTGGATGGAGATACAATTCTTTGAAGAATTCAATCATGCAATTCGGTTCTATCGCCATATCTTTGAACGTGGCGGAAGAGTCGATTTAAGAGAAATCCAAAAACCCCAGAAGGACTATGCTTCAGTCCTCGAAGCCTGGGAAACCGCCTACGAGCATGAAAAGCTTGTGACCTCACGAATCTACAAGATAGGAGAATTGGCTGAGAAGGAAGGCGATCGAGCAGCACTGACAATGCTGCACTGGTTTTATACAGAACAGGTCGAGGAAGAAGAGAAGACCATGACGATTCGCGATAAGCTGAAGTTCATTGGAGATAATATTCCGGGTCTCTACCACCTTGACCAAGAGCTTGGCGCCAGGCCGCCTGTCGCGGCTCCACCAGCTGAGTCATTTGCACCCTAAATCATCAACTCGAGATATTGCCCGGTTCACTGCATAAGTGGTGAACCGGCGTTATTCCTTCTTTTTCTTCAGTAGGATACTACTTATGTCACCTTTCCTTCGCATATTCTGGTGAAACCGCCATATGCTGCCAGAAGAGATGGTCGAGGCTGTCAACAGGATGGTTTCTGGGATTCGAGCGAAGGACTATGTGGCATCAATTTCGAGGTTCCATAGAATTCAAGCTAGCCCCGGGATTCTCGAAGCCATCAATTATCTAAAAGGCGAGATAGGGAAGGTCTCTAACGCAAAAGTTGAGATCTATGAATATCCAGCGGATGGCAAACGACAGATAGAAACTTTCGTCGCGCCATTTGGGTGGTTCCCATCTTCTGGAACTCTAGAGCTCTTGGAACCTGAGCGGAAGCTGTTGGCGGATTTCAAAGCGGAGCCAATCTCACTCATTGCTCATTCAGTCAGTGCCAAGATGGAATCTGAAGTTGTCTACGTTGGCAAAGCATTGTCACATGAAAACCTGAAAGAGAAAGACATCAAGGGCAAGATAGTGCTGACAGAGAATCTAGCACGAAAAGCATTCAAACCTCTATGTGTCCTGGGCGGAGCTGCCGGCCTACTAACCTATGTTCCACCTTCAGGTCAAGACGAAATTGCTAGCCTTCGAAGATATGACGCATTTTGGCCAAGTACAGATGAAGGGAAGACTGGCGCATTTGGATTCTCGCTACGGCAAAGGGATGGCCTGGAGATAAAGGACTTTCTCGAAAATGGGAAGACCGTCAAAGTACGGGCGAAAGTTGATGCCGCCCTTAAGACGGGGAAGACTTCGGTCCTTTCAGCACTAATCGAAGGGAAAGATGCAAACAAGGAATTCTGGCTGATCGCGCATGTCTGTCATCCTCATGAAGGAGCTAATGACAATGCATCAGGTAGCGGTGCACTCATGGAAACGCTGAGGGTGATTTCAGACATGATTCATGAGGGGATCATTTCAAAGCCCGAATGCTCGCTCCGGTTCCTATGGGTTCCTGAGTGGTCAGGAACTATTGAGTATATCCAGAACGAGAAGTCCATCTTAGGCAGATGTCTCGCAGTTCTCAATTTAGACATGGTTGGCGCTGATCCCGCAAAGTCGGGCTCAGTACTTCACTTGTTCAGAACTCCTTTCTCGTTGCCAACAACCTTCAACAATGTTGTCAGATACTGGCTTGAGAAAGAAGGAAAGCGAAAGATTGACAGATCACTAGGGGGCACCATGACACCACTTCCATTTGAGTACTCCATCTACTCTGCTGGAAGTGATCATTTCATTTTCACCGACAAAACCGTTGGGATTCCTGCGGTCATGCTAAACCAGAGCCCTGACAGATTCTATCACACATCCACGGATACGATAGAGAAAATCGACCCAAACCAGATGGCGTATGTTTCGAGAATTGCAGTGCTATCGTCTCTCACCTACGTGCTCCCGAAACATGTTTGCAAAGAGATACTCCTTACGTGGGCAAGAGATGAGGCTTTAGAGCTGATGCGCAAGGTTTCTCATGAAAGTGTCAGGAAGCTATCTCAGTGCTTAGGAGACCCCGAGGAGATCTATTCCAAGGCCTTGAGATGGCTAGGTCGCGCACATGACCTGGGCCAGGCTACACTGCATGTTGCAGCTGAGGAGTGGCATCTGATTTCAGAACAGAAATCGTTCTTGGAAGCGCTCAAAACCAGTCTCAAAATGGTCTATACGACGGAGATGGTTGTGGCGAGAAAGGCCTATGAAGGCGCTTGTGTTGAGGTGGGTCTTGAAGCTCAAAAGGATGACCAGCTGATTGTGGACACAGTTTCGTTAGGCGTTGCAGTTCGCCGCAAGGTCAAGTATCCAATCAATATTGGATACTTCAACGACAAGATGGTGCACAAGATACCCAAATACATGGAACTTCAAAAATCACTGGACCGCTTGTATGAACGAATCGATGAGATCGTCAACCTATCTGCAGAGTATACTACTTTGGATGAGATATGGGACTCGCTTTGCTTCCAATTCGGAGACTTCGAAATCAAGACGCTGGTGGAGATTGTGAAAGATCTGACTGAGGCAGGCCTCATGGAATCAAAAGAAACTGAGTCAGCTTAGGGGTTTGGACATAAGCCACAACAGAGAAGTACTATTCTTGTAAGGGTCAGAATCAGCTATACTCAGGGGTGTGCTGAAACTGCAGGACAACGCAGGACTATACGGAAAAGTAGTATTTGCCGGTACGTTTGACCATTTGCATGAAGGACACAAACATTTGCTTCGTACTGCCAGCAGGTTGGGAAAGAGAGTAGCTATTGGTCTAACCTCTGACAGAATGCTTGATTCAAAATCCAAGAGGCACCTAGTCCAGAGCTATTCACAGAGACATGGTGTTTTGGAGGCATTCCTGAGGGAGGAGCAGATCATGGATAAATGCTCTATCTTTCCGATAGAAACCATGGAAGGAGGAGCAGACGAAATGGAGGATCTCGAAGCCCTAATTGTTTCTGACGAAATAAAAGTCGTTGAGAATGCTTTTGCGATAAACGACAAGCGAATCAAAAAGGGACTCAAGCGGTTTCACACAATTGTCATTCCGAGAGTCAGGACTCCCGATGGGAGACCACTATCCTCCTCACGCATCAGAGATGGAGAGGAATTTGACTCAGACGATTTAGTCTATTAATCAGAGATAGGGATGAAATGTTGCGATTTTAGGTAGTACTCCTGAAACTCAGGATTATCTGTCAACTCGATGTAGCTAATTCTCTCAGGTGCTTTTTCAATCTTGGAACGGAGTTTGGGATCTTTTAGAATCATGTCTGCACCCGATATGGCGCCTCCATCAAATTGCCGGAAATGAGCATTCTCAAAACGGGGAAAGAGGCCAATTTGGAAAGCATCTTCCAGATTCAGCGCAGTACCAAATGCACCTGTTAGGAAGAATTGGCTGACCTCAGACGCCGAACACTTGGCCTTTCGCAACAGGAGTCGCACAGCGCCAGCAATAGCAGCTTTGGACTGTTGGAGCATTCTAACATCTGATTGTGATAAGAAAATGGGCTTCTTAGTTTCGGACCTAAATGCATTGGCCAATACTAGCCGCGGTCCGCCTGATACTATCTTCAGCCATTCAAACGCAACATCCCGACGAATAGAGCCTTTCGCGTTCATCAGGTCTGCATCACGAAGGCTGGCCAAAGCTGATATTGCACCAGAGCCACATATCCCCTTAGGCTTGCCGCCTCCTATTACAGTAATCCTTGGTTCGCGAGTTTCCCTCAATTCAACGCTGGCAATTGCGCCTCTTTCTCCGGGAACTCCGCAAGCGAGAGACATGCCTTCAAATGCTGGGCCAGATGCAGCCGACGCCATCCAAAGGCCCCTTGGACTACGGACTGCAATCTCAGTATTAGTTCCGACATCAATCGAAACGAGATTCTGATCGGAGTCCAAAGCACCGGATACGAGAAGCAGCATCAAGGCGTCAGGACCAATAAAGGACTCAACAATTGGTGGCGAGTAACATAGGGCACCCTCGCCTAATTGAAGCCCAACTCCCGGAGCAGGAACTGATATAGCGTCCTTACCTGTAGCACGAAATGGAGGAGCTTGAAGCGATTTGGTAGACATTCCATAGAACATATGATGCATCACTGTGTTGCCCACTATAACTACAAGTCTTATTGAGGCGGGATCAATATTCGTTTGTGATGCCATCTCAAGAATTCCGGCAAAGACAGCATTTCTCACGACATCTGTGACTAGTTGGGCGTTCTTCTCGCTTCTACGATGGAAGACAATCCTTGAAATCACATCTAAACCAAATTCAACCTGCGGATTTGGAACCAGTTTGGAATCAGCAACCAACCCAGTACTCAAGTCAACAAGGTGCATAGTGATTTGAGACGTGCCGAGGTCAACCGAAACACCGTATCTCGGACTTTTCACCAACAAGAACGCCCACCAAAGCGCAGCGTGTTGACGGACTATCTAACAATCATCACCGGACAGGGCGCATGATTGACAACTTTATCACTTATCGAGCCCACAAACAAACGTTTGATGCCACTAACCCCTCGAGAGCCCATGATAATCAGTTCTACTTCACGCTCACAAGCTATATCGACTATTTTGTTCGCAGGATCACCATGAGATATGAGTTCGGTGACGCCGCATCCCAAACCGACTGCGATTTTCTTGGCTTTCGCGAGGATGTCCTCTCCTACCTTTTGGAGAGCAAGGAATGGCTGATCCGACACAGTATCATGATATGGAGTAGCAGAAACCAGCATTGGCACAACATGAAGAAGGACTACCTCTGCTCCCAGCTTTGGTCCAATAGCACATGCATATCGGACAGCTTTATCCGAATAGTCAGAGCCATCCACTGCTACGAGAACAGTCTTGATTTGAACTGGTTCGGTATTTTCGCTCATTGACACCCTCTCTTTGCTCTATGATACTTGGGGACCTTATCTCTCTTTCCCCAGAAAGTGGAGACTCTTCCTACTTCAGAGAGGCGAATATCTGCTCTCCTTTGACGAGTTTTTTCAGAACTCCGACAAGATCGCTCGTTTTAACTCGCACCTGTTCCATGCTATCGCGATCTCGCACAGTAACAGTCTGGTCCTCCAATGACTGATAGTCTACGGTAACACAGTAGGGAGTGCCAACCTCATCCTGTCGTCTGTAGCGCCTTCCGATAGAACCACTTTGGTCAAAATATGTGATTAGACCACTATCCACTATCTCGTCATATATAGCTCTAGCGGGACCGAGTAGCTCGTCCTTGCCCATGAGTGGAAAGACAGCAACCTGAATCGGTGCAATCTCGGGAGGGAATCTGAGCCATGTACGCTCCTCGTCTTCAGCATAGGAGTTGTCTATTATACTGAATAATGGGCGCTCAACTCCAAAGGCAATCTCCAAGACCTCAGGAACGACAGGCTGTTTGTTCACCTTGATACTCAGCTTTTCCTTTGAGTACTCTTGATGTCGACTCAAGTCATAATTGCCTCTGTCATGAACTCCACAGCACTCTACCCAGCCATAGCTCTGTGTATTGATTTCAACATCCCATGCATCCGCTGCGTAATGAGCTCTCTCCGTGGGAAGGTGCTGCCGCAGGCGAATGTTCTCATCACGAAAGCCCATCCCTTTGAAGATTCGATAGGCGAGATAAACACACCATGCATAGGCAGGCTTTTGGAAATAGCCCCTTTTCAGAGCCGCTGACATCTTGGTCATTGACACCTTCTCGCTGTCCTCCTCCTGGGTCTGATAGGGGAGTAGAGGGAGCTTGAAGTCTTTGACCTCCTCATAAGGTGGCCATTCCATCTCATCTTTCTCGAGCAGGAAAATCTGACCCTCAACTTGTGTGAACTCCCGGAGCCTTAGCATACCCTGTCTTGGCGAGATTTCATTCCTGTATGCTTTCCCAATCTGAAAGACAGATGCCGGAAGCTTGTCGCGAAAGAATGTGAGGAATCGCTTGAATAGCAGGTAAGTTGAAGTTGCGGTTTCCGGCCTCATGTAGGCTTCAGTATCAATTCCAAGGCGAGTCTTAAGCATGAGGTTGTACTGTGTCACATCGCTGAGTTCTCCTTTGCAGGATGGACACCTGATACCGTGTTTCTTGATTGATTCTGTCAGCTCCTCGGGCGTCAGACCCTTGATGTTCGCGTCTGGCGCTTGCTCCTCGATGAGTGTGTCAGCTCGAAATACTTCCTGACACTTTGTACACTGAACGACGGGATCGATAAAGCCTTCTAGATGACCCGATGCTCTCCAGACAATGGCAGGTGATACTGTTGGGCACTCTACCTCCCAGAAGTCAGCTCTCACAAATGAGGATCTAATTCTGTCCTCGAGTCTATTCTTCAGTAGCTTGCCCAGAGGTCCAAGATCGTATAATCCGGAACTGCCTCCATATATCTCGGGCGAAGGGCCCCAGAAGAAGCCTCTCTTCTTGCAGAGTCCAGTTACAATCTCGCCAAAGTCTCTCTCGGAACTCATGGATACTACCAATTCGCATGCTTGAGTGCACCCGACTTAAACGTATGGTCCCAGACACACAGAACGATATTCTTCTCTAGATTGCAAGCTTGGCCATCAAGAGACGCTCCTTCAAGTCATCAATATCATGACTCGAGAAGCTCTTCCATAGCTTCTCGAGAGTTGGGCAAGTGTAATCCTCACAGTTGGAACAGAGATGAAATCCTTGATTAAGAGCGCATTTCCGAACATCGCAGGTCACACAGGAACCATTGATACGAGGTCCAAAGCAGCCATCACAGAGCATGTCCTTTGGTTCATACACTGTGTCTTCATCTTCAGACCAAGACTCTGCAATCCGTGCAAGTTCTTCCCAGTCGTCAGCTTTTGTTGCTTTGAAAGCCTCACACTCAACACAGTCGATTCCACATGGAGCAATGATTTGCGTCATGAGAGTTTGGTGGAATTGGCTTGGCTTAAGATTTCTACCGACACTGGTCGGTAGTTGCTCAGCGAAGAGGGGGATCCGTCTCAAGCTCATCTGACGCCTCTCTTCTTGAGGATAGCCGCCACAAATGCGGCTAATCCGATCGTAACTGCACCTATTCCAAGCAGAACCATACTATCGACTCCTCCACCTGGACGAGAGGTTCTGAAGGTCAGATAATCGCCGTTTTGCAAGAGGCAGTTCATCTCAAAGAGGTTGAGTGCACCATCCGCCTTGGAATACTTCACAGTTTCATTTTGAATGTGAATACCCAAGCTATTGAGTTCCACAGAGGTGATTAATCCCCATTCAGTTTCTGTGTCAATAATCTCGATATCTACTGGGAAACTAATGGTAGTATTCATTTCTGCAAGAAGTGAAGATCTATCAAACCTGCACGTCCTATCAATCGTGCATTCTTCAACCAAGCTCCAATTTCCAACAGGATATGCAGACCAACGCAAATTTCCATGCCAAAAAATAATGTCGCCTGTAATCTCAGTACCGTTCATGAGATAGAATGAAAAGTAGATGTTCACCACATCGGCGACTGTAGCAGATATTTTCGGAATCTCTGTGACATTTACAGGAATACTAGGGAGACTGTCAACGACAACATAGTAGTCTAGGCTGTGATCGAGGTATCTAGTTCCATCAGCACTCCATCCCAGTTCCGTATAGTTGTAGTCGAACCTATCATCAACTTCAATTCCCCAATATAATCCATGATTGATAGTTGC
The DNA here is from genome assembly GCA_048882485.1 of Candidatus Thorarchaeota archaeon. Taxonomy (GTDB): domain Archaea; phylum Asgardarchaeota; class Thorarchaeia; order Thorarchaeales; family Thorarchaeaceae; genus SMTZ1-83. The sequence goes on from JBHLRP010000029.1 coordinate 21,422, forward strand.
TTCAGCCATCCCAAAAGGAACAAGAACTAGAATTGCCATAAGAATTCCTGAATGTGTTCCTCTATGATTCAAACCACCAACTCAGCATTTAGAGGTCTATTAAAGTAATTAATCAATCGAACAGGATACGCTAGTTTAATCAAAAATATGGTCAGGATAGCATCTGCCGCATTATCTAGGCTGTTGAGCATCCTTTTTATGGCAATGGCACTGTGTCCGGGAGAGGGAGACACCTTGGTAGAGGACTCACGAATCCCAAGTTTCTACAAGCTAACGCGAGAAGAGAGAGCAAGGAAGATTCAAGAGATTACTGGAATCCCAGAAGATGAACTCAAGCCCCTCTTTGATCCTGGCACAGTTGACATGGAAGTTCTTGACCATATGATTGAGAATGTCATTGGGTCTATGACTATGCCACTTGGAATCGCGACAAACTTCAGGATAAATGATAAGGACTACTTGATTCCAATGGCCCTGGAAGAGCCGTCAGTGGTCGCAGCCGCTAGTAATGCAGCGCGGATGACAAGACCGCACGGCGGGTTCTCTGCAGAAGATACGGGTCCCGTCATGATCGGCCAGATTCAGGCGGTTGAAGTTCCAAAGCCATTTGCGGCAAAAGAGAAGATCCTTGAGGCAAAGGGTGACCTCATAGCCCTCGCAAATGAACAAGATCCAATCCTGGTTCGGTTCGGGGGAGGAGCAAGAGATCTCAGAGTGAAAGTTATAGATACCAAGGTTGGACCTATGGTAATCACAGAACTCATCGTTGATACAAGAGATGCTATGGGAGCGAACGCTGTTAATACGATGGCGGAGGCTTTGGCTCCGCGCATTGAAACGATTAGTGGTGGAAAAGTCCTTCTCCGAATTCTCTCTAACCTCGCGGACCTAAGAGTGGTCAGGTCTTCTGCTACATTTGATAAGGAGCTACTTGGCGGAGAAGAGGTAGTTGACGGGATTATTGCAGCTTGGGCTTTTGCAGAAGCAGATCCCTATCGGTGTTCAACCCATAACAAAGGGATAATGAACGGCATTGATGCGGTAGTAATTGCTACAGGCAATGACTTCCGGGCGATTGAAGCTGGAGCACATAGCTACGCCGCAGTAGATGGATACAGCTCTTTGACAAAATACGAAAAGTCGAAGGATGGCCACCTCGTTGGAAGTATTGAGATTCCCATGGCGGTGGGACTTGTTGGAGGAGCCACGAAAGTCCATCCAGTGGCAAGGGCATGTGTCAAGATTCTTGGAGTTGAAACAGCAACAGAACTTGGCAGAATCATCGCCAGCGTTGGACTAGCACAGAACCTCGCTGCATTAAGGGCTCTAGCATCTGAGGGCATACAGAAAGGCCACATGTCGCTTCATGCAAGAAACGTCGCTGCCACTGCTGGTGCAAGAGGCGACTTGGTTGACAAGATTGCTGAGCAACTCATCAAGGAGAAGTTGGTCAAGGTCGAACGTGCCAAAGAGATTCTAAAAGATCTTCAATCCCCCTAGCCGCAGGTCAGAGTTGTAAAAAGGACGAGGAAGCCCTCGTGACGAGGGCTTCTATGGAATTCATTTCTTCTTTTTGGCGGGCTTCTTCTTGGGCTGCTTCTTGGGAGTAGAGCCACCAGAACGGCGGCGTGATACAAGAACAAGAATCAGGATGAGAGCAAGAGCAGATCCACCGATGATAAGAAGCTTTGTCAAATCAAGATTAAAGGGCAGTCCTCCTCCGGGAATTGTCGTGAACACTATCTCGTTCTGCCAAAGCTCAACGGAGTCTCGATATGTCGAATCATCCTCATCACCTGTGCATGTATCAATAAGATAGCCGTTATAGAGAGTCTGCTTGTCATTACTCACGATGGTGAGTGCATTGCCATCTTGCGCATCAGCTGTGCTCCCTGCCAGCGCAGTATACCCTGACAAGACTGTCAGTGTATCAGCATCGTCCGAAACGAACACATTGGATGTAAAGTTGACCGCATTGCGGTCATTAGGTTCGGTGAATATGTCATGAGATACATCCCATATGTACATGGATGGTTCCCCAGATAGTGTCGAAGAGAATTCCACACCCAATTTGAACCAAAGCGGATGCGTTGAGTCATTATCAATGTCAAAACATGACATCAGCAGTTTCCCTCCACCTAGGACTCGGCCTCACAATTGCCAATATAAAGTCACTAGGAGAATAGTCCGCCTTTCAAGAAATGCTCGATTTTTCGAGGCAACTCTATCGGAGTAACATATTTGTGCTTGACAGGAGGTACCGTACGCACCCAACTCGGGGAACTAAGTGAGTCCGCCGTATATTTAGCTGTAACTGAGGTCGAGAATACGATGGAAGAAGAATGTGCACAGTGGGAACGCCTCGCTGGCGAGTTCGCAGATAGTGAGAATTTCTACCAAGCAGCAAATCAATACAAACAAGCTGCAGGATGCTATCTCGACCGGGTTATTGAAATGACTCGCAAAGCAGCAGAGTATTATCATATGTATGCAGAGGAAAAGGTTTCAGAGGATGACAACAAAGCGGCGGCTACAGGTTATTTCGAGGCTGCATCGCAGTATAAGCAGGTAAGTGAATTAGATACAGCATTGACTCTCTTCGAGCATGCAGCAGAATACGCCCTCAAGGAGGATTTGACCGAAACCGCTGCTCAAGCATACCTCTGGGCAGCGTTTGCATGTCACAAGCTTGGAAATAGCGAATATTTCCTTACATGTGCTGAAAACATGGGCAATCTGTACGACAAGGCTGCAGAAAAAGCGGTTAAGGAAGGTAAGCCCCAAAGCGCGGTCATAGATCTTTCATTGGCAGCAATGGGATTAGCAACTATTGAGAAGGCTACGGAGGCAAAAGATAGGATAGAGAAAGCGCGTCGCGCAATTGAGAAGACAAGGGGAGAATGGCTTGAAACTCTTGTTTCATTTGTCGAGGCACTAACAGCAAATGAACTTGATGACGCTGATGACCATCTCAAGGCTTTCAAAGGTCAAGATACAATTCAGGAGCTAATGGGCGCCTGCCTAAACATCCTCCAAGAGAACCAGAAGAAACGGCGACGAGGAAAGTGAGCTTTTAGGCGACTCTTACAGTTGAAGACTTCGTTATCTCCTCCCCAACTCTGCCATCAACAGCTTTGACGGTTACCACTTCATCTCCTATAGAGACTCCTCTGACAAATATCTGGAATCTCATTCGCTCCCTGGGGCCAATGAATTGGATGGTCTTCTCAATGCTTCCCAACGATATCTCAAGGCCGTCTGAAAGCTCAACTGTGACCTTTATGTTGTCTGCTGGCCCATCGCCCTCATTCACAAACTCTACGTCAAAGATAGATTCGTCGCCCAATGCACACGACAAACGTTCAGGTGTAAGATTCATTTTCAAATCAGATGGAGCACGGGCGATTCGAAAATCGATTGCATTACTGATTTTATGGACCAATACGCTTTCTCCTTCAAGTGTTAAATTGAATGGTCCCACTGACCCATCACCACTCAGAACAGGAAGAACCTCAAGGAGCCAAGAATCCTCTTTGCCGAGTCGCGGCTCGATGTCTGGCTCCTTTGTGAATTTCAAGCTCTTTGACAACGTGTATCTCCTATCCACCACCTTTACCGGAGCAGGACATTTGTAACGCAACTCAAACTCAATAGGAGTCTTGACATTGATCTCATTTTGAGCAGCTCCAGCCCATTCAATCACAACCTCGGTTTTTTGGGCTAGCTTTACAGACTCCGCAACAAACTTGACCAGTTCTCCTTCCGCAAGCTTTGGCTTAGCCGCGCTAATTGCTTTACTCACCACTTTGTCATCTGGGGAAGCGCCTTCACAAAGAACCTCTGCTGAAAGCTGTGCGAAGCTAAACATTGGCTCCTTCACTGACGACCCGGAGAAACGCTTCTCAGCTTTTCGCGTGAGATTCACAGCAGTATTGAAGTTTCTGGCAGCAAGATAACATATGATTGCTACTGCAAGTGCCCTCAGCGAGCCTTTGTGTTTCTTCACTCTAAAGAGATGGTCAGAAGCCTCAGACAGAAGTGCGCCACCTTCATCAAACCTAGCATCTGACAGAAGTGCGTTAGCAGCCTCAGTCTTCATATCAGCACCTCGTGAGTGGTCATCAGCAATGAGTGCGCAATTAGCCGCCTCTCTGAAGTATTTCACAGCGAAATCGATTTCTCGTTCTTCAAGGAACAAGGCTGCCGCTTTCTCATACTCTGTGCTGGCATAGTCGGGGTAATCATCCTCCAGCTCCTTCAGTGCTTTCTCAACATGTTTCTTGGCTCTCTTCAGTGGATCTCTCCTGAGGAATCTAGACATCTATTATTCGCCTCTACTAATCCGGTAGGTTAGTATAGAACCTGTGCGTCCCTGCTTTATCGATTTCGGCGGATGTGAATTTCGTTGACTTATGAATTTCCGTATTGGTCCGACCCCGAAAAGGACCAGTTTGATGTTGAAATTGCAGCTTGTATGAAGTCTGATGATCAGTACCAGATAATTATCAGCGATGAGGTTGTCAGGGCCGCAGGAGGCGGGCAGGGCGGTGACAAAGGTAAGATTCGATTTGGCGATAGAGTTTCGAAGTTCAATGAAACTGCTAGAATCAAAGGCAATCTGGCGCTTATTGCTGACTCACCCATTGATCCAGGAACGACAGCTACTATCCATATTGACATGAGTTGGCGTAGAGCAATGATGAGGAATCATACTGGTGAACATCTGTTCGTTGCGGCGATAAAGAGAAACCATCCGAAAATTGAACTTGGATATATCTGGATAGATGGAGACCGAGGCACCGTGGATCTTGAAGGGGGAGAACTTGGAATTGACGATTTGGTTGACGCAGAACTCAACGTGCAACATATGATTGAGAAAGGTATTCCAGTGGAAACCAAACTGGTGAAAGCATCTGAAGTCAGCACAGAAGTCAGAGCACGAGAAGGATTGACTGACAAGCATGAGATGATGAGAATAGTGAGTGTAGGAGATCACGATAGCTCCGCTTGTTCAGGAATACATGTAACCAATACGCGGGATATTGAACTCTTCAAGGTCATAGATTTCAAAGCAAAAGACAATGTTACCAGAGTGACATTTGCTTCCGGACCAAAGGCCAAGAGAGTCTTGGTGGTGACATTCAATCAAGTGCTTCGCCGCAAACACCGCTATCCATTTGAGATGGAGCAAATTGGTGATGTTCTTGATAAGGCAAAATCTGCAGCCGAGAATCAGAAGCTACTCAAGGAAAAGATTGTCAAGCTAATCTCAGAAGGAATCACCACTGAAAACATTGAAGGCATCACCCTTATCCACGAATGCATCCCCGGATTGGAATCAAGGGAGATTAAGAGCATCCTAAAGAAGATCAAGCTTTCAGGTCCCGGAGTAGTTCTACTCTTCATACCAAGTGAAAAATCGACTCTGACACTTAGCACAAACGAAATGCCATTGGAAGCAAGTGAATATATAGCTCGCATTGTGGATGAGATGGGTGGAAGAGGAGGAGGAAGTCGGGATGTCTACACCGGCGGTTTCTCTGAAACAAGTGACCCTGATGAACTGTATTTCACAATTCTGGACCGTCTACGCACTAGACTACGCGAATAGCTCCTGCATATTAAGGAATAGTCTCGGTGGGGCCTCTCCATGACATCACCATTCGTGAAAGAGCATTCTTGCATTAGAGAATGAACTTAGCAAAGCAACCCCACATGATGCAGGGTCCATACTCTCAGGCAGGGGCTTGGCAATGGTGGTCTCTCAGGTCTTCAAATCCCAGTCGCAAATCGAATCAGCTTCGCGGAAGAGAAGCCTGACAGTCTACAGCCCCCCTGGCTTATTCATTGAAACTGCGAAATATCCTATTCTAACTGCTGGAATCTTGGCAACGCCTGATGCCTCTGAGTGGCTATCAATCTATGACCATCCCGAATCTTGGGGGGGACTTGAGAGAGATGCGATTTTCAATATGAGGAAGAACCTACTAAGGTTCGTTCTTTCAGTAGATTCCTGGGAGGTTGAGCCAAGAAGAATAGTAGAAGTCTTTCAGACCCTTGCCCTCTCGGCGACTCCTGTAGCTCTCAATGTTCAAGTCGATGAGGTATCTCATCCTGAACTCCATTCAGTGAAAGGTCTTTTGCCATGCGGTCCATTAGTCAACGCCAGTAATATTGAGATTCTGTCTGAACCTGAAATCAGCAGGGTAGCTCAACGCGTTACTGAAATGGATGTTCCTGCATCTGAAGCGATATGGAATCTGTTGAATTTTGACTATACTCTCGACCAAATTGCTCGTCTAATGTCAGTCGGTCTCTTGGGTCCATTTGCTCATAGAAGATTAATGCCTCTACGAAGCGCCTACAAGGCGACTATTGATACAATCATCAGCCGATGCATAATAGAACTTGCTGATAGCCCTCAGTCCTGTGAGTCGAAGATCTATATGTCGACATTGCTTGGTGATAGTCTCACAGTTCTATCCATTCCCGGCGAAGCAAGGGTTGACTACCTTAGAATGGAAAAGAGGCAAGGAGGCCTTACCTGTACAAATAGTCTGGAAGATCTTCGTTGTCCATCAACTGACACCACGACTTCAGTTCATGCTGACAATGCCCGGTTTTCGACCTACTACACAATGGCCGCTGAAAGGCAAGCTTCACACAATATCATATTCCATTTCTCTCGCAGTGCCAGAAACAATTCTCTCGGCCCCTGGATTACAAGAGCCGGAGTGAAGGAAGCACTCCTATCCACTCCTGTTGTAATGGAAGACAAGGGCAATGCTCTGGCAGTGCTTGATTCTGTCCTCCGACCAGAACTAGGGAGATGGGCTTCAAGCAATCCTCTACTCGAGTTACTCGGACTAGAGGAAGCAGCTCATCCCCTGGTTCACTCTGCGAATTAGAAAGCAAAAAAAAGAGAGGATAGGGGCTGAGCCCCTAGATCTGTTCTTTGGCTTCTTTTCGAGAAACACCCTTGTACATTAAGACCAGTCCTAGAATAGCCATAAGGCTTCCACCAGCAAGACCAGCGCCTACAAATATCTCTAGCATAAATGCCAAAGCCAGGAGTGCAGCTCCTCCGAGAAGGAGTATGAGGCCAAATCCCAATCCTGCTGCACGAAATGCCATGGACCTTGGGTATTTGCTCTCGATAACATAGCCAGTTGAGGCGGCTACAGATGCTTTGTACTTGCTGTTGCCGTATTTGTATTCTAGTTCCCAAACCGGCACATGTACCAGAAAGGTTTCCCCTACAGTATTTGTATCATCACGTTCCTCAATCTTGTCTACTTCGGACATGATAAGGGCCGTCTGTCTGTCATATGCCATTTGCTTTGCCAGGCGTTTTGCCTCTTCTTCACCGATGTTGCTGTGAAGAACCTTGCCGTCAAACTCCTCTGCGTGTGCGTGGCTGAAGAACTCTTTTGCTCTAGTCGGGATGGGATGTCTCTTGACATCTTCATCAAGATCCTTCACGCCTGGGATACTGATCTCATGCCTTCTAGTGAATTGCCCTGACTCTGGCTTCCAGAAGTAGTCGATTCGCTTGTAGGCTCCTCTTCTCTGAGGCCACTCGTCATAGAAGTTCGCATCTCTACCGAGACCTCGATAGGTTGAATTGGAGTCCACTCTGCTAATCCAGAAGGGATACCAGTACTGTTGATACTGAACGAAACGGGCCTTGGCAGGCAGATCAGCAGGAGCGCCTAGCTGTTTGGAAACCCAGTCCAGCAATGTAGTCTGAGCCTCTCCTTGATCAAAATGGACGCGTATCATGTAGTGGTCAGTGAATTTCGCTCCCTCAGTAGTCTGTGCAGTACCGCAGTAAGGACAGACTAAAAGGACATCTCCACGACCAGCTTCAAAGTCTGCGTCGCAAAATGCACATCTTGCCAATTCAATCACCCCTTCTTCTCCCGCTGAGTCATAATCAGCACTCGGAACCCAGCTATTGCCATTATCCATCCAACCACAGCAGCAAGTCCTCCTCCAAGTAGGAGAGCAGTTTCCGGTTCAGCCAGCATCGCTTGAGTGTATGCGAGCTCTCCACCGATTAGCGCCAGCACGATTCCGATAAGACCCACCAGAGTCCACATCGCGCGCTGTGCTTTAGTGATTGGAATTTCACCCAGAACGACCTTTCCACTATGCCCATCTAGCGCGGCCTTGTATAGGTCGCCTTCAAATTTGTAGCGTACTAGAGCAAAAGGTGCTTGCAGATAAGTGGTGCCACGGACTTCAGTGTTCGTTCTACAGTCAAATAGCTCGCTGAGTCCACCTGCGGCTTGCGATCGATGTCGATCGGCCACTCGACCATGGATGGTCTTCTCGAACTCCTCCTCACCTATCTCTGCATTTAGAAGGGTCATGTCCGTTTCTTCATTATTCACAAAGGACCGTAGGTCCTTTATCTTCTCAAAATTATAAGGCTCTGTTTTCTTGAGTTCGACCTTTTCCAGGTACTCTTCAAGTCCATAGAACCTGGCTCCTTTCCTTGCTAGTAATCGCTCATCTGTATCGGTATGAATCTCATCCTGCACAGGGACATAGCCTGTCTCATAGTCCGTATAGGTCTCAGTTCTTGTATTGCCATCAGAGTCGCGAACGGTTCTTGTCTTCTGAACTGGAACCTGCACAGTCTTGTAGCCTTTGTACCATGAGTCAGCTTTGACCTTAGCCGTCCAGACAGGCACGAAAAGTAGCTTGTTCTCGACGACCTGAGCCTTCTGAACAAGGGACTTGTTCATGCCCTTGTTCTTGTCAAGGAATTCTCGGAAGCCACCTAGACGTTCATCAAGGTCTACGCCGGACTCCATGAGGTGGTCGCCAATGGCCTTCCCCTCAATAGTGGTCGTGCTACCGCAATAAGTGCAGGTTATCACGACATCGTCAGGGCCGGTCTTGACGTTGCCGCTGCAGACGGGACACTTGAATACGTCCACTGCTTGTGCTTCAGAACTCATCGTAAACTCTCCTCGGAGTTTTCTGGGGGGACATGCGTTCTGATGCCATTTAAGACTTCGTCAGGTATAGACGAGAAACACTCTACTCTGGTCTAAACAGCCTATCGCAATTTTTGCATCTTGTTGAATCCGCGAAACTGCCCTTCATTTCCTCTGCAAGATAGGTATACCGTGCGTTGCAGTATGGACATGTTAGAATCATTTTCTCTGGGCCATAATCGATTATCCAATTCTTATCGATTGCAAGCTTCCTAACATATAATGTGAAATCCCGTTCAGCGGCTTGAAGGGCCCTATCCTCCATTCGAACACCGCCTGTTGCAATACACCATAATGTCGCCAAATTTCCTTCTGCCTCATAGTCCAAAACGATACCCAATGTCAGTTCTCCAGGCCTTCTCTGGGAGAAGGGGTCATGGAGAAAGAACCCGAAGACAATGGAGGCAGTCTTCTTGACTCTCGAACGTGTTCGCATACGACTCCTCTAGAAATCTGAGAAGAATTTCGATATCGAGATTCTTCAGCAAAAAGCTCTGCATGTGAAATCATCCCCTCATGAGGCAGAAGCTTCACTACTACATAAATCTGAGCGCATCAATATGCAGGGTGAACTAGGAATTCCTTAGCGCAGTTGTGACATACAACAGTTGCAACGTTCTGTTGCTCTAAATCAATTCTATAGGCATATGATGCTTTACAATGGGGGCAGGCCTGAACTATTCTGTCATTGCGTCTGTAGTTCCATTGATTGTTATTGGCTGGACCAAGAATTTCATCGGCCAATTTAGCTTCTTTATCCTCGTATAGAGAGCTTTCAAAGGTTAAGATAGCCTCTTTGCGTGAAGGGATATATTCCACCACTGTTGTCAACTTGATGAAATCAACATTCGGATCATTCGCTGGCATTCGATGAATGAAGACTCCAAACCTAATCTCCTCAAAGCGACTGATTCTTTTGAATATATTAGAGAAGTTCTCTGAGAGATGGCTAAGTAGAAGGTCGATATCCGGATTCTCTATTATGTAGCTTCTCAAGAAGCGCCGCCTCCTATACTCAGGCAGCTTCACTCATTTGTGATATTAAGGATTGCTTCCAAGTGGGAGAGTCAAGGATGATTTACCGTTTCATTTCATCTCTGAGTCTCGCCGCCGAATACTCATGAACGCGATCCTTTACTTCTTCTCTTGTTGCTTGATGCTTCTCCAAGAACTCTAGCATTAAAGGAGCAAGAATCTGCTTGCACTCCCCGCACAGGAGCTCACCAGATCTGCATCCTTGTTCAATCTTTGCAAGTTCCTTATCATCTGGCACGAAAATGAAGAGGTAATACTTGAAGACACTGCAGATATCAGGATTAGCTCCTAGTTTCCGCTGTTCCTCGACTGTTGCTCTTCCTCCTGTGAAAGCAGCCATCACCTTCTTCTTCGCAAGCTTTGGCGTATCCGTTGTGAAAATTGCAGACATAGGTTCGGATGCAGACATCTTTCCATCCTGTCCTTTCAATCCAGGAACGAATGTGCACTGAATAGATGCGGGCTTGTAGTATCCTAATCGCTCTGCTACATCTCGGGTAACTCGCCAGAATGGGTCTTGATCGATTGCACATGGAATGATACATGGAGTTTTCGTCTGGTATACCCAGGAATGTATGAAAGCAGGAACGGCTTGCATCGCAGGATGCCAAACTAGCCCAATGTTTGAGCTATTGGTGAAGCCAAAGGTGGCTTTCACAGTAGAGAAGGTCACTCTTTTAGCAACATCAACAGCGACTTCATACAACAGGTCAATGTGTCCAATATCCTCTATAATATAGGTATCCTCTGGTTCAAAGCCTAAAGCAAGCAAGTCAAGCGTGTTTTCATAGGCGAAATGCTTCACATCATCAATACTAAGTTGGACGTCTGCGAAGGCCTTCTCATCTGTGGTTAGTTGGAAGTATAGCCGCGTCTGGAACTTGTCTTGCATCCATTTGGTGAACATCCATGGAACAAGGTGACCAATATGTGTGTGGCCACTGGGACCACGTCCAGTGTAGAGAACGAACTTGTTCCTCTTCTCATACTCGTCGAGAATCCAACCTAGGTCGCGGTGAGAGAAGAAGAGGTCACGCTTCAGCATAATGTGAAGATCTCCTGCGATCTTTTCCATTCGCTCCTTCAGTTCAGGTGTGATTCTTTCTGTTCCGAATTCTTTAATGAGGCGATCATAGTCAACCTTGCCTTTGACCTCCCAAGGAGTAACGACCATTTCATCTTCGTTCATTGTAATCCCTCAGGATTGAGGATGTCACCGTGAATCTCTCAGCCTGTGACTTTGCAATTAAGGATGGCGGTTTTCGTTAAGCCCGATATGCATATCAATGAACAATTTCACAGCATATCAAAGGAGAATGCAATCTTCTGAACTTGATTTAGAATCGCTTCTCTCGGATTGCGAACGGTACGGCATGGAGATTAATCGATAAGCCTATGATGCCATTTCCTGATTGCCTGCCTTAGAATATTGAGGACATCAGCAGCATCACTTCTTAGGTCTGGTTTCCAGTCCTCTACATCCTTTACATGGGTTTTACCTTCTTTTTCAATCAGAAATCTTTCTAGAATTTTCAGTTTCTTAAGATCCATTTCAGCTGCTTTCATTGCATCTCTCCCAGAAGGATACCCTCCCCTTGGAGTTTCAGAAGTTGCGTTGACATACCAGGAATTCCTGTCGATATAAACGGCTACAATACGAGCAGGCACATTTGGAATGGCTTCCACAAAAAGAACCGTATCTCCGGACTTGATTTCAGATTCACTTGCTCTTGGTTTACCACTTATGTCCAAGATAGTTTCATTAAATTCAAAGAGGACCTTCTTCACGCCCTCTCTTAGAATGTCAAGTGAGGTGTCTACAATGATGCCTTCATCTTGCATCATTTCCTCATTGTATTCCTTGTCGACCATAGCAAGTCTTCTGAAATCATGCTGTTTAATCTATGCTTTCTTCCTGGGACATCCCTATGCTTGAAAATCGATACGACGCAGGAAAGTGGAGTTAATAGTTCTGGCAGAGATGCTCTGATTCTACATATAGCATGAGATAGACGATTATGACTCCGCTTTCATTTCGTGTTAGTTCTCAGAATAAGCAGGACAAGTCACCAAAATATTCACATTTTTCATGTCAGGAGTACATGGCTTAAACTTTGGTAGTGCTCTGAGCAATGTACCGCTCTTCATCTTGATTCTCTTGAACAAGACGATCATGTCATCTTCGTTCATCATAATCACTCTGGAATGTGGATGTCACCGTGAATCTCTCAGCCAGTGATTTTGCAATAAAGGATGGCGGTTTTCGTCACAATGGTTAGGCTAAAAAGGCAGGACTCTCGCCTTTCAATCAATTATCTCCATGAGGTTTGAATCATGGATATTGATGAGTACGAGTTTGAAGAAGAACGCACCCATTCGAAACTTGCTGAACTCCTTGAGAAAATGGCTGAAGAGATTCGAAAGGGTGAATGCATAGAGCTTCCAATGCCAAGCTTGAGAGAAGGCCAGATTGAACTGCAGCTGGGGGAGCCTATTGAAACTGGATTAGAAGTAAAGATTCGGAAGAGCACAATTCGTGTCAATTTAGCGTTACGCTGGAAACGAGCGGAATCCTTGGAGGAATGAACCGTGACAATCGAAGTATTGGATCGGACTGACATTGCCAAAGGACTTGCTCACATTGCGGAGCATTTGGTCGAGATAGCAGAAGCAATTGACCGGGAATTATGCAAAGCAATAACGGGAGACTGCGAATCTGATTGGGCAACTGATCGAAACAAAGTGACAAAAGCATTTCAGAAGATAGTACCAAAACATAGCTTTTCTAATCGACTTCCAACAAACGAGGTGGGTTTGATTGCTCTTGAAGCCTTGTCATCTCTTGTCAAAATCGGCGGAGCGTATCAACGCATATTCTTTATGATAGATATGTTGAGAGATGTTGAGTTTGACGCAGTTTTCATGGATTCTTTGAGTTCCATTTCTCGCAAAGTCTACGATGCAGTCCTTGCCCTCAAGAATATGGCAGATGGATTTCCTGATGATCCAAATGCAATCACTGAGTGTAGCGAAACCATTTCAAGGATAGAGCGTGAAGTGGATGAAGAGCATATAATAATATGTCGCCAAATCTCCGTAGCAACCGAAGGACATCCAGGCTATGTGGTCTATCTTATGAGAAAGATTGTGGGAGAACTGGAACATATTACGGATAACCTACAAGACTTCGCTGAAACTGTCGAAGGTTTTTGAGGTGTGACTCTTGGCTGCTGAGCAATACCTTTTCGTTGGTATTCTCATAATAGGAGCTGGTTTGGCCAAGTTTGCTGAGAAATATCGATTTCCCTATCCAATCCTTCTAATCATTTCAGGCATAGTTCTCGCTCAATTATTCCCAAATCAAGGATTCGTAGAATCAATAGGTATTGAGTTCGTTGCACAGCTAACACTTGCAGCAGTGTTATTCTATGCTGGACTCACATTGAATATTAAAGAGCTAAGATTATCGCTAGGCCCTGTCCTGCTCCTTGCAACTCTGGGAGTTCTGCTGACATCCATAATAGCTGGCGTAACAATTGCCCTCATTCTTGGTTCCAGCATAGTAGTTGTAGCCGCTGCATACCTAATTGGAGCGATTCTCTCCCCCACAGATCCTGCAGCCCTCTTTTCAGTTCTAGAAACTGGCGGCGTCAGGGTTAAGCGTAAGCTCTTTGCAATACTTGAAGGAGAAGCAGTGTTTAACGATGCTACAAGTGTTGTGCTAGTCTTGACGGTATTTGAGCCATTAGTGGTACTTGCGCTAGCACAAGAATGGAGTCTCGTAATCCTAGATTTCATCTTGAGTATGGGATTGGGAGTTCTTATTGGATATGCAATGGCATATGGGATTGGATGGCTACTTCATATAACCGGAGGAGACACGGATATTGCGATTTTGACGGCGGCAACTCCAATACTGACCTATGGAATCGGCGAGGCAATGTCCTTGCTCCTAGAAGGAGCTAATCTGCCAGGAGTCCACCCTGGAGCTTTAGCTTGTGTCTTTACAGGGATTTTCATGGCAAATGCCAAGCGAATAGGCCTAGAGATTCTACCCCAGAAATCCATGCGAGGTGTCATGAAGAATGTTTCATTTGCGTTTGAGATTGTCATCTTCATTCTACTCGGATTCACACTGGATACAATGTTTCTGATATCAAATCCAGGCACCGTAATCTCTGGTATCGTAGTCGCTCTCCTTGTAATTCTCGTTGCAAGACCAGTATCAGTATTCCTTGTTACATCTCCGGATCGAAGCATGGGAGTTCGCGATAGGTTCTTCCTAAGTTGGGCAGGTGTGAAGGGTGTTGCAAGTGCAGCATTAGCTGCCATTGCTGTTTCCGTCATCACAGAATATCAGATAACGGATTACGACTTGTTGAGCAACCAAATCAATTCGATTGTCTTCATAGTTTTAATGATAAGTCTCGCGTTGCAAGGGCTCACGACTCCCATTCTGGCAACCAAACTCAACCTCCTGGAAGAGGTTGACCTTGCTGAGGAGATATCTGCACACAGAGATGCGACGAGATATGCATTGCTTCAGATGGTCGATTTGTATACTGAAGGGAAGATACCTCAGGACTTGTATTTGCGAATGAAGGCCGAACTTGAAGAAGAAATCTTTACTCTTGAGGACGAACTCAGGAGATTAGTCACAGATAAGAGAGCGCGTGAACAAGAACTCGAAATCAGAGAGTTAGTGCTCTCGAATAAACTCACCTACCTACAGAATGAGTACGAGGGAGGAAGACTCTCTGATATTGCATATGATGACGAAAGGAGCGAGATTGAGGCCGAAATTGATGACATCATGATGAGGCTGAAACTCACTCGAGAGGGCAGACATGCCTAGGTGAGATTCAAGCGCGACGCATATATGGTGGCGATTATCGCAGTTCGCTTGGAAATAGAGGCGTTCTCAGAATGGAAAAAAGAAGCTCGCAAGAAGGTATGCTAGACTATAGCGAATGCTTAACCAATTTAGGTTCGAATCCTGAGGGACTTACCCAGGAGGAGGCAAGAAAGAAATTAATCGAGGAAGGTCCCAATGAGCTTACTCTTAAGGAACGAGAGAATGCGCTCTTCTTGTTTCTAAGACAATTCAATTCACCATTAGTCTACGTTCTAATCGTCGCAGCAGTAGTTTCCATTGTCGCCGACCATGCGATAGATGCCGTGGTCATTGCTATCATCTTGATAATCAATGCCATAATTGGATTCATACAAGAGTGGAAAGCTGAGAAGACAATTGAGTCCGTTCGTCAGCTAATCGAGGAGAGATCTCTTGTTGTCAGAGAAGGGGAAGAACGTGATATCCCATCAAGCGAAATCGTACCTGGAGACGTTCTGCTCCTTCGAGCTGGAGAGAGAGTGCCAGCTGACGGCAGGGTCCTGTTTGAAAGGAATCTCCATGTTGATGAGAGTCTTCTTACTGGGGAGAGCGTCCCAATAAAGAAAGATGTTGTTTGTCTAATAGAGAATCCTCATTACTATGAGAAGTCAAACCAGGTCTTTGCAGGATCATTTGTTACAGAGGGACGAGCTAGAATCCTTGTTGAAGAGACTGGTGACAATACTGTCTTGGGAAAAATAAATCGCGAATTGGCGGATGTTGAGAAAGAAGAATCAACCATCGCGGTGCGCCTCAAGAGGCTTAGTGTGTTTTTCCTGATTGCAGCGGTAGCCTTTGTTGGACTAAATTTCATCTTGGGTATCTATCGAGGAATTGAAACCACAGAATTACTATTGTTCTCACTCTCTGCTCTTGTTTCAGCCATTCCAGAAGGTTTGGTTGCTATTGTCACAGTGGTGCTATCTGTCGGGGTGTACCGATTATCAAGGAAGAATGTGATAGTGAGAAACCTTAGCGTCATTGAAACTCTGGGTGTTGTGAACGTCATTTGTTCAGATAAGACAGGAACGCTCACGAAGAATCAGATGATGGTTCGACGAATCCTTACAACCAGCAATATGTTTGAAGCAAGTGGAAGCGGATTCAGTCCAGAAACTGGAGCAATTTTCATTCAGGGATGCGGTCCAGAGGGGTGTCTAAGGTCGATTGGAGTTGTAGTAGAGACGGATGAAAAAAGAAGAGTTCCAATACGTGGAGGAAGTCTCACGGAATATCCTGACCTAGAGATGCTGCTGAGCTCAATGGCCTTATGCAATGATTCCGAGGTGTATTCTCTTTGTCTGACAGAAGATGACCCCGTGCGTAAGTGCACCGGAGAAGACAGAATCTGGAGAATAAAAGGCTCACCAACGGAGGCGGCTCTGCTTGTTGCGCTAGAGAAAGCTCAACTGCACAAATATGTCCTAGATGAGGCTTGGCCGCGGGTTTCAGAGATCCCGTTCACCAGCAAGCGCAAATACATGGCGACCTTTCATGTTCCCCGCCTAAAAATTGATGCACTTGATATCACGAGTGGGAATGGCCTGCTAATTGTGAAGGGTGCGCCGGAGGTCATTGAGTCGTTCTTGGAAAAGCCCTCTGGAACAGAATACTTCGTCGGTGAATTTGCATCACAAGGACTTCGAGTTCTAGCGTGTGCAGTCAAGGAAATTCCCACAGATTCGCCGCAGATTCGCGAGGAAGACCTGAAGGATATGACATTCCTCGGCATATGTGGCATCAATGATCCGCCTAGGGAGGGAGTTAGAGATTACATATTGAAATCCAAAATAGCTGGCATTGATGTACTGATGATAACAGGTGATAATGCATTCACTGCAGAAGCAATTGGGAAGGAAGTTGGGATATTTGATGAAGACCTCGGGCATACAAGCCTAACAGGTGATGACATCGACAATATGAGTGAAGAGGAACTTGAAGAGGCGCTATCTGGTGGAGCAAAGGTCCTATCACGTACAAATCCAATACACAAGCTCCGTGCTGTAAAAGCCCTCCAAAATCAAGGGCAGCTTGTAAGCATGACAGGAGACGGAGTGAATGATAGTCCCGCTCTGCGTCAAGCTAATGTAGGAATTGCAATGGGAATTACGGGTACTGACATTGCTAAGGAAGCCGCGGACATAGTTCTTCAGGATGAGAGATTTGAGGCGGTTGTTGACGGAATCGAGGAGGGACGACATATTCTTAATTCGCTACGGAGAGTAGTGTTATTTCTGACCTCAACAAACTTGGCCGAGAGCTTCGCCATATTGGGGATTCTATTGCTATTCCAGAATCCAGTATTGCTCCTTCCTCTGCAAATCCTTTGGATTAATCTCGTAACAGATGGGATGCTTGATGTTGCTCTCTCACTTGAGCCCAAGGAAGAAGGACTCTTGAACCAAGGCCCAGGATCGTTAAGAGACCGGATTCTTTCAAGGGACACACTTGGCCGGGCATTTCTGTATGGCATCGTCATGGCAGGCTTCGTGATATTCGTCTATTTCCAACATATTGGCCAATCTGAAGATAAGATACGAACCATGCTGTTTGTGTCCCTAATCATTCTCCAATGGTACAGTGTGCAAAACTGCCGATCACCTACCAAATCAATAGCAGAAATGGGACTGTTAACGAACAAGGTCATATTGGCAGTCTATGTAATCGACATATTGCTTGTCAGCATCCTCTTCCTCATCCCCCCTCTTTCAACTGTATTTGGACTCGTCCAGCTCGAGGTGTGGGAATGGGTCGAGATTGCCATATTTGGAGTAGTACTGCTCCTGATTGAAGAAGCCAGAAAACAAGTCTCCAGAAGGCTTGCTTCTTCGAATTAGAATGCTAGAACGACACCTTTCGATAGACATCAGGAAGATGAATTCCAGTCTTGCCCAGGAAGATATCCCGCAGAAGATCAAAGTGTTCATCGAGATCCTTCAAGAGTTTCTCTAGAGCATGAGGCTCGATATTGGGCTCAACACTCCACATCGTCAGGTAATTGGAGATGACGCCTACCTCAACTGCCCCTTCCTCGAGGTCTCGAAAGATTGTAATCTTGACCAGAAATTCAGCTTCAAACATATCGAGGATGTCTTGGATGCTCAGTACAATGAGGTCGAGAAACCCCACAAGATC
>JBHLRP010000030.1:0-38584 GCA_048882485.1 Candidatus Thorarchaeota archaeon
TGACATCTTGTCGCTTTCCTTCAGAGAAGTTGGGCACACACTCGATGATTTTCAAGAGATTCACCGGTGCCCGCTCGATACAGTGATGCACAAAAGCGTTTGGGATGTTGTCTAAGGACTATGAAACTTGAGTTAGCAATGCATGATTGACCCAATTGGGCAACAACAAATCATTCATTTTCCTTTCAGAAAATCACCAAGCTTCTCAGTATCAATTTGGAGATTGTATGTTTCGAGATGTAACTTGAAACCTAGACGCTCATTGATTGAAATCATAGGTGCATTAGAAGTGGCATTACTGGTGGATATTGCCCTAATGTCAGGAAATTTCTCGCGAACTTTCAGAAGCATCGCTGCTTTTACCCACTTTCCTTTTCCATGACCACGGTATTTTTCATCGACTCCTGTTAGAATTTGAGTCAATAGTGGAGCCTTTGAGGGATGATAGAGAACATCCGTCATTCCAGAGATGTCCCCACTCTTCTCGCTTATTACCGCCTTAAGCCAGGTTTCACCAGACTTCGCACAGGTTTCCTCATATTTCCTCACTAGCTCAGGAGTGTAGACCAAATCACCAACATCGAGTTCATCTAGAGGCATTTGGTTATACACTTCTGTATACTTTTCACAATAAGCTGCAAGAATCTCATCAGGTATAGATTCATAGAATTCAAGAAAGGCATCAGGCGATCTCTCTCCCCCCTCGCGATTCCAGCTCTCAACCATCTTCCAGTCAACTTCATCCAAACTCAGACGATAAACACGCATCTCAAGAGCTTCCGTTCCTCCGATTTTATGATTCAGATCCCTACCTTCCTTGTCAGTGGTACTTCCAATTATGACACGTTTTTTGTGTTCCTTGGCAAACTCATAGACTCTTTTCAGTAGAGAGAGTCCAATTCCTTTCCGTCTATGTTCTTTAAGCACAGCCAAATTCACTCTGACCAGATGTTTGTTTCCAGGGTAGGAAGGAGAACTTTCTTTGAAAACAAACATCTGAAGCCACGCTATTATTTCACTAGAATCTTCCTTCAATGAAACCGAATAGCATTTGACGTCATTTTCGTCAAGAGATGCTCTAGCCCACTCTTCATACACGAAATCTTCTTCTACTGGATCCCCTGGAAAGACCTCTGAACTCCTCTTTCTACGATATCTGTGAAATTTGGCCCACTCTTCTTGGGAGGCACTTGCAGTGTCGAATGGCTGAATATCATAATCCTGCATGAATTACTCCTCACCTAAATCTATGTGAATAATCAGCCCAAGATGTGGAGTCAACTTTCTAATAAATCGTGACAGATGATGTCATTTTGGACTCACTTCGCCAAGGACGCTTGAGCAATGAAAGCATCAAGCACATTCTGTAGTAGCATTGTGATTGTCATAGGCCCCACACCACCAGGCACAGGCGTAATGCAGAGTGCCTTCTCCTTCACCCTCTCGAACTCCACATCGCCATGTGGAGTCGAAACATCTATCACAACTGCACCTTCCTTTACCATGTCAGACGTAATGAAGAAAGGATCATCCTCGGACTCCCTTCGTCCAATTGCACTCACGAGAACATCAGCCTGCCGCGTAAAGCTTGGTAGGTCCGCAGTTCGTGAATGACAAACGGTCACAGTTGCATTCCGATTCAGAAGGAGGAATATGAGCGGCTTCCCCACGATTGTGGACCTATTGATGATCACTACATGTTTTCCGGATAGGTCGCCCCATCCAATATGGTCCAACATTGTGACGATCCCATGGGGTGTCGCAGAACTCAGCTTCTCTCCTCCATAGAATAGTCTGTAGATGTTTTGTGGTGAGAAACCATCTACATCCTTTAAAGGTTCTATTGCTCCAATGATTGCTTTCTCGTCAATATGCTTCGGCAAAGGCAATTGGACCAAGATTCCGTGAACCTCAGAATCCTCATTGAGTTTCTTGATGAGAGCCAAGAGCTCCTCCTGAGTAGTACTCTCTGGCAAGTCATGATGGTCGGAAAGTATCCCGGCCTTGTTCGATGCTTTGTGTTTCATACGCACGTACATCTGGGAACCTGGATCTTCCCCCACAATGACTGTCACAAGCTTGGGTGCAATCCCATACTTGGTTGTGAGAGCCTCAACCTCAGCCGCCACTTTCTTCCGAATCCTATTGGAGAGTCTTCGGCCCTTTATCACATGGTCCTCACAGATTGGTTTCAGTTCGGTTTCATCTGACATACTCCGACACCTCTTTAGAAGACTCCACTGATATTTCCATCCTCATCCACATCCATGCCAAATGCTGCAGGCTCTTCAGGCAAACCGGGCATTAGCCGGATATCACCCATGTAGATGACGATGAAACCAGCTCCATTACTAACATCAGCGCCAACTACCTCAACGTTAAATCCGGATGGTCTGCCTCTCAAGCTCTTCGCGTCTGACAGACTGAATTGGGTCTTTGCAATACAGATTGGGAGATTCCCATATCCGCGCTTTTCGAGCGAACGAATTCTTCCACGAGCACCCGCTGTATAGTCTACATCATCTGCCCCGTAGATCTTTTGAGCTACCTTCAAAATCTTGGTCTTAGTCGGTTCCCGGAGATCGTACGTGTAGTTGATACCACTGATTGGATTCTCCTTGATTGCTTGGATTACTGCCTCAGCGACAGGCTTTCCTCCATCGCTACCCTTGGCAAATACCTCAGAGACCTCCATCTTCCAACCTTTCTCCTGGCAGAACTTCCGAAGAAGGTCAATCTCGTCTTCAGTGTCGTCTGGGAATCGGTTCAGAGCGACAACTGCGGGGACCCCAAATCCGTTGATGTTCTCCATATGCTTCTCAAGATTTGGGAAGCCCTTCTCAAGATCATCCTTTCCGTGATACTTGAGTGCGCGAATTGTTGTTATAACCACACACGCATCAACATTGAAATCACCGGCGCGAGTCACGATGTTGAAGAATTTCTCAGCCCCAAGATCTGCACCAAACCCAGCCTCGATTACTACATAGTCAAAGAGTCGTAAAGCTATGTCAGTTGCGATGATTGAGCTAGTCCCATGGGCAATGTTTGCGAAAGGCCCAGTATGAATGAATGCAGGTGTGCCTTCGATTGTTTGTACCAGATTTGGTTTGAGCGCATCACGAAGTAGGACTGTCATTGCACCTTCAGCTTTCACATCCTTTGCGAACATCTCCTTGAGCTGCTCTGACCTTGCGATGAGAATTCTTCCAAGCCGCTCCTTCAAGTCCTTGTAGTCTTTTGAGAGACCTAGAATGGCCATCACCTCTGAAGCTGAAGTGATGACAAATGTGTCCTCCCTCGGGAATCCATCATATCTTCCACCCAGACCTACTATCACCTTCCTTAGAGCGCGGTCATTCATGTCTAGATTCCGCGGCCAATAGGTGCGTCTCACATCAATCTCTGGTTGGTGATCGTGATGTATGTAATTGTCTATCATTGCGGAGAGAAGATTACCTGCTGCGGAAACTGCCGGAAAGTCAGCTGTAAACATTAGATTGATCTGCTCGAATGGCAATACTCTGGACTTGCCGCCTCCAGCTGCACCACCCTTCACTCCGAACACTGGTCCGAGTGAGGGCTCCCTCAGAGTCACGACAGCTTTGTGTCCTAATGCATTAAGAGCCATTGAAAGGCCAATTGAGTTTGTCGTCTTTCCCTCTCCTGCTGGCGTTGGATTGGTTGCAGTAACAAGAATCAATTTGCCTTTCCTGTCGCCCAACTCCTTCCTAAATTTCAGGTCAATCTTCGCCATGTAATTTCCGTACGGCTCTATGTATTTCTCAGGGATACCTGCCTGTTTGGCAATCTCAGATATGTGAATCATCTTCATGCACCTAAAACCTGCAATCCTGCGGTGATTCACCAATTGTTCTCACTGATAAACCAAACTCTATGGCCGATTCGATGCAAAAGATGCACTTGTTAGGAAGACTATTCGAAATGCGGGGCCTTGCTTGAATTGCCACCTTTACATAGGAAGATGCATGCATTGTGTGCATGACTGGAAAGAGGATATTCGCGGGATGGCTCCTGATTCCACTTCTGCTGTTTGCGACAGCATTAGCTAATTCTACAATATGTGCATCTGCTCAAATGACAAGAGACTATTGGCCCACGGATGATTGGAGGACAAGCACTCCAGCAGAGCAAGGAGTCAATAGCTCACGGCTGGAGGAGGCGGCACAGTATATCGTTGACTCCGGAGCGCGAGTGAGAAGCATGCTTATTGTACACAACGGCTATCTGATCTTTGAACGATACTTCACTCCAAGTCTCTATGACGTGGATGACACCCACATCATCTATTCCTGCACCAAGAGTGTCACTTCCAATCTAATTGGAATTGCAATTGACAAGGGCTACATTGACAATACCAGCCAATTGCTAGTAGACTTCTTTCCTGACATATACATCGATAACCTCGACTCAAGAAAGGAGTCCATAACTCTGGAAAATGTGCTTACAATGACCTCTGGTCTGCAATGGGATGAGGAGAGATACGATGAGCCAAATGACTACTTTGGAATGACGGGCTCAGAGAATTGGGTTCAGTATGTATTGAACAAGACCATGGTAGCAGACCCCGGTACAACTTTCTACTACAACACCGGAGGATCCCACTTACTCTCAGCAATTATCAACAGAACAACTGGCATGTCCACCTTAGCTTTCGCCATTGAAAATCTCTTTGAGCCCTTGGGCATAACAACGCATCCTTGGCCAGTTGATCCTCAGGGAATCCATTTTGGAGGATCAGCATTGGCACTCAGACCTCGAGACATGGCTAAGTTTGGATATCTCTATCTGAACAACGGCATATGGGACGGGGATCAGATTGTTTCGTCAGATTGGGTTGCGACCTCCAGGTACGAGCATGTTCCAATATACGGTGGTACATTCAGCTATGGCTATCAGTGGTGGATCAATTCGCCTAGTGGCTATTATTGTGCAAGGGGGTATCAAGGCCAGTTCATCTTTGTTGCTCCTGAGGAGGACCTTGTTGTGGTCTTCAGCTCAGATATGGATGATATCTACATCTCAACGGATTATCTTGTAACAGACTACATTGTCCCTGCAGTCCAAGACGATATAGTTCCACACGGCTCTGATCTACTGTCTGCAGTCCTAGTTTCTGTCGGTATAGTTGGCTCTGCAGTCTTTTTGGTTCTTGTCGCATATACTTTGAAGCGAAGAGCGCATCCTTGATTCATCTTTCATCCTAAGGCCAAAAGGACATAAGACGGGGTTTGCTCCACTCCCTGTGGCTGATAATCATGGATAGAATGCCCTTGGAAGCAGAACCTGAAGCGCTCCCGGATTCGATTGATGTTGAAAAACATGTGATTTGCACCTACTACACGAGATTGCCCCCATTTCTAGATGTTAGAGAATTGGCAAGAGGGGCGGCTGTTGAACAGAGCACAGGTACTTGGACACTTGTTCCAGGAGAAACTCCTGCAGTAAGAAAGAGGCATGTAGCCAAAGTCATTGGCATCTACGAAGCTCCGCAGTATGAGTTTAGCCTCCCAAGTGATTTAGATAGGCGGCATTACATCATTCAGATAGCATTTCCTTGGGAGAACTTTGGCCAGCAGATACCGATGCTGCTTTCCACTGTGATAGGTAACATCTCCTTGGGACCCATCAAGTGTCTGGACATGAGATTCCCGAAGAGCTGGCTGAAGGGTTTCAAGGGCCCAAAGTTTGGGATAAAGGGGCTTAGAAAACTTCTTGGAATAAAGAAGCGGCCATTTGTCAACAACATGATCAAGCCATGTGTGTACACATCTGCAAAAATGGGTGCAGACCTCTGCTATCAGGCTGCACTCGGAGGTGCAGACATAATCAAGGATGATGAGCTTCTTGCAGATGCAAGCTTCAATACACTGGAGGAGAGAATTCCGCTCTTCATGGAAGCCATCGACCGTGCTGACTCTGAGAAGGGTGAGAAGACGCTTCTTACAATTAATATCACGGATAGTGTGCCCAAGCTGTTTGAAAATGCAGAGAGAGCCATAGAGCTTGGGACTAATGGTCTTATGATCAACTTCTTGGCAGTGGGCTATTCAGCGTTTCGATACGTGTGTGAAGACCCGTCAATCAATGTCCCGGTCCTAGCGCATATGGACATAACAGGTGCAATGTCATATGCTCCAAACATCGGCATAGGAACGAACATCGTAATTGGAAAACTTCCACGTATATGCGGCTCTGACATCACTGTATTCCCAGCACCATACGGAAAAGCCCCAATGCTCAAGGAGAGGTTTCTGAGAATGGCGCACGAGATGGTGATGCCGTTACATCACATTGAACAAACAGCTCCTATGCCAAGCGGCGGAATCAGCCCGGGTCATGTTGACGAAGTGATTGACGATTTGGGCCCGGACATTGTCATTGGAACGGGAGCAGGTATCCATGCGCATCCAGATGGCCCAACAGCAGGTGCCAGGGCGTTCAGACAGGCAATCGGTGCCAAAATGAACGGTATATCACTCAAGAAAGCGGCAGCTGAGCATGAAGAATTGAAGAAAGCCATGGACTCATGGGGCACTGGCAAGACTGGCTTTGACCTATAGACAGCCATGATTGACTCGAAGGCTGAAAGAGGAGATATGCTAATGGTCGACCTTTCTGAACCAATCGATATTGGAAAAGTACAAGTGAAGAATCGCTTTGTCCTACCCCCAATGGTGCGAAACCTCTGCACTGAGGATGGCAGAGTCACTGAAGAGGCAGTAGAACATTATGCAGCAATAAGCAAGGGCGGAATGGGGCTCATCATCGTCGAGGCTGCAGCGATAACATGGGAACACCGTATATTGAGTAGGAATGTAGGGATATACGACGATAATCTCATTCCAGGTCTCAAGAAGCTCGCAGATGGGATCAAAACTCATGGTGCGAGTGCCTTTATTCAGATAAATCATTCAGGGCCGAAAGCACATTTCCAGAAGCGATTTGTTGGACCTTCGAACATACCTGTGATAAAGAACAAGATACCCGAACCCCTATCTGTTGAAGAGATCGAGGATATTAGAGAAATGTTTGTCGACGCCGCCAGACGGGCGCAATTAGCAGGCTTTGATGGGGTAGAGGTCCATGGAGCACACTTCTATTTGTTGAGTGCATTTCTCTCATCATACACGAATAGAAGAGAGGACGAATATGGCGGCTCAACAAGGAACAAAGCGAAGTTCACCGTTGATGTCATTCAGAGAATTCGAGAAGAACTAGGGGAATATCCAATCATTCTTCGAATCAATGGGATTGAGAATGTTGTAGATGGAATCACCCTTGAGGAAGGTATAGAGATCTCTAGGATTGCAGAGAAGGCAGGAATTGATGCATTGCATGTTTCTTGTGTCGTCGATGCGACCTATAATCCAGGAATTCCACCAATATTTACCGAAGCAACGATGCCAGAATTTCTAAAGGGATATCCGTATGACTGCTGCATTCCCGTGGCACGTGAAATCAAACCACATGTAGGAGTCCCTGTAATAGGAGTGGGCATGGTCAGAGATCCTCAGTTTGCTCGAAGAGTCATGATGGAAGACAACTGTGACCTTTTGGGTGTGGGTCGCGCTCTATTGGGAGATTCTGAGTTCGTAAATAAGACGCTCGAGGGAAGAGACAACGAGATAATACCATGGAAGGATACTGAGTAAAGCGCCATCGGGCAGTCTTATTAGCTCTGAAACTCTAGTGAGCAGACATGAGTCTTGAGGAGTTCATCAATGAGGAAGTGCTTGAATGGCTCTTGGAAGAGGAGAATCCAAGTGTGAGATATTGGGCGCTTCAGCAACTTCAAGATAAGCCAAGTTCAGACACAGAAGTAATAGAAGCACAAAAGCAAGTCATGCAGTCAGAGTGTGTAAAGTCGATTCTTGCGGCTCAGACCGACGACTACTTTTGGGGAAACCCAGATGACATGTATAATCCAAAATACAGGGGAGCTACACATAGTCTTCTCATTCTAGCAGAACTCGGCGCAGAAAGAGCACCAGAGATTGAGATTGCTATAGAGCACCTATTTCTTTTCCAACGTGACTCTGGTCACTTTCTCGGAGACCTGCCCAAGACTGCAAAGGGAAAGGCCAGTGTTGTAAAGGATGGTTGCTGTCTTGATGGGAACATCCTATACTACTTGCTGCACTTCGGATATCTTGAAGACACTCGAGTTCAGCGACTAATCGACTTCCAAGTGGACTACTATGATGACACAAACGGTGGATGGAAGTGTAGGGCGTTTCCTATTGACCCATCGAAGGTGTTCCTAGTGAATTGCTTCATGGGCAGAGTAAAGATGCTTCGAGGGCTCTCTTCCATTCCAGAGAAAGCAAGATCAAAAGAGATGAGTGCAATCATTGACAAGGAGATAGAAGTCATACTTGAGAATGAGGTCTACAAATATCTAAAGAATTCAGATGGAACTAGAAAGGAAAAGGCAGGGTGGAAGCGCTTTGGGTTCCCACTCTTCTATCAGTCAGACATGCTTGAAGTCTTGGATGTCCTTACCGTTTTAGGAGTCAAAGACAAGCGGATGCAGCATGCAATCAATTACCTGACCGAAACACGAGGGAAAGATGGCAAGTGGCTACTCAAGAACAGCTACAATGGGAAGATGCTGTGCGATATTGATGTCAAGGGACAGTCATCCAAATGGATAACCCTTCGTGCACTCAGAGTTCTCCGTCGATTCCTGGGGCCATAGAAAAGCAGCAGCAAAAAGAAATGGATGGGGCAGACAGTGCCCCAAATTCACTCTACCACCACTCCTGTTCTGCTACTCCAATTCTGGACCGCAAATCCTTGTATAGCACGGCTTGGAAGACATTGGTTATGGGACCCACAAACAACAAGGAAAGATAGGTGCCAATAGTCATAGCAATCGTTGGATCAGAAAGATAGAGCGCTATGACACCAAACGATAGAGCTCCGCCGATGAGCAGTGTGACTATCCCAAGGAGAAGGCTCGCTCCAAGAACATGCCAGAAATTACCACCAGTCAGATCCCATGCCCGCTTAATCGAATCAATCGCGGAGAGATCTTCAGCATTCACAACACCGGTGGTCACTGTAAGCCTGACTGCTATGAAGAAGACCAGTATGAAGCACACAAGGAGTATTGGTAAGAGTGCTGCGAGTACTGCGAGAGATGCATACGGATCGAGGGGATTAAACGTGATAAGTGCGCCAAATGCCCAGAAAATGACAGGCGACGTGATTGCAAGAATGATGAGTGAAATAACAAGCTGTGTAAGGATTAGTGTGAGAGCTCGCCCCAATGCATGAGAGAAGCTTTCACCAATCTCACCTGCCTCGCGATTCCCGTAGTTATCAAGTGCATACTTCACACCAGCTCCATTGATTATGGCGAGAAAGACGGTGTTGATTATGCCAATTAACACAATGTAGAAAATGACAATTCCAGTAGGACCCAGAAGTCCTAAGAAACTCATCAGCAGTGAGATGGGATCAAAGCCGGTGACGCCGGGATAGTAATCATAGCCAGCCGCTCCAAAAATAAGCACAAAAAAGGCCAGTCAAAGAATGCCAATTATAACGCTAGGGAGCCCGACCATGACTATGTAAGCGCCAATCCGACGGATGTAGACGCTGATTGTCCTGGACACAATCTCACCCGCACCGGCTTGGAAGTTGGCGGATGGTTGCTGAGGTTCTTCATCGATACCAGGACCAGAACCAATTTCCATATTGAAAACTCCTCCTAGAGTTGGACTACAGGCTAATGCATTATTAAAGCAATCGACCAATTGATGGGTTTCCTGCCCCCTTTTTCTACGATCTATCAGAAGGGATAGCGACCTTGTAGCTTCCCTCCGTATGTTCACTTCGTAGCTCCATGATACTAATGCCCACGCCATAGCAAAAGACGGTTGGTTCTGGATTCATCTTTATGAATAGCGCTTTCTTAAGAAGCTCGGGGTCTACGCCCTGATTCATTCTAAGTATTCTCTTCTGGTTGAACGCCCACTGAGCATCTGGTTCATTGAATGGCACCAGCTCCGCCTTCCCCCTGAACATAACATAGCTTGCTGGTGCAAAGCGAATATAGTAGTGAGGAAAGGTCACGACAAGTGAAACGTTGGGATTCCGTCTGATGTGCCGTACCTTGGCATAACCCTCCATGGTAAGCATGAACAAAGCGAACTTCGACTCTGGCGGCGAAACACCATATAATATGCCAGTGGAGTGTGGTTTCCCCTTGGCATCGATAGCAGTTAGAACCCCGAAGGTCTTCTTTCTGACCTCCTTTTCAACAAACTCGAACGTGAATCCCCAATCAGTTATTCTCATCCACTCCTATTGAGCCTCTTGTACATCTTCGCGTTGTTCTTGTATATGTTGAGAAACTCCTTGAACAACTCATCGTAGAGCGCCCGATTGTCAGGATTCGGGGTGAACTCCTTCTCAAACTGAATGAGACTTGGGATTTCGTCAAAAGAGCATAGCCCAAGAGATACAGCTCCAATGAGCGCAGCGCCCCTTGCATTGGCATAGATTGGGTCCTTCACTTTGCGAATAGTGCGATTGAGAACGTCGGCATAAATCTGACACCAGATGTCAGACTGGGCTCCTCCACCAATGATGTTTAGCGGGTCCATCTTCCTCTTGATGAATTTCTCAACCAGTTCCATGAGCCACCTGCTGTTGTATGCAACTCCCTCAAACACTGCACGAATCATATCCTCCCGCTTTACGGGAAGCGATACATTGTGGAAACCACCCCTTAAGGTATGGTCCTCAATAGGAGTTCGTTCTCCATAAAGCCAAGGCGTAAAAATCAATTTGTGGCTGCCGGGCGGCACCTGCTCAACGATTGAATCAAACTCTTGGTAGACCTCATATTTGCCATAGCGCTCGGGGTCGTCAGAGAAGAACATATTGTCCCGGAGAAATGTTAGACATGCTCCAGCTGATTCTTGCTCGTTCGCAACAAAATACCTTCCTGGGATTGCTGAAGGTATTGAGGCCATGTTGTGTGACAGGTCTGTTTTCTTGAATGGGACGTGGCAAAGAACCCAGCTACTGGTACCAATATAGATATGCCCCTCATAGTTGCGTACAGCTCCAGAACCAACAATCGCGGAATGAAGGTCTGCTGAGCCTACCACAACCTTTGTTTCCGGATTCAGGCCAATCTCATCAGCAACATCTTTTCTCACTTCGCCTAGAATGTCAGTGGAGTATTTCAATGGTGGGAGCTTCTCACGATGAATGCCAAGCTTCTTGATCAACCCATTGTCATAGTTCATATTTGAGATATCACGTGTATCAGTGACCCAATGAAGCATAATGGAATCATAGGAGGCAGCAAACTTCCCTGTTAGCTTGAGGTTGAGGTAGTCTTTGCATTCAAGAAAGTTGAATGTCTGGTCATAGATCTCAGGATGCTCATTCTGGAGCCACAAGATATGGGCGATTGGGTCTTTTCCGCTATTCGTGGGGATTCCTGCAGTCTTTCGAAGCCAACGTAGGATGTTCAGGAGACCATAGCCTTGAATGTTGATGATACCTCTCAGCTTCTTTGAGATGTACGGTTTTCCTCTAGTGTCCATCCAGATTATAGCCTTCCAGAGGTGATTGCCAGCTTCGTCAACAGCCACGGTGCCGGACCATTGGCTTGAGACCGATATCCCTGCAATCTGATCCGCTGGTACATGACCACCCTCAACAAGACGCCTAGAACAGTTCTTGAGAGCAGTCCACCATATATCTGGGTCTTGCTCAGCACCACCACCTTCTATTAGCTCAAGTGGGATCTCTTCAAACTCAAATGCCAAAACCTCTCCGCATGAGTCCGTCAATGCGATCTTCATCGCAGATGTACCATGATCGACTGCAAGGAGGTATTTGCTATCACTAGTCGCCATCCTGAATCCCAGTATGGCTTGTCAAACCTTCATATATGAGATTCGAGAGGACTAAATGTCGATTTTCTCAACCTTCCCTTCATGATTGATCGACTCGATTATGAGGGGAGAACCCTTCCCTGTGACTTCCTCCAGACCAAGAACATCCTTCATCATAAGGAGTAGGTCCATTGGGACAACGCAGGCTTCCGGAGGCAGCACCCCCTTTCCTGTTACTTTGCCCCTTTGCATGAGAATTGCTCCAAGCGCTGCTGGAATGCCAGTTGAGTCGCCCATGGCTCGTCCCACTGATGCCATTGTGAAATCATATTCATGGGGTTTACCATCAAGTGTTCCACGAACCCTAATCTTCAGAGCGCCTCTCTGTTCTCCAAAGTTTGCTTCCCTAAGAATGCGTTCCCGTTCTTTGAGAATAAAAGAGATAGCGAAATTGAAGGGGATGACTGGCTGGCCTCTGACATCAATCGGCTCCTCACTGACAATTCCAAGTCGTACTATATCTCGAATCAGATTGTAGTACTCAGGCGGGATAACACATCCAAGATTCGTTACTCTGTTGCACTTGATGTACTTAGGCAAGGTAATGGTTTCAGGATGAGGATAGCAGTAGCTCCTATATTTCCCAATCAAGGGATAATCAATTTCCTCCTCCAACGCAACACCGCTCTCCTCGAAGTACTTCACAGTGGTGAATTTGCCATCTAGATACATTGGGATGTCTGCGAGCATACTGTGAATTCTATGTGCAATAACTGCAGGCCCCTCTCGCACGTCACCCCCGTGCACATGAAGGATATCAATTGAGTCCACCTCATCAAGCATTACGTCTGCACAGAATTTCGCAAGGAGATTCGCAATGCCAGGTGAGCCACCCATTCCCGTCAGAGCTATTATTCCGGCCTTCTTGGCTGCCTCATCCATCTCCAGCAGGACCTGGGTTGCGTCGAAATCATCACAGACATCAACATAGTTGATACCCTCCTCAATTACAGCCTTGAGAACTATAGGCCCAAGCTTGTAAAACGGGCCACAAACATTGAGAACGATGTCCGCACTCCTGATTACTTCCTTGATATTATCGGGATTAGTAGCATCAACTAGAATAGCTGAGCATCTGTCTTCATCCACCTCTGCAGCGCATGTCTGTGCTCCTTCATAGTCAAGGTCAGCCACTACTATCTCTGAGAAGTCATCATACGCGGCTAGTGTCTTCACAGCAATGCTTCCGACAGTTCCGCATCCACCAATTACTACAATGCGAGCCATACTGCCTTTCGCGTCCTACAGGTATTTAGGTCTGATGCCTTAATCAATTGAGGAAATGATAGGTTAGGGAGGAGGTTTAGCAAGCGTCATCATCAGAGAACAGGAAACCCCAGACCTGCATATTGGACCGCATATGAAAATCATGCCCTCGATTATCATGTACGATCAGCCTAGAAAGCATTCAGGTAGCACTCTCCCTCGAGAGTCAAACTCGACTCCTTCCATTGAGAGAATCTGTCGTTTCATTTCAAGCCCGCCTTGATATCCGCCTAAGGTCCGGTCAGAACGAATGGCCCGATGACAGGGAACCACGATGGGAAAGGGATTTCTTGCCAGTGCGCCTCCAACTGCACGTACCGCTCGAGAATTCAAATGATTGGCGATTCGCCCATATGATGAGGTCTTGCCCCGAGGAACTACATGTTCTTCCTTTAAGACCGATAGCTGAAAGGGCTTACATATTGATGTATCAACAAGACTCAATGGAATAGGAGTTGGGTCCCCTAGAAAGAAGTTCTGAATCCGCTCTCGAAGCTCTGATACTTCATCACCATCCGATTTCAGTGCCTGAGGAAACAGCACTTTGATGATGCTTTGTGTTTCTCTTTTGCTCCGAGGTAGAAAGAGGTTTACTGCCTTAGCAGAAGCGCCATTCGTCCTGTATACAATTCCCATGTGCCCGAAGGCGGTTTCAAAGACTGTGTATTCCAATTAGCTCACCACTAGCTCAATTAGTTCAGTTTGCGCCGATTTAGATACTAAGCTCTGTCCTGCCGAGCTTAGAAGCTCGACGATATCACAAATCTCAATAGAGAGATGATTGGGCGTTCAGAACGAGTGATACAGATTGACAGACAAGTCCGCGACTCACGATTTCGCTTGCATGATTTGCGGTGAAACTCTTGTCTACAGCGACAAGGGATCTGAGCACATCTGTGACTACTGCGGACTTGATTTCATCTCCACAATCAATTGCCCAAAAGGTCACTTCATCTGCGATGAGTGTCACTCAGCAAATGCACTTGAATTGTTGCGCAGAATGGCCGAGGGAGAAAAAAGCTCAAACCCACGGAAAATCTTGGAGGAGGCCTTCAATCACTCGTCGTTCACTTTTCATGGACCGGAACATCACAGTCTGGTGCCTGCGGCGTTACTCATTGCTATGAAGAATCGTGGAATTGCTCGACCAAATGGAGAGAATGTGACCCTCAAGATGATTCTTGAGGGCATAAGAAGAGGCTCAAAGATACCTGGCGGGTTCTGCGGCACGGCAGGGAATTGTGGAGCTTGTGTTGGTGCTGGGATTGCTATTGCCTTGTTCCTGGGTTCTACTCTGACGAAGGGCCCGGAGCGTCTCTCGGCTCATAGAGCTACAATAGCAGCACTTGAAAGAGTGACTGATGGTCTGATACGCTGCTGCAAGAGATCTTCATTATATGGAATTGGTGCAGCCATCGAGATACTGAGAAAGAATCATGGAGTGGACTTAGGTCCTGAACCAGAAGTAGGGTCCTGTGAGAACTGGAAGAGGAATCGAGATTGCGCCAGAGATGCGTGTGTCTTTTTCCCAAAGTTGTGACTATTCGATTATTAGGCGGTCTCCTATTCTGAGTGAAAGAATGTCTATGGCTCGACCGTTTTGCGTTGAAATTTCTAGTGTGTCTGAGCTACCTGTAACAACGAAGATTCCGTCCTCAGGTCCTTCCGCATAGGTACGGCAATGAACTGAATCCAGTTCGCTATCATTCGTCCTAATCTTCACGGGCCCCATGTCTGTTGGAGGAATATTGGTAACAATATTCCCGAATCTGTCTATACGAACTACCTCTCCCTCTCGGCCCTCTTGATGGAATGAAATCTCAATATCCAATGCAGTCTTGTATGGACCAAGATGTCTTCCAACAACGCGCCTTTCAAGATTGGCTGCAGTCACAGCGAAAACATCCCTCCCATGAAATGTGTCTGATGCGTCTTCATCGATGCTAAGACTGAATATCTGTCTGATTCCATCTTGCATAATTGCAGGATACATCAACCCATTGTCGGGTCCGATGAACATGTAGTTAGTCGTGTCAACCAAGACAGCATCACGATCTGTGCCTACCCCAGGATCCACAACACAGACGTATATTGTATCCCTAGGAAAGTGTTGATAGTTTTGTAGCAAGACCCAAGCTCCTTCTCGAACAGACTGAGTAGATATTGAATGTGTCAGATCCACAATCTGTGCGCCTGGAGCGATAGACAGTATAACGCCTTTCATAGCTCCAACGTATTCCGACTCGCCAAAGTCAGTCAAGAGCACAATCATGATAGTTCACTCATTGTACAAGTACAGTGTTTCAACCTTCGGTCACTTCTTTAGTCTTCACGGCCTAATAGAAATTGTTTCCTATCAGGGGTGGCCCATTTGGGAAATACCTGGCATATTCTTTCCTCATAGGAGCCAAGTCTAATACTCCTCTCGCCCTCCGCCGACTGAACTGGGCCACCCCAAACCAATCACAATCGCATATTTCTTTAGCGCTCTAGCTCCAACTGGAGTTGTTTGTGATGTCGAGGTCGGCTATGTTTCCATTCGTTTACATCTGCATAATTCTCATGATAGTTGAACTGTTGCCAGTCTATGCATCACAAAACACAGCTAGTTCCATCTCTGCTGATTTCCAAGATGTGCCAGAAGTGCCGGTCAATGTGACTGATTGGAAACTTCAGGTCACTGAGATAAATGGTAGATTGGACTTGATGGTTGATATTCTCTATTCCTACAATTTCACGGACGATGAAAGACTCACTACTGCGGCTTTGTTTCTCTCTCTAGACAATGAGACCTTCATTCAAGCTCAGAAGCATGATTTCGACCCTGAGCTGATGTCAGCTACGGGAGAAGGGGGATTCTACTTTGCGAACGCTGTTGGCGACCCGCTTCCCTTTGATGTATATCAGGGAGACATTCTCTATGGTTATGTTGAATTCACAACCACCTTTGAAACCTATGTCTCGCCAAGAGTTGCTCTTGAGATACCCATCGATGTTATCCGATCCTTCCTATTCCGAATTCCGCCCATCGTGTTCTACATGGGAGGATTAGCAGCTGGGATACTCCCTTTGGTCATCATAGCCTATTGTGTGACTAGAAGGAAGAATCGATGAGGAGGACCTATACTACTTTCACAAGTCGAATCTCGTTATAGTCTGTGATGACGCGAATGTAGCCCCTTAGCATCTCATCCACTTCACTACTGCCTGTGTCGACCCTC
Source organism: Candidatus Thorarchaeota archaeon (assembly GCA_048882485.1). Taxonomy (GTDB): domain Archaea; phylum Asgardarchaeota; class Thorarchaeia; order Thorarchaeales; family Thorarchaeaceae; genus SMTZ1-83. Next base: position 16,433 of record JBHLRP010000030.1, read on the forward strand.
AATGTCCCACCTTCGATGCCATTCAGCTTTGAGGGCGTGGAAATAACCAGAATCCGATCTTTGCCGACCCTCTCTATTACCTTTGGACTGATTTGTTGATTCCCCCTACCAAATAGCATTCCTTGATGGCCTATTGGCGAAACAACAATCCACACTTTTTCAAAGTCTGCTATCATTTCAAGAATGTCGTTTTCATTCACATCATTGCGCATACCATCTCGTGAGTATACATCAACCCCAAGTGTAGTCTTCTTGACTTCCAGCATATCCGTGATAGCCCGAACAGTAGTTCCGGGGCCAAGAATATACCAGTAGTCGGGTTCCATCTCGTCTATCACATATCGAGCAATTGCTTCCTGTGCCTCTTGTTCATTTGTTGTTTCAGGACTTGCCTGTTTCGCTCCCTGAAAGCGAGCAGGCACTGCAGGACCTTTGAGGTATCCATAGAGTTTGATGATGAATCGATCCTCACGGATGGCATCCTCATCAGCATCCATGATCTCAAACTCTGCAGACGACGTACTTCCCTGAGCGACGAGACGAATCACCTCTGCGGCGTCCCGAGGATTGACGACAAAGATGCCGCTATACATCTTCACTCCGGACGGGACTCCAAGCACATGAAGGTCGTCTAGGCTGTGTTCATTGACCGCATCAAGAATATCGCGTGCAGTTCCATCACCGCCAACAAAAACAAGGAGCCTGACACCCTCAGAGTATAGAGCAGTCACACACTTTCGCGTATCTTCGGGTCCTGTTTCTGAGGCTATTGCTGCATCAACTACCTCAAAAGGCAGCCCGCTAGCTCTAGCTACTTGTTCCCCCATCACATCAGGACATGTCACAAGACTGAACTCGACACGTCCAACATTTCGCATTTGTGACAGGGCATCTAAGAAATCAGCTGCTCTTCCTGCTGCAACAGGCTCTGCACCCCTCTTGATAGCCTCCTCAACCACACCATCTGTGCCTTTGAGACCTACGCGTCCACCCATGCCAGCAATTGGATTAATGAGTAGACCGAATTTCAAAGAACGCTCACATCCACACGAGCCAGTTGTGATACATGCTCGCTTTAGGGTTTCTGATTGTGAGGGTATTGACCAAGATTGTCCTTTTCTACACTGCAATGCAATTCTGTGCTATAGTTTAAATGCGCACCTTACCTAATCCGGGGTTGGGAATTCGTGGTGGAAACCTGAAATTGGGGGGAGTCCCTATCATATCAATTGAAGGGATTTCCTCTACTTGTTATTCATGCCTACCCAACTAGTAGTCCAGAGCATTGACTTGAGCTGCGGACTGCATCCAGAAGGAGACCCTGACAAGGACCTCCTCTAAGAAACGGCGCCGGTTGTCTGGTGTGGCGTCTTTGGGCCACTTAGTCTTGCGATAGTCGTTGAATTCATTGAAAGTCTTGCCGTATTTTGTTGTGAGGGGCAAAGCTACGCGCTCGTTGCATACAGTATTGAGTGAACGTATAAGCGTCCTGAAGTCGAGGTCCATCCGCATTAGCCATTTCATCATTGTCTTGAAGAATGGACGTATATTGATCTCATCCCAAGGAAGTTCTTTGAGGGCATCACGATCATTTCCATTCACACGTTCAGTGTTGACTTTACAGTCCTTCTTGAAATTGCACCTTGCTCTGGCGTAGATCCTGCGATTTGAAATCCAGACAACTATCTCATGCTCTCCCTTCTTGATCATGGTCTCCTTATGATCTCCAGCCGGAAAGACAACCTCGAGTGTCTTGTCTTTGAATCGAGCACCAGTCCTTAGATACAGATTCAGTGCCCATGCGATTGCAGGAATTGTGTTTACTGCGTAGTAATCGTCAGGGTCAGTCATTTTGCTGAGCTTGAGGGTTGTATCCATCCTGATATGGATTAGGATTTGCACAGATTTGGCTGAAAATGAGTTTCTAGCGGTTTACATTTTGACGCATTCTGACAAGAACAGTGCCCAGCTCTTCAAAGATGTCAACGACTCCCTCGCCAGTCTTGGCAGAGCTCTCCACATAGGGCATGCCATGAGCATCAGCAAATTCCCTGCCCTCCGAGGGCTCTATAACTCTATCTGGCAGGTCCGTCTTATTGGCCACAAGCACTAATGGAATCTCCTTCTGGATTGCCTTATGGAGCTCATCTAACCACTCTTGCAGCAACATGAAGGTTCGGCGTCTAGAAACATCGTAAACAAGAAGCCCTCCGTTCGAGCCACGATAGTACATCGGCCGCAGTATCTGAAATCTAGACTGGCCCGCGACGTCCCAAATTTGCAACTTCACAACTTGATTCTCGCCATCTGGAGCGACTATGTCTATGTTCTTGACAGCGAACTGAGATCCAATCGTCGTCTTGTAGTCGGTCCTGAAGAAGCCGTGTGAGAAGCGTGTGACGATGGCGGTCTTTCCGACGGCGCCTTCACCAAGGACTACAACCTTGAAAAGGTAGTCGTATGAGCTGCTCACGATTGAATCCTCCGAAATTGAGAACTGCCTGAACAATTGCTATGGCATGTGGGGACAGTTCTACGAAGCGTTAAGAGTTCTAGGGCACTAATAAGGTTTCGTTCTACATCGCCTCTGACTATAGTGCTCGTTGATATGTGAGAATGGGCAGCATAAAAGAACCTACTTCTTGCACTTCTCCTCTACCCATTCGAGGAACTTTTTGAGAAGCTCATTGAAGCGCTCAGGATTTTGAAGCATGGGAACATGGTCAGATTTCTTCACAACTGCTATGTCAGCTCGGGGTAGAGATTCCTTAAACTGCTTCGCCATCTGGGGAGTGACTATGTCGTCGTGCTCCCCAACAATGACGAAGACTGGTATGTCAATATCAGCCACGCGGTCAGCCACATTGAACTTGTCTGCTGCAGCGAGGTCCCGACTGATTATTCGAGGATTCCGTCTCTTGATGTCCTCCTCTTCGCGGATGATATCGTAGGGACCGTCCTTTCCTCGTTCCTTTCTTCCTCTGAACAAGTAGAGCTGGGTCTCAATTGTCTCTATAGCAAGGCCAGTGGCAAGCCTGGATAGCTCTAGTGTGGGATGCGTGTCAACGAGTGTGATGGCAAGAGGCTTCCGATACTCGGCATTGAGGACATAAGACATCACAACGCCGCCTCCCATAGAATGCCCCACAAGCACGAAGTCCCGGAGGTCTAGGTGTTCTACAAGAGTAGCCAACTCAGCGGCGAATCCTTCAATGCTGGCTTCATCTGGACCGGCTTCTGACTCTCCATGTCCAGAGAGATCAATGGCGAGCACGCGATGAGTGAATTCGAAGGCCTCAGTCTGCATATGCCATGTCCTGCGGGATGAACCTGCACCGTGAACGAAAACAACAGGCAGACCTCTTGTTTTATCCTCGCGCTTATCAGACTCCTGATAATAGAGGTGCATGTCTTGATGATGAAAGACTGGCAAAACAGATGAACCTCCAAAGTCTAGTGTACTCACCAGTTAAAAATCATATAGAGGTATTTTGTACACTGCACGTCCAGTAGGTACCTTTTTCTCCAGTAACGATAGCATTCACTCTGTGTGAAGGATGACTGGCAATCTCTTCGGTACTACAGGTATTCGAAAGGTCTACGGTACTGAATTTGATCTCTCGATGGCACTAAAACTAGGAAAATCTCTTGGAACATATCTTGGGGAAGGAACTGTGGTAATGGCAAGAGATGCTCGCACAACTGGACCCATGATAGAGGATGCTCTTACAGCAGGCATTTTGTCTACAGGTGTCAATGTTGTACAGGCAGGCATGATACCGACACCTACTCTCGCATTTATCACAAGACAGCATGGCTACGATGCAGGACTTATGGTGACTGCATCCCATAATCCTCCTGAATATACTGGTGTGAAGTTCTGGAGTCCAGATAGTATGGGCTACACTCCAGAGATGGAGAGAGAGATTGAGCGAATCTATACTGAGGAGGAGTTTCAAGTCGCCAAATGGAATGGCTTGGGTGAAGAACTAACCATAGATATTGCTGTGGATGAACACGTTGAAGCTATTCTTGACCAGGTCGATTCTAAAAAGATAGAATCCAAAGAATACAACATCATCGTTGACCCCGGCAATGGTTCCGGCTCAGTGTTGACTCCATACTTGATGAGAAGGCTCGCCTGCAAGGTCATCTCAATAAATAGCCAACCAGATGGTCATTTTCTTGGAAGAGTTTCTGAGCCTGACAAGGAGTCGCTCACAGATCTCATCAAAATCGTCAAGGATACTGGTGCAAATCTTGGTATTGCCCATGATGGCGATGCGGACAGGGTCGTCTTTGTTACAGAAAAGGGAGAGGTGATTAGGGGAGATCGAACCATTGCCCTTCTATCGCGAGAAGAAATCAAACGTTCCAAGGACAAGCCCATTGTTACAACTGTGGACAGCTCAAGAGTCGTTGACGAAATCGTCGAGAAGTCCGGTGGGAAGATAATTAGAACTCCTGTAGGCGATATTCAAGTGGCTCTAAAGATGAGAGAGACTGGAGCAGCATTTGGTGGAGAAGCGGCGGGTGTGTTCATCTTTTCAGAGTTCCACAATGCTCCAGAACCATTTCTGACTGCTTGCAGGATTCTTGAATTGATGGCAACTGCTGGGAAATCCTTTGGAGAACTAATCTCTGAAATCCCAGTCTATCCACTACGAAAGGCCAAAGTGAAGTGTGAGAATGAGAAGAAGAACGCTGCTATGTCAGCCCTCGTTAAATCACTTCCAGAGGCGATGGAAGATACGGCGGAAGTCATTACAGTGGATGGAATCGGCATCTCGCTCAAAGCAGGATGGGTTCTTGTTCGTCCATCCGGAACTGAACCAGTCATTAGAATTACGTGTGAGGCTCCTTCTGATAAGCAGGTGGAGAAGATTCTTGCAGATGCCAAGGCAGAAGTGGAAAGAGCCATAGGCAATTTGTGACAGTCAGCTGCACGCGGAATATGTTTATAGACAAAACTCCCACTTTCAGGCGCTAACGGGGTCAATGAAATGAGCAAAGATGGCGAAGACTTCATTTTGGATGAGTTTGAATGGGCTTTGAAAGACCCAACAGAAGAGAAATTACGTGCTCTCGGAGAGGTCGTCAGTATAATCACAACCAAACTCACAGAAGCTGTCAGCAAAGTCATGGAGGATGTCTACGAACTCCAGACTCAGCTATCTAAGCTTGAGTCTTCGTTTGATGCCAAAATCAGCGCACTGCAAAGATCCGGTGTCGCTGCAGCCGGTCCTTCACCAGCAGCGGCAGAGGCAGGCGGTGAACCTATAGCTTCGGCCCCCATCGCTAAAGCTCCACCTCCAAGGGCGCCTTCTGGACCTGGAGGAATGATGGGCGAACTCAAAGCGTTGCTTGCTGCTAGAAGACGAAAGGCAGATGGAAGTGGATAAAAACACTCTTGATGCCTCAGACTAGCCTATCAACTGCGTTTTTCGGGTAGAATGGACCTGCATGGGTGGGTAGAGTGATTGCAAATGCTTCTGCTCTATCGCATGCAGCTTGAACTCCTCGTAAACGTGTTCTTGCGTCATACAACTTCAAGTAGTACTGATCAGACTTGGGAGTCTGTGACTTGTGTTCTTTCAAAGCTTGAAGAGCCAGGTCATAGGTGCTCCCAATATCGACATGGACATTGGGCATTGAAAGGAGATTATTGACCTCCATATGATAGATTCGTTCAACTCGATGTGCATTGTCAAAGATTGTCGCATGAGAAGCCCATTCCGCAGAGTGTGCGACTATCTTTGCACACTCAAGATGGTTCTTGTTGTAGTCCTCTAAAGAGTGCGTAATCACAATAGCTGGACGCGACTTCAAAATGGCACCAATCACTTCGTTTGTCAAGGAGGAATCGATTGCAAAGTCATCTCTCTCACTGAGATACAGATGTCGAACTCCCAACACCTCACACGCTGCTTTAATCTCGGCGTTCCGAGTGTCATTACCCGTCATGCAGTGAACATCTACAGGAATCCCTTGCTCCACATGCTTCCTGATTGTCCCTCCAGCTCCTAGGGATTCATCATCTGGATGTGCAACAACCACAAGGATGGAGTTCTTTGATGGGCTGCTCATAAGGCGGGCTAAGATTGCGGCTGCTAATCAAGCTTTGGCACATCACAAGCCATTAATGCGAGATGCGTGAAAAATCGAATGGATGTCCAAACCATTCCCCTTAAAGGGGCCCTCTATAGTGTTCTCAAAAGGTGTAGCGGTTGAGGATTGGAGTTAATCTATTTCCCTCAGTGGGCGGTTCAGGATACCTTGCCACAAGACTTGGTCAGAAGCTGGCTGGTAGAAAGCATATCATTCACTTCATAACTTACCAGCGGCCCTTCTCTCTGATGTGGGAGCAAACAAGCGGGGTCTATGTCGATCTCGTCGACCGATTTGATTATCCTCTGTTTAAGAACATTGGACCGCCATATGGCATGGCACTCACATCCAAGATTATCAAGACAGTGAAAGACGCAAAGCTAGACCTGATACATTCGCATTATGCAATCCCACATGCGATGTCAGCATACATGGCGCGCGAGATAGTTGGTGTCCCATATGTTGTGACACTTCATGGTTCCGATGTGCATACACTAGGGCAAGACCCTGCATATCAGCCAGTTGTCAAACACACAATTGAGAAGGCAGATGCAGTCACAGCGGTCTCTGAATTTCTGAAGAAGAGGGCTCACGAGGGGCTTGGTATCGAGCGCGAAATCAATGTGATACCGAATTTCATCGACGTTGAACAGTTCAAACATCTCAACGGAACTAGACTTATGGTTGAGAGTGGGTGTGTATCAGTCCGAAAGGTGGAAGAAGCAAAAGAGTTAGATCCGGAAGCCAAAATCCTCCTACATGCCTCCAATTTCCGCAGGGTCAAGCGAGTGGTTGAACTGATAGAGATAATGAGAATCGTTGCAGACCACTACCCCAAGGTGCGCCTTATCATTGCAGGAGATGGACCTACTCGAATCGAAGTAGAGAGGAAGATCGAAGCTCTTGACCTCTGTGACAATGTGCATTTACTTGGTGTGAAGAGTAACATGCAGGAAATCATGTGCTCTGCTGACGTTTTTCTCCTAAACTCTACCCTTGAAGGGATGCCACTAGTCCTGCTTGAAGCGATGGCATGCAGTCTTCCAGTAGTCACTACACCGGCCGGGGGAATTCCAGAACTCGTGCGTCCAAATAAGGATGGGATAGTCACTGAAGGATTTGGGATTGATGAGTACGCCCAAGCAATAATCGAAATACTAGACGACGATTCCCTCCGAACCAGAATAGGCAAAGCTGGACGAAAGCGGGTGGAAGAAAGCTTCTCCGCTGAGGAGATCGTGACAGAGTATGAGAAGGTGTTTCAAAAAGCAGCGGGCAAATGAGGGGGCAATTGAGTGAAAGCAAGCATCATGGAGGTCTATCAGCAGTTCATCTGGAAAGACGAACTAAATGATCTTGCTACGCATCTCTATGACTCCCCTGTGATTACGATGGGCGCAATAGCGACGAAGGCACCTTCACTTTTACAGAGATATTCGAATACTGATTGGCACACAGAAGAAAGGCTAGAACGGACCGCAAAGGCGTTGAGGGAAGCCAACAGAAGACTAGGCATTCTAACACCCAAAGTGAAGGAGGCGATAGAACATCTTCGGGAGGGTGCGATAGAGGCAGCTCATCAGAGTGTTGCCATGGGAGGGCCTTGCTATATTCTAAACAAAGCGGCCACAGCCAGAAGCATTGCTACATTTGGTAGTAGTGACGATCTACAGCTCACACCCTATTTCTTCATTGCAGATTATGATGTTGTACAATCCGAGTTGACAAACATCCGAACTCCAAATGCAGGTCAAGGTGGAAATCTTGTCAGCATTCCTATACCACCTGGATACGAGTATTCTCCAGTCAGCATGATTCCTCTTCCAGGAAGACAATGGTACGAGCAAGCAGAAGAGAGCATCCGTCACAATTATCGTCCGTTGTTCAAATCTGTTGATGGCCATGCCAGAACATTGGTAGAAGAAAGGCTCGAACAAGCATTGAGCCTAATACGTTGGGCATATCACAACTCAAATACCCTTGACGAATGGAGTCAGAGAATTATTGGGCGGCTCCTAAACCTGGAAGGAGATCTTGGAATTCCCCTTGTACGTGCCACTGATGATAAGATTAGAAACTTAATGACGCATGGTCTAGAGATTCTCTTAGCCAAAGAGAATAGAGAGAGATTCTTGGCTGCACATGCACATGCAACCTCAATGATACAAGATCAGGGATTCAAGCCAGGCATAGGTATGAGAGACCCCACCTTTGTTCCGTTCTTCTTCGAGTGCAAAGGGAAAGACTGCAATCGAGCACGAATCGAACTCTCCTACTCTCTGACTGGATTCAAAGCACTGTTGACAGGAAAATGTCCAATTTGCGGCGATGTTGTCGAAATCGAGATCAATGCAGAGTCACCCGACCTGTCACAAGTAGCAGATTCACTATCTTTGAGAGTTGACTCCAGACAGGTTGCTGTTGATACTCTCCTTCCAGTTGTTGCTCACGTTGGGGGCCCTGGTGAAACCGCCTATTATGCGCAGGTCATTCCAGCTGCAAATGCACTCGGCATTCCATTTCCTCTTTTTGTAAGATATCCGCGAATCTACTTCAATACGCCTTGGAATGAGAGTCTCGCAGAAGCATTGAGAGAAAAGGGATTCCCAGTGATTCATCGTCCTGAGATGTTTAAGACTCTAGGAAAAGTGGGGAGGTTCAGAAAGAAGAAGCGATTTGATGAGATGAACCAGGCTCTCGCTGAATTCGGGGAATCTCTTTTCAAGCTCCATTCAGAACTCAATCACCGTCATTCTGAGCTGGAAGCACAGAAAAGCAGCGGCAAAGCAGATGAGAGTCTTTTAATGACTAAGATTGATGTGGAAAAGTATCTTAGCTGGGCATTCGGGCAATTCACACAGGAAAAGGTTAGCCAAGAATCAACTTGGTCATGGATAGAATGGACGTTGAACGCGGGGTTTGTAGACTTATTTGGTCCCTACTTCAGAGCCCATTCTGATGAGATGAAAAATGGGGCAACCTACTTCGTCAACTTCATCCTCTAGATATTCTCGGATAGAAGTCCACCTAGTTTCTCAATTCCCTCAGCAATCTTAGTCCTTGTTGCATATGAGAAGCCAAGACGCATAGTATTGACCTCAGGCCTACTTGGTTCTATGTCATTTCCATTGTCGACTAGCTTAAAGCCAGTGATTGGATAAAATGCTTCTCCGGGCACATAGATGATATCGTTGGGAATGCCATATGCCTCCAAGAACTGACTGCTATCAAATGGTTTCTCGCTTTGCCACCATATGAAGAATCCACCCGTTGGATCAGTCCTCTCACCTGCAGGGAATGAAGAATCAATAGCCTTGGCCATGGCTTCTGCGCGTTTCTTGTAACGTGGAATGCTCTGCCGCATCGCTTCGTCGATATGCTTTGTGTAATAAATATCCAGAATTCGCTGGACCAAGGTTGAGGTGCAAAGATCAAGATACCCCTTGTCCTTCAGGACCTGCTCTCTCACATTGGGAGGTAGAATAGAATATCCGACCCTAAGCACTGCGGCCTCCTTGCTAGTTGTTCCCAAATATGCGACGCGCTCATTCTCCTTGTCAAGTGTTTTAATAGCAGGAGGAGCTTTATTGAATTGTATCTCAGCATAGGCTGAATCTTCGATAATGAGAATATTCTCATTCTCGCACAAATCAAAAAGAGCCTGGCGTCGCTTCATGGGCAAAGTTGTGCCCTTGGGATTATCACTATCAGGCACAACATACACCATATCGGGGAGCTTTCCGAACTTCTCTTGGGAGAGTTGAATTCCTTTCTCTACATACTCTGGAATGATTCCATCAAGATCCGTGGGAACTGCAAGAACTCGTGCCCCAAGTTTCACTGCGGGGACTAGAAAGCCAAGATAGGAGGGGGAGGGCACGATGATGACATCGCCAGGATTGACAATAGTATCAAGCAAAGCGTAGAGTGCCTGTTGGGATCCATTCGTTATAGAAACGTTACTCCATTCATCTATAGGGTCAATTGGTATTTTCCTCTTGTCATGAAGTCGCTTTGCCAAGGTCTTCAAGAACCAGGGCTCGCCACCAGTAGGCCCATAGTTCAGGTCATCAAGAGCTTGCTTGGAGTCCTTTTGATAGGTCTCTCCCAGCTCCTCCATAATCCTCCCAAAGATTTCTGTGGGCATTATTCCCGGCTTGCCACCAGCAAAATAATACTCAACCTTGTACTTTAGTAGTGCACGAATCTGAGACTCCTCAATAAGAGTGGTCCAAGTTGCAAAATGGTACCCAGAATTATTCCTCGCCATCTGTCTTCCGTCCCGCGATGTGTTTTGCATTGTAGCCTTCCAACGGATTCGGGATGTTAAGATGGTATGTACAAGAGTGTACATGTCCGACTGTATCAAGTAGTGACTCGCCTTTATCTGTTTCTAAGGATGAATTCTGTTGAGGGTTCCAATCAGCTCTCTGATGTACAAATGTGTTCGGTCATTTTGTTTCGGCAGCAATGACTGCAGCCGCTGCGCCAGGATCCTCAGCATTGACAATCGACCTAGCAACAATTACGTAGGACGCTCCCGCATCAATTGCCTCTCTGGCTTTGCCTCCTTGGCTTCCTATACCAGGGCTGATGATTGGAATCTCTGTGCCAAGGATCTTGTAAACCTCCTGAATTCGCTTCGGATAAGTCGCTCCAACTATGACTCCATCCGCACCCCACTTCTGGGCTCTTTGTGCAAATGATGTCCAGATAGGTGTTCTTGTCTTCTTGTCAAAAGCAATTTCAAGGCCATACCCTTCATCAGCTGCAGGATGCGACATGTAGCAGAGCGTGATTATACCCCGCTGCCTCTTTCGTGCAAGATCGAATACAGAGTCTAGACCACCCTCCCAGCCAACAAACGGATTTGTGATTAAGGCATCAAATCCGGCATCGAAGTAGTACCTTGCAATGTGTGCATTGGTATTTCCTATGTCGTTAATCTTGCAGTCCATTATGGCTGTTAGTCCCTGGTCATGTATGGTATCAATGAGGATAGGAATCCTATCGAATACCCCTAAAGGTAGAACGAGTTGTCTGTTGAATTTGAAAGCCACTGCATATTCTGATGTGCCAGCAATGACCTTCAGAGCTTCTTGCTCAATGCGATCTATCTCAGCCTTTCGCTCCTTCTTGCTCTTCCCTCCCATATCAGCAACGAGATCCAGACCTACAATCAGTCTACTCTTCCTGACAAATGCTGCAGCCTGCAATTTCCGTGCGTACAACTGGTCTACCATTACACTCTTTCCTCGACGAAAGTGTACGCTATGCATACTTATATGAAATGCGGGTTTTCAAGAGCTTGGAGAGGCGAAGTTGAAACCTGATTGGATGATGTCCCGTGTAACTGTAGTATTAATTGCTGTACTTGGACCAGTCTACTTCTTCATTTTAATGCAATTTCTTCCTTTTCAGTTGGCGCCGTTTCAAGACACGACTTTGGACTGGTGGTTTCACTATGTCTTAGTCCCATCGATCTTTTCAGCTCCGTGGATAGGCATCATCTATAATTCACGCTATAGACTTGCAAACACATTCCATCTCACAGAAGAAGCAACAGATGCGGTGCCACTACGCTGGCGATTATTCTATGGAACAAACGCAGTGTTTGTGCTCATCTTCTTCATCCTGCCAATAATAGCAGCACCTCTCGCAATCATAGCAGGCCTCTTTGTAGCTGCTACTGTGTTCTATAGAATCGGCATTGGAAAATTCGGTGCTGGTAGACCTGCCACAGCAATTGCAGTAATTATCGCAATTGCGTTATGCACTCTACCCACACTAATCATGCTTGAGTTCATACCCCGGTATATTGAGGTCTGGAATGCTGTGATGGGTGGATGGACCGGATATTGGGTCAATATAGTCTATGGCTTTGCTCAGTGTCTAGTGAATGCGCTCACCTTTGGCTCGCCCTTTTACTTTGTGTTCTTTGCAGCACAGCAGTATGATCGTGGTCTCTACGGAACTGTATACACGCAAGCGCCAACGACCAAAATCAGGATAGGCGAGATAATTCTATTCATTGTGTTCCTCTACACCTATCTGCCACCCATAGTCACTCCCTTTGGTACCCTAAGATTCTTGGACCAGTCTTGGATATTTACGTTGTACATCAATTGGATATCCCTTTCCATTGCTGCCTTGATGGTACTCATTCGTTTAAGGACGGGAGTGCAGGACAACAGTACAATGGGGGGACCATCCAATATTCTAGTTGTTGGACTGTTTCTGATAGTAGAGATCTTCTTCAAGACTTCCACCATAATACTGACTTCCATAATCTGGTTCGCATTCCTAATCTTCGCCGCGGTCAGCTTGGTCAATTTCATGAGAGCATCTCCACGGGAGATGTACTGAGAATGTATAGGAATCCTTCACCCGCAGTTGATGTTGCGGTCGTCGATGGAGGGATGCTCCTTCTAGTGAAACGTGGTAGAGACCCCTATAAGGACAGCTGGGCCCTTCCAGGAGGCTTTGTCGAGTACGGAGAAACAGTGGAGGAGGCAGCAGCTCGAGAGGTCTTAGAAGAAACTGGTCTTCGTGTCACACTTGAGGCAATCCTAGGAGTATACAGTGATCCAAGGAGAGACCCAAGAGGACATACTATTACAACGGTCTTCCTAGCCAGACCAGTTGCAGGTGAACCAGTTGGAGGCGATGATGCAGCAGAGGCATCCTGGGTCAGTCTGGAGTCACTGGAGGCGAAGACGCTAGCCTTTGACCACTCCAAAATTGTAGAGGACCTTATGCGATGGTTACAGCACAACTCAACCTTCTGGTCCTCGAAGGATTGACAGTTGGTGGACTAAAGGTCAAGAATCGGTAGTTTCTCTGCCAGTCTAATTATGGGTAGATATGCGACTCTAGGTTCTAGTGAAGGAGTTGTAGTGAACTCGTACATTTCCTTGTCACGGTTAGTGTATGACAGATAAGACCCCTCCGGGGGGCCCTCGCCCTCAGTATATACCCACAGTGGCATCCCATACATCTCATAGTAGCCATGATGGGAAATCAGTGTGCCATAGATATGTTTGCCCTGGTGCTCGAAGTAAAGCATGCTTGCAGGACGGTTCGCTTGACCAGAGGCAGCAAGCATTCTTGCCAAATCCATCATGGACTCAAGCTTGAAATTTACAGGTGATCGTATGCCTTCTTTGCTCAAATTGTGCACCTAGGCGGCTGTCGGTGACATCCACTTATAAGAGTAAGTTTAGGGCTCGCAGTAGGCGCGTTCCTATTCCTCAGCAAGTTCACTCAGCTGATTGGAGATAGATACAACCTCTTTCCGGTCATCTCCCACCACTGCCACTGCAACGCATGTCATTGGGCCGCTGGCTCCAACTGAAAGACCAGCCCTTGTGCTGTCTTTTTGCAGCAACACAAACGAGAATCCTTCAGAGTCCCCGATGGAATCTACCTGCATTCCCAATGAACCCAATCTAGAAACAACTTCTTCTACAAGCAAATAAGGTTCAATGTCGGTTCTGACTATACTGGTGGTTTCTCTCCTTACTGAATCTCGCCCGAATAGGTAAGGGTGAGTGACTGGTGAATAGAGTACCTTTCGAGCTATAGCCTTCTCCAATAGAGATTGTGTTATTGGTCCAAATCGTCTAATCGAAACTACCGAACCATCTATTTCAGCAGGCTTGTATTCCTCCTCTGGAAGGTCAACATCTGAGAGCTTCCACTGCATAAGCGGCCTTGCCGCATCATCATCCTCACGAGGGGCAATTTCCTCCGTGATTGCATATTCCTGTTTTTTGCTGTCAAAATACGCCTCGATGTAGTCCTTCATCCAAGCGTCCATAATCTCCCAATCTTCTTTGCTAAGCTTCAGCGGAGGTCTTGGTACAGCTGGTAGGTCTTCAGGTAGGTCTTCCTCTATTAGCTCTGGAGCGGCAGCCCCCATTATCTCGACATCTTCAAGTTCTACTTCATCAGGTATCATCAGTCGGGCGGCTTCAAAGAGGGCAGACAGGCGATCAGTACCACCGTGTTGAGAAACTCTTGGTCTGACTTGAATCATGAAGCCACGCTTGTTTTCCGTACTCTGATCAAAAACGATTCCTACTCCCCGTGGTAAGCTGCTGATGAAGACCTTGTCACGAAACTTGTCTGGCATCACTGCAGGAGCTCTCTGTATTAGAGCCTTGATATCGTTGTCATGGGAAAGTGAGTGCGACAGAATGATGTCTGCTTGTGATATCGCTTCATCTGATACAGCAGATGGTTGCTGAGTGCATAAGACTAGGCTGCATCCGAAGCGTCTTCCAAGTTTCGCATAGCCCACTATGGCGTCCTTGGCTGGCGTGCTTCCAGACTTCGGTACAAGTGTGTGAGCTTCGTCTATTATGAGCCAAGTCGGGGGAAGTTCTTCCCTTGCACTCTCTCCCTCATCAGTCCATGCCATGCGATAGGTTAGAACTTGGCGGCATAACATGTTGGTCAATATAGCTAGAACAGTGTGAGCATCAGAACCAAGGGGCGCTACGTCAATGATAGTGATTTGACCAGCGACAGCAAGGTCCTGCGCACTTGTTCCTCCTGGATGAAAGACACCGAGTCTGTCTGCGCGGCGGAGCCTTTGGATCATCGCAGTCCTCGATGCAGGCTGATAAAGATCAAGAATAGATGGATTTGACTCGATGCATTGAATCATATCTGAAATGCTGAAATCACGTTTTAGCGGCACCTTCTCGCCATTCTCACGAATATATCCCTTTCTTAGACTCTCGAGAACATCGCCCATCAGGTTGTCCATGGCTGTGCTCAGTTGCCCGCCCTTTTCCAAGACAAAGCCCCAGTCTGATGCGGTCAATTCTCTCGGACTGATAGCTAATGGGTATAATCGTGCCTTCTTCTTCACCTCATCTGGAAGGCCTGCGTATGTTCTACGAGGTATGTATACAGCAAATGGAAATCCTCTGGCTTCCATACCCCATTTCGTAAGCAGGTCGACTTGGTCATCATTAGGCTCTACACTCTGTCTGAATACATCCACTGTATCAATGACGACACCCGCCACTTCGATTTCTTTTCGTTCCATGGCGAGGGCGAGTTCCTCTGCAATGATTCCAAGTGTATAGCTTTTTCCAGACCCTCTCTTTCCTGCCACCAGCATTACATGGGGGCTTACAAAGTCAAGCTGAACAGGCATCCCAAAAAGAGAGGTGAGAACATCATCACTTGTTTCGGTCACCGCGCCCAGCATGCCTAGACCTGCCTTCGAGTACTTCTCGTGAAATGACTCCGATCGACCTACAATCACACCAGATCCCATATCAACCAATAGATCCAATGGGTCTCCAACTCGTGGATGATACTGCAGTGCGGACTTGGGTAAGAGATCCACCGGCTTGTGGTCTTCCTCTTCAGGTTCGGATGCGGGCGTAGGGTCCTCATTGGGGTGGTGCTCGTTCAAATGATTCACTCAAAGGAAGCCCCTTCTGAAATCGAATAAAGGTTTGTAGCTTGGCGCGTCTGAAGGAACAAACCACCACTAGCAACACTCAAAACACAATCAGTAATGGTGACCAGTCATGCCCGACGACCTTATCCAAGATGGGGATTTTGTCTATATCTTCCTCGATGCAAAGAGAAACTGGATCAGGAAAGTCAAAGCTGGAGATGCTTTCCACTCAAACAGAGGAATCATCCAATATGATGACCTGATTGGAGGCCCATTCGGCCGCAGAATTGAGAGTCATTCAGGAAGTATCTTCCAAATTCACCGACCAACTCAGACTGACATACAAATTGCAATGGGAAGGAACACTCAGATCATTTATCCAAAAGATGCTGGTATAATCCTCATTGAGGCAGGAATTGTTTCTGGGTCCAGAGTGGTTGAGTCAGGAACGGGGTCAGGAGCCCTCACGGGCATCCTCGCACGAGCAGTTGGTGAAACAGGACATGTCTATACTTATGAGATTCGTGAAGACATGTACAAAGGCGCGGAGAAAAATCTGAAACGTTATGGTCTCTTGGGCAACGTAACAATGCATCATAAGGACATCCTTGATGGGATCGAGGAAGTTGATGTGGATGCAGTTGTATTGGATTTGGCTACGCCATGGGAGGCGGTGGATGATGCTCATCGAGCACTAAAGCCTAGTCATATGTTCACAAGCTACAGTCCAACAATTGAACAATCCATGAAGACTTGTAAGGCATTGGGTGAGTCTGGGAATTGGGGAATGATCAAGACAGTTGAAGTCCTTCAAAGGGAAATCATGGTGAGAGAGGGGAAAACAAGGCCTACGACCTGGATGGTCGGACACACTGGGTACATCACGTTTGCTCGTTCCATGGAATCAAAGTGAAAATCGCTTGAGTAAAACCTTATATACGAATTGGACAAGTGTTGATTGTCGATTATTGTCGATTGTTGTTGATTAATGTCGAGCGAGATCAGTATGACTTACCGCCATAAGAAGATGATTTGTTCTAAGAAGACTCGAGATATCCTCGAGAAATACACGCGTGAGGACAGCAAATATGCCTCGGTGCAATTTGCTAGCGCCGTGAATATGGAAACTACAGAAGAGATCATGGAAGAGGAACGGCCAGAGGCCGAGAATGTTCTAGACGAGGATGTGGATTGTATAGACGAGATTCAGCTTCCACCAATGCCGATCAATGAAACGGAAGGCCTTGAAGACTATACACCGATTGAAGAGCCTACTTTTGAGGTCGAGGCCACCAAGGAAGAAGTTGAGAAGAAAAGGAAGAAGCGGAATTATGTAGAGTTCCGTGAAGATTATGCATGAAAGGAGTGGGGAGAATGCCTAAGCCAAGTATCGATGATCTGATGGATGAGATTAAGGAACTAACACAGACAGTCATGGATCTAAGGGAGACTGTCGATGTCTTAAGTTCAAGAATCACCGAAACCAAGAACCGAAGGACAACTAAAGTCGAGATGGGGTCCTACAAGGTAGTACAGGACCAAGGAAGTGTCATCGAGGGGGATGTCAGCTGGACCCGTCTTGTTGGACTTCTTCGTGGAAAGGCCTCAGGACTTACAGCTTCAGAGCTTGCTAACAAATGGGGCAAATCACGCTCTCGGACCAGTGAGGTTCTGAACAGACTGGTCGAGGAAGGGCAGCTTATCAAATATAGAGATGGTAGGAGCATCAAATTCCGCGCGAGACAGGAATAAACTGATGTTCTAGCATAGTACATCATTAGCGAACTAGGTACTCTTAAGTACAGCCAGAGGGCCATAGGGCTGGTACACACGTATGCCGAGGGTGGCAGGCATTGATTAATACCAGGCCCGGAGAAAATGCGAAAAGCGTCACTGATGATATTGAGGTATATACTAGCAAGCTGTATGACCTGAACATTCAAGCACAGGATGCAGTTAGAGATTTCGCGCTTCAGGACATTGATGACATGGATGGCGTTGAGAAGAAGCGCATCGCAATGCATGACGCGTTTACGGAACTGTACAATGAGATAGCGACTTTCAGTGAGGAGATTCGGGGCGAGGATTTTGATATTGCGTACCTTCGAGAGAGAATTGAGTATGCTGAAGGAGACACAAAGGAACAACTAGAAAACGCTCTGAAGGAATTAATCACCAAAGCACAGGAAACCCAGGCTGATGTTTGGATGGCCAAAGTAATGGCTTGGCTCCATCAAGCAGCTGCAGCCAGCGGCCCTTTTATCGAGAGCGAACACCCAGATAAGAAGAAGAGCGCTTCTAGGTATCTTGCAGAAGTGTATACCATGCTTGAGAAGCCTTTCTCAGCGGTGCCATCCAAGGTGGATGGAACAGAGAAGTTGAGGCGTGTAGCTCTCGGTCATAAGGCGTACAGTCTAATGAGTGCGGGGAGAAAGAAGGGTGACAAGGAGCTCGCGCAGATTCTTGGTAACAACAAGACTGCGGAGGCCGAATTCTATGACGAGTTTCTCAATGAACTGATAGGAAAAGAGAGCACATTCAGACAGGCATTCAATCCCTTTGATGAGCTGATATGGCGCGACATTCTTAGTTCCTTTATATTCGAGCAGGCAACAGACCTGTATAACGAGTCAATCCCGCATTTCACTAAGAATAGAAAAGAAAACAGGCAGAAGATATCGCTTATCAAATCTTGGAAGCAGAATACTGCAGGTTTGAGTGAAGTGTATCTTGCAATGACGTACAATGATATTGCAGATGCTCAAATGAGAGCGGGTAATCTTGAGGATGCATCCAAGCTTTACCAGACATCTTCGGATGCTTTTGGAAGAGCAGAGAAATGTTTCAGGGAGGAATTACAGTTACTAGCAAATGCAACTCAGTCAATGGCAGACAAAGAGCAGAAGAAAGCTCAGTCTCTCTTTTGCAGGGCTGAGGCGAATGTCAAGACACTATCGGAACTCATTCTGATGAATAACAAGAAAGAATCAGTGATTGTTCTGAAGGAGATATTCAAAGACCTTAGAAAGGCCGAGAAACTCTCAAAGACAAGAGACCTTACAGGAGCGATTAAAGCTGATCTCACCACATTTGCGTTTGTAGAGGACCAATTGAAGAAGAGAAAAATCAGCAATCTAAATGGTATTGCAGAACAGATCAACTTTGCAAAGCAAATCAGGAAGACTTCATTGATACAAAGCGTGAGCAAATCGCTCGATGATGCCAGCGCACACATGGCTGACACACCTGTAGATGCAATAGAGGCGATTCGTGAGGGATTGGATACCCTTGGAATCCTTCTCAGCCTCGAAACTGATGATGATGAAGTGTCTGACCTGAGAAACAAGACAATTGCACTGCTCAATCATGTCAAGTATGTGATTCAGTTCCAACAGAGCTCAAAGCTCCAACAAGGAGTGAAGTTCATCCTCTCAAGAATACTTGAGAACCTACATGCCATGGAGGCTGCATCCTATTACAAGGTCATAGGAGAAACTGCTGCGGCTGGAGAAATGACCGACCTAGGCAAGCTGGCTCTGGCAACATCATACGCCTCAGAAGCTCAGGTCTATTCAAGACAGGCAGAGCAGTGGGCGTTCCGTTCCCAGATGGAGCGGGTCAATTTCTTCAAAGTAGTATCTGATGAGCTCGCTCAACTGGAAGATGAGGACTCAGACTCGATTGATAATGCAATGGAAGCTCATGATATCACATTAAAGAGGATAAAGCAGACTCTTGCTGCGTTTGAATCAGCGGCAAATGAACTGGCCAGTGTCAAAGGGGAGGAGATTCGAACCAAGAACAACGTCGAGGCACAGGTAAACCAACTACATGCTGTTGTTATGAAATTCAGAGGAGACTTGAGCAGACTCGAGGGGGCAAAGAGTGATTTCTTAGCTGAGTTCGAACTGTTGAAGGGCGAGAAGTCACGAGCACTTCGACACTTTTCTGATGCGAATGACCATCTCAGGGAAGCAGTAGGCAACTACACTGTAGCGGCACAAGTGTTCCAGCAGAGCGGAGATGGACAAGCGGCCCAGAGTGTTGACACCAAGGCGAAGACAAGCGACCTTCTGGCAAGAACGATATGGGACAACAGTAAACGTATCGAGATGAACCAAGATCCCATGGAGAAGGACGATGCAGTGCTTGCTGCGCTATATATGGGCGGAGGGCAGTAGGCCCGTTTGCCCCCAACTCATGAGACCGCGTAGCTCTCTTGCGATTGGAGTGTCCCTAAGGGCATGGTGTGGATTCGATCTGCTTTGAACGGTACAAAGGCAACACCACCGGCATGAAAGAACTTGCTGAACCATTCTACAAAATGTAGCCTGAGTGTATTCATGAATGCGAGCATGCCCTCTAGTATTCCTACAATGAAGGTACCAATGATTGCGCCAAGCAGGGGCAGATGTGGTGTATGTGGAGCACCAACAGTTTGCGGATGAACTTCATGCGGAATCAATTCAACTCCAAAGAGTGATAGCTCGGGGAATGGTATGTATATTATCGCGGGAATGAGTGTGAAGAGAACACCGCTGAGAATCACATGGACTGTATTAAGGGCAAAAATTCGTGCATAGCTGACGGTATGACTAATCATGCCTATTGCATACTCCAAAAACAGGACTGCGCCGTCCATGCCTCCTTTGAAAGATGCCACAGCCATGATTATCATGGGTGCAATGAATGTAAACAGTGAGAAGTACAGAGGTGCGATCCCAGAAGCCAGATACACTCCATTGTTCGCAATGCCATAGCCTATGCCCGAAATCGGAACCCAAAGATACACTTGGCCAGCAGTGCTGAACCAGTTATTGACACTGCTGTAGCTTACGCCGAATAGCAGATTAATGAATCCATAGTATAGGATAAGATAGGAAATGCCCACTATTGCTTCACGACGCTCATGATACTTGAATTTGCTGTAGATATTCAGAATAATGCCAAGCATGATGTGGATGGCACCAATCTCTATTGAAAGCTTAAGCATGTGTGCAGCTCTATAGGGATTTGCAATCATGTGGCCATGCCCATCATCGATGTAATGAGCGAAGGTAGGCCATAATGGCTCGAATACTGTTTCAGCACCGAAGAAGCTCCCAAACAAGAATCCACCAATTATGGCAAAGATGCCCATCATGATGAGCCCTTCAGCTCCAGACTGAAGATAGCCCATAATCTGACCCCAGTCATCTCCACGCCTCTTAGCTCGCACACCTGCGAGGCCAATCAGAAGAATCAGTAGTCCTTGCCCAATATCTGCAAAGATGAATCCGAAGATTATGGGAAATGACAGAAACATTACTTTGGTGGGATCGAGATCGTGTCGCGATGGTATTCCGAAAGCTGTCACTACGTCTTCAGTGGGGCCCATAGCAGAAGGATTGTCAAGATAGGTAGGCGCCTCGTGTTCTGCGAAGTCTGGATGCTCGAATTTGATGTCAACAACAGCGCCTGTCGTTTCACGAAGAACACTCTCGAACTCCTCCTCAGTGCCTACTGGTATCCACCCCCAAGCCTTCACTGACTGCTCTGTGTAGACCAAGTACCTTTTAGCCTCAACTCTTCTCGTTTCAATAGCTAAAATCTCCCACGCTGCCAGAATCTTCGGTCCCCATTCACGAGCAATGTTCTTCTTACGTGCCCTAAAGCTCGAGAGCTCCTCCTCAAGTTCAGTGATCTTCTGTTCTGCTTTCTCAACAACACGTTCTGGTTGTCCCTCGGCTCCCTCAGGCATTACAAAAGACTCGAACTCCATCGCCGAGAGGATGCGTTCAACTGCATCTCTCCTCTCAATAGGAATACTCAATGTTGCTACTGATACGCCTCGCTTCAATGGGAGATGTTTGAATGCGAAGGCATCCTCAGTGACCTCCCTGATGCTCCATTCCAACTGTGAAACACGACCGGTAGGCAGCACTCCAGCAGTGCTGAAGGTAAAGTCTGTCGCTCCTAGCCTGCTGGGATCAATCCCTAATGGTTTGAGAGATAATGCAACATCCCTGATTGCCTGTTGTTTGTCCAGCTCGAACTTGGCAGCCGCAAATTCAGTGTCAATCTCTAGCAGCTCAGGTTCAACGGACTGAATAACACCAGAAGCGTATTGTATTGAGTCAGTTATCTTGCGGTCATCAATTTCGATTTTGGGCCCAGCCCGCCTGGATGAATCAAGACCCAAAGAATCAATCATCTTCATAATCCTATCTAGAGCCACAAAGACCGTTTCCTCATCGCGCGATCTCTTGACATCAACAATGGATGCGTGTTGAGTGACATCAATAAACTCGAATAGTCCAAACGCCTGAAGGGCTAAGAGGACTTCACGTTCATAGTCCTTGTGAGAAACGACCCTTGCAACAATCATCTCTGCGGGGCTCAGCAAGCCCATATCTATCACCCTTTGGTTAAAGTCGACTCCTTCTGAATTTAGCAGGAAGCCAGTTAGATTGTGCCATTTCATGGTAAAGATAAACGTTGTGAAAGGCAAGCCGATAGTCAAGTCGTGTTCTGTAACAAAGGTCAATCTTTATCAGGGGTATTAGAAGTGAAAACGACACCCTGCTAAAGGTGAGGAATGCAGTAATGAGTGCTGCTCACGAAGAGATTGACCAAATCCATGA
>JBHLRP010000031.1:0-38123 GCA_048882485.1 Candidatus Thorarchaeota archaeon
AGCTGCAGCATCTATTCCAGCTTCTGCTTCAGTCACTTTACTTCACCTCCCCTCGAGAGGACAATAGTTGCCCTCATCGCTGCTGCACTCCCAGCTGCAACTGAGTCCGGAATGTCTTTCGGACCATCAGAGCAGCCGCAAGTGTAGATGCCATCCACGTCAGCATCAACTGGATACAGCAGCGGGTGTTCAACCTTCACGTATCCATCATTATCAAGTTCAATTCCAATGTCATCTGCGAGAATTTGCATGCCTTGTGAAGGTTGGATTCCTCCGCTCAAAACGATTAGATCATGCTTGTTCTGCAGGAACTTCAGGTCCTCTGTGTCCTCAACACGAACAATGGCTTTCTCATCCTCGGTCTCCACTACTTCAGCGACTCTGCCTCTGATGAATTTGACTCCAAATCGTGTCTTAGCCATCTCTAGGAACTCCTCGAAGCCTTTCCCAAATGCTCTAATGTCAGCATAGTAGACGGTGACATCCACATCAGTATCATGCTCCTTGGCCATTACAGCGTTCTTGATAGAATACATACAACATACTCTTGAACAATTAGGTACTCCTTTGTTCAAATCTCTCGCGCCAACACAGTTGATGAACCCAATTGACTCAGGCGCTTTGCCATCACTCAGGCGAACTAGATGGCCCGCTGTCGGTCCAGCTGCATTGATCAGGCGCTCGTATTCCATTGCAGTGATCACATTGGGATGCGTCTCATAGCCTAAACGCGGATATTCTTTGACATCAAATAGCTTGTAGCCAGTTGACATCACGATTGCGCCCACTTCAAGTTCAATTATTTCATCTTTCTGACTGTGATCAATAGCTTCACGTTGACATGCTTCAACGCATTCCATGCACTCAGAGCACATGGTACAGTTCAGACAACGCCCGGCTTCGACAATTGCAGTTTCAGCGTCAAAGCCAGTTTCTACCTCCTTGAAGGTTGTCCTTCTGTTGTAGATTGAAATCTTTGGCATTGGTGCTCGTGGATGAACTCCAAACCGTGCTCTTCTGACATCTTCTGAAGCAAATTCAAGAAAGGTCTCGGGGCGACCTGATTTCAAATCCTCACCTTGGAGGAATCGATGAATTGACTCAGCAGCGGCATTGCCTTGACCTACAGCCTCGACTACAAGTCCAGGACCAGTAGCTAAATCGCCACCAGCAAAGACATTTTCCATGCTTGTTTGGAGAGTGACGGGGTCGACCACTGGAGTTCCCCACTCAGTCACTTCCAATTTAGCATGAGGGCCTTTTGGATCAGCACGCTGACCAATTGCAATGACCATGTTCTCGAATGGAATCGAGAACTCTGATCCAGGAATTGGTATTGGTCGTCTTCTCCCTGAGTCATCAGGCTCCCCGAGTTTCATCTCAATGCAAGTAACTCCCACGAGTCTCCCCTTGGATTCAATGCATTCTACTGGGTTGGTCAGAACTTTCAGTTCGATGCCTTCCTCGAGTGCATCATCGATTTCCGAGTGAATTGCAGGCATCTCTGCTCTTGACCTACGGTAGATGATAGTCACATTCTTAACGCCCAGTCGCTTAGCCACTCGAGCTGCATCGATGGCTGCGTTGCCTCCACCAATAACAGCTACATTGTAGCCAAGGCGGACTTTTTCTCCACGGTTGACTCTATCAAGGAAATCAATTGCATGATATACTCCATTTGAATCCTCATTCTTTATTCTCAGTTTGGAGCTAATCGGAGCACCAGTGCCGAGAAACACAGCTTTGAAGCCTTTGCTGAGAAGACTCTTGACTGAAGTAATTTCCTTTCCGTACAGAATCTTGACACCCATGTCCTCAACTATCTTGATTTCATTGGCGAGTACATCCCTTGGGAGTCGATGCGCAGGAATTCCATACCGAAGCAAGCCCCCGGCCTCCTCCCGCTTCTCGAAAATAGTGACTGGGTAGCTGAGTCTGGCCAGCTTCTCAGCGCATGCAATACCCGCAGGGCCAGCTCCAATGACAGCAACTTTGTCTTTTTTATCTATGACAGGAGCATCTACCTTGTAGCCACCTTGTTCGCGCTCTTTGTCATAGAGCCATCGGTGTAGATTCCGTATACTCACAGGATCATCAACGGAGCTTCGCTCACACTTCTCTTCACAGAGCGCGGGGCATACGCGGCCAAGGGAGCCTGGAAATGGGATTGCATCCCTGACCAGTCTCAGTGCCTTTTCATTCTCTCCTCTTCGCATCAGAGCTGTGAAACCTTGAGGATTCACATGTGCTGGGCAATTGGTATAACAAGGCGCATGGCCACGCTTGTCTATGGTGTGCGTGTTCGGGGTTGCTTGCGGAAAGGGGATATAGATTGCTTTCTTGAATCCGATTCCTTGGTCGAACTCGTTGGGAACCTCTATTGGACAAGCAGATACGCAGTCTCCGCAACCATTGCACTTCTCCTCGTCTACATACCGAGCCTTTCTAAGCACCTTCACCTTGAAGGCCCCTGCACTTCCTTTTACTTCCTGGACCTCACTATAGGTTAGCAAGTCGATGTTTGGATGGCGCTGCACTTCACTAAGTCGAGGTGTTAAGATGCATGCTGAGCAGTCTAAGGTAGGGAATGTCTTATCGATCATGGCCATTCGCCCGCCGATGCTGCTTGACTTCTCTAGCAAATACACCTTGTAGTTTTGGTCGGCAATGTCCAGAGCGGCTTGCATTCCTGCGACACCACCGCCCACTACAAGGGCATTTTCAGACCACTTGCCTTTCACAGCTCTGGTCCTTGATTTGGACAGGGTCACTTCTTTGCCTCCTGCTCTCGGCGGATGACCTTGGACTCGATTCTGTGAGCGAACTCGAGCAAGACATCAGGGCTAATCTTGTTCAGGGGCATACCAAGGGTTTCTTCGTCGATGCCCATCGCAGCTCCCATGAACTGAGGTAGCGTGATAATAGGGATGCGATCTTTTGGCTCTCCACCTTCGCCAAATTGAACCTGAGTCAACTGAATGTTACAGAAGACACAGGCGGTCACAACTCCTTTGGCTCCGGCAGCCTTGACATTTCTTATTTTTTCAGCTCCAATCTTATTGGCTACCTCCTCATCCATAGCAAGCATTGGACCCCCGCAGCATCGAACCTTTCCAGCATAATCAATGGCATCAGCACCGCAAGCTTCAATGATGTCGTCAATGATTCTCGGTACTTCAGGATCATCAACTTTCACTATCTCAGCTGGACGAGTCACATGGCAACCATAATGAGCGGCCAAAGCAACTCCGTGATAAGGTTGGACTACAGCCCTCTTTATTGCATCATAGCCCACGTCATCTCGAAGTATCTGAAGAATGTGCTTAACCTCAACTTTTCCAGTGTATTCTAGACCTTCTTCAGCGAGGAGATCATTGACTTCTTCTTTGAGTTCCGGTTCGGTGTCAAGCATGTGCTTCACGTGCTTCAAAGAACCAGAACAAGCTCCACAGACTGCGATAATATCTTTGTCGAACCGCTCTGCAACTGCCAAAATGCGACCACTCATGGCTGCGAACGCAGGTCTACTCAATGATTCAATATACTGAGCTCCACAGCAGTTGACATCCTTCATATGGTGCGCATTTATGTCTAGATGCTTCAATATCGCCATGGTCGCAGCCTCATAGGCAGGAAGTCTGACAGGTGTTGTACAGGCGACATACACAAAATAATCGCTCATTCGAATACACCTCCAGAGAAATACCTCTTCCTCACTCTATGTGCAAATTCTTTATCCCAACCCAAGTCGGTGTCAAGTCCCAGATCTTGTCTGTCGTCCTCAATAAAGTCGGAATATGAGTCACCCAACATCCAACCGTCACTGAGAACTTTATTCACGATATTCTTGAATACCTCTGGAATATGTCCTTCCCGAGCAGCTATATGCCGGACAGCCTTGAATATCTCAGCTGGGCTGACACCCTCCTGGCATCTCTCTTCACACATTCTACAGGTCATGCAGAGCCATTGAAGTTCGCTCTGCAAGACTTCATCCCTCTTTCCAATAATGATCTTCTGAATCATCTGACGGGGGCGGTATCTATCTGAATAGGAAGCTACTGCACAAGAGGCAGTACAAATACCACACTGAATGCATTTGTTAATACCTTCACCACCAGGTTCAGCTGCAACTTCTTTAGCAAAATCAGAAGAAGGGGTATGTTCATTCTCAATTCCTTTATTGGACTCTGTTCGAGCACCCATGTTTGGTCGACCTCTTCCAGACAGATTCTTCGGTTCATTCCACCTGTAATCTCGGGGAACTTCCCCTTATCCGTCTGTAATTTGTGGTGGAATTCCAGTTACAGGATGTGCCGACCCTCCTCCAGAATCATTATATGTCTACTGTCTTCGAGGAGTAAGTATCTCGTTCATCTTGGTTTTGTATAATGAACACCAAGGCTGCGCTTTATGTTCGATATCGACATTATCGCCCATATTCATGAAATCAATGTTTTTTGTAACATTTTTGGCCGATTTCTTCTCCCAATCCTATGAGTGGTTAGCCGGCTACATGGTTCTGGACGCAGTTTCAATCATTGGCATGAGTTGAAATGTCTTATAGTGTTTCATATCTATGGCGTTCTGTGGACAAGCGGCGCTGCAAGTACCACAGCCTTGACACTGCTCACGTGCGATCATCATGATCTCATCTTCAAGCCTTGGAGCTCCATATGGACAGACATCAGCACAAAGCTCACATTTAATGCAGCTATCAGTGTCAATCTCTGCATAGATGGGCTCTATATCGAATTTTCCAGGACCCATTAATGCCTGTGCTTTAGCAGCAGCGGCCTCTCCCATAGCCACAGCCTTTGCTATGTCCATTGGACCAAGGCAAGTACCAGCAACAAACACACCATCTTGGAATGACTCCACCGGCCTTAGTTTCGGATGAGCACAGAGAAAGTATCCGTATCGATCAGTTGTCATCTTCAACATGCGTGCCATTTCGGGATTCTCAGGTTGTGGATGCAATGCTGTCGCCAAAACCACCAGGTCATAGGTGAGTCCGATGTTCATTCCAGTATAAAGATCTTCAGCATATACCTGAATCTTGTCATCTATCGGGTCATGCTCCAACTCAGATGCCCTACCCTTCACAATATTGACGCCCATCTCACGTGCTCTTTGATAGAGTTCTTCATATCCAATTCCATGAGTCCGAATATCCATTGTGTATATCGTTACATCGGTATCAGGATACTTCTCCTTGACCTGAGTTGCCTGCTTCAAAGAGTTTTCACATCCAACATAGCAGCAATAGTCTCTGTCGAATCTCGCATCACGCGACCCCACACACTGGAGGAATGCAATACTGGTTGGGATTCTTTCATCAGAAGGTCGCTTTATCTTACCATGAGTCGGACCAGCTGCATTTGTCAATCGTTCGAACTGTGCATTAGTAATGACATGAGGTAGAATTCCATAACCGTATTCACGAGTGTCCACTGGTTCGTATGATTGGGACCCAGTAGTAACGATAATGGTTCCTACATTTCGATTCAGAAGTTGACCAGTCATTTTGTGGTCTATCGCATTCGGCTTACATACCTCGACACATTGATTGCATTCACAACATACTGCACAACTCATACATCTCTCAGCCTCAGCTAGAGCTCTCTTCTCATCAAATCCAAGTTCGACTTCAGCAAAGCTATTCTTCCGCTTTCCTGCGCTTAGCACTGGCACAGCATTTCTGGGGTGTACCTGAATCCCATCCTTGATGATGATATCCTCAGGGACAGGAGATGGTTCTTCTCCCCTTCCCAGAGCAAGATCCTCCCCAGCTAGGAATCTATCAATGGAGATGGCTGCCTCTTTGCCCGCTCCTATCGCCTCAACGACAGTAGCAGGTCCCGAAACCACATCACCACCCGCAAAGACTCCTTTCTTACTTGTCTGATAAGTGAGCTCGTCAACAGCAACAGTGCCCCACTGGCTAAGCTCTAGCCCCTTTAAAGGACCCTTTGGATCGACTAGCTGACCAATCGCAATGATGATGTCATCAACCTTCAAATCAAATTCCGAGTCTGGGATTGCAATTGGGCGCTTTCTCCCTGAAGCATCAAGTGCACCCAACCGCATCTGAATACATCGGATCCCTGTCACTCTGCCTCCGGTTTCGAGTATCTCCACAGGAGAGGATAGAATCTTTATCTTAATGCCCTCTCGTTCAGCCTCATCTATCTCGCTGCGGATTGCGGGCATCTCATCCCTTGACCGACGATAAACGATAGTGACTTGATTTACACCTAAGCGCTTTGCACTTCTAGCCGCATCGATAGCGGCATTCCCTCCGCCAATAACAACAACATTTTCACCAAGTGTGACCTTCTTTCCTTGATTGATTCGATTCAAGAAGTCAAGAGCATGATGAACGCCCTTCGCGTCTTCTCCATTCACTCTCAACTTGCTACTCAATGAAGCACCAGTTGCCAGAAACACAGCGTTATAGCCCTCTTTCTTTAGATCAGCAAGAGATTCCACATTCACTCCAGTCTTTATTTCGACACCTAGAGATTCAACCGCTGCAATCTCCTCTCTAAGAATATCTCTTGGAAGGCGGTACTCCGGGATCCCAAATCGTAGCAAGCCGCCTGGCTCAGTCTTTGCTTCGAAGACTGTGACCGGATAGCCCAATCTAACCAAATCGTACGCACATGCTATGCCAGCAGGGCCCGCACCAACTATCGCCACCTTCTTCTTTTTGGTTGGCACGATTGGTGCTAATGGCTCCTCACCCTTCTCATGAGCGTTGTCAGCTAGGAAGCGATGAAGATTCCGAATGGACAATGGCTCGTCGATTGACGCTCGTTCGCATTTCTCCTCGCAAAGACTGGTGCATACTCTACCTAGAGAACCTGGGAATGGATTTGACTCTCGAAAGATTTCTAATGCCTTGTCGAGGTTCTTTTCACGCATCAGTGTGATGAACGCGTGGCCATTGACTCCTGCTGGACATGCTATTCGGCAAGCAGCAGTGCCTCTCTTATCAATGGTGAACGTGTTGGGTACTGCCTGCGGAAATGGTCGATAGATTGCCTTCCTATCAGCCAGACCATATTCGTATTCATTCTTCACCCGAACAGGACATACTGGTTCACACTCACCGCATCCATTGCAAATATCAGCATCGACATAGCCTGCTTTCTTTCTAATTGAGAGTTTGAAATCACCCACATGTCCCTCAACCTTCTCTAGCTCACTATACGCAAGGAGGTCTATCTCAGGATGCCGCTCTACTGACGCCATGATGGGTCCAAGAATACAGATTGCACAGTCATTTTGCGGAAATACCTTATCTAAGAGAGCCATCTGCCCACCTATAGTTGGACGCTTCTCAATGAGAGTGACCGGATAGCCAGCGTTAGCTAGGTCTAGAGACGCTGATATTCCAGCAACTCCTCCACCCAATACAGCTACTCGAGGTATGACTACTACTGATTCCATTTCCAGTGATTCAAGTTCACGAGCACGTGCAATAGCCATCTCTACAAGGTGCTTTGCCTTTTCAGTCGCCTTTTCCTTCTCATCCATATGGCACCATGAAACATGTTCCCGAATGTTCACCATCTCAAAGAGGAATCGATTTAGTCCAACCTCTTCAATTGTCTTTCGAAACACAGGTTCATGTGTCCTAGGTGTACATGATGCAACTATGACTCGATTAATATCATGCGTTTCTATGGTCTCCTTTATTGACTTGAGACCGTCTGAAGAGCAAGTAAACATAAGGTCGCCGCTGAAGACTACGTTTGGAAGATCTTTGATATGATCACGAACAGCTTCTACGTCAACAGTCCCTGCAATGTTTAGGCCACAATGGCAAGTCCAAATGCCAATTCGTACATCATCGCTTTTGTCAACTGTCATCTTACTCATCTCCTTAAGTCTGCATGAAGCTCTTGGAATACAGATACTCCCGTTTTTCTTCGCCAACGATCTCTACCTTGTTCCACTTCATCAAGGCTAGAATATTCCAGAGGACTCGGTGCGGCTCAAGTCCCGTTGCTTTAGCAATCTGTGAAACTGTCACTGGACTATCACTCATGTGCTTCATTATATAGTGCCTTTCATACTCCTCTTGGATGGTCTTTTCCATCAACTCCTTGAATTTCTCTTGAGTCAACTCTCCATTTTGGACAAGGACATCGCCTTTTCCTATGAGCCATCTGAGACGCTCATCAGCGAAAGCATCGGCCATCGCTTGTATACGATCGCTGTCTACAGTTTCTTTCATTACTTAGCCCCTCCTTGTGCGAGGGTGATACTAGCACGCATCGCGGCCGCACTCCCTGCCGCGACACTGTCAGGTATGTCCTTTGGAGATTCGGCACAACCACATACGTAGATGCCAGGGACTTTTGTGTCTACAGGAGTAATAGTTGCATTCTCAACAGTAAGGAATCCATCACTATCAAGCTCAAGCCCCATCTGGATTGAGAGGCCCTTCAACGTCTTTGGCGGCAGAATTCCTGGGCAGATTACAACCAGCTCGTGTTCGTTCTGCAAGAACTTTCCAGTTTCGGTGTCTTCCACACGTACAACGAGATTCCTGTTCTTTAGATTCTCAGTAACTTCGCCGACACGGCCCCGAACGAACTTCACGCCAAATCTTTCCTTCGCCATCTCCTTGAATTCTTCAAACCCCTTTCCGAAGGCTCGAAGGTCTGCATAATAGAGAGTGACATCTTTCACATGATCGTGAGCAAGCTCAAATGCCATCACTCCATTTTTGATTGAATACATACAACATATACGTGAGCAGTTGGGAACGCCCTTCTCAACGTCCCTGGCGCCAACGCACTGGACGAATCCAATCGACTTTGGAATCATTCCGTCGCTCAGCCGCATAAGATGTCCGCCAGTAGGGCCAGCGGCATTGATAATCCGCTCATACTCCAATGCATGCATGACATTCTTGTATCTACCATAACCAAGCCGTGGATACTTGGTTACATCATAGAGTTCGTAGCCTGTAGCAACCACTATAGCTCCTACCGGGATTTCGACTTCCTCATCCACCGCATCAAGCATCACTGCATCCCTTTGACAGGATTTCTCACACATACCACATTTGATGCAGTTCTCTTCGTCAATAGTGTACACAAGCGGCGTACTCTGTGGAAATCCAATGTAGACTGCCTTTCGAAATCCGAGGTCTTGATCGAACTCATTGGGCACTTCAATGGGACAATGAGGCACGCAGTCGCCACAGCCTGAGCAGAGTTCCTCGCTAATCTTTCGAGATTTCCTCCTGACCTTGATTCGGAAATCTCCAGCCTTGCCAGTCACGCCAATAACTTCGGAATATGTCAGGAGCTCGATATTTGGATGCCTTGCGACCTCCGACAATCTTGGTGTCAGGATACACGCCGAGCAGTCAAGAGTTGGGAACGTCTTGTCCAGCATTGCCATGACGCCGCCTATGGAAGGTGATTTTTCTACCAACACAACTTTGTAATTCTGGTCAGCGATGTCAAGCGCGGCTTGCATCCCTGCGACGCCTCCACCAATGACCATGGCGGTTTCAGAAGGAAGCAGATGGTCATAAGTCACTTTGTCTCCGGCAATCGTCATTTTCCAGCACCTCCTGCTGCTGCTTTCTTTCGTTTCGATGGCGGGATTGATGGTTTAGCCAATGGACTAGGACCCAGTTTCTTGATGTTTTTAGTCATCTCGGTTATCCCCTCAGCCCATTGTTGACCCTCTGATGCACTTGCCCAAAGGAGCTTCAGTCTATCAGGATGCAGACCCATCAGACTCATAGCTGAGGAAAGAGCTTCATATCGGACGAGCGTACGATAATTGCCGGTAGAATAGTGACAATCTCCAATGTGACATCCGCTAATCATAACGCCGTCAGCTCCATTTTTGAACGCTTGGAGAACCATCGACGGATCCACACGGCCGGAGCACATCAGGCGGATGACCTTTGCATTTGTGGGATACTGGATTCGGGAGATTCCGGCTAGATCAGCCCCTCCATATGAACACCAATTACAGGTGAAAGCTACAATATTCGGCTCAAAACGCTTGCTCATGTCGCTGCCCCTCCTTTTCCAGCTGCCTCTCCTTTGAGTTTAGCAACAAAGGAAGCAGTACTGGCAGTATGCTGCTGAAGTCCGATTTCCCTAGGACTAAAACCAAAAGCCAAAGCAAGTATCTGGGGGTAATGAAGGACTGGGATGTTTAGGTCTTCGATATCGTACTTGTTCTTGATAATTCTCTGGCCCATATCATGCTGTATGTGACATAATGAGCAGACGGTGACTAGTCCGTCGACATCAGCTTCCTTAGCATCAAGAAGACGTTCCTTTAGCACCTCATCCGCGAGGTCATCAGCTGTTCCTCTGAGAAGTCCTCCGCAGCACCTGTGTCTGCCCGCATAGTTCTTGCTGGTTGCTCCAATACCCTCCAGAATTTCGTCTGCAAATGTAGGTCGCTCAGAGTACTCTATGTTGAGGATCTCATGTGGCTTCAGCATATGGCATCCATAGCGAAGTCCAAGCTCAACACCTTCGAAATCCCTCACCATCTTGCTCTGAATGACATCAATACCAATCTCATGGTAGAAAAAGTCGATGAGGTGAAACGCCTCAACAGTTCCATCGTATCTTAACCCAGCAGGCCGCAGAATGTTGTTGATTTGTTCATGGACCCCTGGATACTTCTTTATAGTGTGATTCACTCTCTTATATGAGTGAAAGCAGCCACTGCAAGGCGTAAGCATGTCTAGACCCATCTCCTCCGCCTTGGCTAGATTCCTAGCAGCAAAAGCTAGGCTAGTTGTGAGGTCCAGCGACTGCATCCAAAATGGAGCGCAGCAAGTCTCGTTTGGAACATCAACTATTTCAACATCGAGATGATCAAGGACTTTTCGAGTGGCCGCTTCATAACCAAGAAGCGAGCGTCGTGAAGGGACTAGGCATCCCCAAGCGATTGCCATCTTCATTTCGATGTATCCCTCCCTTTGTAAAGCGCCAAGATCTTGTCAAATCCAGATGCCTGAATGATCTTGCTAATCTCCTCCATTGCAGGTTCCTGTAAGGGAGGAAGATCCAACTTCTCACGCATTCTGTCTACCGCGAATGTCTTCGGAACAACTCGACCGTGTGCTACCACAGTCCTAGCCATCTCCAAATAGCCATCAGCTGCATAGCCCTCTTTAACTGCCATATTCCGGAGGATTGTCACGATGTCAGTGAAGTTGACTTCCTGAACGCACCGCTCCTCACAAGTGAAGCAAGCGGCACACATCCAGATGTCTTCGCTGGTCAACACTAGATCCTTTAGGCCCAGCAGTACATTTCCAAGCACTTTTCTGGGTCGATAATCAGTCACTGCTCCAACCGGACAGCCTCCACTGCAGGCTCCACATTTTAGGCAGCGTAAGAGCCCCTCTCCCCCAACGTGACTTGCCACCTCATACTTGAATCCCCTATTTACATCTTCATCATGTATTGGAGCATCATCTCGTTGGGTCCTGACTTCATCAGTCTGTCCCATGTTCGTCACCCAGTACCCCTGTCTGATCCCTGATATGCATTCGATGGTATCGGGGTTCAGTTGAATACAAGTCTCGATGTCCCGAGACGAGTAAGAGCCAATGCCACGCTTTCGATGTCCCTACTTTGAATCAGGTTTCATGTTCAATATCGTACAAAGTAATATGGGCAAATCGAAGTATTATATCTCTGACGATTCTGAATTCCATTCAACTATAAGCAATCACTAATGTTATGCTAAGTAATTCTTGAATATCGTGATTGAAAACATACATTTCCGGACATATCATGTCGAGGGGACATTTTCGTTGTCCAACTGACTCTAATCACTCATCACAGCAAATATGGCCTATGTCGACTACACAAAAGCTGCGAGATTTGCGATTTCTCTAACGTTTTTCATTATTGGTGATTTGCGAATCCATTCAATACACCATTTAATGAGTAACAGAAACGGGCAAATGATGTTTGAAATCTAAAGCGTCTGGATCAGTTCATCAAATCTAGACAAGCCTGCTTTCAGCTTCTCCGAGTCATAGCCAAATCCAATTCTGAGATACTTCTCCATGCCAAAGTGCTCTCCAGGAATGATTAACAGACTCTTCTCACGCAGCAATCGGTCAACTAGCTCAAGTGAACTGATGGGAAGGCTATGCTTGGGAAAGCATATTGCGGCCGCTTGAGGAGGAATGTACTCGAAGATTCCGGATCGCTCATCCAGCCACTCCTTAAGTAAGTTCCAATTCTTCATCACTATGCCTGCGGTTCTCCCTAGTATCTTCTCACGCATCTTCGGTTGTAGGGCAATTGTAGCCAGCATATCACTAAGCTTTCCGGGACAGATTGTAGTATAGTCAGAGTAAGACCACAACTCCTTTGTGTGTGGCTCCATGGAGGTCAAGAGCCACCCTAGTCGAAGTCCAGGAAGACCGTACGCCTTGGACAGACTATTTGTGACAATGACCTTATCATATACCCCAAAAATACTCGGACTCATTTTTGACTCGAGCTCAGCGCCCTGATAGATCTCATCTGAGACAACCCATGCGTCAACATCTGCTGCAATGTCAGAGATCGCCTTCAAGTGATTCACATCAAAGATAGCACCTGTTGGATTATTCGGATTGCAGACTAGAATAGCTGCAGTCTTGCTTGATACTGCGTTCTTCAGTCCTTCCAAATCAGGAAGCCACTGGTTTCCCTCCATTTGAAGATAATATGGGACTACTACACCGCCCAAGCCCAGTGTGAGGCCATGCATCTGCATGTAATTGGGAAGCATCATGACAATCTCGTTGCGGTTCTTATGCTCATACAACAGATTCCAGATGGCGATGAAGTTAGCCTCCGCCCCCCCATTAGTCACAAGTACATTATCTGCTGTCGCGCCTTCATACATTCCAGCTATAGTCTCTCGAAGCTTAACGGTACCATTAGTCTGCGAATAGCCAATGCCTGTCTTAAGCAATGCATCAAGCTGTTCATCGTCATGAATCAAGTCAGCAATCGATAAGGGACTTACCCCGCTCTCTGTGAGATTGATCTCAACAATATTCTCCCATTCGGATTGCATCCGCTCCATTTCAAAAGCATCAAGCTTCAATATTCTCACCAACAGCTAAACAGTTGCCTCGAGGTTTGGCCCAATCCGAGCTATATAAGAAGTCCGAAGCAGCCTGCGAGGTTTAACAGGGAGAAGGATAAGTATTGGATGAATTCGCTTTTGGTGTCATCTTAGGAGTGTTGGGTGCATTATTCTTTGCTGTTCAAAATGTTGTCATTAAGTGGATAGGAGAAGATGTTCGACCAGTTGCCGCCAATTCGATTCGAGTTTGGATTGCGCTCCCCATTGTTTTCTTCATAGCAGTCAATCCTTTTCGTCAAGCCAACCTTGCACTACCGCTAGAAACCTATATAGCTCTTGCATTGTCTGTATTCTTCGCCGCAGGTTTTGGTGATGCAGTCTATTACCAAAGTCAGGATAGAATCGGGGTTTCTTCTGCATTTGCCATAACAAACACCTATCCAATAGTGACCTATATCCTAGCAATTCCATTTCTTGGTGACTTGTGGATTCCAGTCCGTTTCCTTGGAGTGGTCCTAGCCATTTCTGGCATCATTCTGATTTCACGGGAACAGGATGTTCAATATCCTGACGAACCTGAAATGAATACGAAAGGATTAGATAAGATTGGATACTTGTTGGCGGCTACCACAGCTATAATGTTTGCATTGGCGACCATTATGGTGGATATTGGAACCGCTGATGTTGATCCATTGGATGCCAATATGATAAGATTAGCATGTGGGTCACTGATGCTTATGCCGACATTCTATTTCTCTAGACGAATGGGGATGCGAATGCCATCCAGACGAGGAATCAAAGTTGTAGCCGGTGCTGCAATTCTCGGGATGGCCTTGGCTTCCACTTTCTGGGTTGCATCAGTGAAATTCGTTGGTGCAACAATAAGCGCTGTCTTGGGTTCGACATCACCACTTTTTGCATTGCCCCTCTCCATGAGATATCTCGATGAAACAGTCAATTGGAAGGTAGGACTAGGAACACTTGCAACGATAATAGGGATATGGATAACTCTGATTGCCGGATGAGCGGGATCTATCTATTTGATTCTATTCAACTATTTCAAAGAGTGATGGTGAGATGCAATCTCCATGCGCCTGCTTTGTTTCCAGTAATCTTTCTCTTTGCTCATTCAGCAGAATGTACAGAATTTCTGGGGCATCGGATACGCACTCGTTGTATTCTTGTTCGACTCTATCGATTTTCGCCAGCAATTCAGGGACACGTATCATGAATTGCTTCTCATATTGCTCCACTGTGTATTCCTTATCCAAATGCTCTTTGAAGAGCCGCTTCACATCTTCGAACAATGGTATGTATCCTGTAGGTGTTCTTCTCGCCTTTGCTTCTCCGTGAACCCGTAGATCCATCCATTGAAGCCAAACTCGTTTGTCTGCCTTGTCAGTAATGAAGTTTCCATCATCATCTCTCTGGAAGTAGTTCACACTGAATATCTTTGGGACCTTTTCGAGTGATTCAGCAAAGACCAGATGGTTATTGATGTAATTGCCCAACGGAATTGAAATGAAGTCCATGTTGGAGAATGCCTGAAACTTTCGGACTCCACTTGGGCCAAGAGTTGCAGCAGTAGACTCCGACTCCAGACTCGCACCCATAGTGATTACTCCATGGGCCCAATCAAACGATTCCTGTACAGGTACCCATGTATCAGCGTCCCTTCCTCCATAGATAACTGCACCAACTTCTACTCCATTTGGGTCTTCGAGAGTCTTGTCAACATTGGACAGACCCTCTAGGCCTATCGTATATCTTGCATTCTTGTGAGCATAGGGAATATCTTCACCGTTTACGTCCTTCTTCCCCTCAAACCAGTCTCCTGAGAAATTGATACCCCTCTTCGGCGGATTTCGGCCGTCCTCTAGCCAATATGGAATTCCGTCATAACTTACCAAGACATTGGAGAAGATGGCGGGCTCATGCGAATTAAGCACCTCCCATATTACAGGATCGCTCTTTGCACTCACTGAGCGGATTATACCGAAGATTCCCCGTTCAACATTTACTGCGGTCGCGACACCATCAATATTCTTGATATACGCTAAATCATCACCTACTATTGTGCAGCCAGGAATCATTGACGTACTTGTCTTTCCACAGCCGGATGGAAATGCACCAGTCATGTATGTCTTCCGTCCATTTGAGCCAAAAACTGACATCAGAAACATATGCTCAGCTAGCCAGCCCTCTCTGTCAGCCTTTCGTATTGCCAGACGGAGAGACAGTTTCTTCAGCCCTATGGAATTCCCAGCATACTGGGTGTTGAAACTGTACACAATATTCTCTTTGTAGTCAATGGCAACTCCTCTGTTCTGCCAATCAATACTCACGGAATGGATCAGCTTGCCGGAACTGTGAAGCATCTGAAAGATCTCTGCATCTTCTGGTAGTCTGCGAAAGTAGTCATAACCTCGCCTGTATAGCAAGTCCTCACTGTGTGCCACATAGAATGAGTCGGTGATTTGAATAACTGGAATCGAGAACACTGAATCTCTTGGTCCAAGGCAGAAGAAACGCACAACCATCTTTTTGTGTTCCATACTTCCCCTTAGTCTATCCTGTACCATTTCGAGACCTTTCTTCCTATCCATCTGGTTTAGCTGCTCCCCCAGGGTTTCACCCTCAGGAACGAGATAGGTGGTCTGCTCTCTATCCCGCGCTTGGTCATGCAATCCATCAAAGTGAACCGTGTGCGTTGGAATTGCAAGAGGAGTCTCCTCGCCCCGTGCAATAGCTGTCCTTCTGATATACTCTACATCCATCCTACTATCATCACAGATGAATACCTTCATTGGATCGCATAGCTCGATAGCGTCAGCGATGAACTTGTGCACTTTCTTGTTGGGAATCGTAAGCAACTTGCGTAGATTGGCATCAGTCAGGCGTGACTCGAGGACAGTCATGTAATCATTCATGTGAACACCTCAAATGCTGGATACCCAACGAGCGCGCATGAAATGATTGGAATATAACATCCGCGCCAGCTGCAATGTCGCGAAAGGCTCATGCCTTTAACACTTTCTGTGCCATTTGAAAAAAGTGCCATTCAGCCTGTAGTCATTGGGCAAGAAGGGAACACTCAAATGTCGGCTAGAAACGAAGGCAGACCGTGCCTAGCTTAATTGTGTAGATGACTAGCTGCTGCTCGGAGTGTGTATGGATGCTCAAGGAGTTCGATTATGATGTGCCAAAGATTGAGCGGGGGTATGCCAATCAGACCCTTTACATCAATCTCAATAGCAATTCTATCGAGATAAAGCCTGTCGATAAAAAGATGAAGGACACATTTACTGGTGGAAAGGGCTACGACCTTTGGCTGATGTGGAATGGGCTTCCCAAAGACCGTATCGTAGCCTGGGATGATTCAGAAAACGAGATTTGCATTGCCAATGGCCCCCTGGGCGGAGTGACTCAATATCCTGGTGCAGGCAAATCTATTGTTACTACTATATCTCCAATGACGGGGATTCCAATCGATAGCAATGTTGGCGGCTACTTCGGTCCGCATCTCAAATTCTCTGGATTCGATGCAATGGAGATTCAAGGGAAGGCTGAGAAGGACGTCTATGTGCTTATTGATGGAGATGTCGGCAGGATAGAGATACATGATGCTATAGACCTTCCAGACACAGCTTATGAGATAACGCGAGTCCTTTCAGATCGACACACTAGCAAAGAAGGGAAAGACATCTCTGTAGTGACTGCAGGGCCTGGTGGAGAACATGCCTACATGAGCTGTCTGAACTTCTCGTGGTGGGATATGAGAAGGAACATTCCCAGGTACAAGCAGGCTGGTCGTGGAGGCATAGGTACAGTCTTTCGGAACAAGAAGCTCAAGGCACTTGTCGCCAAACTTGAGAAGATTACTCTGGAGATGAACGGCCCTGCAGACATTGAAGCTGTGAAGAAGGTAGGTCGCGAGCACTCGAAGGAGATTCTTGACTTGGACCCGAAACAGAATAGAATGAGAACACTTGGGACTGTTCACTTGCCATCAATCATGAATGAATTCGATTTGCTGCCTACACGCAACTTCCGTGCTGGGAGTGACCCAGAGGCAGAGAAGATCTTTGGAGAAGTATGGGAGAACATCTTCACAGACCATTCAAAGGGATGGGATGGCTGTTGGCGTCCTTGTGCGATTAACTGCTCACATTGCATAGAGAACTTTGAACCCAAGACAGGCCCGTTCAAGGGAAAGAAAGTCGTCGTCGATGGTCCAGAATATGAAACAATAGCCGGATGTGGCTCCAACCTAGGTATCTTTAATCCACACTGGGTTGCAGAACTCAACTTCTATTGCGATGCATATGGAATCGACACCATCAGTTTTGGCACTACGATGGGCTTTGTCATGGAGCTGTTTGAGGAGGGCTATATCAACGAGAAAGTCACTGGAGGGCATGTGCTGAATTGGGGCGCTGCAGAAGCTGCCCTTGCGCTGCTTCATGAGATTGCTGAGGGCAAGGGATTTGGTGGCGAGCACTTTGGCAAAGGAGTTGCTTACCTTAAGAAGCACTTTGCAGAGGTATGTGACGTCAATGCAAATCATATGCATGATATAGGAATGGAGCACAAGGGCCTGGAATACTCAGAATATGTCACAAAAGAGAGCCTTGCACAACAAGGCGGCTACGGTCTGACACTCAAGGGTCCCCAGCATGATGAGGCGTGGTTGATCTTCATGGATCAAGTCCACAATTACGTGCCAACTTTTGAGGACAAGGCGGAAGCACTTCATTATTTCCCGATGTGGCGAACATGGTTCGGCCTTAATGGACTGTGCAAGCTTCCGTGGAATGATGTTGTACCAGCTGATAATGCAGATACTGATGAACCTGCGAAAGTTCCTAAACACGTTGAATTCTATTCAAGATTCTTCTCTGCGATGACAGGCATAGAGTCTGATGGAGATGCACTTATTCTAAGGAGCGAGAGGGTCTATAATTTCCAGCGAATCTTCAACATTCGACAAGGAAAGGGCTTGAGGATTAATGACTCCAATCCTCCCTATCGGAGTGTGGGTCCAGTCACAAATTGGGAGTATGAGAGTAGGCAGGAGAGATACAACACGTTCCTGCAGGAGAAGTGCGGCATCGATTGCTCAAACATGACAACTACGGAAAAAGTGGCTAAACTCCGTGGATACCGAGAAGAGCAATACAAACTGTTAGCTGATGCAGCATACAAGCGTCGTGGTTGGACTCGCAACGGTGTGCCCACTATGGAGAATATCAAGAAGCTAGGTCTTGATTGGATGCCTGAGGTTGTTAAGATCGTGAGGAAGTATGAAGGAACAGAACCTCCGAAGGATACGCTTCCAGCTTCTGATGAAGCCTGGATATAGGATTCGCTTTTTGGCTATCACCTGAAACCAAGGAATTGCTTTTAGGCTTGGAGCTGAAGGCTATCGATCTTATCTTGGCCTATCTTGAGTGTACCTTCTGAAGAGAAGCTGACTCTTTTGCGCAAGACACTAAAAGGTAGCTTGGAAAAAGGTACACAAGTCAACGTGAAGTAGATACTGCGTGCTGAAAGGAGGGACCGAGTTCGCCTCGCATCTGCAAATTGATCACGATTCTACTAATCTGCAGCATCTCTGTCTTCTCGACGAATTCAGTATATATGCCACAGGATAAAGAAGGGATTATAGAGCGCATGGATGTCCCTGCAACCGTTTCAAAAACCAATGACATGGATGGTCTAACACTTAGCTCAGATGAATCTTTTCGAGACTGGGCGAATCTAAATGGGTTTCCTGGAGATGGAACTGGCTCAAGTCCATTCATCATCGAAGGAATGGTTTTCTCGAATTATTCTAGTCCTCCTAGGGTTCTCGTCGATATTGTTGAAACTTGGTTCGTTTTTAGTGAATGCATTTTCATGTCAAATGATTCAAGACCTGCCCTCAGCACATTGGGGATTGCGAATGGAGTCTTTTCCGGTTGCGGCTTTTTGGGCGTTGTTGAATACAATTCATCATCAAATTGTGTCTTTCATGACTCTCAATTCCTTTTTCCCGTTCAGGCTATTGAATCAAGTGATTCAGTTTTCTACAGCAACGTGTTTGATGATGAAGCGAATGTGTATGTAGGTTCCTGGGGGATTCCATCCAACAATGTGTCATTTTTCGAGAATGAATTCTATGGAGAATTACATCTTGCAGACGCCACGAACTGTTATGTCATTAACAACATCTTTTACTGGCAAGCCATAGATGATGGATCGGATAACTATTGGGATGGAAATGATTACTTCAACTATGATGGAACTGGCCCCTATGAAATCCCAGGACTTGCAGGGAGTGTGGATGACAATCCATTCGGGCGCCCAGGCACTACAACAGAGTGGCCTCCACCACTTCCACCGCCTCCAAACGGGGATTTTGGGATAGATTCGCTCTTGTTCCAGGTCATAATTATGGAACTTGTGATTATAGCAATAATTCTCTTCACGAGAAGACAGCGCGTTCAATAGCATCGGCACGGTGTTGTCATTGCTCCGAGCAGCGTATTTATTGAGTAATTGATGGAAAATTCTAAAAGCTCACTAGAGTATAGCTTCACAAATCAGCGATT
Source organism: Candidatus Thorarchaeota archaeon (assembly GCA_048882485.1). Taxonomy (GTDB): domain Archaea; phylum Asgardarchaeota; class Thorarchaeia; order Thorarchaeales; family Thorarchaeaceae; genus SMTZ1-83. The sequence continues at coordinate 19,692 of JBHLRP010000031.1, forward strand.
AATTGTAGTTTCGTGAAATACGGAGGGACTGCTCTTGACTCATCTTCGGAATCTGGATGTGGCATTGCTATTCTGCTGCATAATCCTTTTCTCAGCTTCCTCAGTCTATGCACCACAAACTCAAGATAATAGCGAAACTTCAACCGACCTACCCTCAATCACATCGCAATACAATAATATAGATCCCGTGAGCATTGACTCTGATAATGCGCTCCAAGCATTTGCGAGCCAGTTTGCTCTCTCAGGAGATGGTAGTTTCGAAACGCCATATTATTTTACAAGACTGAACATCACAGGCCTATCTGGTCCAACTCTACAAGTTTCTAATATTAGACATACTTGGTTCACCTTTGATGATTGCATGTTTCAGACCGATCCATCGCATATTGCCTTGGAGATATTCAACGTTACAAAAGGCCATTTCGCGAATTGCTTTGTATCTGGAGCCATATACCATAACGATTCTGATTTCAATGTCATTATGCGTTCATACATCAGGGGCGCAGTTTACATTGAGGACTCGTTGCATACAGGACTCTATCACAACACATTTGCTGTGGATTCTCCTGTATTCGTCATGTCGTTCTCTATCCTATCAACCAATGTGTCCTTTTACGATAGCAACTTTCTTTCGGAATTGGACCTCTTGGATTGCACTGAATGCTACGTTATGAACAACAGATTCTTCACTTCAGTCCGCGACAATGGATATGCAAATACATGGGATGGCAATAGCTACGTAGACTATGTTGGAGTAGGACCGTACCTTATTCTCGGAACCGCCGGGAGCATCGATGACAATCCAAGTGCTCTTGAAACGAGCACGATAATATGGCCAGGATCCACAACTACGTCCACATCAGGAATTAGGACTACTACGACAGCTAGTAGTCTTACCGATAATCCATTTGATGATGTTCTCTTGGGAATGATTGGCATAGAGATAGTTGTAGTGATACTGATTGTCAACATCAGGAAACAGAGTGGTCAGTAATGCGGCCTATGTTGAGGCTGGACTATCTAGAATTCATTTCTAGACTAGATATATGATAGCGAAAACCTCTCTCTGGATCCAATCCGAATCAGCAAGTTCCTACTACTCTTGGAATTCTCGGAAAGAAACCATTTGCCAAGAGAGGACTGCTGGCCATCTGCCAAGCCCATACTATTTATCCATGAAAGTAAAATGAATAAGTAGTAAGAATGGAACCATGGTAGGTCAGGGATTTATGCTGATTCAATCTGTTTACACATTCCCACTAGGTATGGTGGCTATGGGCCTCGGCTTCTTGATACTCTATCTGCTATGTTCAAGCTGTTCGGGAAAGAAACCTGAGGACATTGGTGTGCTTGAAAGAGAGAGGGAAACCTACATTCCTTCTAGGGAAAAGACATGGACAACTGAAGAAGAACGACCAACTGCTCCAACGCGGAAGCCTAGGATGACCCCCTTTCCATCCATAGCTGAAGCCACTGCGGAACCAAGCGGAGACTTCAAACCGGAGAGAATGGATCCAGTACTTTTTGAAAAGCTACTTGATGACATGACCAGCAGCGCCTTCACTTTTGAGATAGAGGGACTGACCACACCTGAGTTGAGAGATAAGATAGGCAAGATACTTCGGGATTATGGATTTACAATTGTGAGGAATATCATTGAGGATGAAACTGCCTCACGAATTGAGGTGAAGATTGGCGGTTGGACTAGACAAATCAGTACCGACAAGGGGTTGGGTGTCAGGATTACCCTAAAAGGAGTACCTGAAAGGGAGAAAGCATTTTGCCACATGACTGTTTCAGCAGAAGACAGGAGTCTGGTGCTTCCAACTATCAACGAACTGAGAAAGAGGATAATATCCTAAGCCCTCAAGGCTGAGAGTAAAAAAGAAGAACGAGGAAAGGGAGCTTTCGCTCACCTCTCCTTTTGTATTTTCTATTGTCCTAGCTTCTCTGCAATCCTACTCATACCGTAGATGTACAGAATGATCAACAGAATTGCAGCGAGGTTTCCGTCGCCTACCGCAGACATTCCTGAAAAGAAGGCTATTGATGTTGGGAATGATACTGCACCCCAGGCATTTAGGCCTAAGTAGTAGGTCACATTATAGGTGATACCTAGAAGGAAGACCAATACCATGAGAATGTAGAAAATCTTTGCCAAATCGCCAAAGAATTTCCCTGCTGTTTCACCGGTATACATCTTGAGGAGTTTGAATAGACCATACATGAACAGGATGATGCCGAAAGCCACAAACAAGCCGCCACCTATGTAGAGGAATGGGGGCATTATATGGTTGATGCTCGTCGTTCCAATGAAGTCATCTAGGACCCAGTTGGCATAGAAGCCGGCAGCGAGGATGATAAAGAGACCCTTCAGTATGTGAAAGATGTTCTTAATCAAATCCCAATTGCTCATTCTTGGTTCCAGGATTGGACCTAGGAAGAATAGCAAACCGACAATTAGGATCATGACCGCCGCTGCTGATGCTGTTGGTTCAACAAGCAGCCAGACTATTGAATTGACAATAATAGCGAGGCCTAATACGATCCATGCCATGTTCTCTTGGCCTATTGCATAGTATAGGGGGAATAATAGCCCCAATACAAGTGCAAAGTAGTAGACCCAAACCTCTGCACCCATCCCTGACGCATATGACGATAGCGCAGTCCACGGAGTGTAAAGCAAGTAGAACAGCGCCAAAGCAACTGCGGACAGGTACAAGATTATGGTCTTGAAGTCCATTTCTTCACTCAATAAAACTCACACCTCTATTGGCCCGTAAGCCACTATAGTTAAGTTTCTACACGCACGGCAGCTTATATGGGTGATGATATATCGCCGAAAATCGATACGACAAAAGCCGAATATACATGCCAATCTTCGATTAAACGTACATTTTGCGCCTGATTGGCGCCAGTCGAATGCTAACATGTTTCTAATTCCAATTAATCAACTCATATCATTATTAGGAAGGTTCATCCTACGTTTCTTCTCATGCAGACTGGCTCTGATCTCTATGCCATAGGAGTTTTGAGTGCATTAGGAGCCACTCTTATTTTTGGCATCACTAATGTGGTATACAGGAAATTCGATGAAGACCTTAGCGCGCTTGATATCACCTTTTCTCGAATTTGGGTCAGTCTTCTGCCGGCATATTTCTTCGCAGTGTTGTCCGCTGGCACTTTTGAGTTAGAAGTCCCGCCGCAGTCTATGTTTCCGCTTGCCATTTCGATGATTCTGGGAATCGTCGTAGGGGACACTGTCTACTTTCTCAGCCAGGAGCGGATAGGAGTAGCTAGAGCCTTCCCAATAGCCATGAGCTATCCATTGGTAGTCTATCTTCTTGCAGCATTGTTCCTTCAAGAACCAATTATACTCCAGAGAGTAATTGGGGCGATTCTCGTTGTGATTGGTGTTGCAGCAATAGCAAGAAAAGGCAAATCGGATGAGACCTTGAAAGAGTCAATTGCTGATGACAGAAAGAAGAGAGTGGGGGTTTTTCTTGCATTTCTAACCGTCTGCCTATGGGCAATGAGCGACGTAATCTTCCAATTTGGGCTTACAGGCATCGGAGCAGCTGAAGCTAATTTCTTCCGGATGCTAGTGGCTTCTATAGTCTTGATTCCCGTCTTCTTCATCGCACAGGCAAAAGGCAAGCCTCTACCTAACAGGCGCATAGCAATAATCGCACTAGTTACCGGTGTCTTTAGCATAGGACTGAGTCTCATTCTATATAGCTATGCGGTGAAGTTTGTGGGGGCAACAATTACCTCTGTATTGGTAGCTTCTGCACCAATCTTCACTGCACCCCTGTCGGCCATATATCTCAAAGAAGAAATGGATGTCAAGGTAATAGCCGGCACGATACTGACCGTGATAGGCGTTATCCTAGTTGTCATGATCTTTTGACGGTTTACTGATGTTTCCCCATATGTGCGGAAATATGGGAAAATGGAAGATTCTGATTCACCTTCTGGATTTCCCGCTCTTTCTTAATACGTTAATAGTCAGCTTTTAGAAGGAGATAATGAATGCAGTTTGAAGTTGGTCTTGATGAAAATAAGACGAGCAACGGAAGACGATTTTGATACAATTGCTGAACTTGAAAGGTATGTTTACAGCTTGCCACCAGATTACATAGAAATGAGCCGAGAGCGATTTCCATACACATTCGATGATCACTATTTACTTGAGGATGATGAGATAGCTGTTGCATCATCACGACTCATTCCTCTTCAACAAAATCTTCGCGGCACATGGAAAAAGATGGGTGCCATAGCAATGGTTACAAGCTATCCGGAAACCCGTAGAAGGGGGCACATTCGCAAACTCATGAATTATATGTTTCAAGCCATGCACGACGATGGATATGCATCAAGCGTGCTATATCCATTCAAAGACACTTTCTACGGTGCATTTGGGTATGTCAACTGTCCACCGAGGCTCCGAGTGATTGCCAACCCTTCTCACCTCAGCAGATGGCAGCTCCCAGAGGGGTATAGTGTCAAGCGGTTGTCTATGAAGGAAGCTTCAGATTTCTACAAGAGCTTGTACAAAGCAATCGGTGCCGAAACACATGGTGCTACAGCCAGAAGCGAGAAACGCTGGAATGAACTAACTACAGCTTCAAGAATAGAGATTGCGGCCGTGTTTGGACCAACTGGCAATCCCGAAGGTATAATGCTCTATCAGCACAAAGGATTTTCTGATTTCTTGGGGGACGCCAATGTTGGATCAATGACCGTCAGAGAGTGGTACTGGAGCAACAATTCAGCAAAAAGCGCTTTGCTGAATTTCGTTTATCTTCATGCAGATCAATTAGTCCGAGCAACTCTTCCTGCCAATCCACTGAAAGATGATTACTATCAATGGATTGAGGGACGAAACATCCTAGAGCTCAAGACTGGACTTACCTATATGGCCCGCTGCATAGATGTGCAAAACGCATTAGAAGGCCTTCCAGCAAAGAGCGATGGTCAACTTACATTTCAAGTCACGGATCCACTCTGCAAATGGAATAATCAAACATTCTGGGTTGACGCAAGTGGTGGAAGTATGAAAGTGGAACCAATTGGTGAAGCAGAAACCAGCACATCTCTGACTATCGAGGGAATTTCAGCACTGCTCTATGGAACATTGAATGCGGATGACCTTACATCATACAGCTGGATTTCAGGAAATGTACCGGGTCTACTCAAAGACTGGTTTCCAAAGAAATACATCTGGATGTATGAAGATTTCTAATGTGATAGGAACAGCGGAACTGCCATAGGTTCCGCATTCCTGTATAACTTACTGACTACGAGAGGCACCTACTCGCAGTTGGGTATGCTTGAAGTCTTTTGGCTTGTCACGAGAGGATAATTGCCTTTTGAGACGCTCGTAGTCCTTTTCACAATTCGATTCCAATTGGAATCTCGTCCACTTTAGCTTGATTTCCTTATCCGTGAATACATCTATGTCCTTGGGTCCTGCAATCAAGTCAATGTCGGGCTGTATCCCGAGTTTCTCAAGTGCTTCTTCCAAGAATCCTCCACCCAAAAGGAGCCAAACCTCAGAATCCTCATCAAACCAAACGTCAATCACATTACCAATTTTGAAGCCATCCGAATCAATGACTTTCGCCTTTGAAATCTGAGATAGTCTTCTGTCATTCTCGGTGATAACGTCCTCACAAAGAGTTGAGCATAGAGTCTCTCCATCCACTGTCAATGTGACTTTGTCCTTTTCAATAACATCAATATTGTCGACGCTGAAAATTGGATCATCATCCGGTCGAACTCCGAGCGACTCCAGCAGTTCTTCCAGTCTCGTTCCTCCAACTATGATTGATTTTGGAATTAGTCTGTTCTCCCTAATTGTGAAGATGAAATCGATAATTTTCCCAAGAGTCTCTCCCTTTGAATCTACAACAGGCTTCTTCTTGATCTCGCTGTATTTCACATCGATACATTTCTGCACGCAGTACACCTCAGCTTGTTAACGATAGTGAAGATGTATATAGACTTATCTATCTATATTATAGAGCCACGGGAACTCTCTCTCCCTTAATAGTTTCTGCTTTGAAGAGAGATAGAAAGAAATGAGCCCAAAAGGGCTCGCAGCTTTGCGAAAAGCCTAATAGACTTCTCGGGGACTCTGTCGCAGTCTGTCTGGCAGTTGCCCGCCCTCACCTAGGACTTCCAGTTCATGGTCTCGGCCATAACGACCGCCATCACCGAAAAGAAAGCCAGTCTTCTGAATCCCGCGAGCTTGGCGTTCAGCTGCTCTTCTGATGATCATTCCAACATTTGAGGGTACAGACATCAGCATCTTTTTCTGAGCTTCATCGATAACTAGCAGGATGGTGTCATCACTAGTTGTCCTAGTGGTTTCATGAAACTGCGAGTCGTTTTGGTTAAACTCCAGGTAGTACGGCATCCGGGTCTAATCCTCCATAGGGGAGACTAGTTGATTCTTTGTTGGATGCCATATATACATTATTTGCGTGAGTACTTCTATGTGGGCAATAGATGCGCAGTACCACAATGTGCGCACACGACAGCTTCTTCATAGGGTTCTGGTAGTGGCAGAGGAGCACCACAGTTCTGGCATTTCAGCCCCCTAATATCGGATCGTTCCTCAACTGGGATTTCCAGGCGAAAGACTTTCTGAGCTACATCACGTAGGGTTTTCCCGATTTTTCCAGCTGCCTTCGCGACCGCATCAGTTTCAGAGTCTGAGAGCGAACCTAGCCCTACAGCCTTGAAGAAGTTATCAATAGCCCTGCCTATCCTTCCGAATATCGAACCAGCTTTCCAGGACAGCACATCGCTAACGTGCAATTCTGCTAGCTCATCGTCTGGATGACCCAGAATCTGATATCCTCGTTTCCATTCAATACGGTCAGATCTCGTTGATGACAATTGCTGACCGCAGCTGGGACAGCCCAGCCTCCAATCTGGTTTCCGAAACCAGCCTTTGCTGATCTTCATCTCTCCTGTATCGTACCAACACCTCTTGTGGGCAACTTTGCCACAGTTGGGACAAGAGAAAAGATAGTACTTATCCGGCTTTGCTTTTTGCTCTCTTCCAGCAGGGAGTTGAAGATAGGCGAGATCGTTAGGCGTGTTATTCAGAAGGTACTTCCCGCAGATGAAACAAGTCTTACCATCATACTTGCCCATCTTGTCAACTGGCACTCTCATCTTTCATGCCTCACGCAGGGCTGGTTCATTTTGGCTTAAAGCCCTTCGCACTCATGCCACCAAGAACCACGAAGTTATTCAGTGGGATTGTTGAGGACACGTGCCTACGAGTGATGAAGTTAATGTCAGATACACCCTGCACACTTCGACTCCCGGATATTCAAGAGGACTATATCGTTGGAGGAAAAGCTGCTAGTCTGGCTCGGCTTATCAACAGAGGTGTGAACGTGCCAAAGGGATTTGTGATAACTATCAAGGGAGACACTGATTTAATGGCTGAAGGAAATCTTGGAGATGCAATTGATGACAATCTCAGCAACGTGGACTATGACGACCCTCAGACAATTGAAAGCGCTGCCAAGAGTATTGAAACAATGATTCTGGACCAAAGGATGCTAAATAAGCTGCTTGTGGCTGTAAAGAAAGCGTTTTCTGAAATGCGGGAAGGTCCTGTAGCAGTAGGATCATGAATTTCGGGATGACGGTCTATTCCCCTTGAGAACAGAAATGGAACTAGTAGATGCGAATGGGGAGGGCGGGTATGGGGCTTATGAAACCCTGAGGAAAGAAAAGTAGACCGTGACAAGAGTGGAACGGCGTAATAGTGACTCATATTAACATGTAGAGATTACACAGAGATGAGAGGATTCAGCGTATGTTCGACCTTATCCAAGAAGGTGAAACTGGGCCGAGCTTAGCGCCAAGAACAATGGTCTATGTCATTGTGAATGGAGAGACAGAATTAGACAGGATTGACAGATTAACTACTCGAGGCAAGAATCAGGTTGTGGAGCTTGCCAGATCTCGAGTTGCAACAGGAATCCAAATCATCTATTCTGCTGCAAATGGCGCTGTAAGAGAAACCGCAAAAATCCTCGGTGATGAGTTCAGCATCGACGCCAAGAAGAAAGATTGCTTTGAAGATGTTAAGTTAGGCACGAGGAATCCAAATTCACAGGTCCTAGCAGAAACTTTGCCAGACCTCTGGAATGACATTGACCACGCACCAGAAAAGGGCGAATCACTCATGATGGCACGAAAAAGGTTAGCGGAATGCATGAGAGGACTCATCGGTAGACATCGAGGAAACAGTATTGCCATAATTCTGAGTGCCACAATGGCCGTTCTATTTCATACGCTAGTTGTAGGTGGCGACCCGAATTTGGATGATTGGCTCGAAACAGGACATTCTTCATGTGCAGCATACGAATACGCTAAGGATGGCTGGACTCTAATCATGCCTCTCGACAACAGTTTCCTATTAGATGGAAGCACTGTAAGAGATACTTTGCCGCATGAGGTAAAGGATGCACTTGGGATTCCATAATACATTAAGGGAAAAAGAAGAGATCCCGGGTCAAGCGCTTTGCCTGACCCGAGATTGGCGTATTCCTATTACCTGCGTCGTGCCATCACCAGAACAAGGACAAGCATTACCACCATTGCTCCAACCATAATGTATAGCGGAGATATACCATCAGGCGGTTGAGGCGGCGGAGGTGTGGTTGAGGGTGGCGGAGTAGTCGTTGTGCCATTGCCCTCCGCTGACAGGAATGCGCTAGAGTAAGACACGAACACTGGATCAACGATAAGGTCATGTCCTCCCCAGTTCTCATAGCCTGCTGTCATGAAGAGCATGGAAGCCTGGATATTCCAGTTCGTGACACTCATGCCTGATTCAGACTCAAACATCACACTGAACGCACCCAGAGGGGCTGTGGATGAACCGGAGTAATAGGTAGTCGAATAGCCATCCCCACCCCAAAGGTATGGAAGTCCGCCCATTGACACATTGGCAAAGGGGCTATCCTCAGAGCCAAACCGGTAGTAGTCAGCGCCTTGACTGTCCTGGTTCGTGTCAGTGACAGGTCTCTCACCGGCAGTGTAGCGGGTTGCAGTGCCAGTGGCCAGAATTCCAAAATAATTCACGGCCAAGCTACGTCCAGCCAAGACACTATTCCCAAAGTCATGGAGTGTCCAGTTCCCAATTGTCTGGTCGATCTTGAACGAAACAGCGTGGTTCCACGTTTGCGGATCTTCTGCGTCATATTCGACCATATCAACACTGAATGTGACATCGAATGACATCACATCTATGGTTGCGGGAGTTATCCAGTAGTCAAAGCTGGTGCTATTTAGTCCAATTGCTCCGTCATATGACTCTCGAAAGGCCCATGGGCCTCGCAGCGAATCTGAGTGCTCAACGCGAAGCGGATAAATTGTCACGTCAACATCGCGAATGGTCACGCCAAAATCAATGACCGTGTCTGCTGTGACCCTGATGTCGCCAGAGTCATCAATGGAACCAAACGGACGTCTCAGTTCAATGCTTCCGATGTCATCTATTAAGACGACATGAGTCACCTCGTCTGTCTTCAATTGCCCGTTCTCAAATGAGAAGTCGGGAGCTGCAGGTGTGGGACCAAGTCCATCATTGAAGATGAGCAGTCCAGCATACTCTGCCTGGAAGTGTGCTAGAGTCTTTTGGTTTTCAGTGATACTGACCCAGAAGTTCTGAGTTGTACCCCAAGCAAACCAAGTTGTTTTCCAATGATTTTGTTCAAGTCCGGTAATGCTGCTAAGGTCCACGGTTCTGTTCAATGTCATCCAAGCTACGTAGAGGTATCCAGGTTTCGCCTGTGTCATTGAATTGTCTGCCCAGACGGTGTCCTGGATGTCAGCCATTTCAGCGGCATTCACAGGCGTCCAGTCATCTGCATGGTACCAGTAGAAGGTTTCATTTGCTTCATACCAGAGATTCAGCTGAACAACGCCCATCCAGTTCTCTGACCAGAACTCATCGCCCATTCTACCAGGAGATGGATCGAAGCCAACACCAACCCACATGCCGTCGATGCTCCAGTTGCCCCACTCTCTCCAATAGGCAGTCCTCTTGACGAAATACTGGTCATTGGTGGTGTAGACATTCCCGTCAAGATCGATGGCGCCATCCTCAGTGATGGTCCAAATCTCAGGCTTGTAGACTGGAATGTCACCCAATATCAAGTGACGGGGACTCCAAAATATGTCGGTCGAGATATCGGCCTGATTGTAGGTATCCGTCCAGGCATCAACAAGTTTGGTGTAATTCTCCACTGAGAGAATGGTCCCATTCAACCACCAAGGGTAGCCCCATGTACCATTGGTTGCATCCCAGATTCTTAGATTATCAATCACACCAACTTGCACACGAGCACTATCGATTATCATGTCTGGGGCTCCTACAGGCCACCCACCAGGAACGAAACTGAATTGAACCTTCAGTGTAGTCAAAGATTCACCAATCTCGATCTCATAGCCGCTGACAGCGACATGATTGGCTGGGATAGGTATAGACCAGAGAAGGCCACCGCCACGCAGAAACATGCTCAACGTGTAGGTTGACTGTGTGGACACAAGGCCAGTCTTGAAGTCGATCTGCATACTGTGGACTATATCTACTCTCCAATAATGAGTATCATTCCCATCCACTTGAGTCCCCATGACGTCGATAGTAAGGTCTGACAATTCACGTGTCAAGTTGAAGTCCCCCGTTGGTTCACCCTGTTGAAACACAAAAGAACCATTGATTTCTTCTCTGGGAGCATGGACAATCATGGTGAGATTCAAGTTGTCACCTTGCTGCGCAACATCTGCAATTTGACCGGAATCATTGAACACAAATGCCTCAATGAAACCTTTCTGAAACGCTAGTTTCATAGTCTGCTTGTCTTCGACATCGGGTCTAGCTGTGATTGGCCGACCATTGATGTCAAGAACCATTGAGAGGCTGAGTTCAGGCTCAATTGTGCCTCCTTTGAAGAGGCCTTGATCAAGGTCAACTAGGTCAGTGAAGTATCCACTCCACTGAAGTCTATGGCCACCATCATAAACACCCATGTATGTGGAATTAGCTACGAAATAGTCTGCCATGGAGATAGTGGAGTTCTCGACGCAGTTAAGTAGGGGGAACCATAAACCGACACCACCGCCCAGGTCTACCCAAGTCCAGTTGACATCAAGATACCCTGCGAGAGCATAGATGTCCGTCGAGTTGTACTTCAGGAACATGAACGGATAGAGTTCTACTTCCTGCTTTACCCATGCAACATCCTTGTTGAAGAGAACACTGTCGCTGTCTTGAAGACCCTCGGGGAAAGTCCAGTTTGCAGTTATTTTCAAGCTCTCATTGAAGGTGAGTTGCGTGAAAGGAATAAAGACATCTCCGAACTGCGCAGGTGACATCATTCTAACTGTAAATGTATCACCCACATCTACGAAATGTGTAACTGCACCTTGAGGATTGATGATGTCAGCATAGTAGTAGTTAGGAAGTTGGAAGTCTCTAGGATCTACAGGCTTGCTGAGGCCTATTGGAGGTGTGATAAATCCGCCACCTTCCAACGCAGATATCCAAGATGGCGAAGCTGGACGATTCATTGTATCAATGGTCTGCATTCCAGTCCACATGATTGCTGGAACTATCATCAGCTCGTAGGTGATTGCAAAGACCACTCGATAGTAGTCAGTCTCTTCGGAGTACTCACAGGAGAGTGAATCAAGTGTGATGAAGTTTGCAGCTACTGGCTCCTCCGCTACACCTATGTACCGGAAAGCCATGCTGTTCCATCTATCAGAAGTCACATTGTATTCCAGGCCGAAGTATGGGGCTCGAGGACCTTCCTTTACACCCCAGAACTGGACTGCTTCCAGTTCATTTCCTTCTCCCAGGAAGATTTTCGGGACAGTGATATTGATCAGCAAATCTGTCCCTACGTTAACCAGATAGCTATTATCAGCTATATGCGTGAGGTTGTCAGCGTAACCAACCCAGACTTTCGGTTGCGGGCCGAATATCCATTCTGAGTGTTCCGCAGAGTTGTCAAATTGCCTTACATCATCTGCAACCTGCCATGCGACTCGAATAAACGGGTCCGTGGGTGTCTGAGCAGCTACGAAGCCTGCTGTTGAAACAACACTCACAGCGAATACTGCAATAATAGCAAGTGTTGAAATTCGCTTTTTCATTATATTCACCTTTCCAAGATCCACCGATTCCATCTCTTGTGACAAGCGGAAGATTCTGAGGGCTTGTCATCTCGTCTTGGAAAAGAGATTGTAGGTGGTTTTCTCGTATATGGCGCTTTCATAGAGGTACAATCCTATTGTCCTCTGATGGAAAAACCGACAAACTGCAATACATCATCCCTCTTAGAGTATATTAAGGTATATGGATGAATCATACAACGCTCAGCCGGGCGATATTACCTCAACTATGCCCTCGTTATCTTCAATTATGGCTTCTCTCCTGCTCTCAAGTATCCTCAGAAGGTCGTAGGTTTCAGCCAAGGCCAAGACCATTGAGTTTGCGTCATAATCACCAAACTGCTTACGCGATAACCAGTAGAGAGTTCGAGGCTGGGAAGATAGGAAGCTCCTCATCTGGCTCAGCTTCATATCATATTCAGATTGCAGCTCAGCAACCCTGCTTGCCAGGTCTGAAATGGGATCACGATGTCCAGGGAGGGCTGTAAAGCCAGAGAGGGCTTCCATTCGTCTCAGGGATTTCATATATCTGACCATGGATATCTGTTCGCTGATATCGTAGTCAAGACTTGGATTCGAGCTTATAGTGCCAAGGATATGATCACCACTAAACACAACTCGAGAGGCTTCGCATACGAAACAACAAGAGCCTAGTGAATGACCTGGAACCCAAATTGCTCTTAGGGCACCAATACTTGTTTTGATTGTAGTACCTTCCTCCAAAAGAAACACGTCTGGAACAGACTCTCCGAATCTGAGGAAGTAGCTCTCAAGATATCCAACAGGCATCAACGGACGCTCATCGGTACGAACTCCTGCCATTTCGATAATGCGATTATACGATTGAACACGCTCCCTTATGAAGCCCTCATAGTCCACCACTCTGTTGCTATCTGCCTCATGGATGCTTACCCCGGTGGCTGAGTCTCCCTTGTAAGCATTCTCTTGCACAATTGTTCTTGCGAGCCCGGTATGGTCCACATGGCCATGGGTCAACAGAATACGGTCGATATCTTCTGTTGTATATCCGACTCGCAATAGACCTTTGCGAAGTGATGAAAGTGCTTCATCTGTCTTTGGTCCAGTGTCAATCAATACAACAGGATCGCCTTCTATAAGGTAGGCGTTCATGGATCCAACAGCAAATGGAGTTGGAATCTCCAACCGATGAATCTCCCTTGGAATCTCTATTGTAGATACCCTCCCGACAATCTGTTTCTACAGCTCCTCAAAGTAGACTCGCAAGAGTTCTGCTACATTGCGTGCCCTTGACACACAACCACGATCTCGATGTGGTGATGAACCATCAAATAAACCTGACATGGTGCCTAACGCCCCTCGTCGCACTGCTCCTAGGACTGGTCTGAAGAACTCCTGTTCGACAAACGCGCGTGTGGATTTCTTTCTCCCCATTACGGTGAGATACGCCGAAACATAAGGTCCAATCAGCCAAGGATGAACACTACCTTGATGAGTGGCATCTGCTCTGCTTCGAGGACCACCTGTGCACGCACGTGCATACCTTGGGTCCTGAGTTGATAGAGTTCTCAATCCATAGGGTGTTACGAGTTCCTTTGTTACAACCTTGAGAACTGATCTTGCCATGTCACCTTTGAGCATTGGAAAAGGTAGACTCAAGGCGAATATTTGATTTGGTCGAATTGACGCATCATTCTCTTCGTCATTGACAACATCATAGAGGTATCCCTTATCATCATCATAAAACGTCTGCAGGAAAGCCTCTAGAATCCAGGAAGCGACTGCCTTGAACTCATATGGATCACGACCTATTAGCTCGGACATACTAGCCATTGCCATCAACGAGTTGTACCAAAGAGCATTGGTTTCAACGCATTTTCCAACTCTTGGCGTTGCAACCCAGTTGCCAATCTTCTCATTCATCCAGGAAACTTCGATGCCTTCGATTCCGGAGTAGATTAAGCCATCATGATCCTCATGAATATTATACTTGGTTCCTATTCGGAAGGCTGCAATAATTGATTCCATTGTGTCCCAGATAATGCCACGGAGAAATTCAGTGTCGTTGGTAGCTTGGATATACTTGTACACACCCATTATATACCAGAGCGATGCATCGACCGAGTCATACTGGGGCTGGATTCCTTTGTCAGGAAAGTCATTAGCAACTAGACCATAACGGGAGTACCTTGCATAAGTCGTTAGAATCGCCCTTGCATCCTGGAATCTTCCAATTGACATTGTGAGTCCAGGAAGCGAGATGAGAGCATCAAGACCAATATCAGCCAATTGATGATAGCCAGCAATCACCGACCTCATTCCTGTTGACGCCCTATCAACAATGAATGAGTCAGCATTCAGAACAAGCCACTCTATGTCTTCATCGCGTTCCTTTGCTGACATTGAATATGCGCGGTCATTAAGCACTTTTCGCCTCCGCAATTCTTCGAATCTTAGTTTTGCAAAATCCTTCTGCTCGGCATTTGCCAGGCTACCAAGTTCATCCATCAATTGCTTCCTTGTCGGGCTAACAGCAAAGAGGAATGACAGAAAATGCTCTCCAGGTTCCAGCACTGTGTGAAAGACACCAGGGATATACATTTGCTCTTGAAACGGCAAACCCATGTCTTTCTCTCTTCTATAGACCTGTGTATCGGTCGTTCGTATCCCAGAGGCTACGAATTCCGCATCTGGTGTATACGAAAACATCCATGGGCTGCTTGGCCGGTCATCAAATGAAAAAAAGGAGTTCTCATTGATGGATTCTGCTTGAGGTGTAAAATCTAGATGGGGGGGCCTTGCATGAAAGTCTCTGCATGTTTGTATTGGAGTAACTGTAAACACCGTTTCCTCTTCATTCTTCACTTCGTAGTTTACAACAGTGTAGTTTCGTCTATACGCCATGAACATTGTCTTGTCTATAGTCACACCATCAGTTGCATACTTCATCTCAGGAAGAGGATTCAACTCAAAACGCTTCAACATCCGGTAACCTCGATGAACAACTCCGTTGATTGTCTGTTCAGTGGCGAGATTGGCTTCACCTTCAGATGTTGCAACAACTTCGTCTAGACGAGAGAGTGTGAGCCATCTATCAACGGGAGGATTCAGAGAGGACACCAAAAGACCATGATAGCCCCTAGTATTGAGCCCCGCTATTGTGGAAGAAGCATAGCCACCTATGCCATTCGTATAGAGCCATTCGAATGTGACAGCTCTATTGAGCTTCAGATCAGATTCATCCATTATTATCAATAGCAGGGTCCTCAATTCAACTGGTTTCTATAGAGTCGAATCGACTAGGCACTATAAGGATTCTGTGATTATGTGCAAAACACTACAACAGGTAGCATCATAAGGAACTCGTTGGCTCCTGAAATGCCTTAAAGGGGTAGTGCTCAATGCCAGACATTTCTAGTGACATCTCGGCTAATGCCGAATCATTAGGAATCAACCAAGTTAGCTCAGACTTTCTTGGACTGAGTAAAAGTCTGTGGCGTCTAGCAATCGTGGTCGGTATCGCACAGTTTTCCGTTAGCATTTGGAATTGGGAGTTTAGCATCTTTCTCGAAAGATTTCTTGAACCTTGGCAAATGGGCTTGACCTTTTCGACAAGTACACTGGCAAGTTTGATTGGTTATTTTCTATCTGGTACAATCGCTGATCGCATAGGTCGCCGCAAAACCATGATGTTAGCATTTTTGCCAGCGATATTTGGAGTCCTTTCATTGGCGAATTATCCTGTGTGGCCACTCATTCCGCTGGAGTATGCTTCTTTCATGTTTGGGTGGAGCTTCATATTAATAATGAGTAGAGCAATACCAGCTGATGAGATTGAGAGGACTGGGGGACATAACGCTGCGCGAAGATTTACAATGGTGCTTCTGCCTGCCTTTCTTGTTGATGGCATCAGTCCCGCGATTGGAGCTACTTTGCTGAATTTGGGTCTTGTTCCCAGAGACCTTCACATAATGGCAGGCATAGGAGCAATGATTGCCTGCATTGCTACTTGTTTCCTCATTCAGGAATCCTTAGCAGGAGAGATAATTGAGAGGACAAAGAAAGGTCCACTCATCTCCTTCAGACGATTAGGTTCAAACTTCTGGAAACTAACTATAGGCATGTTCGCATTCATCTTCTTCTTCAATTCTGCTCTGGCATATTATGGAAATATTGTTGTGAGTGAATGGGGACTCGACGAAACAACTTTCGGATATGCATGGAGTGGATTCTCCATAGCCATGGTATTGCTCATGCATTCTATTAGTGGCTATGTTGACAGAGGCTTGAGGAAGTCCCTATTCTTCGCAGTTCTGGGAAATGGGATAGTCATCACAATATTCTCATTTGGAAGTGGGGCGTGGACTCTTTTCCTTCTGAATTTCATCTGGGCTGTTCCTGTAGTGATGTGGATAGGTGCTGAGAGAACCCTAGTCGTTCAAGATGTCGATGAGGAGAATAAGGGAAGGGCACTTGGCACGTATCAATTCATCTCGAGTTCTACGAATCTTGTTGCAGCACCATTTGGCGCCTATATCTGGACCGTTACCGGAAGCCTTAGGACTCTCTGGATGATCTCAGGCATTGGTGGCATCTTTGCAGCTATGCTTCTTGGTGCCGCATTGAGGTCTATGACATCAGAGAGAAAAGCGAATATTATCGCTGACTCGGAGTAGCCGAGGAATCTTCTTATCTCGGTTCGCTGCGCATAGAGAGCATAAGCAGGTAGCGGGGAACAGGTATGGCAGAAGAAGGCTCACGAATTTCACGCAGGCTGAAGAGAACAGGTGAGCTTCTTCTGGGTGGAGCAAAGCAACAGGTCACAGGCTATAAGAGTCGATTTGATGGTCTCAATGGAATCTATGATGAATTTCTCTCTGGATTTATCAATCAATATTCAGGGGAAAAAGCAGACCCATCATTTGTGGATCGATTCTTTGGTAAGAGAGAACTCTCCTTTGCAGGCATTGATGGTACTATATGCAAGTATGATGTCTTTGACCTCATCATCTTCTTCGCAGGAGCCTACTCCTCACATGGAATAGCGCGAGTTGATGACTCAGGGAATATTGAGCTTGAGTATGAGGAGCAGTTCCTTGAAAGAGGCATTGGTTTGTCGAGTGTTCTTCCCATCTATATCAACGAAGTGCCCCTTATAGACCAGACAATTCTTGCGCGAGCTGAAGATGGAAGCGTGGATCATACAGTGGTGCACACTGACTCTTGGATAATCGACAATTCTGCATTTGCAGATTACATGATGACATTGTCGGAATTCTATCTCGCCTACCGACTAGTCAGCGGAGAGAATCCTGTCGATATCCTTCTGATGGATAGGGTCTGCTCTTCTGAGATCTCATCATCTTATGCAGAAACCTCCGACTTCAGAATCGATATTGAGAAAGAATGTGGCCTTGTTGGACAGGATGTGGATGGTCGACCCTTTAGTGCTACAGAATGGGTTCAAGCGAGAAGGCTCTTTGGCAATATGAGACTTGGCACTCCCCCAGCCAGAGGCGAATACCTGCTACCTAGAATCATGGCAGAACTGAGCTCTGAAAGCTCCGGATTAACAAGGGATGAAATCATTACACGTCTGGGCATTGATTCGGAGCCAAGACGCGAACGACTTGATAAGGAGCTAGAATCAGCAATACGTGGAAAAGGAGCTTCCAAAGGAATTGTCGTACGAAAGGGTAGGCACTTCAGTCTCCGACCTGAATACCGCGATCTTAGAAAGCGACTAGAGACCTTAGTTGTCGAAACTTGTGAACGCTTGTTCTCTGAAGATTCAACAGTCACATATGATGACAGGTTCAAGGTGGATAAACGATGGCTGACAACAAATGATCTATCATTCCTTGCTTTGGCTTCCCTCTACCTTACTATCGAGAAATCCTGGCAGAATAAGACACTACTAATTGGAGTTGCCAAGGATACGTCTGCAAGGGACTTCAAGAGGCAGGTGATGCCTGTCCTGAATCATCTCGGTATATGTGACAAAGGGTTCTTTGGAGAACAAGGAGACACTCCCGATACAGATAGGATGATCTTGCAGTGGGTTTCTCTTCAGGAGAGAGAACGATTGAAGACGCCATGGGCCACCATTGAGTATGATACAGCCTTCAAGACGATTGTGCCACACTTTGATAGAAAGCCCGGACTGGTATCAGGAGCTAGAAGGAATCAAATCTCATTAGAGAAGACTTTCGTCAAGGCCTATTTCCAGCTATGTGAAGC
>JBHLRP010000032.1:0-34705 GCA_048882485.1 Candidatus Thorarchaeota archaeon
GCAAAGCCCGTACCTACTTCCTTTACTAGGCCGGAGCTTTCACGCACGAATAGGAGTTTTTGTTCCTCGCCCATTGCGTTCTTCTCCAAATTTCTCTCTCACGGTGAATTGTGAATCTCTCTCCGTGATGAGCCAGAAGTAACGCATTTCCTCTATTAAAACCTTAAGGCGCGCATCTTATGCACTACTTTATGAAAAAGTTAACATTTCGCGATTTAATACAATACTCATACAATGAATTGAATATTACTCCATCGACTAATGCAGAACTTGGATGTAAATGACGGTCTGAGTCGATTATATGTTGACTCATGAGTGGAACGCTACTCTTCCGTGGATAGACGTTCCCAAAACTCATCGTCCGGTATAAGGACCTCGACTTTTCTCTCTCTCACACCGGTGCGGCTCTCCAAGAGAACGTTAAGGCATATTTCAATGTCCATCAGGTGGACTGGAGGCACTGAAACCTTTACATCTATACTAGCATAGCCAAGAGCTTCGTCCTTTGCCTCAGGGGTAACGACACCATTCGATATTAGAACTCCTTGATTGGCCTTGAAGGTTGGTAGAGCACCACGGATCTCAAGTATTGTGTCACGATCTATCTTCTCGTCAAGACGACATTTCTTCGCATATACAACAACAGGAGACCTCCCTCCATCGTCTCGCCAAGACGTGGTCATGACAATAGTATTGTTGTAGCGCCTGATAACCTCAGATTTCTCGACTCTGGCCCTGATGTTCAGTAGAATAATCTTCGCTAGCTCCTCAAATCCATGGATGTCAAGATTAGCAATCCTCTGTCGCATTTCTCTGCGCGTGGCTAGGTTGAACTCTTCTGCACGATCACGAACCTCTCTAATTAGATCCTCATCAACAGCACCCTCACAGAGGTCATTATACTGATATAGGCCTGGTCGAATTCTAACGAAATAGGGTGGTCTATTGTCCTCCTCAGCCTGTTTTCTCTCAATAGATAATGATGCAGAAACTGAAGCGGCATCACGGCCAAGAGCCTCAGCAATTTTCCTATAATGTACAGGTTCAGTACGTGCGTGCGCAGCAAGCCACTCTTTCAATGTTAGTCGGTGTCCGTTCGTTTCAGTCAATTAGACCAGCCTTCTTTTCCCCGTGATGGCAAGTTCCCTGTTTGATGTTTCGTTCAGCCCTGGTTAGGGTATATCACTCTTGTGTAGGCACGAGAGCTACCGCCTGAAAACACTTGTGGTGGCTTAATATGCCCTCATGCTTAGAAACTGTTCCGTC
This sequence comes from Candidatus Thorarchaeota archaeon, assembly GCA_048882485.1. GTDB lineage: Archaea > Asgardarchaeota > Thorarchaeia > Thorarchaeales > Thorarchaeaceae > SMTZ1-83. The sequence goes on from JBHLRP010000032.1 coordinate 1,267, forward strand.
ATACTTAACTTAAACTTTAGCTATTTTGACTTGAATGTTAAGGAAGTGTATGCAATGACAGAGGTCTTTGTCAAACTCATGAATAAGGGGCTCAAGTCACATGAACATGACAAATTCAGCTTTGAAACTCAAGACGGAGCTACTGTCAGAGACCTGATTGACGACCTTCGAGAATCTTATGGGGAGAGATTCGAGCCATACCTTGAAGAGAAGGGCAGCGGTAAGCTGCGAAGAGATGCAATTGTCATTGTGAATGGCAAAAACATGGTAGCACATCAGGGAGAGAAAACAAAGCTCTCGCGAGGAGACCTCATTGTATTCATGATTGCTGCAGTTGGGGGATAGACCAATAGTTAGTCCTCAGGGAAATAGTCAGGCTCAAGTATCTCCCTATCTACAATGCCGGCTGCAACAGCTACAAGTTCTGCAACATCCAAGACTCTTGCTTCAATATCAGCCGCGTAAGTACCATGGGTGAGATTCATCTCGCATGCCGGACAGATTGTTGTGAGTATTTCAGCATTGGTTTCGATGAAGTCGCCAATACGTTCCTCTGCAACCTTATTTGAATGGTCTTCGTACATGATTTTGACCCCTCCACCGCCGCCGCAACAAAATGCTTCTTCGCGATTTCGCCTCATCTCAATTAGCTCTATGCCAGGTAGCGCTTCGAGGACTTTGCGTCCAGGGTTGTAAATCCCTCGGAGTCTGCCAATTTCACATGGATCATGGTAGGTCACTTTCTTTTCAATTGGAACTTTGAACTTGAGTTTCTTTTCTTTCACAATCTCCTGAAGGACCTCGCTGGTATGCCTCACTCGGAACGGAACCTCTTCTCCTAGCAACTTTGGATATTCCTCATCGAGCGCTCTAAAGCAGCTGGGGCAGGGAGTGATTATCTCGCGTATTCCCAGCTCGACAAGCATGTTGACGAAATCTTCTGCATTGCTTTTTGCCTCAGAGTCCTTGCCAGTTATCCAATAGGGCGTCCCGCAGCATCTCTGTTTCTCTCCTAGGAAGTTGAGTTCGTATCCCGCGGCCTGCAATGTTTGCACAAGTATTCTGGTCTTCTCCTTGAATCGATGACTGGCTAAACATCCCGGATAGAACAGGGTTTTGGCATCATCTGTGAATTTCAAGCCCTCAGCCCACTTTGTGTGCTCAGCTGGTGGGTCAGCAAAGATATTCCCACTATCCACAACAGTATCAGCCATCTTTGCTCCGGCTTCGGGAATCCTAATCCCCTTTTCCACGAAATCAGCTCTCATGGCCTTTGTAATATCAATTGTATTGATGTCCGCTGCCTTCTTGCACTCCTCTTGGCAACGACCACACATGAAACACCCGAAAATCCGTTCAGCCATCTCCTCAGAGTAATCCAGCTTTCCCTCCAGAATGCCGCGAGCAATTGCAATCCGGCCTCTCAGAGTCGACGATTCCCAGAATTGCGTGAAGAGTTCGGGACATCGCTCATCGAAGTCTGTCCCATGACATAGGTTGCATCTGCCGCATGCGTAAATCATGTCCTTGTAATCTTCGATTCTCATTCAGAACTCCTCCTCCGGTATGAATATGCCACGTTGCAGGATATTCTTGGGATCTAGGGTTCGCTTCAAAGTCTTCAGCAAGCGATAATAGCCAGTGTCGCGTGCAGCTACAAATTGACGAAGCCCGTCTCGCCCGCCTATTCCATATGGAACCACTGGCCCAGCCAGCACCATTTCATCTATCTCATCACACATCTTGACAAGCTCATCCCATTCTTCAGGCTCTTTGTAGTTAGTTACCATGAAGGCCAGCCATCGCCTCGGCAGGACCTGTCCACCAAATCCAGCCTTTGTGTAGCCTCTCTTCTCGATAACCTCCTCCCTCCAGACCTTGTAAAGGAATGAGATATCATCTATTCTCAAAGAGCCTGAGCCAAAGAAGTGCCAAACACCAGTTTTGAACAAATCAGTGAGCCCTGTAAGAATCCGACCATAGTAGTCATCTGCAGGGGCACGGTCTCCAATCTCACCGCCCAGATCCTTAATCTTATCCTCAATTCGTTTCTTGCGATGTGCGACAATCTCTCGCTCATAGCCAAAGATATCCATCATCAGAAAGAACACATCAGGAGCAGTAGGATCCACCCACAGGTATATCCCCTGCAAAAGCTCATCCCCCACATGCTGATTGATGAAATGGCCGAACTCAATCACTTCATCAAGCGTTGGCATGACCGCTGTCAACCGCTCACTAATATCAACCGCAGGACGAATTCGCAGAGTTAGTTCGGTGCAGATTCCAAGAATGCCCTCTGCGCCTATGAACATCCCAGCCAGGTCTGGGCCCAGGCATTGCCGTTCAAACTTACCTGCACTAGGCCAAGCGGCACTGCCTGTTTCCACAACATCACCATTTGGCAGGACCATTTCGAGAGTTATCACATCTTGATTCCCATGGAATCCGAACTTTGCAGTGGAATGTGGACCTCCTCCGGCTTTCATCACTGAGCCGCCAATAGTCATGGCAGGACCGCCAGCTTCACTGCAAAGATAGGTTAGACCTTTGTCACGTAGTTCCTGATCCAACTTGGCCCAAGTACAGTTGGGTTGGACAGTCGCCACAAGATCCCTCTCATTTATGTCAAGAATCTTGTTCATCCTTCCCAAGTCTAGCATAATACTTGGACCAGATACCTGAGGGAGAAAGGCATCCCAATGTGAGGTGCCGCCGCCCCTGACATATACTGGAACATCAATGTCATTGGCAATCTTCAGAATGCCCTGAATTTCTTCACGGGTTTCTGGCATCACTACGTGGCTTGGCTTCTTCTGCTTTGCAGGACTAAGGTCTCTGCTATAGGGGATAATATCGAAGTCCCTATCGGTAACTCGGTCTGAGCCAACCACATCGACGAGAAGCTCGGTTATCTTCTTCACATCAACCATATTAGGACCTCCAGCCTGAGGACGGATCTCACTATCCGTGATTTAACGAATGAGTGTGGTCCGGGGTTAATTAAGCACTCCGATTTAAACCATGTTAAAGGTCCAAAAGGAGTGGGTATGGATTCACCTTTGCCTCTTAGGGGTTCCAGCATTCCTTTGAAAGGGGTGGCTGTCTACTTCTGCCATCTATAGATGCAATAGTCATCTCCACGCATCATGCAAAGAGGGATAGTCATTTTGAGGCCTGAGTCCACTGCCTGAGCAATGCCTTCATCAATCTTGCACACCCAGTGACAAATGTCTTCATTCGCACCCTTCGCTCGAAAGGTGTCAATCCATGGACATGCTGTGACTTTGATGTCAAGCAGACTATCTGAAATATCAGTTATCTCCAGTTCAAATCCGAAGAATGGATGAGCAGCCGCAAAGAACTCATAAATGGATCTCAAGTCGCCTCTTCTGAGTCCTCCGTTCTTGACTCCATCCTCTCCTAATTCAAGGCCATGAAGACGATTTGCTTCGCCAAGTTCTTCAAGCCCTTTCCTACCAAATTGCATCCTTACTGTTTCAACGTACACGGTGTGCGCGGCAGCAACAGTAGACATGCCAACTTTTCTGACATCATCTGCTGAGGGTCCTTCCATCTTCATTTCTCCTTTGTTTCTTCTACTTTGCTTTAGCTCTTTTGTCTATAATCTTCCGCATTTCTGCTTCCACATCTTTGCCCAGTGGCTCAACCTCATGACTTGAGAGAATCTCCTTTACTTGTTCCTTCGCCCTCTGGAACATATCTTTCGAGCCTCTCTTTTCCCATTCCGGTCTGGAAGCCCTTTCAGTCAACACAGGCTGCCATTGCTCCTCTAGTAGATGCTTCTTAGTAAATCTCAACGCATCTGGGGTGTTGAGATAGTTTTTCTCATGCCCTACTTTTGCTATAAGATCAGCAGCAAGAGTTTCTTTTGTCACCCTCATTCCTTTTGCGATTCGCTTTATGGCTCCACAGATTTCATTGCTTATTCCGAACAACTCGTAGCTAGCGGTCACTCCAGCCTCCACTATTCCATATACTGCGTCATGAACCACATCAGCACCAGCAAGGGTTGCAACTAGGACATTGATGGTGTTCTCGTATACAGCTTGATGATCAGGAATCTTTGAGTCAATGACGCCTGCTGCACCATAATATGGAATCCCATAGAATCTAGCCATCTGCGAAAACGCCGCATGAATCAGCCCATTCTCAGGCGACCCATAGGCAGCTGTACCATACCGCTGGTCAAGAATAGTTGCACAGGAACCCCACATAATGGGTGTACCAGGTCCTACAAGCTGTGTCAGAACAACTATCACATGGTTCTCGACTATCCCCTGCACTATTGTTCCTGCTAGCGTAACCGGAGCACTAGCACTGGCAAGAGCACCAGTACTGATGTCAAACGGTATCTTGTATTTCGCGCATTCCAGAATCATATCAATGATTTCCGGCGTATACTTGAGAGGGGGAACATTGTTGAAGCCTGTATCAATTAATGATGGATTCTTGATGAACTCCTCTTCACCCCCAGCCACAATCATTGACATTTTGATCACATCTCTCCAACCATCGGGAGTTAATGCAACCAGGCTGAGATGCTTCTCAGCGTTCTTGAACATAGCCAAAGCCATTTCTTGCTCCCAGATGGTCTTCGACACATCTTGTGGAAGGATGTTTGGCTTGATGTAGTCTACAGTTGCGAAGTAATCTGCAAGAAGTGTGAACTCCTCTAGATCCTTCAGTGTAGATAGTCTTCGTTCACCCGTTTCCAAGTCTATAGTATAATGAGCTCCAAATGCATTCGTATAATATGACGCTCCATCTCCGATCACGAAATCGTACTTCGGATTTCGCGATGCCATCAAATGCCTTCCAGGCGATTTCTGCAGAGCATCCTGCAACAGGCTCTCAGGGATTTTCACCACTTTGGACTTTTTATCTACATCTGCTCCTGCATCCCCGAGTAGTTTCAGTGCCTTATCATGTTGAACCATTACTCCAACATTTTCAAGAACCTCCATGGCTGCTACATGGATGTCGGCTATTTCGTTTCTACCTAGTAAATTAAACATGCAATATCACCTCTAGTTCAATTCTCGCCTACCAGCTGCTTCACGAGTTCGACTGCACTAACTGCATCACCTGCCCAGCCATCAGCCCCTATTTCGAGTGCCCACTCATTGGTTGTGGGTGCCCCTCCAATAATGACCTTCAATTTATCCTTCAATCCAGCTTCGACTAGCTTTTCGATAACTTCCTTTTGCGCTGGCATTGTAGCTGTCAATAGAGAAGACAGTCCTAATATGTCGGGTGAGTGTTCCTTCACCTTTTCAACGAATACCTCAGAGGCAATATCCTCACCAACGTTAATCACTTCAAAACCCTCTGCTTCTAGAAGTGTAGCCACAATATCCTTGCCGATGCTATGGATATCACCTGCCACCGTACCCAGTATGACCTTTCCAAGCGTCTTCATCTCAGCCTTGGATGCTTTTATTTCTGGTAGCAAGACAGACATGCCAGCTTTCATGGCATCTCCAGCCATGATTAGCTCAACCAGAAAGACTTCCCCTTTGCTGAACTTATCCCCAACAGCTTTCACGCCTTTTGCAAGTCCATTGGTGATAGCGTTAAGGGGAGGTATGTTTTGCTCCAATGATTTCTTTGCGAGATCCTCGCATTGCTCAGAATCTCCTTCAATGACGGCTTTTTCCAAATCCTCGAATATATCGGGACTCATGTCATTTCTCCTCCTGCATATGATACAAGCATGAATACACAGAATTGTGAGCTGCTTGAACGCTTCACGCAACTTCGCCTATTATCTGTGGGTCTTATATCTCTAGTCGTTCTTCTTAAACGACTGATAGTCGCTGGGATTTAACTCATTTTATATTCATGAAGATTCAATTCCAAAAAAAAGAAGGGGATGCCCGAGGGTTGTTAGTCCTCAGGCTATGGTGGATTTACTCAGGTGATAGTGACGTGTATATTGCATCGAGGTCTATGTTCTGCTTCTGTAACTGCCGTGCAAAATACACAAACCATAACGCCGAGAATCCATATTGGACGCACATCGAGACAATCGACAGGAATGCTGCTCCTTGGAAGAATCCAATCAGTAAGAATAACGAAACTGGCAATATGATTACGCCAAGTAACGACACCAAAGCAAATCCTGCGATCTCAGGTTGCGCTCTTATGCTCCCTTCATATAACGGCCGCCGTATGAAGGGCAATTGTAACGCAGCCATTGACTGGAATAGCATCTCGATGCCCCACAATCCCACTAGCGAAGTGACTACGGCCAGGAAACCACTTAGCCCTGGATTTGCGTAGGCAAATGCAAACGGAGCACCAAATAGGAAGTAGTACAAGATTGCATAGGTTGGTGTATGATACTTCGAGAGTCTGCCGAAGATGGACGGCATCATTCTGTCAAGTGAAGCTTGGAAGAATCCTCTCGTGACCCATGCCATGTTTATTGGAGTAGCCGTAAGTCCAATGACTACTGGTGAAAGTAATATCCATCCAGAGATCAACGGATTTGCAGCTAACACCGCAGTGAATGTCCCTAGGCCTCCTTGGAAAACACCCGTTTGTGTCAAGTTGCCTGATGCTGCTGCCACACCATATTCACTAGAAAAGGTCCCAAAGACCCCTTGGAATAGGCCAGCACCTGCTGTTAAGAATCCCGCAAGAATGAGCCCACCCAGAAGCTGAGTCAGCACTAGGTTCTTTGCTGGATCCGATACCTCTCCACCATAAAGCAGGATAAGATATGGCCACGTTAAACCTATGGGCCACACCGTTGCCAACAGTGTCATTTCTATGCTAAACGCCGGCGCTGCATACCCTGCAGCAGCGGCCACTGTTTGCACCTCTGAATATGCTCCTGCACCCCAAACTGCATCCCAGCGGCCTTGGACAGCAGTTGAAGGAGTACCGAGGAGCACGAAGAGTGCCATTATCCACCCTATTGTGGAGAAAACGCCTCCCGCCATCTGTATCCTGGGTTCCATCTTGAGTAAAGGCCCTAAGTATGCAATTACCGAGAATAACGCCATTAATAGAATTGATATAGTAACAAGTACCATCGGGCTCTGTGTGGAGAAGGTGGTCCCGAGTCCTTGCATTGCGGCATTATTCGTAACGGCACCCCACTGAGCGAATGCAGCGCCCAGGAATACAAGAAAGAGGTAGAACTCGCTTGTCTTGATGATGGGATTAGCTATTATACCACGCCAAACCGCAATTGTCCCTGCAACTGGATTAAATCCTCTTGCAGAGATTTGGTATAAGCCTGAAGAACGAGGCATGGCCATTGACAAGAGTGTCATCATGAGGGTATACAGGAGCATGAAGAACATACCTATTCCCCATGTCATTCCGGCATTGATGCCCGGGTACATATCCTGTAGAATACCAACAAATAGCCATTGATACGTTCCTAGACTTGCACCAATAATTGCAAACAGAGAGGTCCATGTACCGAAATACTTGGTCAGCCCTGAGGTTGGCCGTAGAAAGAGTACTTCTTGTGACATCTAATCTCTCCCTCTATTTCTACAAACCTTCTCCGAACTTAAATCAGAGAAGATGAATCGCTTATGAAGGTGTTCCGTGTAATAAGAGTTCCCGTTTTTGTTAAATCTCTTGAATCTAGATATTAAACTGCAGAAACACACGTTGGGAATTATAAAGCACCAGAGCAATCATGTTTCAGAAAGTAATCTTGACCAAGTAGTATTTTCTCCAAGGCCTCGGCTCTTTGACAACCTCAATATGATTATAGTCTAGTAGGCCAATACCGACCAGATGGTCCTCAGGCTCTTCTTTCATTTGGTGGAGTGCCCGTCGCAGTTCATTGATCAACGATTGAACCACGGATTGCAATTCTTCAACTCGGAGTTGCTGCGCTTCGGGATTATTCTCAAAGTATTCATCTATACTCTTCGCAATCCGGGCACCTATTAGGGACCGTCCGAGAAGCCCAATTATCATTGCAGAAAAGGCGATGACCATCACATATGGAGCAATCATACTGATAACTGGAATGTTTGGTGCGATGAGTCCAACAATTAACAGGACAAACACAATAGGTATCGCAATCTGCCAGAATGCTTCTGTGTACGACTGATAACGTGCAAGACGAAGAGTATGGGGATTTGATGTTGGGCCGCGCGCCATCCTGATTAGTCTTCTACTCAGCTTCTTCCAGTTTTGCCCAAATGTGCGTCCAAGGGTTCCTTGTTCAACCATTTTCTCCACGAAGCTGAGATTGTAGAAGATGTGGGAACGATAGGCATCAATGTGATAGATTGCTTTCCGCAGGTCATCAGTGTCAACTTCACCTGGTTGGGGTTTCTTAGCTTTCCCTTTTGTGCGCCTTCTTTCTCCACTATCAATGGACATCTTCATTCACCCACCAAAAATGTGCTACGCTGTCACACTAACTGCTACCACCTCATCTCCTGGCTTCTCAGGCAGATCAATTACAAATGCATTCAACATGCCCTGCGTGTATGCGGAGCCTGGATTGACGCAGAGTGTACGACCAATGTGTTCCATACCTACTGATTCATGGATATGTCCGTGAAGACCTAGGAGAGGCTGGTATTTCTCAAAGGTTTCGCGGACGCTTTTGCTTCCAACAGGCACCATTTCAGGAGCTCCATATCGGACCTTAACCTGTTGCTTGTCATCTAGTTTTGGTGCAAGATCTATCAGTGTCCCATACGGAGGGGCATGGAAGTTGCAAACTAGATTTTCATGTGTGCTGATTCGACCAAATTCCTTCTCCAGCTTGACCATTAGCTCTTCCTCAGGACACTCACGCGGAGTATCCCAAGGTGTTGAATTTACCCATTCACAGGAGATCATCTGATGTCTATCGTCAAGATCAACAACTGTTTCGATAGACTGCGTAATCCGACTGCTTTTCATAATGAGCTCATCAATATCCTTTGCATCATCGTTTCCAGGACTCACTATGACCATTATTTCATTAGGAACTTTCTCCTCAATGAGATTAATCCAAAACTCCATTCGCTCAAGCATCAGCTTCTGAAAAAGGGATTTGACTTTATCTGGCGAATCTTGAAGCTCTTCTAGTTCCGACTCATTTGAGAAGAACCAATAGAAGCCGCGTTTCTCATAGATGTCCTTAGCCCTTTGAAGGTCCTTATCGGACTTGTATTTCTCCTTTCGTCCCCACGGTGATGACCACCAGACGCCTGGCTTCTCTTCAACGATAGGCACAACTGCCTTTCCGGTAAGGTCACCGCACATCATGACAATATCGCAATTGTAGGCCTCGTGGACTTTCACCATCTTGCGAAGGACTGGAACGCTTCCGTGAGCATCACAGGAAAATAAGATGCGGGTCAATATTAAACCTCGCAAAGCCAGCGGCCGAAATAGATATTTAAACGTTACAGAATTCAAGTCAGGAATTTGTTATTCCTCGAAGTGTTGTACATGGAAGGAGAGAAAGGAAATCACCAAGTGTTTGTTGACGAAGCTCTTAGAATCATTGAGGAGGCGGACAAACAAGGAATTATTCTTAGACTCATGGGGGCAATAGCAATTCGACTTCACAGCCCAGAATATGCGTATCTGCATGAGAAAATGGGTAGGTTCATCACTGACATAGATTATGTCGCCTATGAGAAACAGTCATCCAAAATAGAGAAGTTCTTCGAAAGCCAAAACTACTCTCGAAGATTGCTCTCGTTTAGCTTTGCGTTGGGAGGCAGAATGATTTTCATAAACAACTCTGATGGGCGACATATAGATGTTTTTCTAGATCGACTAGAGATGTGTCATAAGATAGAGTACAAGAAGAGGCTAGAGATCGATAGTCCAACCGTTCCTCTAGCTGAATTGCTACTTCAGAAGATGCAGATTGTGAAGATTAGTGAGAAGGACATTATCGACACCACCATGCTGATTTTAGCTCACGAAATTGGCGATACTGATGAGAACACCATCAATGCTGGCTACATAGCTGAGATACTCTCCAAGGAATGGGGATTCTATTATACAGTTACTACCAACCTGAAAAAGGTCGCATCATTGATGCGTGATTTCACTGTTCTCGATAATCAAGAAAAGGATGTTGCAAGTTCTCGAATAGAAGAGATTCTTCAGAGCATTGAGGAAAAGCCAAAAGGCAGATCTTGGAAGATGAGAGCTAGAGTTGGGACATCAAAGAAGTGGTACAAGGATGTTGACACCCCTGGGGGATGAAATTAGTAAATCCACTAACAGCCAGAATCTCTGACTTCAATTCATCTTTTCTTGACAATCACAACTGTACAGAAATCGCCGCCCTTTTGCAGATGTGTTTCTCCAACCTCTGTAGGATTCTGGGCCTCTAGCTCAGGATTCCAACCCTCAACGAATCCATTGTCAAATAGCTCGAGTATCGGACAGACAGTCGCTAGATAATCTTCAGTCAAGCCCATCTCTTCGAATGTAGGAACGAGAGATGGGACGGGACATCTACGCCAATGAATGACTGCCCTATCCTCAGTAAGTTCAATTATTTCTGGATTGAAGACTTTCGTGCCCCCAAATAGCTCACCAAGAGTCTTGAGGTCATTCTTGCCAACTGCCTTGGCTGCATTCTTGCCTGCCACATATCCAGCATCATAGTTAGCCTGCTTGATGTCTTCCAGAATCTCTTCGCCATACTTCCCAGGCAATCCGTGAATGAAATAGGAAACAATCAGGCATCTAGTGGCTATCTCTCCTGCAACAAGTTCGTTGCATAGCTCCCAGCTTAATTCGTCAGACAACTCTTTCACCTTAGTTCATGATTTTTCGATTAAAAGGTAATCTGGACCTTGATAGACTGTGTCTTCTTCTTATCCAAAGCGACATCAAAAGCTTCTGATGCCTCTTCGAGTGGGAATTTATGAGTGATCAAGGACTTAGCATCGATTTTCCCTGATTCCAACAACTCTAAGGACAGAGCGAATTCCTTTAGATGGGTCCAATATGCATATCCCCACGCGCCTGTTAGTGTGACTTCTTTGGTAATGAGGCTGAACATATTGATAGGCACTGGATTCAGGAAGATGCCAGTCGCAACAATAATGCCGCGCCTCCTAAGAATGGTGACTCCCTCATCCAAGACAGGTGCTTCTCCTCCAACTGCCTCAATGACCTTATCCACCCCCTTTCCAGAAGTTAATTCCATGATTTTCTCAACCACGTTTTCCTTCCTTGCGTTAATAGCAGCGGCTGCTCCAAGGCGTTTCGCTGCCTCAATCTGAAATTCGTGTGCGCCAGTGACAAAGACCTCTCGGGCTCCAGCTGCTAGAACACCCTGAGTTGCAAATAGACCGATGGTCCCAGAACCCAGAATGGCCACTCTGTCTTCGTTAGATACCTTAGCGTGTTTGATGGCCCGTTCTGCAACTGCAACGCAGTCCATCATAGCCGCTTCTTCAAACGAAGTTTTCTCTGAAATCTTGAAGCACTTCTCTGCTGGGGCTACAACAAACTCAGCTAGTCCGCCAATGTAGTAAAACCCGATTAGTCCTGAATTCTCACATAGATTATACAGGCCGGTTTTACACCAATCACACTTGCCACAGTTGACTGTGGGCTCAACAACCACTCTGTCACCAACCTCAAGGTCAGTGACACCCTCGCCTAGCTCCTGAATCTCACCTGCAAGCTCATGGCCTGGAACATAGATTCCTTCACCAATCACAGATGAGATTGGAATGAATGTCTTCTCTTTGTACAGATGCAAATCGCTTCCACAAATTCCAGCTGCTCGCACCTTGATCAAGACCCAACCAGGTTTGAGGCCCGGAATATCAAGTTCCTCAACCCTGAGATCCCTAGGTCCGTAAAGAATCCCAGCCTTCATCTTTCCCAATTTGGCCAATCTCCCTAAGAAGACGCCCTGACGCTGCGAACTACATAAACATTTCCGCTGAAGGTTTAATTAGAGGATGCATCTTAAGGCGGAGTTAAATCCCGCAAGCGGAATTAGCACATTCTCAGGAGTGTCAATCAAGAATGAATTCACGAGAGAGATTCCACAAAGCTGTTAACCATGAGGAACCAGATAGGGTGCCATTCGATTATTGGACAACGTCAGCTGCGTATCGCAACTTGCGAGATCACCTAGGCATAACTGCTAAGGAGGACCAAGAATGGGGTATAATGGAAGAATGGAAAATCTCGGAGGAAATGCTGCGTAGACTCCATGTAGACTTCCGACGTGTGTATATGAATCCATCTTCAAGTTTCAAGATGAGGACCTATCCTGATGGCTCCACCGACACAGAATATGGCTTTCGCGGAAAATACATCGGTCTCTACTGGGAAGTGACCTATTTCCCATGGGCTGAGTTCACAGAAGTGGAACAAATCGAGGAGTACCCATGGCCGGATGCAGATGATCCTTCACGAATGGAAGGCGTTGTTGAATGGGCAAAGTACCTCCATGATAATACTGACTATGCAGTGGTTGGGATGGTGGGCGGGCCATGGGGAGTCTTTGAGATATGTGAGCACTACATGCGCGGATTTGACAAGTTTTTGATTGATTTGGGCCAACGCACAAAGCTCGCAGAAGCAATGATGGACAAAGCAATGGAGTTGGCACTCGATATGAATAGAGTCCTTTTGGATGAAGCGGGAGAGTATCTGGACATTGTACAAGTAGGTGACGACCTCGGGCATCAGGATGGTCTGATTATGAGTCCTCGGATGTACAAGAAGCTCGTAAAACCTCGGCACAAGAAAATCTATGGTGACATACACAAGAGAGCTCCTCATGTCAAAATTCTCTATCACAGCTGCGGAGCAGTAGAGCCGATGATAAATGACCTATTGGAGGTTGACGTGGATATTCTCAATCCGATTCAGCCTCTTGCAAAGGGAATGGACTCTGCTATTCTAAAAGAGAAATACGGTGACAGACTAACCTTTCATGGCGGAGTTGACCTTCAACGGGCTATGTCTGAGAGAGGCACTTCTGATGACCTCAGGAGCGAGATAGACACGCGCTTGAAAGCACTCGCACCGGGTGGAGGCTATATTCTAGCTCCAGCCCACAACATACAGCCGGATTCTACTCCAGAGAAGATTCTTGAGATGTATGACTATGCCGAGAAGAGGGGAAGGTATCCCCTCAATTTCTAGGGAATAGGCCTTTCCTTGTGAAGCTCATGAGGGTCCTCCCCATCATCAAGCTTCTCTGACCACCAGTTGTCAGTATCAACTACTCCCTCAGCGTGCTTTAGGACCTCCTCAATCATGTCCTGAGGAATCACTACAACTCCGTCTCCATCCGCAAAGATAAGATCGCCCGGATTCACAATGACTCCACCGCACACTATCTGTTGGTTTACAGATTCCACATCAAGTCGACCTCTCATAGTGCCTGGATGACGTCCTCGGGCAAATACCGTGAACCCAACCTGGTCAATATCCACAATGTCTCGTGATGTGCCATCTACCACAGCACCTTGAATGCCCCGAGGGATGCCTATCTTTGTCAACACTTGACCCCATATTGAGCAATCCTTCGCTCCTCCAGAGTCGATGACCAAAAGGTCTCCAGGCTCGGCGTCTGTCGACAAGCTCATTAGACGATCGAGTTGCTTCTCGTCATAAGGCCGCTGAGATGGCGAACGGACCATTCTACCGGTTCGCGCAAATCCAGCCATTCTCACATTCTTTGTCAAGGGAACTATACCACTATCCATGCATACTCGACCGATGCCAACCTCATCAGCCGCATCTGAGAATGCCGCCACATAGAGCTTCATACAACGATCGATTATTGCTTGTCGTCTGTCAGTCATTTATTGCTCTCCTATAGTCATCCTTAGCTATGTTTCCTAATGGCGTCTTAAATCTCCTATGCATTGAGGACATTGACCTCAGGTAATCAGATGGTCCAATTGGCACATTATATAAAGCAGGTGGACTCCGCCACCAGCAGGGACTAGTAATGCTCGCGAAGAGAAATGAAATCATTGTGGCCAGCGAGATACGAAAGATGTTCAGAATGGCAATGGGTCGAGAGAATGCACTTGATATGACAGTCGGTATGCCTGATTTCGATACTCCACAGTACATCAAGGATGCCGCATATCAGGCAATTGCAGACGGGTATACCAAGTATACACACAATGCTGGCTTGCCTGAAGTCCGCGAGGCATTCGCGGAGAAACTCAAGCGAGATAACGCTATTGACGCAGATCCTGTGACAGAGATCATATGCACTGCTGGAGGCATGGGCTCGCTTTTGCTCTCCAATCTTGTCATTGTCGATTCAGGAGATGAGGTAATCTATCCAGACCCTGGATTTGTAAGCCATGCTGCACATATCGCAATGTGCGGAGGAATAGGGGTTCCAATTCAGCTTAAGAGAGATCTTGGTTTCTCATTCAAAGCTGACGGCCTCTTGGAATTGATTACTGACAAGACCAAGCTGCTCGTTCTCAATTTCCCCAACAATCCCACTGGGGGAACCATTCCGAGAAATGAACTCAAGAGAGTAGCTGAAATCGCAATAGAGCATGATTTGTATGTCCTAGCGGATGGAGCGTATGAGAAGTTTAGATGGAACGATGAAAAGCCGCTCTTCATTGGATCGCTACCTGGAATGAAGGAGAGAACAGTCTCGCTCTTCTCGTTCTCAAAGACCTATGCAATGACAGGATGGAGAATTGGCTTCGCAACTGGTCCCGTAGAGATAATAGAGAATATGGTCAAACTTCAGGAACATGTGCTATCGATGCCTACCTCAATCTCACAAAAAGCTGCACAAGCAGCTGTTACCGGACCACAGGACTCCGTGAAGGTCATGACTGACACATTCAGAAAGCGACGAGATATCATAACAAAGGGACTGAATGCAATTGAGGGAGTTGAATTGGCTCCGCCTGGCGGCGCGTTCTATGTCTTCCCTGATGTCAGCGCATTCGGAATCAAGTCGTTAGACCTGGCAGTTAAGCTTGTAGAGGACACCGGTGTTGTCACAGTTCATGGTTCAGCTTTTGGTCATTATGGTGAAGGGTTCCTTCGTATCTGCTATGCCATGTCTAATGAAACGATTGAAGATGCCATCCAGAGACTTGATACATATTTGCCGAAGCTCCTTCGTTAGCTCGAAATTTGGCGCTAGGGGAAGAGTAAATAGCTTTAATGCCAGTATATTTGACGATGAACTCTCGGACCAGTCGCTTGCGCGACCGCATGCTAGATGCTCAGCCAACTATATCTTCAGAGAGAGCGAGGCTGTTCACAGATTATCTCAAATCGCATGAGGATGAGCCAACCAAGATTAGAATGGCAAAGGCATTTTCATTCGTCCTATATAATATGACTCTACGAATTGAGCCAGAAGAGGTCATTGTGGCAAACATGGGACCCACTCCTCGCTCCTGTCAGATCTTCCCAGAATATAGTTGGACCTGGATCTATGACGAGCTTGATCGATTCAACAAGCGACGAACTGAACGTTTTGAGATAGAAGAATCTGACAAAAAGGCACTCAGAGAGGTCTTTGAATATTGGAAAGGGAAAAGCACAGCTGAAATCGCTCGGGAAGAAATGCCTGTGGAATCACAGCGTGCCTCTAAAGCTGGATTGTTCACTATTGGAGCGCCAGGTACTGGAATTGGTCACTTCATTCCAGACTACGAACGTGTTCTATCTGAAGGGCTTGAAGCGATGGCCAGTGAAGCTGCTAGCCTTCGGGCCAAGACAAAGGACAAGGACAAACAGGAATTCTATGAGGCTGTTGAAATTTCAATAGCAGGAGTCATTGGGTTCGCCAATCGATATGCAGACCTAGCAGAGCAAATGGCTGCAGATACAAATGAACCAGAACGCAGGAAAGAACTTGAACAAATGGCAGAGATATGTAGAAGAGTGCCTGCCAAGCCAGCCACTTCATTTCGTGAAGCGCTACAGTCATTTTGGTTCATTCAATTGCTAGTGCAGATGGAGTCGAATGGCCATTCTATATCAACTGGAAGATTCGACCAATACATGTATCCCTTCTACAGCAAGGATATTGCATCAGGTCTGATAAACAAGGAAACAGCTATCGAGCTCCTAGAGATGTTGTGGATAAAATTCGCCTCTGTAATCAAGCTCCGCGATGAATACTATAGCGTAGCTTTTGCAGGATTTCCTATGTTTCAGAATCTTACCATTGGCGGTCAAGATATCAATGGTAATGATACATGTAATGATTTAACAGAACTCATTCTTGAGGCCACTGGAAACACCAGGGTTACTCAGCCTACCATTTCATTCAGGTGGCATAAGGGGACACCAGAGAGATTCAAACTCAAGGTTGTTGATGTCATCTCCAAGGGACTAGGGATGCCTGGTATCTTCAATGATGGGATTATTATCCCACTGATGCAGGATAAGGGAACGGATCCCTCCGAAATCCATGATTATTCCATCCTTGGATGTGTAGAACCTATCATAGCCGGAAAGTCAGATCCAAGGCAGAATATCGGCTATGTCAATTTGCCAAAGATTCTAGAGATAACCCTTAGCAACGGAAGAGACCCCGGTGCTGGAGAAATGGTAGGTCTCTTGACTGGTGACCCGAGGGACTTCAAATCTTTTGATGAACTCTGGCAAGCTTATGAGAAACAGATTGAATACGCCATCGACCTGCTCACGAGAGCGGATAGAGTAGCGGCAGGCATTCTCTCAAGTGAAAAACCTACGCCCTTCATCTCATCACTCCTTCAGGGCTGTTTGAAAAGTGGAAAGACAATGCAGGAAGGAGGCGTGAAGTATAACTCGGGGGGTATAATGGGCACCGGCGTTGCGATTGTAGCCGACTCCCTTTCGATGTTGAGGAAATATGTCTTTGAGTCAACTGAAATCTCGATGGACGAGATGCTTCATATGCTGGAGAACGATTATGAAGGAAAAGAAGAATTCAGAATTCGTCTTGAGAATGATCCTGACAAATACGGAAATGACATTGAACGAGTAGACTTCCTAGCTCGTGACACAGGGAAAGCCTTCTGCAATTCAATTCAGAAAAGGATGACAACGCGAAATGGTCCGTATCATGGTGCACTATTCTCAGTTTCTATGTATATACCTCAAGGCGAGGTTATTGGAGCAACTCCAGATGGCAGAAAAGCTGGAAAGATGATTTCCGATGGCGTGTCCCCAACTCAGAATCGCGACGTTCATGGGCCAACTGCTGCTATGAACTCCGTGGCGCGACTGGATCACAGGCTTTGCTACAATGGGACACTCTACAACATGAAGTTCACTCCGGACTACTTCGAATCCACTTCTAGCAGAAAGAAGTTCATCAGTCTAATTGACGGATACTTCGAACTTGGGGGACTGCATGTGCAGTTCAACGTCGTGGACAAAGAAATCCTAGAAGACGCGAAAGTGAATCCCCTACAACATAGGGATCTCATCGTACGTGTTGCCGGTTACAGTGCTTACTTCATTGAACTTGACCCATTTGTTCAGGATGAGGTGATTGCACGAACGGAGTTCAGGCCTAGCGCTTAAGCATCATCGTACTTACGGCAGATTTAACTCTCAGACCATTCCTTCTCATCTCGTTTAATCGACCAAAGAGTGTGATTCAATGGGATATGATGTAGTCACCTTCGGAGAGGTCATGCTCAGACTATCACCTCCTGACTTTATGAGATTTGAACAGACTCACAGCTTCAACGCCCATGCAGGGGGAGCTGAGATGAATGTGGCTGTGGCATGCGCCCGTCTTGAACTCAGTTCAGCCTATGTAACTAAGCTCTGTGACAACTCCATTGGCCATTTCATCCGGAATCAAGCAAGAGAGCATGGTGTGGATACATCCCATATTCTCTGGGACCCTGGCAGTCGCTGTGGTGTTTACTTTGTTGAGTTTGGAGCGGCACCTAGGACAAATCGAGTCATCTACGATAGGAAAGAGTCCGCAATAAGCAAGATCATGCCTGGAGAGGTTCCATGGAGCAAGATACTTGATGGCACAAAGCTATTCCACACCAGCGGCATCACTCCCGCATTGAGTTCCTCGTGCGCAGATGCCACTATGGAAGTTTTGAGGATAGCTAAAGAAAAGGGCTGCAAGGTTTCGTACGATGTAAACTATCGAGGCAAGCTATGGACACCAGAAGAGGCGAGAGAGTTTACTGAGCCGGCCTCAGAGTACATTGACATATTGATTACCACAGAAGAGGACACGAAGGTGGTCTATGGTATTGAGGGTAAGGAATACGAAGACGTCGCCAAGAAACTGACTGAGAAATTCGGATTTGAAGTGGTTGTAATCACGCTTCGAGAAACTCCCACCGTTCTTACGAACAAATGGTCAGTATTCGCGTATTCGGATGGCAAAGTCTACAAAAGCCCCGTATATGATGTTGAAGTGATAGATCGACTTGGAGGAGGCGACTCATGCAGTGCAGGTTTCATCTACGGCTATCTCATTCTGAACGATCTTCAGAAAGCTGTGGACTTTGGCTCTGCATTTTCAGCATTGAAACACTCAGTGCCGGGAGACCTGGCCTTTGTATACAAGGAAGAAGTTGAGAAGCTTATCAAAGGACGTGAACGCGGCCTCAGGATAGATAGGTAGGGTTGAAGTCATGTGGGACAAAAAGAAAGCTCTGGAGTTGATACAGAAGACTGGGCTTATTCCAATAATCCGGGTCGATTCTTCCGAAACTGCAATGAAGGTCGCAGATGCATTCCTCAAGGGTGGAGTGAGAATTATTGAAGTCACCTTTAGTGTTCCGGGGGCAACCGATGTAGTTCGACAGCTCACTGATGAACTAGGTGACAAGGTTCTGATTGGTACCGGAACGGTTCTCAACGCCAAGATGGTTGACAATGCAGTGGCTGCAGGCAGTGAATTCATCGTAAGTCCGGGGTACTCAAGGGAGCTTATCGAAGCAACAAAAAAACACTCCAAGCCTTGCATTCCTGGCGCAATGACACCAACAGAGATTCTTGATGCATATAATCTCGGTTCCGACGCAGTCAAGATTTTTCCATGCGGAAATCTTGGAGGAGCCAAATACATCAAGGCTGTAAGAGCACCGCTCCCACACATACCTCTTGTTCCTACAGGAGGTGTCAATCTAGAAACAGCTGGACCACTTTTGGAGGCAGGAGCCTTTGCATTGGGCGTAGGTAGCGCTATCACAGACAAGATGGCAATCAAGGAAGGTCGATTTGAGGTCATCACTGAGAATGTCAAGAAGTTTCTTGAAGTCGTCGGGAATTACAGATAGTTAATAGAGCCCAGTAGCTATAAAAGCCGTAATTATACGCTCTGCTTCAACACAGCCATTGGAGAGAGCTTGAGATGGGTGACGATTTACTGGACCTCATGCGTGAACGAATCGCAATAGGTTTGACAAGGGAAAAGACAATAGAAGCTATTGACGGATGGGAGAGAACTGCACTCTTGATTCTGAAAGAGGGTGGCAAGTATAACTTCATCGTCAAGGATAACGACATCACAGTTCATGATGGCGAGATTCAAGACCCTGACATGACCATTCAAAGCGATGAGGATACAATCAGAAAGCTCTTCCTCGAGGAGATGAGTGCAGCAGGTGCTCTTCTCAAGAGGAAGCTCAAGGTTAAGGGGTCAACGGGCGACCTTATGAAGATAAGACACATTTTCTAAAATGCTACTGCTCACGGAGGCAACGATTTGGACCAGCTAGTCTTCAAGAAACTGGAAGAGATCGTGGGAAAGGAATATGCCTCAAGAAGGGAAGATGTTCTCTTAGCATACTCTGTGTCAGCTTCGACAAGCTATGAACCAGTCTTGCCTGGTGCGGTGGTCCGGCCAGGAACTACGCAAGAAGTTTCACAGATTTTGAAGTTGGCCAATGAAAAGGAAATTCCAGTGATTCCAAGATCAGGCGGGTCCAGTCTCCAAGGAGAAGCCTTGCCAAAAGAGGGTAGCCTTGTAGTCGAACTGCTGAGATTAGACCAAGTAACCCTATTCGAGGACTTACGTTCAGTAACAGTTGGAGCTGGTGTGACATACGGCATGCTTGACAAGTTTCTCAAGAAGCATGACCTCTGGATACCTATCTATCCAGGCTCGTCACTCTCAGCAACTGTTGCAGGAAATGTTGCGGTCAACGGAGCGGGTTTTGGGTCAGCAAGATTCGGTTGTATTGCAGAACTTGTCTTTGGATTGGAAATAGTACTACCTGATGGAAGGATAATCCAAACCGGTTCCGAGGCCAATCCTAATGCCCCAGGTCCATTTCTTCGCTACGCCTTTGGCCCGGATCTCACTGGTCTATTCATTGGCTCGCTTGGGAGCTTTGGAATCATAACGAAGGTGTCTCTAAAGACCCATAAGCGGATGCACCACTTTGACTATAACACATACGGCTTTTACGTCGCCGACGAGGCTGTAGATTTCTTGATTGCATTAAAGCAAAATGATGTGAGCTCTGTCTGGGCAGCAATCTATGAAGGTCAGATTCTTGACTTCTTCCTTGATATGGTAGGAGAAGAATATGGAGTCCCTAAGCATGATTGGCCCAAATTCACGGTTTCACTTGTTCTAGGTGCGATCCGAGAAGACCAGCTGCTTAGCGATGTCAAGATGGCGAGGATGCTCTGCGAAAGCTGTGGAGGCTACATAATTGGAATCCGGGAGCTACCCAAGGGTGAATGGGATAATAGAATGTTAGAACTCGCTCGCTCATCATACATCCACAGTTGGCATTGGCGTATTCTTTATCACCATCAAACCCCGTCGAATTGGCTTAGAACTCTGGAAGAACTCTGGTCAGTAACAGAAGAATACCGCATTCTAGCCCACACAGCAGGATTTCAATCGGGCCACTCCAGCTACAATTACTATCCGCAGTTATACTATGACCCTCAAGATGAAGAGCAGGAGCAGAAGGTACGAGATGCCCACAAAGATCTAGCTCGGCGCCTGTTCAAAACGGGAGCCGTTCCATTCAAGTTGGCCCCATATTGGATAGAAGGCGTAGAAGGAATGGCGGACTATCTAGAGCTCTTGAAAATGCTAAAGAAGTCACTCGATCCCAAGGGAATAATGAATCCTGGTGTACTAGGAGGCATCTGAGTGTGACCGAGGTGGACATGGATGAACTCCTAGAGAATCTGGCTCAATGCCGCAGATGCGGAATCTGCCGGAATGCTGTATACGAGGAACTCGGATTTGATGGAGTTTGCCCAGTATGGAGAAACTCGAGCGGCTTTGAAACTAGCTTCATGAGAGGAAGGATTCAGGTTGCTCAGGCCCTTCTTGATGGAAGGTTGGAGAAGACAGCAGAGAATGTTGAGTCACTCTACACCTGCATGTTATGTGGAAATTGCACTGAGATATGCGCAGCTGAGTTTGACCCGAAGCAGACTCTGGAACAAGTCCGTCAAGTTTTGAATGATGTGCCGAATGAGTCGCGCGATGAAATTGCCGAACACATTCTCAAACATCTGAATCCCTACGAAGATGATAACAGCATCAGACGAAATTGGGTAGGAGAAGTAGGGTTTGACGTCCCAACGATGGCATCAACAATCTACTATACTGGATGTACTGCAGGCATGCGACTTCCCAATATCGCCATCTCAACTGTCAGAATATTGAATGCAGCTGCCGAGGACTTTGGTGTATTGGAGGAGGAACCGTGCTGCGGGTCTGTAATGATAAGGACGGGAAGAGTCGAGGATGCACGGGCTAATGCTGAGCGGATAGAGAAGGCCTTTGCTGAAGCCGGTGCAGAGCGCATAATTGTGTCATGTCCTGGATGCCTAAGAACACTGAAATTGGATTTTCCTGAACGCTTTGGTATCGAACTCCCTCAGGTAATTCATATCGTCGAATATGCTGCTGAACTCATAAGAAATGGTGATCTGAGCTTCAGAGGACGTGGAGAGAAAAGCAGGGTTACTTACCACGATCCTTGCCATCTTGGTAGAGGGCTTGGAATCTATGATGCACCACGTGAGATTCTTTCAGCAATTCCGGGCATAGAGCCTGTGGAGTTGGAAACAAAGAGAGAGGCAGCACTATGTTGCGGCGCCGGAGGAGGAGTGCGCAAATACGATCCAAATCTCTCCAAACGAATTGGGGCGGATAGGATTCGACAGGCAATAGAAGCAGGCGCAGACATCATTGCAACTGCATGTCCTTTCTGTGTCAACAACCTAGATGCGGGAGCAAGTCAGGAAGGAAGCTCTATTGGAGTCGCCGATATTGTAGACCTATTGGCTGAGAGTCTCTGAGCTGAGAAATAGATTCCTGAAGAAGAGGGGGACGCTGACCGGAGCCAAAGACTTGGTGCCCATCTGGGCATTTGAGGTCCACCCTCTCAATTTGAACGTGAGTAAGTGGTGCTCCAAACCACGTGATACAACGCCGTTCTCTGAACACTGGGTGAGAGCCGAATCTCCCTACAGGAGGACATTCGGAAGGACGTTGAATCCGGTCACACACTCTTTTGTATGTGTGAGGAGCAACAGGCTTCAGCCAGACGTCCGACCAAAGAGTATGCGTCCTAGCAACATAAGCATTTCTTCTGGACGAAACCACCCCGAGGTCTCATACGTCTCACTAACGCACTATTATATGGTCATAAAACTTTAAAAGTACACTATGGGAATGCGGTCCCGAGCCTATACTGTTTAGTCAGAGGTGTATAGCATGAATGGGATAAATGTAGCAATAGTGGGTGTAGGCAACTGCGCGAGCGCCCTAATCCAAGGGGTGGAATACTATAAAGATGCAAAAGCTAGCGATGATCTGATAGGTCTTAGCCATCCAGATTTTGCTGGCTTTCATGTAAGAGACATCAAATTCGTGGCGGCTTTCGATGTGGCTGAGGGAAAGGTTGGCGTAGACCTAGCAGATGCAATCTTTGCCAACCCCAACAATGTTATTCGATTCGCAGATGTTCCTAGGACCGGTGTGAAAGTAGAGAAAGGTCCTGTTCACGATGGTGTTGATGATATGCTTCGGGCATTGATCAAGGTTTCCAGTGAATCCGATTCAGATGTTGTCAAGATTCTTCGTGATTCAGGTGCAGAAGTCGTCATTAACCTCTTGCCAGGATCTGCCGAGGAAGCAGCAAAGTTCTATGCTGGAGCCAGTCTTGAAGCTGAGTGTGCATTCATTAATGGCGCTCCAATACCGATAGCTTCTGACCAAGAATGGAGCAGCAAATTCGAAGAGAAAGGACTACCTCTGATTGGAGACGATCTTCAAGACCAGCTAGGCTCAACAGTGTTTCATAGGAACTTGCTACAGCTTCTTGTGGCTCGTGGTGTGCGTGTAGATAAAAGCTATCAGTTGGATGTAGGCGGAGGGGCTGAGTCACTGGATTCACATTATCGGGGTCGCATGAGGAAGCGAGGAGTAAAGAGCAGTGCAATCAGTCAGGACCTACCTTATGACGCTCCTCTCGTGGCTGGCTCTTCAGATTTCGTTCCATTCATGGACAACAGCAGGGAGTCATATTTCTACATACATGGCCGCCAGTTTGGAGGCGCACCGATTAAGATTGATATCAGAATGGAAGTCACTGATGGTCCAAATGCAGGACCCATCCTGATGGATGCAATCCGCGGAGCGAAATTGGCCCTCAAGAGAGAGATTGGTGGAGCACTAGAATCAATCTCTGCCTATGGATTCAAGATGCCTCCCAAACCTACAACTATGTATAGAGCTGAGAGATGGGTTGAGGAGTTTCTGCTTGGAAAGAGGAAACTTTAGTCATTATTTTATTCATGAGCTTTCATGTATTCAACCACGAGTCCCTTTAGCTCATCGAGTTTAGAGACGACCTTGAATTCGGTTTCTTCTCCAACCTCTTCTAGAATCTCGTTGAATCCAATCACGTTCTGGTATTCTTGCTCATGTTCCTCGCGAACGGCTTTCTTCTTGGCTGCCGGATCATAAACGACAATGAGATTCTCTGGCTCAAAATTGATGACTAGGCTCCGATCCAAATACTGAACCTTCTTGCATTTGGGGCATTGAACACGGTTTGCTTTACCAGCCTTCAGGTTCTTAACGAGGTCGCGGTCTTGGGAGAGGTCGATGTGATCAATAACGTCAAACTCGTACACATTCTTGCATTTCACACACCTGATTTCTGCAGTGCTTCTTCCTGCCATCTTATCACCAGAGCGAAGCATTACATCGTTGTGAAGCTCTTAAGAGTTCCTACATCTGCTAATTCTGCTCTTCCTTCCATTCCTCAGGAGTGTCGGTTTCTTGATTAATGGGATCTTCATCAGACTTGCGTTTGAAAATGATTCCAAGAATGATGGCAGTCAATGCGATGGAGCCAAGAACACTTGGCATCGAACCGAAAAGCGAACTCACCGCTGATGCAATGAGTGCCCCTGGAATGGTGACTGCCACCTTCCCAATGTAATAGCTAGCAAAGAATTTTGGAACGCTATATTGAGTGAGCCCGCAGTAGATTACGATTGGATCGTCAGGCACTGGAGATCCGGCTGATAGGAGCAAAGCAATAGCCCCCCACTTTTCTACTCTCTCCCGCTCTAGGTCGATCTTCGCTAGCATACTCTCTGATAGAACAACACGCGATCCTCGCATTGCATAGTAAAGAATGACCTTTGATATTGCTGCAGCGAGGGCAACTACAATCCCGATTTGAGCCGCAATTATGATGGCCTCAGAAAGGAGTCGCTCGCCAGGAAACATGAATAGATAAGCGACAGCCGCCAGCACCATATTGCTGGGGCTAATAAACGGTATCAGATTGATTGCCAGGCAGACTATGAACAAACCTAGATAGCCCTGGAGTATCAGGTCTATGACTATGTCTTGCATGTCCCCTCAGCAACTCACTGATTCCAATCATGAATGCACATTCTCTATGTGGACATAGCTGACACCTTCTAGTGCAGCAAGTTCGTTCCTCAGATCATCCAAAGTATTTGTAAGCTGTCCAGGATTGAAGTAGCACTCATAGAAACATCTTGTGCCACGGAGGCAGACACCGGTTGAAAATAGCAAATCGACTAGGCCTGCTGACTTGAAGACCTGCGAGAGCTGTGTTAGGAAGTCATTTGTAAGTTTTTTAATCTCGACCGACAGAAAGCTTACCTCTTTGTCTTCGAGCGGGAAGATCTTGATGAGTCGGTCCTTGTGTACTAGCACCATCAACCCGTTATTGGTTCCCATGGCGTCCTTGAATTGTGCTGGAAACTTCACGGTCTCGTTGGCATCAAAAACGAGAACTCTGCCAGCCGTAGCTCCATCGTAGTCTTCAGACATCATATCACCCATTCGAGTTTCCCCAGACTCCGCTGGTGAAGTCTAACATCCTAGGATTTACGTCACACGAATATAAGTAAAGCTCCTATGATTGCGATGTAGAGGTAAAACACTTCTCAGACCTGTGCATATTCCCTCATCCGCTCAAATTTGAAAACGGTGCCCCTTTTGAGGACCCATGGGACACCAATCATCAGATGTAAGATGAAGGATCCTAGGAGAGGCACATTGGAACGACATCGAGATGTGTCTGAACTCCGCATCCAGTATCTCTGTGAACATCGATTCTTATTACTACAAATGCGCCAAGAGAACTCCTCCGAAGCTAGCAGAGAAGGCGAACGACTTCATCGCGAAGTGGGGTTGAATCCAAAACCTATCCGTTCGTTCAGTCGTTTGATTAGAGCATTGATTTTGATTGCCACATTGACAGCAGCTGTTCTATGGGCGGTGGGATGACTCGAATGGACCAATTCACAAATGGAGTTCTACTTGCCATATTCATTGGAGGTGTCTTCGTCTTAATCTATATGAACTCCGGAGGAATCCTCCGTTCAAGTGGGAGGCGTATAAGAGGGGCGGTCTCAAGCAAATGGACACTTCAAGAATTCCTCAGATTAAGAAAGAAGCCAGAACCCGAAAGGTCCTTTCTATTCAGTGAGCAATCAGTCTATTCATTGGGACACAGGTTCAATGGTAGGTTTGACAACGCTGTTTTGCATTGGGAAGAGGTGCCAGTGCTTGATGCCATCATAGAACGGAAGTTCCCCACGAAACATATTCCACTTAAGCCCAGGAAAGAGGACTTCTTCCAAGCAGGGCTATACGCACTTGCCCTGATGGAAACTGGAGTTTCATGTGCCACCACAAGGCTGGTTCTGGTTTATTGTTCGCAGAGAACTGCAAAGAATTGCATCGGGAAAAATCAGGCTGATTGCGTGTCTTGTGGAGATGGAATGTTGTATAGCAGAAGATTCAATCAGAAGCGAGTGTTGAAGGCCTTGGCAAAACTTGATGAGGTCTGGTATCAGGGGAGAAAACCGAAGGCCAGTCCTAGCGGAGAGAAGTGCAGAGTCTGTCCGTATGGAAGAAACGGCATCTGCAACCGCTCAGCTGCATAGGCAAAAGAGTAATCTCTCTAGATGTGGAGACTAAAAGCATGCAAGAGATGAGAGAACTGCTGAATTACGTGATCAAAGCCAAGCGACTTATCAAAGAAATATACTACACAACTCGAAATGAGAGTCTTAAGGCCGATGCAAAGGAACTTGTCGCAGCCATAATTGCAGTTCAGAGGACTCTTGAACACATTCTGGTTTTGAAGCGGAGGTCGAGGACGGCTAAGAGGGTTCTTGGCGATCGAAAAGCCGAAATGGCTGTCAGGCGATGGAGCGCAGGACTTCCCAGAAGAGTAAGAGATTATGTTGAGAAGCAGAAGAAACTGGAGCAACATCATCTGCACAAATATCAAGTCGTTCTCCTTCAGTACTTGGAGAACATGGGCAAAGAGATTGTAGCATGGGCTGAGGATATAGACATGCTTCGCGAAATGCCACGCATTCCGAAGGAATAATGGTTACCAACGAAGCCGCGCAGCAACTCCTCCGAATGATTTCAGTTGCGCACCTGATTCTGTCTGAGCAGAGAATACCATCAATTCAGAGCCATACTCACCAATCTCATTATATAGAGAATCTATGAGGTCAGTGTTATCTTCAGTGACCATTATTGTTTCAACGCGACCAGCCCTGAGAGCATCCAGCACTTCATTTTTGCCATATGCAACATTACTCTCCCCTTTCATGAGAGCTTCCATGAATCCATCCCATATCTGACGCTCAGCATAAATCTCGGTTTCTTTGAGAAGCCGGGATGCCTCTTTCATTGCTTGATAGAGTCCAGTTTCATCTATGACGCTTACTGGAATAATGGTTTCTGCAATCTTCTCTCGAATTCGATAGTCTAGGTCACCCTTCTCCAGAAATTCCTGACATCTTATTGTGTTACCGCCAAGCACAATCGCATCCACGTTGTCAATATTATCAAGTAGGAGGTCCTTCAGCATTCTACCTACATGTCGGAAGAATTCCAACATCTTTTCTTCTCTGATACGCAAATATCGCTTAGCACTCTGACCGCCTGCACGAGTCTTTCCTATGATGTAGAAGTCCTCATCGCGGACGAGTTCCATGTGCTTGCCGCGCAGATATCCAATGGTGACCTTTCCGCCCTCAATCAAAGTGATGACGACTAGGCTCTTGGGCAGGGTCATTTCTTCAAGCTCATCAGTTATAAACTCACGACCGCAGATGTAAGTGAACTGTGAGATTGGTGCAGGAGGAATGACTATATCCCTGATTTCTTCGGTTGTTCCACCTTCTTCGATAATGCCAAAGAAGAATGCCATGCCATTCTCAGGCATAGCTGTGATCATATTGAGCTCACTCAGAATTGCTGTGAGATTGTCTTGCACATTCTTTCTGTTCGCCTTGCTCTTGATGTTGTCAGCCCCAGCCAGCTCCGCTTTTACAAATCCAGTAACATCAACTAGGCTTTTTGCCGGCGGGATGTAGAGCGTGGTGAAAGAGCTATGCCTACCTTGGAGTGCCTTGAGCTGTTGGACCTTCCTCTTGAGCTTTTGACGCTCGGCAGACAATCTATTTCACCTCTTATTCTCTG
The DNA here is from genome assembly GCA_048882485.1 of Candidatus Thorarchaeota archaeon. GTDB lineage: Archaea > Asgardarchaeota > Thorarchaeia > Thorarchaeales > Thorarchaeaceae > SMTZ1-83. The sequence continues at coordinate 29,213 of JBHLRP010000032.1, forward strand.
CTGAATTGACGGATTTCTATAAGAACTAGTGGCCGTCAGGCAACCGCCACGGTCATCGCATGTAAGTCCGTATTTTAACATTACGTAGCAGACATTCCCAAGGAACGGCGACAAGTTAAAAAGGTAGACACAACTGAACCTTCAGTAGATAGGTGAAGAAGGGATGTACCGCCAATTTACATCATTATAGCAATGGATTGTTTCTTCTATGACCTTAGTTTGTATAAGGCGGATCATTCCAAGCATCAAAATACAAGCTCAGGAGTTTTGATAGACATATGACCGAGCAGCTGACAAAAGGAGAAAGAACAGTTCTTGAGCAATTAGTCGATAGCAGTGAGAGAATAACATCGAAAATCATCGCCAAAAGACTTGGCGAAAATGAAGAGCGCGTTATATCAATTTTCAACTCCCTCTCACAAAAGGGGCTAATTGAACTCAATACGGAAGAGATTGCATCTTACTACCTCACGGAGGAGGGGCTAGACTATGCAGAGAATGGGCTTCCTGAGGTCAGACTGTTTCGTGCAGTTGTGAAGCTTGGTGGACGAGCCAAGTTGGATGATGCTGTATCTACTAGCGGGATACCGCAGGAGTCCAAAGGAATTGCTCTGAGCTGGACAAGAAAGAATGGATGGCTCGCAATATCGAAGGAAAGCGGTGCCACAGTTCTTTCCGCAAATGCTGAAAGTATTGAAACCCCAATTGAGAGCGTGCTTTCAAAGATTCTCAGGGGAGAGCATAGATTCCCAAGAAGGTATGAGGCATCGGTGAAGACTGCTTTGGAGAGATCGCTCATCACAGCCAAAACATCGAAGATGTTTCTGGCAAAGGTTGCTGAAGAAACGCGAGCAGCAGCAGAGACGCTGCTTAGCGAAGAAGTCAGCGGGATCATAGATTTGACACCGGAAATGCTGACCGCCCGAACATGGGAAGGGAAAGTATTCAGACCATTCAATGTCGAGTTGGAGCCTGCCTACGGATATTATGGTAAGAAGCATCCTTATGTCGAGTTCAATGATTGGCTGAGAGAAATCATGATTGGACTTGGATTTACAGAATGGGATGGCCCTTTTGTGGAAACCGAGTTCTGGGCACACGATACATTGTTCGTACCTCAGGATCATGTTGCCCGTGAAGTCCAAGACCAGTTTAGGATTGAATCACCATATGATCACGGAGATATCGGCGACGCTAAATACTATCGTGCTGTGAAGGCAGTACATGAGAATGGAGGAGATACAGGATCGATGGGATGGGACTGGCCATTCAGCAAAGAGATTTCAACACGGCTCTGCCTTCGTCCTCATACCACACCAGTTTCGATGAGATATCTTTGGGAACATAGAGAGAGCCCTCAGAAGATGTTCATAATAGATCGCAACTTCAGGTCAGAAACTCTGAGTGCAACGCATGCACAGGAGTTCAATCAGTGCGAGGGAATAATCATGGATAAGGGTCTCACATTGAGGGATCTCCTAGGATATCTGAAATCTATCTGCAATGCTGTGGGAGTTGAAAAGCTGAAGTTCAAGCCAGGCCAGTTCCCATTCACAGAACCAAGCGTGGAAACCTTTGGCAAGCATGAGAAACTCGGCTGGATTGAGCTTGGTGGATCAGGAATCTTCAGACCCGAGGTGACTTATCCTCTTGGAATCAAGGACACAGTTCTAGCATGGGGTTTAGGCTCCGGACGTCTGTATATGGCCGCCATGGGAATCAATGACATTAGAGACCTATTCTCCAGGGATCTCGGTTGGCTGAGAAAGGCCAGCTTCATTCGGGAGGTGCTATAGATGATAGTGGAAAGCAGAATCGATGACCTCCTTGCACTAATCGGGAAGAAGATGTCAATGAAGAAGCTCGAAGACGCCTTGTTTCTTATCAAGGCAGAAATCGAAAGGATTGATGGCAACATCATTGAGATTGAGATAAATCCTGACAGGCAGGATATGCTTTCAACAGAAGGTGTAGCAAGGGCTGTTAGATCATTCCTTCGAATTGATTCAGGACTTCGGGACTATAGGGTGAAGAAATCAGGACTTCAGGCACTTGTCAAACCTGGTCTCGCAAAGATACGACCATATCTAGTATGCTCAATTGTGAAAGGAGTCGAAACAAGCGATGAATTGATCAAGGAGTATATGCATCTTCAAGAGGCACTCACATCGACTCATGGAAGAAACAGAAAGAAGGCTAGCATAGGCCTCTATGTTTTCGATGAGATGGAATTCCCTCTAATCTATAGCCCTGAAAAGCCAGAAAAAATCAGGTTCGTTCCATTAGGCTATGAGATTGAGATGGATGGCCCAACTATCATCTCAGACCATGAGAAAGGGATTGATTATGGCCCAATCATTTCAGGTTTCAAGAAATGGCCTCTGCTCCACGATTCCGGGGGAAAGGTATTGAGCCTCCCTCCAATTATTAACAGCAATCACCTAGGCCGAATAACTACCGAGACAAACAATCTCTTTGTAGAGGTGACTGGCACACATCTACCCACAATTCATCAGGCACTGAACATTATGACCGCTTCACTGGCAGAGAGAGGTGGTAGAGTTGAATCGCTCACTGTTGTCTATCCTGACGGCACCGAGGATGAAACGCCCAATTTCTCACCGGAAATCATGATGGTGTCCATAGATGAGGTCAATCAATTGACTGGACTAGGTCTTGATAAAGACGAGATCATTGATACGCTGAGCAGGACCGGATACAATGCGAAACTCCGAAAGGGTGGACAATTTGAGGTTCAAATCCCAAGCTACCGAGTTGATGTCTTGCACCCTGTCGATATCATTGAAGATATAGCAATTGGCTATGGTTTTGACAGAATAGTACCCGCCATGCCACAGACGATGACCACCGGCAAAGCGAAGCCAGTGACTGGAATGAGGAATAAGGTACGTGACCTCATGGTTGGAGCAGGATATCAAGAGATTATGAGTTACATCATGAGTTCGCCAGACCTATTGAATAAGAAAGTGCTCAGAAACCGACCATTGGTCGTCACTGGAAATCCCAAAAGCAGGGACTATTCTGTTCTGAGGAACTCACTGCTCCCAATTGCTCTTGGCTTTGCTGCTCAAAATCAACATGCGGAGTATCCACAGAAAATCTTCGAAGTGGGAGATATTGCAATTCCTGATGAGATGATGGAGACCCGAATTCGGCAGATCTCATCTGTGTGTGGACTTGTTACAGATACAGCCGTCAACATCACGGACTTGGCAACTGAGATAGGATTCCTCCTTAGGAATCTGGGATTAGATGGACGTTTTGCCTATAGAAGACGGGAGGATCCGACTTTTATCGAGGGAAGAAGTGCAGACATCCTGCTGGATGGGGAACCAATTGGTTTGTTTGGAGAGGTATCTCCAGAAGTTCTCGCCAATCTTGAGCTGGGTACTCCAACTTTGGCCTTTGAGATATTCCTTCCAAGGGATGGCAAATGGTAGCGGGGTCAATTAGACCCCTCAGCTACTGCCCGCAGAAAAGATATAAGAACTAGCAGACAGATTCTGGCATCAGGTGCAAAGCGCACCCTGAAAAGGGGCACCAATGAATGACGGAAGGTCCAACACCCTCAGCAGCAGACTCCTCAGACGACTCGTCTGATGAGTTTAAGTTCCGAGTAGTTCTTCTGGGTGAGGCCGCCGTCGGCAAGACTTCACTAATTAGAAGGTTCACTGAGAACTCGTTTGACGAGGACTATAAGCAGACCATTGGAACCACCTTTGCCTCTAAGGATGTTAGCGTGACCGATGATGAGGGCCAGACCAGACAAGTACGATTAATAGTCTGGGACATGGGGGGTCAGACCACTTATCGAGAGTTGCGTAGACAGTTTATGAAGGGTTCATCAGGAGCAATAATTGCATATGATGTGACACGTCCTGAAACATTCATGGCTATGAACAACTGGTTCGAATCATTCCGTGAAACGTGTCCAAATGCGGCTGTTGTGATTGCAGCCAACAAGGTTGACCTATTGGATAGTAGAATAGTTCCCGTGGAACCCGGATTGATGTTACGTGACTGGTTTCAAGCTGATTACTATGAAACGAGCGCAAAAACTGGAGCTGCTGTCACTGACGTATTTGACAAGCTAGCTAAGCTCGTCTTGAGACAGACCCGAGCCGAGAAGAAGAGCTCTGAGATGTAACTCATTCAACACATACTGCAAAGGAGAAACAAAGGTGCGTGTCCGAGACTTCATGACGTCTCTGATTGTCACATCAGAGGCTGAAACACCGGTAAAAGAAGCGGCGAAGCTTATGGCAGCTGAGGACATAGGCAGTCTCATTGTGACGAAGGGCGATGTCCTAGCAGGCATGATAACTAGAAAGGAGATTATCGGTGCACGGCTGCTCTCGGACGATGCATATGGTTCACTCACTGTCGAGGATGTTATGACAAGTCCTGTCATCACGATAAGTCCAGATGCTGATTTAGGTCAGACCATAGCTGTAATGAATCAGGCAGGTGTGAGGTGTCTTCCCGTTATAGAAGGGGATTCGATTATCGGCGTAGTGAGTACTAGTGACGTGATTCGAGTTCTAGCAACGATGAAGCATCTTGCTGACAGCGCTCCCGGTTAGTGAGGGCTTTAAATTGCCAATGTAGGATTAACTAGTAGCTAGGTGAGGACATATAGCTCAAAGTGGTGAGAGCCAGCAAGGCTTCGTTGGGTGTGGTATCTTTGGTAACAAAATACCAGATCCCTGCTAGCAACCCACCGCATTGCTTTTTGACACAACTATACTAAAGCATTTTGACTGCCCTCTCCACCTGTTCTCAGATTGACAATAACTATTAGGTATGTTGATAATCCTATCGCATGGGCAGAAAGACATACAAGGATAGCAATGGGTATCTTCGTTTCAAGGATTCTGGTAGGCTAGTACACAGGTGGGTTGCTGAGAAGAAGTTGGGCCGACGACTTCGTTCGAATGAAGTAGTTCATCATAAGAACAAGATTAGAGGGGATAACCGCTCAAACAACCTGCAAGTGTTTTCATCTCAGGCGCGTCACCGGGCTCATCATATGAAAAAGGCGTGGACTCGAACACGAAGAAGCAGAACAAGAAAACGATGGTAATGCTATGCAGTTTACTCCGAAACCCCTTTAGCTCTTCGCGGTGTTTGCTTCAGCGATTCTGCATAAACTCGTTTTAGGTATTGCCTCATAACCTCGGAAGTGGTGACTGGATAGTCACTCACTTTCTCTCTCGTTGTCTTGAAGGAGAGGTCGATGTGGCTCAGTTCCTTCTGAACCTTCTCCAAATCCCAGGTGGAGATTTCAAGGGGCATCTTCAATTTCGTCAATATTACAAAGCCATATGCAGTGAGGAGAAGGGGCTCTAGGTCCACTATTCCATCCGAGATTTGCACCGCTGTTTCAAGAATCTCCTCTCTGCGACGCTTGGCAATGTCAGTGATTAATACAGCCGCCATCCCTTTGCGCATCCTTTCGACGTCAAGCAGGAC
>JBHLRP010000033.1:0-14663 GCA_048882485.1 Candidatus Thorarchaeota archaeon
GCAATGGGCGAGGAACAAAAACTCCTATTCGTGCGTGAAAGCTCCGGCCTAGTAAAGGAAGTAGGTACGGGCTTTGCCCTGCTTCTTCCGATTGCACTAACTCTTGGACCTTGGTTCCACTTCTTTGGTCCTCAGGTCTCAACATGGTATGCAGGTGCACATCTAGTACCGATGTACGCCATCGGTTCAGCGATCGTCTTCTTTGAGGCTATCTCACTGATGTGTCTTATGCTTGCCATGCCAAGATCTGGTGCCTCTTACCACTTTACTGGTAGAGGTCTCAGTCCAATCTTTGGTGTAATGGAAGGCTGGCGGTCCGTAATAACCAATCCTGTCTTCAGAGGCACTGGAAGCTTCTTCGCGGTTCAGATCTTCGCAGGCGGTCTAGCGGTTATTGGCAACGCCACAAACAACACTGGTTTGGTCAGTGCAGCAGTTGCTCTTGGATCAGACCCGATTCTGCTGTTTGTTGCAGCGGCAATAATGATCTTCATAGGATTCATCTTCAGCTATCTCAGCGTGAAATGGCTTGGATGGTTTACGATAATCCTAGGGCTCATCAACATCATCGCGTTGTTGGTGGCAGATCTAGTCATACTATCCACTCCCATCACTCAGAGTGTATGGGACAATGTGTTTGGATCAGGCAGTTGGGCATCAACTGTTGGCGCATTTAACCCTACGACACCTGTCAACTATGTCGACTTTAGCTGGGCGGCTGTCGGTCCTGCATTGATTCTAACCGTCGGCGGAATGTGGCCTTACCTCATCATGCCAGTGGCTGGTGAGGTGGCACAACCAAGCAGAAACATCCCCTTAAGCAATGTAGGTGGATGGGCAGGTATCGCATTCTTCTTCCTGCTCTCAGCCTTTGCGGTTGAGTCAAGCATGGGAACGAATCTATACGGTATCAATGCCAATTCTTTCAGCGTCGGTATGTTCCCGGGATTCGGCAATTATGCTGCAATCATCTTGGCGGATAATCCGCTAGCGTGGTTCGTGATATTATGTCCGGTCTATGCTAGCGTTTTAGATTCCCCAAGCAATGCATTGTGGGTAACCAGGCCGATGCACTCCATGGCTATGGACAGATTCTGTCCTGAGGCATTCGCGAGTGTCCATCCAAAGTACCATGTGCCTCACATCACACTGTACTTCTGGTTGATCCTATCACTAGGAACCGTTGCCATCGCAACCATCCTAGTAGTCACTACTGGGACAGCTCTCAGCGCTCTGATAGGCGTAGCATTCACCTACGTGTTTATCAGATGGCAGATGGCGTTAGCTGCGGTATCATTACCGTACTATCGACCGACACTATGGGAGCGGAGCGGAGCATGGAAGTTCCTGGGCATTCCACTAATTGCTATTGGTGGTCTGGTTTCAGGAGGCGCATTCTTCTACGCGCTTATCGCGTATACGCCTGATCCCACTGTTGCCTACGAGGTCTGGTTCACAGTAGTCGTGTACCTCATTGGTCAATTGGCCTACATGTACTACGGCTCTAAGAACAAGGCTAAGGGCATCGAGATGTCTGCAATCTTTGGGCAGCTTCCGCCAGAGTAGATCGCATATTAATGGAAGAGAGCAGCAAGCTCTCTTCTCCCCTTTCTTTTTGGCAGCAATCCATCGAGGCTAATATCTGAAATATCTGGAATTACCTCATCATATAGAAACCTGTGCCCTCTTTATCTTCATGTGGTTCCCAAGGCTCATCCTCAACGAAATCGTAGATAGGCGGAAATCGGTTTCTGCTCGCTTTACTTGCGAATGCTTCAAGCTTATCCCAGGTATTGTGGAACCGTGATGGAAACGACCTAGGTCTAATCAATAGAACCTCCTCAACATCATCTGAAGAGTTATAGAAATCAAGTGCTTTCTGCGCATCTTCTGCAATTCTCCGTCGCTCTTCATTTTCGAGCACCTGTTGCTGATATGTATAAGAGTCCTCATACCACTGATATTTAATTGAGAACTCGTGGTTATCGTTGAAGATGCTACTAATCAGTCTCCAAGGCCAGAATGTGGACATTTGAGCTAGTTGTGAACCCGCTCCATAGAGATCGATTGCCATTCCTTCCTTACAGAACACATAATCTGGACCCCTCTCACGAAATTTCTTGTTCGGCTTTGCTTGCCGCCCTCTCTTTGACCAATCATACCATTGAGCTCTATGTTTGCTTAGTATCTCACACTGCTTCGTTATGTACCTGACCGCTGCAGCAGTTCCATGATGCGCCAAGCCGGAAAGGCTTGGACGACCAAGACGTGCCTCTAGTAGTTCTCGTACAGTTGATACATCCTCAAGAGGAATTGTGACCCAAATCGGAAATACCGCTTTCCCAAAGGGCATTGAAAACAGAAACACCATTCCAGCAGGTCCGATTGGTTCATAACCATCAGGAAGTTCTTCGTGGAGCGGCCAGGTCTTCTCATCCTTGCAATGTTGAACCTCGCAAACTTCGAAGGAAACAACATCATTCCAATTCGCATCATATTGTGCTTGATACTCTTTCCTCCTCTTCTCTCTAGGGAGAATGAATCTTCCAAACTCTGTATTGATCTGCAGCTCTTGCTTCTCATTGAAGGGATCGATTCCTAAATACTCGAGATCTGGAAGTCTTTCTTTTTTCTTCATTCACTTCATGTCCCCTTTTATCGAGAGTCTTTGGGCGACCTTCCGCTTGCCATATAGATTTCTTGCTAGTTCATTCTTAAACAAGCCGGTTCTTGCCGCTAATAAATCGTAAACATTAATTAGCTGGTATCAAGAGCTCTCACCAAGAGGACTTAACAAGATGAGTAACCGAGTGAAGCGAGATAAGGAGACGAAACGCGCTCCAACGATCTCTCTTGATGGATTTAAATTCAATCCTGTAAATCTAGATCTGAGATTCAGCAAGAATCTATTGACTGTGTTGGATGGCTATCGCATCCAGAGAACCTACGATTTAGGATTTATTGACAAGAAAATCGGTGAAGGCGAGTTGCCTAGGAGTTTTGTCCAACAATGGGGAACCATGAGGAAGGCTCTAACCAAGCTCGCTGCTATTGGCCCGAAGGTTCCAGGTGTCGAGTCTTCATTGAATCGCAGGCAGACTATGTCATTTTTTGGAATGGCCTCTCTCACCATTGCAGTTCCAATTCTCTTATTCACATATGTGTTCCAGCTCAATTGGCTAGCTCCAATCGGCCTTCCCCTTGCAGTAATCGCAGTTGGAATGATGTTTATTAGTTGGCTCACTTCAGCTTGGTATAATAGAAAGGTTGCATGGTTGATTCATGATTACGTGGAAGCCAATCAAGCATTGGTATCCAATGAAAGGCGGCATTTCAAGAAATGGGTTCAAATCCTCATTCAGCACATTGCGAGTACAATGAGAAAGACAAATGAAGACCCCGACAAGAATCTAATCAAATTCTTCAATGATGATTACACGGGAATTGAGGTCCAGAAAAAGCCTGGTGGCTTAAGAAAGCACTACGTGATGAAGATTCTATTGTAAAGAATGGGATAGTCCGACACTTTTCGAGTCAAGCCACTCGTTTGCACACTAAACCAGTTTCTCCATTGGCGTGTAGTCAAGGTCAAATCCAAAATGCCGAGGTCCTAAAGCCTCAAGCCCCTCTGCAGTTCGGAATACTTGCTCGGCTTTCATACCGATAACACTGACTTTGTCGCCCGCTTTGATGTCTGTGTTTGTAATTGGTTCGCCAGACTTCGCATCGATTATCTCAATGATATCCGGACTCATAACCCAAGGTTTGTCATCAAGCCATGTGACATGATTTTCATTCTTGAACCAGACTCGAAGCTCAGACTCGGGCTTAATACCACTTCCCTTGATTTTAGTTTCACCCCACATGTAGCCTGCCCGGTTCTCCCATGTCTTATCCACGACCTCTCCCCGGAAGAGAATCCAGCCTCCTACATTTTCAACAATCTTGTCTGCAGGATCATCCCCTGTGTCACGACTCTCTCTAATCATCTTGCCAACTTCATAGCTTTTGGTCAGTGTTCCTGGGATAATTGCATCATGGAAATCCGAGCCTTTCAATGGAAAAGCAACATTTCCCAATCTTCCCCAGGCGGCTTCACTGAGTGCTTTTGAGATGCGCTCACCCATCTCATAATTGATGACATGTTCTACGATGCTCCTGTTGCCAAACCAATCGATGAGAGCCATGGGCGCCATCGAGAACCCCTTGATGCAAACGGTGTTTTGGCAAATCTCCGGAACAGCTCTTGCTGAATAATCCCCGTCAACGCACGGAATGCCGTGTTTCACAGCTGAATCTATTGGTGCTGGTGTATTCACTCCTCCAAGCTCAAAGGGAGCCACAGCCGCGAACTTCACTCCCATATGGTCCTCTAACGCTTTGAGACCCGCAGCTAGTTCTTGCTCATAGTATTCCCAAGGAAATCGAGTTCTCGAAGCTTCAATTTCTGGAGTGGGAGGTGCGATAGTCCCGGAGTAGTAGGAACAAGCAACCCAGTCATCATTCTTCACATGTTTCACGTCAACAATCTCTATTGTCTTCCCAGCATCCATGTGAGGATAGAGCATATCTAGTCCAAGCTGCTTTGAGCCTCCTCCGCCAGTACCAAAGAATGTGCATCCTGTTGTGAGGTCGTCCACATCGGTCCTCGTTTTTAATACTAAAGTCATCTATTCCGAATCCCCATTAAAGTGACTTAAACAAGGATTATGCTTGGCTCTATATATTTCCAATGGACTAAAAACAAGGTTGGAAGGAAAGCGCAAGTGCACCTTCCTCTCCGACATCAGAGCTAGAGTTCTACTCGGCCCGCTTGGACATTTCCATCTTCGATGGTGATGAGGAATCCTTTCAGAATGCCCTCTCTGTACTCTGAGCCTGGGTTAACGCAGAGCGTTCGCCCAATCTTTCTGTATCCTACACTTTCATGTATATGACCATGCATGCCCAATAATGGCTGATATTTCTCAATCACTGCTCGGACTGACTTGCTACCAACAGGCGTCATAATCTCATGTGCACCTGCCTTTGCTACGCGATGGTCCTCAGTCAACTGAGGTGCTACATCGAGTCCTGAGTTGAATGGAGGGTCATGAAAGTTGCAGAGTACGTTTGAGTAATCATCTGTTTCAAGGCGTGCAAATTCTGCTTCCAGCTTATCCAGCAGCTCCTCATCAGGACATTCTCTGTGAGTGTTCCACGGTGTGGAGTTTACCCATTCCAGACTTATCATGGGATATCCATGAATATCAACAACTCTCTGTAGAGGATATATGATTCTCTCGTCATTCTTTATTATCTCATCAATAACATAGTCGTCATCATTTCCTGGATTCACAACGACCATTACGTCTTCAGGTATGCGTTCATTTGCCATATCCATCCATTCCTGAATTCTCTCCACCATTAGCCTTTCGAAGAGCTTGGTGATCTCTCCAGGTGTTTCCTGAAGATGCGCCAACTCATCCGGTGTAAGTATTGCTGGATAGAACCCCTCGTCCCTAGTGAACTTGATGAATCTGTCAAGATCCTTTTGCTTCTTGAAGGTCTTCTTTTGGCCTCGAGGGTTGGCATACCATCGGTCTTCTTTCTCTTGTATAATCGGCATGATGGCTTTCCCGGTTAGGTCGCCGGACATCATCGCTACGTCTGCTTTGAACGCCTTTGGTGCCCGACACATTTTCTCCCAGGTCTGTTGGCTGCCGTGCGGGTCACAGGCTTGGAATATCCTCATCAGATTACCTCGTGTTTGCTTCTGCGTTGTGAACTCTTCAGAGTCCCAGACACATCAGATTGTCGATGTGACAGTTTAGCCTTGTTTAAAGTTTAATGGTGCAACACATTTTGCAGCTTAAGGAGATTTAGAAAAAAACGGAGTCTGTGCCATGTCACAAGATATTAATGCCATATGAAACATCGCAGGTGCAATAAGACCTTGAATTCTAGAGGAGTACAGAGATTTGAATGGGAAATATGGTCCGATTCTTGAAGACTTCATGGAGGAAGCAATGCGGATTGAGAAAGCAGCAGCTGAAATGGATATTCCACTACGACTAATTGGCTGTCTTGCATTCAGGTTGAAAAGTCCGGAGTATACAGACCTCCATATCAAGATGGGAAGAGAAGTCACGGATATTGACTTCATAAGCTACTACAAACATCAGAAGAAACTACGAAATCTGTTCAGAGATGAACTAGGGTACCATTGGGTTCCTCCTGGATTTGCTCGTGCTAGCACTTTGAGAGACCTCTTCATCGATGTTGAACGTGAACGCAAGGTAGATGTCTTCTACGATCACCTTGAATTCTGTCATAATATTGATTTCAAGAAGAAGAACCGACTAGAAGTGGATAAGCCCACAATTCCGTTGGCGGAACTATTCCTCGAGAAGACACAGATTGTCGAGATCAATGCAAAGGACTTGAAGGACCTTATCATTACCTTCCTTGCCCACGATGTAAGTACTGAGGATGATGACACACAGGTCAATGGCACGTACATAGCTAAGATGCTATCAGACGACTGGGGATTTTACTATACTGTGACAGAGAATCTCAAGAAATTCTTCGACTTCGTACCTACTGTTCCGGAAATCACTGAGGAACAAAAGGAGATAGTGTTATCGAGAGCCAAGAAGCTTCATCAGATGATTGAGGATGAACCGAAATCAAGGTCTTGGAAGCGTCGAGCAAAGGTTGGTCCTAAGCAACGCTGGTATAAAGTGGTTCATTCAATGGAAGGCACTCGCAACGCTGACTAGCTTCGGCGCCTTCCATAGAGGCAATAATTGGAGAGAGATACAATGAAACTAACAAAGCAGAATTCCTATGACATGCTGACGGGCGTGGGAATACTAGGGACTGGAGGCGGAGGTGATCCCGTAACTTTTGGGAAGCCAATGGTCGATTGGGACCACGACCGAGGGCGTGTCTACGAGGTCACACCTCCATCTGAGATCAAAGATGATGCATTCATTGTCTGTGGCGGTTACATGGGAAGCGTAAAGGCATTCACCTCTATAGGGGACATGCTTGAGGCTTGGGAAACCAGATATGAGCTCCATGAAGCAATGAAAATGTCTGAGAAAATCGCCGGCAAGAAGGTCAACCACCTTGTACCATTTGAGCTGGGCGGGACGAATACTACTGTCATGTTGTCACTAGCAGCTAGAGCAGGGATAACCACAGTAGATGGGGATGGACTCGGCCGCTCTGCTCCAGAGAGCCAGATGATTTCGTTTGTTGGATATGGAATTGAGCTATGCCCTATGCCACTTGTTACGAAGAATGGGAGCATAGTAGTTGTTGAGAAGTCCACTTCACCAGCTCTTGCTGATGAGATTGGCAGATTCGCAGTGGTTCAGGATGGTGGAGCTGGTGCTAACAACCATTACCATCAGACTGGCGCACAGTTGAAGAAATCCGTGATTCCAGACAGCATTTCGAAATCAATTGAGCTTGGTGAAGCTGTACGTGATGCGAATGAGAACAAAAAGGATCCAATTGATGCTTTCTTAGATACTATGGGCGGCCAGAAACTCATCAAGGGCAAGATTGAGGAAGTGAAAGGTGAGGATAGGGCAGGCCATTGGCATGTAGTCGTGAGAATCAAGCCGGAGAACTTGAAGAGCAAATTCGAAGTTGTCGTGAAGAATGAGTACATGATGGCCATGAGCGATGGAAAGCCTGTAGTAATGTTTCCTGATCTTATTTGCATGCATTATCCTGACACCGGTCATGGAGTCATGAGTGCCAACCTCGAAGAAGGGATGGAAGTAGTTGTGACAGCATCTCCAGCGCATGAAAGGTTGAGATATGCTGGGAGTACAGAGATTGGTCGAAAGGCATTCCATCCTGAGCGTTATGGTCATCCTGAACTTGAGTACAAACCGATGGAAGAAATCATCGTAAACCTCCGATAGATAATTTGAAAGGCGACCGACTTTTTCGGTTCTTACTGGTGTTGCATCATGAAACGGATTGCTCTAATCGGTGCTACCGGGATAGATTGGTGGGTGGATGAGAAGAAGCGAGATTTCGTGAGGTTACATACTCCTGTGGGTTATGAAATAGTAAACTATACTCCAAAATACGGTACACACAGTGTTGAATCGCATGTTGATGAAGCATACAATGCACCATTCATTTTGGAGCAAATAGTGAAAGCGGAGAAGGACGGCTGTGATGCAATTGTCATCGATTGTGCTTGTGACCCCGTTCTTGATGCAGCTAGAGAAGTCTGTAGGGTACCTGTTGTTGCTCCACGAAACTCAGCCCTTCACGTCGCACTTACTCTAGGGACAAAATTCAGCATAATTACAGTTCAAGGCCAATCGCTTCTGAGATGCATGCAAGAGGGCGTTCGGAAAGAGGGTCTCGAGTCATTCTGCGCAAGTGTTCGGCATCTAACAATGCCAGTTCTAGACATTCCGAAGAATCCAAAAGATACACAGGAAGAACTCCTACAGATGTGCAAGACGGCTATAGAAGAGGATGGGGCAGATGTCATTGTCCTCGGATGTACGGCACTTTCTCATGAGGTTGATCTCGAGCCTATCATGAAGGAACTTGGCGTTCCTATCTTGGACCCATGGGTGATAGCAATTCGAATGGCTCATACGCTGGCTGAAACTGGATTGACCCATAGCAAGATTGCCTATCCAAATCCTCCACGGAAGGGCATCACAGAAATCCCTGCGATCGAGGGTGTCTTTGATGACGTCCTAAAGTCTGATTGAGGAATATACATTTCACTAGGCCTTGCTTCTTCTTAGTAGGACCATCATCATCAGCAAGATTACCACTGCCAGAAGTGCATACATGAGATACGGGAATGTGAGACCGAAGCCCGTCACCCAGCCTCCAACGATTGGACCGAGGAAGAGTCCCACACCACCCATACTCTCGACTAGTCCAGCATGAGCTCCTTTCTCCAAATCCGTTGCTGAAACAACCAGATACAATGCTCCCAGATAGTTGAATCCCACCCCCAATCCGGAAAGCACCATTGCAATCGCAAACACCCAGATGTCTATGAATGAGAACAAAAGGAAGCCTGAAATCGCAGACAGAATTGCTCCAAGAAGTATGACTGTCTTCATGTAGTCTCCAGGCATTCTGGCGATTGCAATGAATCCAGCAGTTCGAACAATGTTCCATATCAGAAGCAGGTTTCCGAAATCTTCTGTAGCAAAAGGATATCCTAGGAGAACGAGATTCTCAATGTAGGACGGGAATAGGGCCAGAATCACAGTCGATACTACACCCCATAGCATCACAGAGAGATATGCTGCAATGAATATGGGTGACGCTTTGCTTGCCTTTTGCTCTCGAGTCGTGATTTGAGTCGCCGTATTCATGTTCTCAGGTGTTTCTGGCTTTCTCTTGTACGCTTGAAGGAATAATGCGATAATTGCCAATGAGAATATCTCAATTGCTAGGATTACATAGATGCTCGATAGGTCTCCGTAGATACCAGCTAGATACGCAATAATCATCGGTGGGAGGATCATTGACGCACTCCATGCTGTTGAGAAATTGCCAAGAGTCGCTACCTGTGATTCTGGTTCAAGCTCCGCAACCATTCCTTCAATGGTTGGAGCGATGAATCCAAAGACTAAGCCCTCCACTGTTCGTATCGCTATCAAATGAATAGTTTGAATGAATGGAAAAAGATAGAGAATAATGACCCCGATATAGGCTGCTGTGGAAACTAAAAGCGTCTTCTTTCTGCCAACCCTATCTGAAAGACGACCACCAATTGCAGGTGAAAACATATACACGAATCCAAACACACCGAAAGCGATTCCTGACTCTAATGGGGTTCCTCCAAGTCGAAATACATACCAAGATGCAAAGATCTCAGTCGTTCCTAATACGAACACAACGAGAAACGTCGTAATGTACCCCACAACTCGATTCTTCTTTCGAATTTCAGGGGTTAAATCCGGTTCTCCATCTACATCTAGGCAGAAGGGTTCACATGGTTCGTGCATATTCTCACCGCATGCATCTGGCTACTTGAGATGTGGAGCAATCTCTTTGCCAATCAGCTTCGCTGTTTCAATTGGATTGGTACCTGGAACTGGAAATGCCACAGGAGTATTTGCTCCGGCATCGATCATATCTTGTATCTGCTTGATACATGATTCAACATCTCCTACAACGCAAAGCTCTTGCAGCATCTTGTCAGTAATCAATTCTCCAAGCCTAGCATCGTCGCCTTTCTCTGCAGCCTCTCTAAACGCCATTGTATCTTCAGGTCGAACTCCTGCATGTTCCATCAGAGGGCCTCCTGCCTGAGAATGAGGCAAGTATAGCTTTGAAAACTCTCTAACCGTGTTGTATGCCTTATCCAAGTCATCATCAACCACGACTGGAAGATATCCTACCATCTCGAAACCATCCAGGGATTTCCCTACTTCATTAGCACCCGCTTCAACCCTTTCCCAAGCGAATTTCGTATAGTTTGGAGTGCAGAAGATAGACATTATAGCCCCGTCCCCAATCTCTCCTGCAAGCTTCATTCCCTGCTTTCCTTCGAAGGCAAGATAGATTGGAACTCTTTTTCTAACAGGTTCGAAGATCAACTGGACAGCCTTGGTTTCGAAGTATTTCCCCCTGTGAGTAATACTCTCTCCAGTCATTATCTTCCTTATGACCTCGATACTCTCTTTGGTTCTCGAGATTGGTTTCTTATCCCAGAGTCCCATTTGATCCATCCAGAATGGTACGCCTGATCCTAGACCAAAGACAGCACGTTTGCTGCACATCTCATCTATCGTGGCGAATTCCATGGCTATAAGCGCTGGGTGCCGAGAGTATGGATTGACAACACCTAGTCCAATTCGTATCTTCTCGGTTGCCATAGACCCTGCAGCCATGTATGGAATCCCGCCTCTGAAGAAGTAGTCCTCAGCGAACCAGACTGATCCTAATCCCGCAGCTTCTGTCGCTTTCGCCAGTTCAACACCTTCTTTCACTGGGAAAACACCTGTCATAGCCATTCCAAATTCCTTGTAACCTTTCATGACATCTCACCATTTCTTTCAAAACAAGAGAGAAGGGGGAAGAAATCCCCCTATTCTAGGGCAACTTGCCGATGCTCTCTAGATAGTCTGCTACATCCTTGAGACCAAGCTTCTCGTAGGTCTCTCTCTTGGGCCAACTTGTCTTGGGATCCCATTCGTGAAGTGCATAGTACCTATCGAGCATGCCATCCAACTCCTCCTGGGAGTTCATCTCGCCCTTGAGTGGACCACTAGCGGCTCCCTCATTCATTAACCTCCAGGGCAGATTGTCATGCTCCCTGGTGGCTCCACGTGTCACATTGAACGCCTTCTCAAGTGTCACAACTCTGCGGCCAGTGCACATCATCTCATCCTCAGTCAAGGAGATGCCTGTCGCTGCTTCATACAGTCGCGCCATGTTATCGGGATTGACTCCAAAAGCGGCTGTAGAGGTGAATACACAGAATCCCAAAGCTTCCGTTATCTCATAGCAGTCTTCATGCCAGCGTACAATCTCGGCGCGAAAATCAGTGAAGTGAGGTGACGCCCACTTCTTGTCACCTGTCACCTTCTCGATGACTTCGACCGCCTCAGGGCTAGCTCCGAATTCTGCAAAGGTTTCAGTCATGAGATGGTCATTTCCTCGGGGGTTGACTGCAAAGGCTAATGCATATGCTTTCGCAGACCTTGTTTCGACATTAGACTGCTCAAGACCCTTGGAGTTCATGATAGCCCATTTATAGGAGTCGTGGCCAACCTTCTTTGTTGCTATCTTGAGACCATCTCCAAGGAGGGTCCCCAGCTTGCCTTTTCGTAAGGCCAATGCCTCAACCGTCTTTAGAGTTTCATCAAGCTTGCCCCAGTCAAGCTCAAGCCCATCTGTGTCTTCTTTCGTAAGAACTCCCCGCAGGTAGCTCTCAATAGCCCACTGGGAAACAGTGCCTGCTGTAATAGTGTCCAATCCCAGACGGTTGCACATCTCGTTGAGCAGAAGGACACCTTCAGTGTCAATGATTCCTGGACCGTTGCCAAGTGCTCCAAAGGTTTCGTATTCTGGGCCTCCACTTGCTATACCTGCATTAGGCCCTTCTTCAATGGTGGAGTATCGGTGGCAGCCAATTGTGCAGCCAAAGCATGCAACCCGTCTTTTAAGATACCCTTTCTCAACCAAAGCTTGGCCAGTTATTGGGTGGACATTTTCAGTATACCCAGTTTGCCAGTTCTTTCCAGGGAACGCATGTAACTCATTGACTGCCGCAATGGACCCTGCGGTGCCAAAGTCATGAAGTCCTATAGAACCACTGTCCTTACGGAGATTCTCCCTCATCTCTTCAGCGACATCGGCAAACTTCTTTGGATCCTTTACCCTCACCGGTTTGGTGCCCCTAACAGCAATAGCTTTGAGATTCTTCTTGCCCATGACAGCAGCTCCACCACCCCTCCCTGCAGCGTGGTATAGGGAGCACTGAATTGACGCGGCTCTAACAAGTTTCTCTCCAGCGGGGCCAATATAGAGTCCCTTAGAATCGTTACCATGCCACTTCTTCAACAGAGTGTCGGTCTCTATAATGTCCTTACCCCAGAGGTCCTTGGCATCCCTGATTTCTACGTCGTCATCATTGATCCAGATATAGGACGGCTTTTGAGCAACACCATGAACCACAAGGTGATCATAGCCTGCAAACTTCAACTCAGCACCCCAATGGCCTCCTGTATTGCTCTTCAGATAGAGTCCGGTGGTGCAGCCCACGGTAGTGACTGAGGTCCTCCCTGATGCAGGGGCGGTGGTGCCAGTCACAGCTCCTGGCGCATAAATGATGATATTCCTGGGGTCGTCCCATGTGATATCTGGGTCCTTGCAATAATCCCAGAGGATTCTGGCGTTGATTCCTCTGGAACCAACGTAAAGGCGTTTCCACTCCTCTGGAATGTCATCTTTCCAAATCTTTCCGCTTGATAGGTCGATGTGTAGTATCCTTCCTTGATGTCCATTCATGCTATGCAGCCTCCTTTTTCAATTCACGATACATGGCCATTCTAGCCGACCGTAGCTTCTTCTTCTGTTTCAACAAGTCATCTGTGGCGCCCACCCACTGAATTGCACCGGGTACACAGTGCTTTGCACAATATGGATCGCCTCCACAAAGGTCACAGATTATCGCCTTATTGTCCTCTGGGTGCAGTCGAATTCCATGGTAAGGACAGGCTTCTACACATTTAGCCTGGCCTGTGCATTTGCTATTGTCAACAGTGATGATTCCTGTTTTATCATCTCTTGATAATGCCTTTTCAGGACATGAATCAATACATGGATGTGCATCGCATTGTTCACACAAGAACTGAATGCCTAGCGCGATGTCCTCTTTCTTGTAGACTTTCACTCTCCCTCTATATGGGTCGAATAGGTCTTCCTTCGTCAAAGAACAAGCTAGAGAACACTGCTTGCAGCCAGTACATTTGTCCATATCGACTAATAATAAATTGGCCATTTTCCATCAGCGTCCATTTCGAATGTTAAATTGGTCCTATCACATTGAATCCAACATTTTAATGCTGTCCTTCTCGTCCTGTTATACGATGCATATCGGTGGGCTTTAACAAATGATGAAATCTTAAGCTTGCATTATGGTAATGAATTCGAAAGACACATCTTGCAGATTGTTTCTATCAATGATACGCCTGAGGTTCAGAGATGGTCAATCGACGAATTATGCAGAAGACAATCCGCCAATTAGCTCAGCTCAAGAATGCCTCGGATACTGTTACAGATATCGAGATTCTACGACTAGTCTTCGTTCGCATACTCGAGGAAATCCATAGGGAATTCGAAAAGCCACCAAGATCTCTCGACTATAGACATCTCGCTCTATTTGCTGATTCGCGTTCCAGCTGGAACCCAGAATATGACGACAACATCCTAGATTTCAACTTGGAACCCAAGAATGACGAATCACTGCTCGACACCAGAGTTTTGATACTGGGTAACGTGTTTGAGGCATTCAAAAGCCAGAAAAGCAGAAAGAACCGGGGAGTCTACTACACGCCATATAGTCTTGCAAGAACCATAAGCAGTCTCTCCATTGATGCTTTCAAATCGCAAAACCGCATTTCGAAGGTTTCCGAATTACTCGGTCTCAAGATACTGGACAATGCGTGTGGATGTGGGATATTCCTTTTTGCTATGCTCGAAGAGATTCTGAGAAGAATCTCAGTAGGAGCAGAGAAGATTCTATTGGAAGGCATTGATGTAGAAACCACCAAAATCGATTCTATAGCGTCATATCTGCTAGGCAATTCACTCTTTGGGCATGATGTTGATGAAGATGCGATAGCAATTGCCGAGGCTCAGCTTTGGCTAGCTCTATACTCTATCAACAGCACCATTCCTTCATTGATTCGCATACCAAACCTCAGAGTTACAGATACTCTTGTTTCAAAAGTACTCGATGAGAAATACGACATTGTGATAGGAAATCCACCATATATGCGACTCACATCCGGGAAGATTGAGTTTAAGAAGACTATCAAAGCACGATATGATACCACACGAGAATACAACACACACGCTCTCTTTGTTCAGGCATCATTATCTCAACTGAAGCAGGACGGAATCCTTGGCTATTTGATTCACAAGAATCTTCTTACACTCGACAC
>JBHLRP010000033.1:14763-34092 GCA_048882485.1 Candidatus Thorarchaeota archaeon
CAGGCATCATTATCTCAACTGAAGCAGGACGGAATCCTTGGCTATTTGATTCACAAGAATCTTCTTACACTCGACACGTTCAGAAGACTCAGGAAGTCAATTGTGAACTCTCATGGCCTCCTTCATATCTCAGATTGTGGCCCAGGAGTTTTTCGTGGCGTGACAGCTGAAACTGCAGTCATTATCCTACAAAATAGACCCAGAGCGCTTCCTCCTACAATTAATCTATCACGGTATAATTCGGATCTCGGCAGTTGTCATGAAATATCTACCATTGACCGAGAAGACTATTGTAGTCTAATCTCGGATTGGAATAATCGGTATCTATTGGGTATCACCTCAGATGTCATGCCCTATTTGCAGCATATGTCCAATTTGCCGCAGCTAAAGAGATTGGTCACCATAAAACGTGGGATTGAAACAGGATGCAATCGAAAGTTCATTTCTGAAGCAGTTAAGCAGGGAGGTAATTGGAAGCCTCTCCTTCGAGGAAGGGATGTAGCGAAATTTGCTATAAAGGGCAACGTATGTTTGAATCATGATGTCACCAGATTGGCAAAACCCGGTCGCAGAGACTTGCAGGAACTCCCAAAGGTTGTGGTCCAGCAAAACTCAGAACATCCCATTGCTTTCTACGATTCTGGAAATTATCTGGTACTCAACTCAACAACATATTTGGCTGACGCCAGCGAAGATCTGCTGAAGGCAGTCTGTGTGTTGCTGAATTCGAACCTAATATCATGGTTTTTCAAGACTGTGTTGACGAATAATGCAGGTTTGACTGTCAATCTCCTACCCAACAATTTGGGTATGATTCCAGTCCCAAAGAGTTTGGATCTTACCTTATTTTCTACCCTTTGTGAAGTTTTATCTCGTTTAAGGGCATCCTCTGATTCAGCTGGGTTCCAGCTTTGGCACGAAACTCTTGCTGAAACCCTAGTCTTTGCCGCCTACTTCCCTCATATTGTCAAAGACAGCAACACTAGCCACCGAATCCAAGAAATCGCGAATTCAATTGTATCAGAATCATTTGGAAGCGTCCTGTGTGACGAGGCTGTTATCTCTGCAAAGACTGCCTTGGAGGAATTTGCATTCCTGCAGTCATGATTCAATGTATTGATTGCGATAGGCAAACAGAGATAAGTCGTGTCTTATGCAATGGCACTGAGTGAATTCTGTGACCGCGGAACAAGACGCGCCTGTCCGACCAGATGAGTTGGTCTTAGATCCAGCTTCGATGGATGGTGGAGGCATACTTGATACCCTTAGTATGCTTCTGTCTCATCATCCTCCGTCCCAGTATGGACATTGTCTCAGAATTTCCTTTGGAGGTCGGTCTGTATATTTCTGTGGTAGATGTTCGGGCATCTATGGCGGCCTAGGATTAGGGCTGATTCTGCTTCTCTTTTTCAGATCCGTTTTGGAGCCCGATTGGTTCTGGTTCATGATATCGATGGCAATAGGATTTGCTACAGTTGTTGATTGGGTGAGTCAAAGACTAACTCCAAGAAAGACAACGAATTTCATAAGGGCTATAACGGGATTTTTGAGTGGTTTCTGCCTTGCAATAATCTTCTACTTGGGCAATCTCTGGTATATGCTGGTTGCGCTTGCTATAATGGGTGTCACGGTGGGTGGAGTGGGATTTGTTGAAAACAAAAGGATAAAGCATGAGAGGGCAGTCCTTGAAGACGAAGAATCCGAAGAATGAGACAATCATTTTAACGATGGCATAATTCCTTGATGATGTGGCTCCGATGATTCCTACAGCAAAACCGATTATCGACACAGAAGAGATTGAGGCAGTGAAGAATGTCCTCGAATCAGGGATGTTGGCAGAGGGCAAGGTTTCGCGGCAGTTTGAAAGAGAATTTGCAGAGTACGTTGGGACCAAGTATGCCACTGTGACCAGCAACGGAACAACGGCGCTTTCAACCGCACTTGAAGCTTTAGGCCTCCAACCCGGAGATGAAGTTATCACAACTCCATTCACGTTCATTGCGTCAGCCAATTCTATCGTCATGATTGGTGCTGTTCCTGTGTTTGTTGATGTGAAATTTGACACATACAACATCAATCCAGAGTTAATTGAAGAAGCCATTACAAAGAAGACTCGTGCAATTATGCCAGTTCATATCTTTGGAATGCCATGCGAGATGGACCAAATCATGGAGATTGCTGAGAAGCATGACCTCCTCGTTATTGAGGATGCATGTCAAGCACATGGAGCTACTGTGAGTGGCAAAATGGTGGGATCAATTGGACACATTGGAACATACTCGTTCTATGCCACCAAGAACTTGATGACAGGTGAAGGAGGCATGATCACAACAAATGATGAAGAACTCATGGATCGTTGTCTGATGATAAAGAATCATGGACGAGGTCCCGAGGGCGGTTATAATCATCATCGTGTTGGATATAACAATCGAATGCTGGATATAGTAGCAGCACTAGGACGAGTCCAGTTGAAACGCATGCCTGAAGTAGTCAGAAAGAGACAAGAGAATGCCAGCAGATATGACAGGTTCTTCTCAGACTTTCCTGAGGTCCAACCGCAAATCACCTTGCCTGGAATGGAATCGGGCTATCACGTATATGCTCCACGCTTCTTCGTAAAGAATCTCTCACGAGATGAAATCCTCCAACGTCTTCGCGATGCAAAGATAGGAGCTCGCACTGTCTATGCATTACCTTGTCACAAGCAGAAAACATATCAGAATATCTTCAGTTGGCGGTGGTCTCGTTGTGTGAATTATCCTGACTATTCGTCCATGACATTTCAGAATGCGGAAACCGTGGGTGAAACGCACATTGAGATTCCAGTTCATCCAGGTGTGACTGAAGAGAATCTGACTCACATATTGGAAACCTTGACGAGCATTCTAGCCTAAGCATCTGGAATGAAATGAGGAAGAATAGATCTGAGGTCTTCGGATCGGATAGTTAAGGAAGCGGCTCGGCTGACATTCTCAGTCATTGGATTAAAGGCGATGCTCAGGTTAGAGATCTGAAACAACGGAATATCATTCTCACCATCACCCACACTGGCTAGATTCTTGGATGCAAGCCCGTTTTCATCCAAATACTCAGTCATCCGTTCAGCCTTTTGAGGCCCTTCCATGATATAATGAACCTCGCCGTCATGAGTCCCATTCTTCTCTCCTAGGATATTGGAGTAGGCGAAATCTAGATTGAGTCTCCTCCCAAAAGGCTTCATGAAGAACTGACTAACACCACTTGAGATGCATCCCACGAAATAGCCCCACTCTTTCAATGTTGCAACAGTTTCTTCCGCACCGCGCATAAGGGGCAGGCTTTCAACAAGCGGGTCTAGAGTACCATCTGTTGGCACACCTATCCATATCTTGGCTCCCTCTTTTATTGCCTCAGCCATAGTCCGACGGTTTTCTCCCTGCTTCTCGTAAATGGCCATGAACTGGTCTTCTATTCCAAGTTCTTTTGTGATTGGATGTACGGCACTTGGCCCATCAAAAAGGACTCCGTCAAGATCAAGGCATACTACTTTGATATCCCGGTCCAATGGATTTTGACCTCCTTGGCGCTTGTTTTTTTTGTACGCTTCGCCATCTATTAGAATATACTGGACTATCCAAAGGGGATGCCGTAGAAAGGGTATTATCTCGTTGCACATCTGAATGCGATGAGTGAGGATGAACTCAATAATAAATGAACCACGCCGCCGCCGTCATCGTCCAGATATAATAAATGAGATTCGTCGAATAGGTGAAAGGAAGCGTAAGGATGAAGATCTCACTTTTGAGATTGGCAGGACACCTCGAGAAACACTCAGCAAGCTACTAATTGTTTGCGGGAAGGTAGGAGATGACAATGCTGATGCATATCAGGCAAAGGCACAAGAAATAGACGCTGACTTCGTGGTCGAGCCTGGTAGATCGTGGGTGTTGACATACAAGACAGTCAAAGATTGCTTTGAAGAAGGAAAGCATGCAGGAGTATTGCTGATTGGAACAAACAAGGAACTACCTGCGACTCAAATAGAATATCAGGGATCCTATGGGTTTACTGATTGGTTTATTCAGGATGTAGATGGAGATGAAATCCCAGACACTCCGGTTGGCAGAATATTTGGCCCGCAGGGAACCATCCTGTATCATATGGACCCACTGATTATTGACAGTAACATCGCCGTAGTGTTTGATTCCCAGCCAGGGCGTTCAACGAGGCATGTAGAAGGATTGAAGCAACTTGGCTTTGAAGTTGATGTGTTGAGGCGGTTCACTGAGAAAGATAGAAAACTGCTTTCAGTTAGCGAATTCATACTTCAATTCTCTGATGGCATGTTTGATTCTAGGATCCATGGCACTCCTGAGAAGTGGGCATCGCACAATGCAGTGATTCTAGATTATCAACAAGCATCCTCCATTAAATTCGAAGGATATCCTGTTATTTACTCGGAAGCGTGCAGCACTGCGATGGAAGGGCCACTCCTTAGAGCATTCCTGGATCAAGGCGCATGCTACATCGGTGCAACGTTGGACACGATGAACAATTTGGAACCTTTCGACGATTGGAGATTCTGCGCATATGCGGATGGCTGGAAGTTTGGCTTTCTTGACCTTCTGGACACATATGAGCTCATAGGTCAGGTCAAGGTTGGCGTTGACATGGCAATCTTTGAGAACCTAGATGAGAATGCGAAAAGAGAGATAGCAGCTGTCAGAAATGGGGAAACATTCGAGATAACATCGGATAATGGATTGTCTGCAACGGAATGGGTTATGTTTGGAAATCCGCTGAGAAGAACCACTGTCGGTCCAGCTGCAGATTACACACCAGGTAGACTCATCGTAGACACATAGACCTAGCTTTACACTTGCTTCTGAGTCCTCAATCCAATCATTCCACCAATGAATCCGCCTAGTCCACCAATCACTGATAGAATAGCAGCTGCTATGAGAATTGAGAGAATGTCGGCTCCTGATGAGGAGATCGATTCCAGAAAGAGGAGAAGTGGAGTAGTTGAAAGGATTGATCCCAGGAAGCCCCCTATCGCGCCCCATCTAGGACTGAGCATGAAATAGCCACAGACAAATCCCGAAACAAGAGGAGCTGCAACCCACAAAACTACGTAGAGTCCTAAGTTTAACAGAGCGGCTGCGAAGACCAAACCCAAAAATCGGATCAATATATCCTTAGAGATTATCTCAATCGCCTCTTGTGGGCAACATACGATTTTGATATAACGGTGACGTTTCAACAATAGTCTTTCATAGGGGTTCGCAGCGACTTAATGAAGTTGGTTGATGCATTTGCTTCTTGAACTTGAAGTGCCCTCAAACTACGACCTCCTTAAGTCCGTTCATTCTTGGATTTATCCTGATATTCAACCTGTTCCAGAGGTGACTGGTTCGGATTACTTTGGTCGTGTCTATAGAATCAAGGGCAAAGCAGTCCCCATAATTATCAGACAACATGAACCTGGGCGAGCACTTGAGATTGTATTTCCAGAGAAGTCCGCGACCAGCAAGGATATCCAGCTACTCTCAAGGAGAATCCTCGGACTTGACAAGAGGATGGATTCAGCCCTTTCATTAATGAGAAGTGATTCAATTCTGAATCGATTTGTAGCAAATGTAACAGGTATATTTCCATATATTGCAGAGTCATTTTATGAAGCACTAGTGAAGACTATCATTCAGCAACAGATTTCCTATCGTTCAGCTAATGTCGTGACAAAGAGGATGATTCTTGGCTTATCAAAGAAACATGTCTTCGAAGGTATTGAGTTGTATCCTTTTCCCACCCCTGAAGAAATCGTGGAATGCGGCGTAGATGGACTTGAAAGGTTTGGAATAGGATATAGGACGGAATATGTGTATAGAATCTCTTCACTTGTTGCCTATGGCAATCTAGATCTAGAATCGCTGTCGCTGATGACATTCAAAGAGATAATGGATATTTTAGGTCCTATCCGCGGTATTGGTGAATGGACTGTTCAAGCTGCCATGATTGCAGGTTTGGGCGACCTCACCATTTTCCCATACGGCGACCTCGTTATTCAGAATATTCTAGGCGAGCTCTACAATAATGGAGCTAGAATGACCAGATCACAGGTAGCCGAGAAATCAACAGAATGGGGGCTAGAGGGACCTTCAGTCCTTTATCTTTTGATGTCAGCTTATGTCCTTGGACTCGTGCCGCCCCAAGGCAAGCCGAAAACGCATAAAAGGTGACTGTCTTTTGATGAACCATAGCCTCGGGTGAATTGCGTGACCGAGAAAGGAAAGAAGAAGAACACAAAACTCTGGCGCATATATTCTATGTTCAGAAAGGAGTTAAGACTAATTATCAATGACAAATTCGCACTTCTCCTTATCTTCGCCTTGCCAGGGATGATCATGCTAACAATGTACGGAGCGATAAATACCGGTCAAGTAGGTTTCACGTCCACTGAATATGGCGAGAAAAGCGAGGATGCATTGGTTCTTGGTGTAGTAGACTCGGATCCAACTGACACATTCCCAGGCGAGGACCTTTCACAGAATTTCACGTGGTATCTTCAACATAGTCCAGACTTCATTGTAGAGATATTTCCAGATGAAGAAGCAGCACTGATTGAGTTGTACTATGATCGCGTCGACGCATACGCAGTGATTCCTTACGGATTTGAAGGCAACATAACCGGTGATATTCCTGCATTCGTTTCAATTCATATCTCAAGCACGAATATCATGAGTCAGGCCGCCGTTTTTGGTGCATTCAGTAGTGTGGTAGCTGATTTCAGATTCGACCACGGTTGGATTAAGCATGAAGTAGATGTGGAAACAGTGCGGGAATTTGAGCCAACAGGAAATTACACTGCAGCCACATTTGGTGCTTTCATGGTTGTTTTCGCAGTCTTCATCGCTACCTCTGCAACTGCCGCACAGGCGATCGTAGGAGATGTCCCGCTGAATCGAATGCTACTGACTCCCGCTACCAAGATGGAGGCTGTACTTGCCAAGACTCTAGCCTATTTCGCGGTAGGCCTAATCCAGATTCAATTTCTGCTAATAATGTGGATGGGCATGTTTGGCATCATTCCAAATACTGACTACCTTACTCTTAATGCAGTCCTGTGGCTATTGGCACTGTCCGGGTCAGCTTTGGGAGTAGTCATTTCGACCGTCGTAACGACGCGTCTACAGGCAAACCAGTCCTTCCTCTTCCTCCTCTTTGCATCAATGATTGTCGGGACTGGATTCCTTGATGTTGGAATAATAGATGAATGGTTCCCACTAAACCTAGGTAGAGTCATGATGATTGATACTGCGTTCAAGGGAGTAGACTTGTTTACATTCACCAACGAAATAATTAGGATACTTATTTTCTCTGTGGCTCTAATCCTCGTAGCCTGGGGTATCTTTGCGAGACGGACAAGTCTTGCATAATGGCAACTAGAATCCAAGAAAGACTAGGGCGACAGCTGCGGAATTGTAGAATCCATGTGCTATGGTTGGGGCCATGATTGAATAGTTACGCCTCTGTGAAAGATATCCCAGGATGATCCCCAGCACAAAGCGAGTGGGGAGTCCAAAGAGATCCAAATGAATTATTGCAAAGATAAAGCTAGTTATTATCAATGCATAAAGACCAGGGCTTGATCTCCGTTGCCTGAAGTACATTTCCATTCTTCGCTGCAAGAATCCTCTGAACAGAAGTTCCTCACTAAACCCAACAACAGCAAACATGAGGATTACCCAGAGAGCAAGTTCGAATAGATCACTCACGACAAAGAAACCAACATCTATGTCAGGCAAACCGAAGGCAAAGAAAGTGAGAAGACTCACGAGAAAATTGGCGAGAAGCATTGCTCCTGCGGCAGCAATTCCTAAAAGCACTTCCTTTATTGACTTCATATTTTTGATGCCAAGGGAGCTAAGCGCGTACCCATTCCTCCTCACATACCATATGGGCGGAATGATGAAACCGATACTTGCGGATGTGGTAACAATTATGGCAAGTGGATCAAGCCAAATATTGCCTGTGACGAGATCAACAACGATAAGCCCATTCGCCATCAATGGTATCATGAGAATGACGGTGAGTCCCATCGAGATGCCGAAGGCAGCGCCAGTAAGCAGAAGGATGTGGAATAACCTGTTCCAGTCAACCTCACGTTCAATTACTGAACCTGGCTCGAAGATGTCAATTCCTGCAAATTCCTGCATTTCAAAGGCGTCTGGGTCACTGATTGCCAAGTAGTGTGCACCAACTGAGTCAGCATCCGACCTGAGATAAGGATTTGCTTGTGCGACATTCTTATTGCTGAATCCAATAGGTTTTATCAGGTAGATTCGCAGCAAGTGGTCAACTCAAAATCTCCATGCTTTTTGATTGGTGATGACCTATGGAGCATGTCAGCGAGCCTCACTTTCGAAGAGGCACAGCACTTCTCGTCATCTCAGTCATCTTTGTTGCTGCTTTTTCTATTATCGTGATAATAGTCCCTTACAGTTCAGATCAACCTGACTTGAGTGTGAGAGTCTGCGTTATTGATTCAGGAATCAACAAGGACAACACATTGCGTTCTAGAGTAATTCTTGAAAGTAGCTTTATCAACACATCCTATGGGTATTCTATTAATCTGAATTCAACTGCAGATAGTCTGCCACTATATACTCCTCATGGCACTTATGTGGCAAAGATAATCGCTCGTGATGCACCGGATGCAGCTATCGTGAATGCGAAGGTCGTCACTTCAAACAACACTGCAACTGTGGAATCTATTGTCGCTGCAATCCATTGGGCTGTCGAAGAAGCGGAGTGTGATATAATCAACCTGAGTATTGGCACATATCCCTACGTTCAGGGAATGCTCCGTGAGGCAGTGAGATGGGCTTTCTACAGTGGAGTGACTATTGTAGCTGCGGCTGGAAACGATGGTCAGGGTGGAATCGCTGGAACCTCTGTCGATTCCCCCGCCGTCTATCCTGAAGTCATTGCTGTCGGAGCGGTGAATGAGGGCGGAATGCCCTATGACTTCTCCGCCCGAGGACCACTAAGAAACAGGACCGTCAAGCCAGACATCGCCGCGAACGGATTCTATTCCATAAATGGAGCTGCTGGAGTATTTGGCACAAGCTTTGCGGCTCCTGTGGTGGCTTCCGCGGCAGCAAACATAATCAATTTCTGTGAGGAGAATGAGTGGTCTTGGACCCCCGGAATGATAAAGGCTGTTTTAACATCAACTGCTACATACCTATCATCTGAGGCTTGGGAAGTTGGCGCTGGATTGTTGAACAGCGAGCGAGCCATTGAGCTTGTCAACAACGTAGCCAAGAGAAGCAGACTCCCTATGGTTGCATATCTGACACCTGCTACGGGACCATTCGTGTTTGAGAGATGGTTTGTAAACTCATCAACCATTATAACAGGTTCTGTATTCTGCAGCCGCAATACCTTATTCACCATTATCTATAGTGGTACTGCGGCTGAATGGGTTCACGGGCCAACGGCTATTCGAATCAATCAAACAGGCTCATTCCAGTTCTCTATCGACATTATTAGTAATGAAACCCTAGAAGGTCTGACCCTAACTGTAACCCTTTCATCATCAGCCTATAGCAATTTACGTGCACGAATGACCTTTGACGCCGCACTTCCACTTGCGAGGATTGCATTTGATATCAGTCATACTCCTTGGTTGATGGATTCAATTTACGGTCAATTTCGAGAGATGTACTCACTACTGACATCTTCTGGAATCGCAGTTGAGGAGATCAGATTCGAGTCCGATATAACTCCTGGGAATCTTGGTCGCTATGATGCAATCTTCATCCTAGATCCCTGTGCTTGGGGATATAGGTATGAACAAGGAAATGTATGGTCAATGCAATCATTCACCTATTCTCAATCTGAGAAGGATGCATATCTTGGGTATTGGGAATCAGGAGGGAGTATTCTTGTTGTTGGGATGGGAAACAGAAGTCTTGATATGGAGTCGGCAAATAGTTTCCTCTCACTCTTTGGGTTCCAACTGAATTATGACCGCATTCCTAGAATTACAATTGAGGTGGGCGGCATATCTTCCACACTCCTTATCACAGATCTCATGAATCATACAACCACTGAGAATATAGAATCATTCGATTTTGTTGGATGCTCGGTTAACTATACTGGCAATGCATATTCTTTGGCACAGGCGGAGCTGTCATTTTTGGATGAATACGGTGTAATTCATATTGAGAATTATACTGTGATGGCTGCTTTGGAGGGGGTGCTAGACGGACGAATGATTGTGTCGGGAACGAATTTCATGTTCGACAATTGGGGAGTAGAAGGATACTATCAATCAGAAGATAATGATCGATTTTTACTTCAGATAGCATATTGGTTGATTGGGGTGACCTAGAATTAGAGCAGCGGAGCGATGCTGTCACAGGCTGTCTTTGCTGCGTAGACAAGCAGGCCAGTTTTCATACTTTTTGCTGCAGCCAAGACCAGAATCGCTTTCTCTCCGGCGCTTTTCATAATCATGAGGCCTTTCTGATTCGTTAGGAGGACCTCTTCAAGCATTCCTTGCTCCATTCGTTCTGCTGCAAGGTCCGCAACACCCAAGATTGAAGCTGCCATTGCTGCGATTTCTGCCTCTTCAAGTCCCTGTGGAACAGCAGATGCAATAGGTAGGCCTTCTTTTGAAAGTAACATCCATGCCTTTACACCGGTGGCAAGTGAGGTCGCCTCTTCCATGATTTGCCGAAGCTTCCCCTGTAGCTCTTCGAATGCTGGGTCAAACATGAAGGCCTCACTCCACACGTAAGGAACTAGCGGGACTGAGATTGGTAAGCGTATTAATAAAGTTTGATAACATATCTTGGTTGTACAAATCAATGCGGCATCTATCCTATGATTGGAGAGCGGGAATGAGTCAAAGATATGTTTTCTCCGCTTGCATGGTGAGTAATATGTTTGATATACACGAAATTAACTCGGGTATCGAACAAAGGTCACCCAGCGAATGGAAAAAGGGTGTTAGGGTTTTAGGTGTTTCAGAGAGCTTCAAACGCGAGGATGAAAAGAGCACTGCAGTGGGTGTCGTGATGAGGGGCGACATGCGGATAGATGGAATAGGATTTTGCGAGCCTGAGGTAGGAGGTACAGATGCAACAGAGAAGCTAGTTGCCATGTATTCACGATTGGCAAGAGAAGACATCAGAGCGTGGTTGCTAGGTGGCTGCATTATATCATGGTTCAATGTCGTCGACTCTGTGAGGTTACACGAAATCACAGGAGTACCCGTTGTATGCCTATCTTACAATCCATCAGAGGGTATAGAGAGGTACCTCCGTGAATACTTCCCAGAGGACTGGCAGAATAGAATCGACACGATGGATAGGGGCGGTCAGAGGCAAGAGGTTTCTCTGAAAACCGGTCACTCTGTATTTCTAACCACTTCTGGAATCACACTTGATAAGGCACAAAAGCTTGTGGATCAATTCACATTGGATGGTCGAGTTCCCGAGCCTATTCGTGTGGCAAGAATCATCGCGGCGGCGCGAAGACGTGATGGACTATTATAGGTCAAGTTTCATTCTTGAGATGCTTTTCATGTTCCCCGTATAGCGACTTGTAGATATCGACAGCTAATACAACATCCAATCTCTCCAGCCGCAGTCGACTCGATTCGAAGAAGCCCGCAAGACTGCTTGGTGCTACGCCTGCCCTCTCAAGTGCCACAGCATGGAAGAGCATGTCTAGAATATCACTTGAAATAGCAACTCGCGCTTCTAGAGAAGATACCTTCTGAATCTCATCCCAAAAGCTGAGCAGTGATGATCCCACCTTGCCTAGCGGACCGAAGATTCTTGACATGGCTTGCGTTTCGGCTTTTGCTTTGATTCTCATCTGTATTTGGCTATCAGGAGCATACCGATCAATGACTACATCCGATGTTTCAGACTCAGCAAGATCATGCAGAATTGCCATGGTCAGGATTTTGCCAATATCTATTTTGATCCCATTTTGCTCACACTGCTTTGCGAGGAGAAGTGAGATTAGCGCTGTACCAAATGAATGCTCAGCCACAGACTCGGATTGGCTTTTGTCAACACCCGCGAGAATCCAACCAGTTCTCTTCAGGTTCTTGAGGACCTCGCCTTTC
The DNA here is from genome assembly GCA_048882485.1 of Candidatus Thorarchaeota archaeon. GTDB lineage: Archaea > Asgardarchaeota > Thorarchaeia > Thorarchaeales > Thorarchaeaceae > SMTZ1-83. The sequence continues at coordinate 26,891 of JBHLRP010000033.1, forward strand.
ATGGCTAGCTCAATAATCTCTTCTGTATTCATATTCATCGCCCATAAGATAGAGAAACGGGGGCATGCACCCCCTCAACTAATCTTGTTTCCTAGGAGTCATCTACCGTAATTGTGCCGTTGATTATGTATCCAGCGTATTCCCAAGCGGCATCAATGTAAGTATCATCGACAATTGTAGTACTGAACTCAAAGTCTGTAATGTTAACTCCCTGGTTGGCCAGATTGTAGTTCTCTGAGATTCCTCCAGGGAACATTTCCCACAATGTTGCATTCACAATATTGACTGCAGCTGTATCATATCTCGGGACTACACTGGTCACGATCCAGCTGGGCCCTGATGCTACTAATGGGTTCCGATTTCCATAGTAGTCAAGATTCATCTCAGCCCCTATTACCAAAGGCCTTCTATTTGCCAATGCTAAGTCATGGAATGTATCGTTGGCTGCCAGCATTCCAGCCCTGACACCCTCAATACTCGCTCTAACAGGCGCGAATATGATTGAACAGAAATCGGTGGTAAAGAGGGTGTTAGTCATTGTTTCAGCAGCTGCACTGTCATTGTAGCTACCCACATATCGAGGTATAAGGACTTCCACATTCAGCCCATATGCTAGTATTGCAGTATCCACTCCCTGTTCAAAGCCCGCAATCATGCGGATGACATCGTAGTCAGCGGCTACTGAACCAAGTATTCCGATAGTACCGTTGTAAGGGTCTTCATCTGCAACCAATGCTGCAATGATTCCTGCAAGAAAGGCAGCTTCATGGATATCAAATGTTGCGGATGCTACATTGTCAAGATTAACCATACCCCCAATAATGGCAAACTTCTGCGCGGGGTACTCATCTGCAACACGCTGGAGTTCATCCTGAAGTTCATGGCCCACGACAATAATCAATAGATAATTGCCAGAGGCTGCAAGACTCTCCATGAGTGCTTCTGCTTCAGCTTCTGTGGCGGGAGGATCAGGACGATAATACTGCACCAATATATTCTCAGTTAATCCCTCATCCACTTGATCAGCTCTGCCCATATCTCCAAAACCTGGGTTCATTACAACAACTGCAATGGAAGCTGGCTCATACTGAGTTGTCAGAAACAAAATGCCGCCCACAGATCCAAAGACAATGACTACTATCACCATTGATGCTAGCGTACCTGACCTTGAGCTGCTCAAGATGCGTCCTCCATCGTCGCTGTTCTCCAAGGTGGCTGTTCTTAAACCTATTGGCATGCGTAGGGTCATACATGCCTGAGCACAATAGCTGGATGATAGAATCTTGGAGAGCATGAGTTATAAATATCTGAAGTCCTAACCAGTGACTAGAGATTCGTGAGATGAAGAATATGGCCCAGAGAACGCTTGCCGAGGTGGCCACCCTTCTTGAAGAAACACTGGAGATTCACAAGTCAGTGACACACGTTGTCCTCTCTACTAAAGAAGGTGTAGTTGTCGCATCAGTCTGCCGAGAAAATGAGATGGACTCGAAAATCATCTCTACGGTTGCCGCCGCACTTGTATGGGCAGGAGCTACTGCATTGGACTCCATTGGATCATCCAGCCCTGCATACCTTGTCCATTCAACAAGTATTGAACGTATCATCACAATTCTCCAACCAAATTACCTATTGGTAGTAATTGTATCGAAGGCTAATGATGCGGGTCTGGATTTGCAGAAGATTTTGCCAACTCTTCAATCTCTAGCGACAAGAATGGAGCTTGTTATGGGCTCAACCAGCACTTTTGGGAAGCAGACTACATTGGGGCGAATTGTTGAGGAACTTCCTGAAATAACTCAGACAATGCTACTGACAGAAGAGGGTCTTCCATTAGGATCAGTTGGATTTGAGAATACAATCGAGCTTGCTGGGCTTGCTAGTTCGATTTTTTCAAACGGCTTAACATTCTCCGAACAGACTGAGTATATCTCTTTCGCCGCTGGTACAACTGAGCTGATGGTAGTTCGAGTTGACGAGAATCGTCTCTTACTTGTCGCTTGCCGGGATCAGAATCCAGCTGAACTGGCATTAAAAGTGAGGAATATTTTGGACGGTCTATCCTAGAACTACACCTTAGCCTTTTCAGTAGGGACTTCTGCCTCCGCCATCTCTTCATCGTCAAAAAACTGGAAATCCCATTCTCTAAGATTGATAGTGATGAAACAATCCTTTCCCCTCTCAGGGCAGTCAATTCTGATAGTGACATGGTCTTCTGTTGATTCGCGGATTTCTGGATTTAGGCAGCCATCCTCAAGTTTCTCCAAAAGGAACATAACAAATGCTTCTGAGATTGTATTCAGACTGCCCTCCATGAGTGCTTGGCCAAGTTCATCTAGGAAGTGCTTCTTCTTTCTGCCTTCCTTTTCAACTCTGCAAAGTCCGACCTCTTCCATTCTCGACACATGCCATCTGACGGTGTCATGATGAACCCCAAGGTTCTCCGCCATCTGCTCCTGGTAACAACCCGGATTGTTAACTATAAATGCGAAGATCTTCTGAGCGGTTTCACTTCGCATTGTAAGATAAGCCATCTCTGCTTCTCTGGACCTGAGCATTTTTGGGTAATAGAGGCGCTTCCCAGCAAACTTGATTGATTTGACGAGCCCTTCGCGTTCCAGAATTCTGAGATGCCATGTAAGAGTGCCGAGAGGTGATTCGAGCATCTCAACTAGCTCTAGCAAATACGTGCCCGGATTTTCACAAAGGACCTGGTAAAGGTCTCTTCGGAACGGATGGAGAAGCAATGCCATGCGTTTCTGCCTTCCCATCTTAAAACCTCTCGTCCTGCTCCCTCACAATCATCAATGAAGGGTAATAAAAGGGCTTCTGTCTTTGGTCCAAATTCGTACATATATCCAACATGCAGAATCCTTAATTAAGCCATCACAGGGTGTACAACTATCTGCGCTACCAACGAGGGTCTACTTTGTGCGGAATAACCGGCATTGTTAGCATGAATCGCAATAACATCGGCGAAATTCTGGTCGAGTGCAGCAGAAAATTAACCTATCGAGGATACGACTCTGTGGGCCTCGCGGCAGTCCACAATGGCAAAGTAGAGCTAAGAAAGGATGTTGGCACAATTGACGAGGTCAACAGACTCCTCAACCTATCAAAGATGCTAGGAGATCGGGGGATCTCTCAGCTCAGATGGGCAACCTATGGTGCTCCTACGAAGATTAATGCCCAGCCGCATTTTGCATGTGACAATATTCTGTTTGGAGCACATAATGGCAACCTTCACAACTACGTTGAGTATCGACAAGAGCTGGTTGATACTGGACATGTCGTTCGATCTGAGAATGACGGTGAGCTGTGTGTTCATGCTGTCGATAAATACTATGAGCAAACCGGGGACATGTTTGAAGCTGTGCGCCTATCCGTAAACGATCTCAAGGGTGCATATGCGTATGCAGTTGGACGGGCTGACTTACGTGAGATTTATGCCGTGAAGATGGGTTCATCTCTTGTTGCTGGAATAGCAGAGAAGGATACTATTGTTTCAAGTGATCTGCCGTCAGTCCTTCCACTCACGAATAACGTTGTATATCTTCAGGACGGGGAAATGCTTAGGTTGACGCCCAATGATGTTGAAGTCTTTAGAATCAAGGACGGAAAACGTCTAGCTAGAAAACCTGAGATGAGCACCGTTGACGCACGAGCGGCGGAGAAGGGTGGATATCCTCACTTCATGCTCAAGGAAATCAATGAACAGCCCAAGGTGGCAGAAGATGTAATAGGGGTTCTGCAAGGGTCTCAAACCGATCAATGGCTCAGAATGATTGAAGAAGCCTCCAGACACTATCTGATTGCTTGTGGAACCTCCTATCATGCTGGAATAGTGGGAGCTTACTATTTCAACAAGTATGCCGGGATTCCCTTGATTCCTGCAATTGGTGGACAATTCATTCCCATGTATGGAAACACTATGACTGATGATTGCCTGTCCGTCTTGGTATCTCAATCAGGGGAAACCAAGGATATCATCAACGTACTTAATCTAACCAAAGAGAGCAATGTGGGGAAAACTCTTGGTATTGTAAATGTTATCGGAAGCACTTTGATGTTTGGAGCCAATGCCTACATCCCCATGGCTTGTGGCTATGAGGTTAGTGTTCCTGCAACCAAAACATACTACTCGCAGAATATCATCTTTGCATTTCTTGCTACACGTCTTGGTGAAAGAAACGGAACTCTAGATCCTTCTGAAGCCAAAGCTTACATCAGCACCCTATCCAACGACCTGCCTCGTGTTACCCAAGACACTATAAACCGGACCAGTATCCAGGCAAAAGACCTTGCACGGACTTTGGTTGATGTCAAAGACCTGTATTGCCTGGGATATGGTTTTACAGATGGTGTAGCTCGGGAAGGCGCGCTGAAGATAAAGGAGATTGTGTATAATCACTGTGAGGGAATGTATTCGAGCGAGTTCAAACACGGACCGCTGAGCATTGTTCAGGATAGATATCCTGTGATTTTCGTTACAACTCGTGAGGACAGCTGGATGGTGATTAATCACTTGAGTGAAGTTCGGGTTCGAGGAGGACGAACCATCATTGTTGGTGAATATGAGGATAAGCTTCGACACTACGTTGATTCAGATTTTGATTATATGGTGGTTCCGAAATCCAATCTTTTTCTAAATCCAATTCTTGATGTGATTCCACTACAGCTACTGAGCTACTTCCTATCTGTTGATTTGGGAATCAATCCTGATTTACCTAGGAATCTGTCAAAGACACTTACAGTTGACTAGTCCTTGTCGCCCGTTTCACCAATTCTAATGGCTCTCATCTCAGAAGAAATAACATTTCCCGCATCGAAGCCCTCACGAATGTTGACGACTTCATCATCATCGATTTCAAATACGCCGATGAGCTGAGTTTCATCACCTAGAGCCCACTGTCCATAAATCAGCTTATTCTCAGTAGTCTCACACTCTAGCAGGCCCATTGTGCCTGTGCTGGACCACCAGCTTAGACACTTCCCTTGGTATCCCATTTGAAGTATCAATTCGTCCCACAGCTTTCCCAGCTTTGTCGGTCCATGCTTATTTCTAAATGTGATTAGAATATGCCCTTGCTTGTCTTTCAGTTCTTCGTTGATCGAGTGCATCTCTCTATCTGTAAACAGTGGCATCTACCTTCATTCTACTCAAATCTTAATGAGTTAAAAGCCCCTCGCTATGGATATAAGCTCCAATAGTCTATACCGGATTGGTCTTAATTATGAATAAGGAGCGGCTCTCACGAATTGGACTCTTCTCATCAGACCCTTGGTCATCGAGAGTTCAAGGTCTAGAGAATGCTCTCCATAATCTCAAGGTGAACTCGCTGCGAGTGATACCTTGGAAGGTTGCCCGAATTGGCTCGACAGATGAACATCGAATCGTTTCAGAAGGCGTGGACCTGACTGAGCTTGATTTGCTGCTAGTTCTCGATTTGGGGGCAAATGATATAGGCGCTTTCTTTAATCGAGTAGGGCTTTTGTCTGCACTTGCTGAGCTTGGTGTTACGATTGTGAATTCGGTCTCCTCAATTTTGCTGATGCGGAACAAGGCTGAAACGATGAGAAAACTTGTGTCAGCGAAGTTGCCAGTTCCTCGAACACTGATCACTGAGTCTATGGATGATGCCGCAGCTTTCGTGCAGGAGAATTTCCCTTGTGTTCTCAAACCCATAACTGGATTTGGTGGTCTTGGAGTCCAATTGATAGAGAAGGACTTCGACCTGGAGAATATCTATGACTATCTCAAGTTCCACAGTCAGATGTTTGGTAAAGGTGCTTTTCTTCTTCAGGAGTATATACGCGGATCGGGGTTCGACATACGCGCGTTCGTTCTCGACGGAAATGTCGTTGCTACCATGCAAAGAGTAAGTGAAGGTGACTTGGTTACCAATATTCATTCAGGCGGAACGCCACGTTTGAACGATATCGATGTCACGGATCTTGCACTTCGAGCAGCAGATGCAGTTAGGGGCAGAATGGTCGGAGTGGACATCATTCCCGACCAAGGTGGCAATCTATGGGTCCTAGAAGTCAATGCGACGCCAGGCTGGACTGCCCTCCAACGGGTCACAAGCTTGAACATTGCAGAGAAAGTCGCTGATGCCATCTCTGAGGCATAGAAAACACTTCAGGAATTGACCCAACCCAAAGTATTTAAGAGAGTCTCCTGAGCCCCCAAAAACAGAGCCACCTCTATGCGCCGAAGCGTGTGTTAGGGGTTACGGAATCCGCCCTGTTGAACAGGGATAGCAAAACGAAATTCTGAGGCTAGAAGACTTGACAGAGGCAGCCGATGCAAAGCCAGAGGACATTGAGTTCCTTCGAGCAAGATTAAGGGAGCTCAAGATACAAGCTCGCGAAGACCTAGAGGTCCTGAGAAGGGACAGAGACCAGATGCGGCAATACAAAGCCGTTCGCGATGAACACAACAAGGAAGTCCGTAGTCTTATTGAATCTGTGAAGGCAGAACGCGAAGAGCGTGACCGAATCAATAAGGAGATTTCCGAGGCTAAAGATCGAAGGTCCGCAATACACGCGCAATTGAAATCGGTCTATGAGGAGATTCGAGAGCTCAGGAGCAATATTGTTGGAAGCCCATCGACTGACCAGCGGCGAATGATGCGAAGAGTCGAAGAGCTAGAATGGCGGCAGCAAACTGAGCAGCTTTCAATGGATGAGGAACGCTCAATCGTCGAGGAGATTGCCAAGATTGAAGCCAAGCTAGTAAAGATTGGGCAAGAGAAGGAGAAACAGGATAGGATCCACGAGCAACGCAGATTGGCTCGAAGACTAAAGGAGGAGGCTTCAGAAGCCCATCAAAGAGTTCTGAAGCTATCTGAGCAGTCTCAAATCCATCATCAAGAAGTTGTCAGAATTCGGCCACAACTGGAGGAATTCAAGCGGTCCGCTGATACAGCGCATCAGAATTTTGTGGAGTGGCTCAAGAAGGTGAAAGACGGAGAAACCAAGCTCAAAGAAGTACGGACTGAGATTGACGAGATTTATGGCAAAATCAGAAAGTTCGAATCAGAACGTCGTGACACCGCTGAAACCGAACGCAGAGAAGAAAAGAAGTTTCATGAGCAGGAACGTGTCGATGCCGCAGTTGAGAAGATGCAATCAGGGGGGCGGCTCACATTTGATGAATTCATACTAGCACAGCGAAGCGTGACTGATGACAAACGTGG
>JBHLRP010000034.1:0-33501 GCA_048882485.1 Candidatus Thorarchaeota archaeon
GGAATGGTTTAGACTTCAATCCACGTATGGACTTCTAGGCAAGATAGATTGGGAAGCCACATGTAATGGAGTCATTGCTTGTGAGGATGGTTTTCGGGCTACAACTTATGATCCAAGCAGGTTTGAGGCCCTGACCTTGCAGATGGGCATAGAATCGAGAATCATTGAGGTGGACAACTCAAGTGTGTTTTGTGTGATTAATAAACAGAGCTGAATCAATGTCATGATTGACCATCGAGATTCTTACTCCTCTTGTGTACAAAGTGATCTTGTGTGAATTTTGGCATTGAGGAACCATGCCTTGCTGCATTGCCCATAGCAATAGCTCATTGAAGGAGGTCTCATCCACTCTCAATTTGCGCCATCGGAAAGTGATGAGTTCACTCTCCGAGCAGGTCGGCTATCTTTGCAGTCAATCTCAGACATTGAATTGACATATATCTACTCTGAGGAAACAGTTTCGGAATGGGTGGCATCGTAATTGATGCATCCTAAGAAACAATTTATTCTCTTCCGAGAAGTATCTCTTCGAAGACTGCTACTTCAGCATGGCTTTGTTGACTACAGCCCTGGAGCCAGTAGATCTCCATGATGGTCGACTGATGCAAGACAGTACGCTACCAAACTAGGGACTTGGTAAAGAGAATGGCATCAACTGACCCAATCAATAGTGAATTACCTGACACTGGAAACATCCTTGAGAAGATACTGGAGCACTCAATGGAAGGTGTCGCCATCATCGGCGATGATGAGAGAATAGAGTACGTCAATGATAGAGTCTGCGAGATCCTTGGCAAGATGCATGATGAAGTCCTAGGCCAGTCGTTTCAGCGCTTCATTCATCAAGACAGTGCAGACCTTGCCATGAAACGATATACCAGTGGACTGAGTGGAGAACTGATTCCTTTTACCTGTGAAGCCCGAGTTCTTCGAGGTGAGGATGAGGTCCGGGAGGTCCGTATCCACACTACCACCCTGACAAACGGGGAGAACAAGAACAAGATACTGGTGAAGTTGCTTGACATCACAGACGAGAAGAGGACCCAACAGGCTTTGGCAAGACATGAGATGATGTATCGCACACTTGTAAGGAATATGAACGAGGGGCTGGGAGTCATCGATGACAGGGGCGTGCTGGTCCAAGCAAATCCCGCCCTATGCAGAATCCTGGGATATTCTGAAGAGGAGGTTGTAGGGAAGACAGCTGCTGACATCATGTACGGGCTGACAGGAGATGCGGTGTTTGAGAAGATCAAGGAGAGGATAGCTGGCAACTCAGATCGGTATGAGACTCATCTCATTCACAGGTCAGGCAAGCTGATTCCTGTGATGGTATCGGCATCTCCGCTCCTCAGTGACACCGGCGAGTACACAGGCAGTTGCGCGATAATCTCTGATATCACAGAGCAGAAGGCAATTGAGAGGGCCCTACAGAGAGCCAGAGATCGAGCAGTCTTGTATCTCGACATGATGCGACATGACATAAGAAACCACCTTCAGGAGGTCCAGGTTTCAGCAGAGCTTCTGCTGTTTAATACCAGCGACCCATCAGTGGGCACCCTTGTTGAGAACATTCTCAATGCGGTCTCAAAATCCGCTACTGTTATCTCTAGCTCGAGGGTCATGGAAGAGGCTGCGGAACTACCGCTGAATGAGTGGCGACTTGATGAAGTCCTCTGTGAGAGTATGAAGAATGCATCGATACTTCTTGATGATGTGATGATAAGCCTATCACTTCATGTGACAGAGGCCAGGACCAGGGCTGATGAATACCTAGAGCTCCTTCTCTCCGATCTGCTCGTGAACGCATTTGATGGCCACACTTCAGAGATGAAGAGAATATGGGTTGACCTGAAAGAAGAGGGCGACTTCTACGTACTGTCCGTCAGTGATATTGAGCCGGGGGTAGAGGATGGTGCAGGGGGCAATATGGTTGACCTAGGCTCACGCTCGGAGGGACCTGGTCTTAATCTTGCACGTCACATCATGCGGAAGTATGGCGGAGCGATTGATGTCATGCGGAGAATGACTGGCGATTCAAGTCAGGGAAGGAGCATCAGGGTGAGCTTTCCACGGTCTGAATAGTGTTTACACACATGCAAACTCCATCAGTTCTGCAGTCGTGGCTTTTTTCAAGAAATGGGTTTGAATTCTAAGAGAAAGATCCTATGAGCCATTTCAATTGGAACGTTTTGGCCAGTCCATCAGATTGTGTTGCTAAGATGTGGTGCCGCGTGGTTTAGCCATGACCCAGCCTATCGTGCCGCTAAGGATGGTCCCAGATAATTGCCTTTGATGTAGAGATGAGGGGATGCGATAGTCCATCAGTGAACCCCAGTCGTGAAAAGATGTGCGGTAATCATAGGTTGATGAGTGGGAATTAATAGCAGAGGAAGCCCACTGTACACCAACCAGCAGGGTAGTCGACTGTGACAATAGCGTCTGTAAAAGCAACGTTCTCTCCTCAGCGTTCTCGAAGTGCCGTTACCATGCGGCTGGTTACAGACAGTTCTCAGCTTGACTTTCAATGTTTCGGCTTGAAACGACCCGGAATGCCTACTCAAAGCATTGCGATTGTCATCTTGGTGACTTCAATAGGCATAGACAAGGAACACTTCCGAGCAGATGAAACTCTCAACCTTGTTCCGAACAGCCAATGAGATGCCCAGCAGGGCTCTCGTTCATACAGTAGAATATGCCCTCGACAGGCTGAGGAGTTCTTTCCATTGGAATTCTCATTACAGTAATACAGTCCAAAACTAATGCGTAGATGACTGCTTGGGGTTTGCCCATAATGGTGACGGAGCTGATAGGAGGATGTACAATTGTGGCTTCTCGTGTGGGGACCCAGAACGAAGGTGGGGCGCAGGAAAACGAGGGGGATTGCACTTCTAGCTCTTGACGCATTCCTATCAGCTCACGTCATTGCTTGCGTCTATTCTTGCTCCTTCCGCTGTGGTTCTCTGCCTGTTTCTGCCCTAGGAATCCACACTCGAAATTCTACACCTTGGTAATGCATTCCTGGCACTCGGTCAAGCACATCAACTCTGCCCTTGTATTTCTCTAGAATCTCTTTGACTTGATGAAGCCCTACGCCTCCAAAGCGCCGGTTTGGATTGAACAAGTGGTTCTTGGTCGTATTCCGTATTCCTGGTCCGTTATCAGATATTGACACCTCATACCCATGACCCTTCTGCTTAATCTCAACCCATATTCGTGGGTCCGGAGAGGGATTGTGTTGGATTGCGTTCTCTAGGAGATTGTCCAAGAGGCACTCTAGAAAAGCATCAGCAAGTATTGGTGCATAATTGACGGCATATTCTGATTCGATGAGAACTTGGTCATCATCCTCAATCATGGCATTGACACAATCGAATAACACAGCCCTCAGGTCCCTCTGGACAAGTGGAACGTCAGTAAGATGTTCTGTAGATTTGGCCTTGAGCACAATCCGCTCACATTTCTTAACAGCATCTTCAATCATCTCAATGAGATAACCATTATCCAGCGTACTCATCTTCTCCTTGAGAAGCGCGTTACATGACATTATTATCTGGAGTTGGTTGGTCACATCATGTCCCATTAGATCCAAGTATAGCCTTGCTCTCTGCGAGGTCATCTGCAGCTCCCTCTCGATCCTTTTCCGCTCAGTTATGTCCAAGACGGTTCCTATCATTCGAACAGCTTTGCCATTATCATCATAGATGACCTCGCTCCGCGCGTGTACTATTCTTTCTGAACCATCAGGTCTGACTATGCGATGCTCAATCCTGTATGGGTCTTTTCTTGACAATGTCCTGTCAACAGCCGCTCTAACGTATTCTCTATCATTCGGATGGACAAACTTCAGAAATGATTCGTAGCTTCCAAAGAAATCCTGTGGTGTCACGCCAAAGATGTTATAGACCTCATCTGACCAATGCAGTTCATCTGCTTGAATGTCCCAGTCCCAATTGCCAAGATGAGCAATCCTTTGGGCTTCCGTAAGACTTGCCTGACTTTGGAGGAGCGCCGCCTCTGCCTCCTTCCGCTCAGTGATGTTTCTCGCTACACTGACGATGCTCTCTCCATCCTCGTGCAGATCCAGAGTGACTGAGAACCAGGACTGATTCCCTCCGCTATCGAGGACATACTCTAAGTCCTGACGGTTTCCTATGGCCCGGACAATTTCAGAAAGTTCTACGTATTGATGAGCCACATCCATGGGAAACACTTCAGTCAATTTCTTTCCCAAGAACTCTTCAGGAGGTGCAGGGAGGAACTCAATGCTTGATGAATAGAATTGTGAAAACCGATTGTCCTCGTTAGTCACAAAGATCATGTCTTTGATTGACTGAATGAGAGTCCGATGCCGCTCCTCACTCTCTCTCAGTGCCTCCTCTGCTTCATGCCGTTCTGTTATGTCAAGGGCATACTCGATTATTTTTGTGACATCTCCATTGTGATCAAATATCGGATACGCGTGAATCTCAAAGTATCTAGCATTCCCTGATGCGCTATGATGAATATGGTTCACAACCACAGGCTCTCTTCTCACCTTCACCTCTTCAAGTGGACATGGATGGTCTGCACCATCACACGGCCTTTTCTTCTGGTGGGTGAGAGCAAAGCAGGTTGAGCCATCTTCGAGAACACCAAACCCTGAAGCGTCATTTGCCATTGTGATTGTGTAGTCATTAGCATCGATGACATAGAAGGGATGCGTCAAGGACTCTTTCACTCGCTCCAGAAAGTCACGTTGACTTCGTATAGTTTCTTGAGCCGCCCTATACTGGGTGATGTCGAAGAACATGGTCACAAGACAACATTTCTCCGACCTGTATGCTGATACAGAGAGCCATCGTCCGAGATGCTCAAGATACTGCTCGAACTCGACCCTCTCCCCGGTGAGAACCACTCTTCCGAGAGTCCCGATCCAGTCAAATTCTGATGTCTGAATACCCGGAAATACGTCGGTCATACTGTTCCCAACGATGTTTCTGCGCTTCATTCCAGTCAGACTCTCAAAAGCAGCATTGACCTCCACATAAATGCAGTCGTAGGGGTGGCCTTCGTCATCGAGCATGATTCTAAGATAAGCAAGTGCAATTGGCATATTTCGAAATAGACGTTGAAATCTGAGTTCACTATCTAGCCGGGACTGAGTGAGAGTTCTGATCATGTTCTGAAAGGCTCCGCTCTTATGTGAGTTTCTCTGTGGTTTCGATGTCCCGTCCTCAGCATCGATTCCACTTGGAGTATCATCTGACAGATCAGCAGAAGATCTATCTGTTCCACTGTGGGTCGTGCCAGTGGGGATTGAACCTGCATTGGGATGGTCCCTGAAACTAGTCATTAATAATGCTCGACTCCCAGTTTCCAAATGCTCTCTCGACCCTCTCAACCGTCCTGCTCAGTTCGAAGTCTATAAGCCCAATCTCTGAGTCAGAGGGAGCTATTCCGACGAGAAGCATTCGACCAATATCCTTGAGCATCACAGACTTCTCTTCACCGTCAATCCGCGTCGATCTCAATGTCCCGACGTTCAGTTCTACCCCCACTCGGTTACCTATCGATAGAATGGCTGCAGCCATGGCTGAGACTGCCTTCTCTCCAGCACTCTCTGGCAGAGAGGAGCTTATCATCTGACCCTTGTCTGAAACAAGGGCAGACCCAATCAGATCGCAGTTCTGTTCCAATTCTCTCAATATTGCATCAAGTTTGGCCATTCTCTTACTCAAACCTCTCTCACCCCGTTCTTCCTCGTTCCTGAGCTATGCACTCTCCAAGATCTTACGAATATCTCGTTCCGCCTTATTGAATAAGTCCTCAATCTTCTCCATAGTCATCCTCTTCTCCACAATCATCCGTCTTCTTAAGATTGAGAACCTCTCGGAGTCCTTTAGCACCGCTCCCATTCGAAACCGGCGATTGCTAACAAGAAACTCGCTCATCACAATAATCACCCCTAATGTCTTGACCAAGGCAGTTCTTGGGTTGCCAAAGCCGAGGTTCCCACTGACTCTGCAAGCTGTGTCTGACATCAGGGAAACCATTGCTGACAAGGTTTCACTGGACGAGCCATCTGTTACCACTCCAGCAACAATCAACCCTCTTTCGCTGATCACCACAGAGCTGGAAATACTATCATTTGATTTTATTATCATTCTTCTCAGGATTCCTTCAAGCCTGTCAATCTTGCTCATACTCATTGTCTATCCACCCGCTTTACGTGACAGTTTCTTTGTGCAGTTTGACATCCCATCGGTTTACAATATCCCAAATCTCGCTGCTCAAGTTCTCCATCTCGAAAGTCACCAATCCAAGCTGTGTAGAGCAAGGGAAGATGCATGCAATTAGAACGTTCTCAGCAATGCTTTTCAGGAGAATCGAGAAGGACACTGCGCCTCCAGAGTCCTCCGAGTCAACCAGTACTTGCCTGAACAGGTTTGTACTATCCACCATCCGGATAAAGTCCTCAGAGATTGTTACTAGACCAGCAGACATGCTGCTGATCACCATTCCCAGTTCTTCTGGCATGGCATCATAGAATAGTTTGTGAGCTATTATGTAGCCGTCCACAGTAAAGACTGTGAGGCCCCACACAGGGACCTTCATCTCGAAGTTGCTCAGACGCTCTCTGATCTCCTTCACAGGAGGAACCTCGACCTCATCCAGTGCAGTCACAGGCTCTCTCACAGGAGGAGCTTCGGCCTCTTCAACTTCTTTCCGCTTTTTCCTCGGTAGAGCCTCTACTTGTTCTGGTTTCACACCAGCATCTTTTACAGGAGGCATCATGCTCTCATCAGATTCCATGATACCCTCTGTCAGAGTAGTTTCTTCGACCTCCTTTGAATCCATGAGCTGTTCTTTCACTAGGCGAGTTTCAGCCTTCTCTGGTACCATGACAGATTCTTCTTCCATATGTGCTTCAGCTTCCTCTGGGTCTATAGCCAGTTCCTTCATGGGATGTGCTTCGACCTCCTCTGGTTCCAGTGCAGTTTCTTCCAGGGATGAAACTTCGGCCGCCTTCCGTTTCTTTCTCATTGAAGCGACCGCTTTTTCTTGTTTCACACCAATTACTTTTACAGGAGAATCTTCGGCCTTTTCCTGCTCAATGATGGTTTCTTTCATATGAGAAGCCTCGGCTTCTTCTGGTTCCCTTAGCATTTCATTTGCAGGATCTGCTTCAGCCTCTTCCGTTTCCTTCCGTTTCCTCTTCATGTCACACCACCTCGTACTGCCTTATTGTCTACAGCATTCACTCCACTCTGACTACTAGCGGTTATTTCGTCGAGCTTTCTCAAAAGGAGAACTAGGGCATCTTTCGCAGACTCACGGTTCTTAGCTGACATGCCAGTTGCTTCAGAGACGCCGAGCCAAGACGCAACATTCTCTGGAGGTACTGCGTCAGCCCTGTCTTGCTTGTTAGCAACTATCTCCAATGGAATATTTCCAAAGGCGGCCTGAGTTTCAGCCAGAATAGCACACGCATCGCCAATCATAGCGGGATCTGATGAATCAACAATCATCAAAACCCCATCAGTGCTGATCCTCATGGTGTCTCTCACGAACTTGAAGTGCAGTTGGCCTGGCACTCCTCTCAGCTCGATCTCCCTAGCGACCCACCCAGGGTATTCTGATCTCTCGCGCTCATACTCGGACTTGGCTACTATGAGGCCTATATGGCCCACTTCCTTCCTGACCCAGATGACTCTTCCCAGATCAAAACCTGTTGTCGTGGTGCTCTTCTCACCATGGAACTCCTCTTTCATCTCGCGTTCAATCGAGATAGCATCAGGATCCAGAGTGTGGATCAGGGTCGTCTTCCCAGCCTGAAAGGGCCCAGTCACATAGACCTTATAGTCATAGGACTTCAGCCGTCGCACAGACATATCAGACAGTCTCCGTTTCTGGTACTGGATGCTGTAGGGCCTCGTTCGCCTTGAGGCCTACAGGATCTCCTTGATCTCTCCTGCTGTCTTGTCCATCTCAAAATCGATAAGACCTATCTTTGCACCCGAGGGAGCAGTGGCAATCAGAGCCGCATCTACAACTCTCCTGACAATCACAGTCTTTTCACTACCCTCGATGACGATGTTCTTTGGTGCTCCAGAATCGAGTGCTGCACCTACTCGGCTCCCAATGGACAACAGTGCTGCAGACATAGCTGAAACAGCCTTTTCGTCTACGTCCTTGTGAAGTGCTGAGGCCATGACCTGCCCCTTGTCACTCACCAGAGCGCATCCATCAACCTCGCTGTTTGTTTCCAGTTGCTTTATGCATTCAGTTAGTTTTTTCATCTTCGAGCTCATTTACTATCACCTCTTTTCGTAAAATACGCAAGTGTGCCTTTCCTCCGCAGACACGTAGATCTTCTTTTTCTCACACCATACTAGTCCTTGGGGATTCTCATCTCCGGCATATACACAGTCTGACTTTGACATGATGAGTGATCACTCCAAGGTTATTTTGAAGGCACACGTATTCTTTTCAGGTTGCCAGAGAGCCTCTGAAACATTAGCTATCTTTCCCCCACTTTCTGTAATTGCTGCGGTTAGCATGGCCATCCAAGCACATGGAGGAATCAGGGCTGGATCATCACCTCTGATCAAGTTCGTTGCTGGAATGAGGGCACAATCCGCAAGCTCAATTCCAATCTCGGAATCACTCATGCCTGTGATTGTGACGTTCTGGACAGCACCGAGCTTGTTCATGGCATCCACAAAACTCTCCACGGTTGACTTTGCGCCATCACCGCCAAAACCCAGACCTGCATATTCTACAAGTTCGCGGAGATCAACCTCTGCGAATTGAGAAGAAACCTGACTGATAAGTAGGTCCCCACTCAGACCCATGCGCATCAGTGAACGGGCTACTGCCGCAATGATGATATTGGATACGTTTACTAGATCCTTGTATTCCATTGTTCTGTTCTCCTGACTGTTGCTTGTGTCAAAACAGTGTCCACAACTAACAGCCTATAGGAGAGGCACAGTTAGTATTAGATAAGGCTACGCTGGCAATTCACACTAGATGACCAGATTAGCAAGGATGCTGCGCAATCTGTTCGTTTTTCCGAACGCGCCGCTGATAATTTGTCCAATTTCATTGTGTTTTATTTGGTTTAATCGACGAACACTTATTATTTCTCGAAACCAATTCCCTCCCAATTATTGCGTCATTATCTTTAACAGGTAAGGGGATAGCCTGATTGCGCAATGGTATTGAGATAGAGTCTATGGAAGCCAACACGATGTCACGCAGAAGCAATCTGCGTGATCACATCAGAGCGATTTTGTGTGCAAATCCCAGTGGAATCTCAATCTCTGATGTTGCTCGAAAAGCCAATGTAAGCAGAAACACCGCTGCAAAGTATCTAGGCATTCTCTTGGCTTCTGGGGAAGTCGAAGTGAATGCCATCGGATCTGCTAAGGTTTATTCAATCTCAGGTCGCATGCCACTATCATCTATCTTGAATTCGACATCTGATAATATTGCAGTGATGGACCAACATCTCAGGGTTGTGCGCGCGAATGGAAACTTCCTCAGACTCCTCAATATGGACCAAGATGAACTCATTGGGCGGTCTGCCACTGAGGTTGCCTCATCGTTCCGGTCCTCTAGTGATGCCACTGAAATTCTCGACGAAGTCCTTGTCAAGCTGGATAATGCATTGGAGGGAAAGCACGTAGTCCATGAATTGAGTGCAGAAATCGATGGGAAAGAAAAGCATTTCTCTATGAAACTGGTTCCCACAAAATTTGAGAATGGAGAATATGGTGTGACAGCCATCTTTGAGGACACCACAGAGAGAAAACTGGCCCAGAACGCAGCAGTTCATCAACGTGACTTTCTCGAAAAAGTGATTGAGTCTCTGATTCATCCGTTCTATGTCATAGATGTTCATAATCACCGTGTCAAGATTGCAAACAAATCGGCGAATTTTGGTCCTTTGACGGAAGATTCCAAGTGCTACTATCTCACCCACTGGAGGGACAAGCCATGCACTGGATTGGATCACCCCTGTCCGCTGAATGAGGTCAAGAGAACGAAGAAGCCCGTCATTGTGGAACACGCTCATTATGACATTGAGAGCGGCAGAGTGAGGTTCTTTGAGGTGCATGGCATTCCAATCTTTGATAGTAGAGAAAATGTAGTTCAGATGATAGAGTACAATCTGGACATTACTGAACACAAGATTGCAGAACAAAAGGTCAGGAGCGGAGAGGTGACATTCCAGAGCTTCATTGAACAGTCAACCGATGGAATTGTCCTTGCTGATGAAAATGGACTAGTTGTTGAATGGAATGCTGTTCTGGAACACATCACAGGTATGACTCGTTCCCAGGCCATAGGGCAGTATATCTGGGAGGTCATTGTCAATTACATGTCGCCCGAAAAAAAGAGCCAAGAAACAGCGCAGAGGATTAGAAATTGGATTATAACAGCATTAGAGAATGGAGAAGTCCCTCTCGCCAAATCACCCTATACTTTTGATGTGGTGCTCCCCGATGGAGATATTCGTGTGATTCAGGTTTCCATGTTCCCTATCAACACTGACACTGGTTATATGTTGGGATCCATACTTCGTGATGTCACTGACCGGCATCGGGCAGTAACTGAGATTCGGCGGTCAGAAAAGAAGTATAGAACACTGTATGAGAACATGCCGGATGGTTTTGTCCGGTGTGACCTAGATGGCAAGTTCTTGGAATTTAATAAGTCGTATCTAGAGATTGTCGGATACAGTTCTGACGAGCTTCAAGAACTAACATTCTGGGATATCTCGCCTGTAAAATGGCATGAAATGGAACAGAGGGTGATAAGCGAGCAAATCTTGCCCTACGGATACTGCGATGTCTTTGAGAAGGAGTATGAGAAGAAGGACGGTTCTGTGGCTTCTGTGGAGGTGAGAATACATGCCGAACTGGATGATGAGGGACAGATGATTGGCACCTGGGCTCTTGTACGTGACATCACGAAACGTAAGCACGTTGAAACGGAACTGGAGAAGAGTAAGAACAAATATCGACACCTTTTCAACTCAAGTCGTGACGGCATTGTATTCACAACGATGGAGGGTTTCTTTATGGAAGCCAATCCTGCATTTATCGAAATGACGGGTTATGACATGGCAGAGCTGAGATCCCTGACATACCATCAGCTGACGCCTGAACATTGGTTGAAGAATGAAGCCAAGATACACGAAGCTCAGGTCATGAAGAGAGGGTATTCTGATGAGTATGAGAAGGAGTACATTCGAAAAGACGGTACAGCTTTCCTCGCTATGATTCGGACATGGCTGCTAAGAGATGATGAAGACAATCCAGTGGGAGTCGTTGCCATGATTCGCGACATAACTGAGAGAAAGAAGGTCAGAGAAGCTCTGAGAGACAGCGAAGAGCAATATCAATTGACTCTCAACTCGATAAGTGACGCATTGTTTGTGGTTGACGATGAGCTTCGAATTGTTCTGACCAATCAAGCATTTGAACGGTGGTGTGGAACCATTGGTGTCAATGAGAAGGTTATTGGAATGGAGATATATGAGGCATTTCCCTTCTTCCAAATGAAGCTCATCAGTGATTATCAACATATACTCAAGACTGGCGAAGTCCTGCATACATCGAATTCGATTGTCGTGGCGGGAATTGAACACCTTACGGAGATGTCGAAAATACCAATCTTCAGAACAGGCTCGGTGGCACAGGTTCTTACAATCGTCAAGAATACATAGGAAAATGGCACCTCTGCTTCATCATGATTCCATTGTTGTCGCAGCAGAATTGGTGGTGCCGCGTGGTCCGCCATAATCCAGCTTATTTTACAGCTAAGGATAGCCCCAGATGCGGAATTGCCTTTGATGCAGAGATGAGGGGGTGCTATAGTTCATCAGTGAACCCCAGACGTGAAAAGACATGCGGCAACTATTGGTTGATGGGTGCGTACCAAGGGCAGAGGAAGCCCACTGTACACCAACCAGCGGGGTAGTCGACTGTGACAATTGCGTTTCTAATGGCAACGTTCTCTCCTCAGCGTTCTCGGAGTGCCGTTACCACGCGGCTGGTTACAGACAGTTCCCAGCTTGATAATCAATGTTTCGTCTTGAAACAACTGGGATTGCCTGCTCAAAGCATTGTGATTATTCTCAGAGTAATTCCTGTCTTGTTGGTGACTTCAAAAGGCACTGACGAGGAACACTACCGAACAGATGAAACCCTCAATCCTATTCCGAACAGCCGATGAGCAGCTCAGCAGGACCTTCCTGTCCACAGGAAACAATCCCCCAGACAGAAATATGGATTGCTTCTTCCCATCCACAGGTCTTCGAAATCTAGCCATTGCCTCACTTGAATAGGATTCCTTTTAGGATGGAATATAGATGATGTCTAGTAGCAGCGGCCTTGGAGATTAATTAGATTCTATGTCTTTGACCATAACTTGCAGACCTTGAAATCCATCTGGAGGTTCAATCAAATAGAGAAAAGCGGGCCAGAATAATAGGCCGAAGGCAAACTCAAGTTCCTGAATGAAAACATGAAGTAATGCAATTCCAAGAATATAGACTGCAATGCAAAAGATGGCGATATATAGAACTCTCCTATCCCATTGATCCTCAATCTCAATCTTATTTTCTCCGAATGTTTTGGAGAGTTTTTCTATCTTGATCGGATAGGACTTGGATTGATGATGAATAGATAACACGGGAAGGCACATGAGAATCACCACGTATCCAGGCAGTAGATTCGGTTCTTGAGTAAATAGCAAGGGGATTGCCATGAGAACAGCTGGGATTAATCCCCACGAAGATACAAACAAGTATGTTGGTTCGGAGATATACCTTCCAATGTTAACTTGCACCTCTACGGAACGACTTTCCTTGCATAACCACTCCCACACATCAAATCGAGTTGTGCTCCCTACTCCACTTACAGAGAGCATCGTACCAACCAAGAGTGCGGCAAACGATATACCTTCATTAACTCCTCTAAAGTAACCATAGATAGCATAGAATGGAACACTCAATGCAATTGGGAGAAACCACTGGAAGGATTTCACAAGCCAAACACGGATTTCTATTGCATGAAGGACTCTAGCAATTCGATAGGATAACCAAAAGAACGTAAGCAGGATGAATGATAATAAGCCAAAGACAGCCCTCATCTCTAGCCACGCCAGTGCAAGAACTCCAAATCCAATTGTTGTCACCGTGGACAGCGTCCCTACACCCTCATCAAGAGAAAATAATCTATCCTTATTGACAGTTGACCTCAGGAAATTCCTTAACGCCATCTTTGATTCGAACATGTTTCTTCGTACTCCTTCATTTGTCAACTGAGTGACACATCACATCAGTCTTTTTCTAAGCATTTAAGAGCGTTAATCTCATCAACTCTCTTCAATGACCAAAAATGTACAATTGATTGGCTCCTTGCATTTGGGTGGTTCAAAAGGCAGGGACGGGGAACACTTCCGAACAGATGATACCCTCGACCGTATTCCGAACAGCCGATGAGCTGTCACACAGGACTCTCACACCTATAAGAGACGAAACCCTCGACAGGCTGCTGGGTGGAGGGCTAGAGCTGGGGATGTGTCATCTGTTCTAAGGGGACAGGATACTCCATGAGGACCTCCTGAGGATGGCTGTGGCTGCGCAGCTACCGAGGGCGAAGGGAGGTCTGGGCAGTCCGTCTATGTTCATCGACTCGGCAAACATGATGAGAGTTGACAAGATTGCAGACATTGCATTCGAGTTGGACCTGTTTCCCGAAGTGGTGAGCGATCATATATTCATCAGTCGTGCCTTCAATGCCTCACAGACCCATGAACTTGTCGTCAATCAACTGGAAGAGTTTTTCGACACTGTTCCCGCGCGCCTATTGTTCGTGCCTGGACTTGCAGAATCTACATCAGTGAAGGGCTGACTGCAGAGGGGACGCAACAGATAACTCACATGGCCCATCTCTTGATGACCTTCAGCCTGAAGCGGGAGATTGCAACCGTCATCTCGGCCGGGTGTTCTCCAAGAAACAAGCTCTATGCTGCTGGTGGAAGAGCACTGGCTTTTTGTTGTCAGATCCATATCCATGTGGAACAGACACCTATGCGTATTCACTATACATCGGTGAAGCATCCGTTGTATCAAGTGAGGAGGGAATCCAAAGGGAAAAAGGTAGACTTCGCAACGACATTGCCCTTAGAGAGTTTCGTGGATGAGTAGGTGGATGATGTCCATGATAGCGTCCCACAGCCTGAAGAGGACGAACCCACGCCCCCTGTCAACGATGAACTGACCTTACTCGATTACTTCGAGAGTGGGATTGACGAGTAGCCAGCTATTACCACGGTTAACTTCGAGGGGTACCACTTGTGCTCAAGGTTTTCCGCTCAGACTGTGTTAAATGCCGCATGAGGACTCATTTCAATTGCAGTGAACCAATGACCATTAATCATCTAGTTTCTCCCTCCTAGCTAGAATTGTTGCATGAAAGTGAAATCACTACCTTTTAGCCATCCGAGATTCAAAGGCAGCTGATGCTTTTTCTTTATCCTTTTCAAATATTGAATGTCATCATCTGTTGGTTCAGATTCTATTAGAATAATCCAATTATCAGCAGGTTTCCGCCCCTCATAGTAGTTGTACTCGAGAACTTGTCCAATGGCTTCTCTTATTGCATATTTAGTGGAAACCTTGTAGACAATTTTAATTTCCACCATATACGTGATGCGGTCATCTTGAAAAGTCACATCAATCTGATCCTTCTCAACCCTAATTCTATCATAGCCCTCATTGGCCAACCATTTCGCAAACTTGCGAGATAAACGTCTATGACGTGGCTGAATTACTTTCATCATTTTTCGCGTGGCACGAAGATAATCTGATGCTTCTGGCGGTATTTCGCTTTCTGGTTCAGAATCTGAATCGACGTCTTTCAGAGGCTTTGCAGTTTTCTTTTTCATGAATGAGGTTAATTCACTTGGTTCTAATTCATTGAGAAGGGTTAGATATAGGGGATACAAAAGCTCAAGAATCGATTTTACTCTTTCAGGAAGAAGTGGAGCACGTAGAATATCATCTGGAGGCAGTCTGGCTTCATTGAAAGATGCCCAACCTGAATTATCTTGATAAATTGACCCTAATTCAAGTATCTCATTGATGGTGGAACGTGGAGTTTCGTAAGAGTATTCCTTCCCTGACTGGTACCAAAATGCGTCTAGATTCTTGAGGATATCTAGAATTGACAGAGGTTCTTTGATGCAGACATCTGCTAGTCTTTGATGCTCAATATTGCACTCACTGGGTATTTCAATTCCGACAGTGAATTTGTCATTATAGATTCCGAAATTAAGTTGGGGATTCTTGTGATACGGTTCGTCAAACGTAAAAGCAGCCCAGATTCCATTTACTCTTCCCCGCGATAATTTGCATTTGCTAATGTTCAGAATAAATCGAGAATCCATAGACAACACATAAGGTTCCACCTCAAAAGCAAGTTTCTCTATTTTCTCTCGGACTTCACATCTCTCATCATCATACTGTTTGTCCCTATGTTTATGCATTTCAAAAGCTTCGAAGTCAGAATCTTTGAACCCTTCAAATTGAGGCGAAATGATTTTTGTTAATCCGGATGCTGTTGGTAATACGTCATGAGCCACATGTGAAATGAATTCGTCAGTGATGCCAAAGTCTGCAAATCCTCCTAAATCCCTCAATGCCTTTATTGCAGAGGTTATACGAATGTATCTCTCTCCCAGTGACTCACCGCGAATTGTTGGAGGTATAAGTCCAATTTTATGTAAGCCTTTTTCTACTGCTGAATTCCAAATTGCACAGGTATCAGGATATATGACATTTAAAATGGTGGAGATGAAATCTTTTCCTGCATTACTGAGCTTATACTTGCCTTCACTTGAAACAGTTTCTGAGAGTCTTTTAGATAAATCATCTTCACCATATAAGATATAATAAAGAGATTCTCTAATCTGATTAATACCGTTTGATCTAAATTCTTCTGGTTTTCGGGATCTACCAGTTCGAAGTTTACTAAATACTTCCATGGCTTCTTCAATTAATAGTGTAGAGATTCTTGCTTTTGCAATCAACTCAGGGATCTTTCCTACACGTTGATTCCACCATATTGGACGCCATTCTTCATAGCTTAAGCCATTGTAATCACTTTGCGGGGTCCTGAACTCTTCAATTAGCTGATCTAGTATGTCCTGTGCTATCACAATTACTAACTCCCATTGGGGGGTACAGTTGATGTAGAAGTATATGTTTGAATTGGTTATGAAGGAGTTTCATATTATTCATACTCCAAACACAGTTCGAATTCGCTCTTTTGTTACTACTCCGTCATCCATCAGTAGCACCATGAAACCAGATGTTCCTAAGTCAAATTCCTTTGGATGTCAATGGCTATGATCAAGTATTCGAAGAAGGTCCTCTGCCCTAAACATCACAACACCATGATATCAATTTCGAGTTTCATCCCATTGAACTCACCGAATCCTCCTCATGGAATACTGACTCCGAGAGAGAAGACGTTACGCAGCAAACAACCTTCATGACGGTCAATTCATCTCTCTGAGCTTATTTCTCTGTTAGACATCATTTCCCAAAGGAGAGAACAAAAAACAGATGAGATTGTCTTGAAGGGACTTGCAATAGAATTGGTATATCACTCACATAACCTTGATGAAGGACAACTCATCAAAAGGCAAAAGGCTGAGAGGGATATCAATCCGCCTCGCTAACGAGATTGATTCTCAATTCTGATGACATATCAGAAACCTATATGTTTCTGTCCCTTACGACCCTCCTTTAAAGGAACATGGGTCACTGTGGCTAATTGATGTGGCTGAGTAGTATGCCTGTGGGAACATTGGATCTTGGATGAGAAAGATTCAATCAAGGAGAGTCTGGAGTCACAATGTGCAAATCCTTTTTTCATTCCCTGAATAGAGTATCCATATCAGGTGACCAGTCCAAAATCTCCAAGAGGGTTGACAATAGAGCGGTAGTCAGGCAATGAAGAGGAGAATCTTCAATCTGTGTTACAACAACAAGAGGTGTGTGCCGTGTCAGAAAAGAAACAGCCATCATCGAAAAAAAAACCGGAAGCAGGTATTACAGCAAGCAAGGTGAAGAAGGCCTTGAAGATTCAGGGATTTCCTCTGGAAGTTGAAGTGTACAAATTGTTCCTAGACAATGATTGGGATGCAGAACTCGAAGCAAGTTTCCGAACACTGACCCAGAATCCTGGTCAAGAAGCCAGAGAATGGATGAAAATGCTGGCAAGACGTAGTGATGAACCTCCAATGAGATTCATTGATGTTACGGCTGAGAAGTGGGTAAGAGGCAAGAAGATTGGCGTTACTATAGAGTGCAAGAGTCACCAGACCATTCCATGGGTGTTCTATGAGGAGGAAAAAATGCAATTCATGGAAGACTATTCGATTGGAGAAAGATCATCGATTTCAAAACTATCAAGAACTGCGTCGAATTTTGAATCGAAGCGGAAGGAGATTAGGAAATGTAGCCATCATACAGCCTTGAAGCATCCCAAGATTGCTAGAGCTGGACACGTCGTACCTTTAGCGAGAGGTGCCCAGGATGCAAGGGATAGTCTATACGAAGCTTGCAGTACAGTAATTGATGCTTTGGAATACAACTTTGGTTTGAACGCATCAACAATGGAAAGGGTGCTAAGAAGAGAAACGAGAAACGAAAATGATGTAATGAACCACTATTGGAGATGGTACCCGGTTGTTGTCTTTGGAGGGAGTATGTTCTCAATTAATGTCAAGAAGAAGGGAGATTTCAATGTCAAGCCAGCAAATTATATTCAATATTCATTCAAGACGGGGGCAAGGGAATACCTCGTAGATATCGTTCAGCGAAGGTTTTTGAAAAGCTATATCAAAATACTTGAAACGGAATTGGATTGCATTGATAGCATTCAGCTGTAAGCCTCAATCCTTGGGTAGTTCCCAACTCTCGACTCCAGTTCCTTCTAGCAGAATATGGATCCTAGTTATATTACGTATCGGGATTAAGGTATCGTAGACGTTTTTTCCTTCTTCCTTACCCATTGCTAGATAGTCCTCACCAACATGAATGATGAAGCCCGTGTATTCAAGTTCATCTGCACCAGTGTAAATATCAACCTCACAACGATCATCAGACCAGTCATTTAGGATGTCGATAAGGGATTTGGGAATTCGTACCATCTTGTAGCAATAATCTTTGTACGTTGTCTTAAATAAACTGGCGGTTGCAGTATGAGATGTAAGCCTGGAGCATATTTGACCAAGGCAATTTAGACGTTCAAAGAAGGACAGCCTAGCTAGTTCTTCACTATCACAACATTCTTGGTGGTGAACTGACAGTGACGTGTCTTTTGAAAGAACCTTGATATGAGAACTGGGTAATTCCCTGAACCATTGGGATATCGATGAATGATGCTGATACAATGAGAAGCCTCCATGACTCATTTAGACGATTATTGGAGATTGCTGTTGGGAGATTCGAATCAGGTAGGTATGGATCCACTGCCATCTTTGCCATTGAGGGCATCCTCAGAAACTCGAGTGAGATGAAGCAGACTATTGAACTTATTCGAGAAGCGGCAGCCGAAACTCGGCAGCTCGAAGTCATGAGTGGTGAAGGGCTGGATGCGGCGCTATCAAAAGTCATCAGTCGCCTTGTTACCGAGTGTTTCCTGCCTGATGGACCTCCAGAGGTGAATCGGAAGAATCTGGAATGTGCACTTGAGGATTTGAATAGTTGCTCGTCAGTCAAGATACCTCTGGGTAGGTTCTGGTGCTACGTCCAGCAACTTGAGATGGATGATGAGATCATCGACATTGATGGTCCCTTACGTCTGAGAAAGGCCACTCCTATTGAGAGAGCACATTTCATCAGCCAGGGTCTTGCTGTTGGAGGGAGAACTGAGGCGGAGGTCATTGCGGAAACGATGCCTACCACGAAGACCTCAAAGAGCCGCAATGGCGCCAAGGGACCAAGACAGGTGATTCGGGGTGATATTCTGCCTGAGTTTGATCTCTTAGTGAGCGCTCTCCGACTCTTATCACCTAGTTCCGTCGGTGTGAATCAGGTGACTAACGACGAGAGCCCAAGAAAGGGTATGGTTGTAATAAGTCTACATCACAACACTAGACCTGATGTGCATCCAGCTGCCTTCAGCAGAAGATGGAACGCCAAATGCATCTTAAACCATATACAGAGGAAGCTCCTGATAAAGCTGCATAGAAGACTCAGAAAGGCAGTCAGAATGGACCATGAAGAAGTTCCACGGCTGCTTAGATCCCTGCGGAGGTACAATCGTGCAATCTGCAACGACTTCATTGAGGATGAGGTAATAGACCTCTCAATTATCCTAGAAACAATTGTTCGAGCAGGAGGTGAGGAAATGGCTTCAAGAATTGCTACTATTACTAGCACATCGGACAGTCAGCGTGCTGAAGTTGAGATGAAACTGAAGAGGATTCATAGGTCAGTCAGAGGCCCTCTGGTTCATGGAGCCTCATTCGAATCAAAGAACACATCCTTGATCAATGAACTGCTTTGGATTGCGTCTAATGCCTTGAGAGCTTATCTAATCCTCTTCAACATCAGGGGAGGGCTTATTGATTATATAATCAAAGTCGACTCTAGCCGGCAGGAGAGAAACAAGCTGAATGTTAGATTGTCCAACTGGCTAGATTCAGAACAAGGACACCACTGGAACGATATTGTAAGTTGATAACTCCACATGTTTTATGCAGTTCTGTGAATATTAGATTTCGTGGTTATAGTATGAGCTTTCTCTCCAATATATCAAGCGCAACCTCTGTTCCTTTGGCACCTAGGTACCATGCACCTTGGTTGAACTTTGTGTGGAAAACACTCCCACGAATACAAGCCTTGGTAATTGCCCTCTGAATGGTATTAATGCTGTTTTCATGTGTGGCTAGCCCTATTTTCTCTGCAATCTTCCTAACCCATGTGTCAACAGGATGGAGCAAAACGAAGTCGTCCTCATCTATGAAACTCTCAAGTTGGAAAAGGTCAACCACATCTCTGAGATAGAACGATGTAATCTTGGGACCGAACTGAAATATTGACTTAAGTTCCAAATAGTGTTCTCGAAGTCTTCCTCTTTCTATCTCGAATTTGGTTCTTGCCACAATGCTTGAAGAAGGTTTTTCTATGCAGTACTTCAGAACACTCAAAATCATCTTGATGTCGTTTCCTCTACCAATCTTTCCAGGGCCAATGACTTCAGAGAGCTGACTCTCAATGCGTTTTAGGCCATCATCATTCAAGTTGGCAATTCCTTTCTTTAGAACAGGTTCCAGAATTGAGTCTGCAGATTCTCTTACTCTACTTGAAACAATGTCTCGTCGTCCCTGGAAGTACATTCTACCTGAAAGGTACTTCCAACTTTCCCACCAGTCATTGAGAACAGCCGCGGAATCTTCCTCCTGATGATAGTAAAGCTCCCCAATACGAGCAATCTTTCGGACGAGGTCTATATTCATCGTGATTCGCCAAATTTCATGAACCAGCCTGCTTCAATATTATCAGCCACTCGGATTTGGTTTTATGGAGTATCAATATCCACAGTGGACGACCAAAAGCCACACTTCCAATCTCGTTTAATAGTTGAATCAAATGACAGCTGGAATTACTGCTCTAAGAACCAGCCTAGCATGTCCATCATCCTTGAGGGCGAAATATTGCACAGTTCCATAGGAAATTAACCATTCCTTATCTTTCCACTGGAAATTAGATTAGATGATTCTGGCTCAGATTTCACCTATTCTAGTTAATATTCAGTGTCAATCTGTTCGAAGAAAGCATCATCAATCTCATTGATTGCGTACTGCTCCACCACTTCCACTCCAAGGCCATGGTCAATCATCAGCTCTGCAAGCTTCTCTCCATCAACGAGAACAACACTGGGATCCCTCTGTTCCATTGCAGGCTTTGAAAACTGTGAGGTTGTGATGAGTATCCCCTTCCTTGCCCCCTTCCTAGCAAGGGCCCCCTCGAAGGCAGTCACCACAGGATCTCCGACTGTCCTATCCCATTGTTTGGCTTGAATGTATATCTTGTAGAGCCCAAGCTTGTCCTGCCAGATGATTCCGTCTATTCCTTGGTCACCGGAACCACCAGTAACGAAAGATGAGTCTTCAAGACCGTATCCCATCTTGTTCAGAAGTTTCACAACGAGGCGCTCAAAGGCGCGATAAGATATCTCTCTTGTCTTCTTCAGGACGTCCTGCACTAAGATGCTTCTGAGTTCCTTGCAATTTTCAATCATAGACTCTCGCGGTCCACCAGGAGTCTCCTCCTCTTCTTCTCTCTCCTTGTCCTTCTTTATACGTTCTCTATGTTCCCGATACTTCTCGAACTTCATGAGATATTTCCTATCCATCTGCTCAACACCAGATTCCAGCTCCTCTTTTCCATCGGGTGTGATGAGGAACTTGCCTCGTCCAGCAGGTTCGAGGAGTCCCGCACGTTTCAGTTCATGTAGTGCCCAACCAACACGATTGCTGATGACTGACTGTCCATGCTTCAAGGTTCTAGCTCTATCCTCCTTCGATAGCTTGAACTCATCAGCCACGGCACTGACCACGTCCTTGAAGACCTTGACTTCGCCATCGCTAGCATATCTCAGAAGTGTGATCATACATTCTTGAAACGAAGGTATTGTCATTTACTGCCTCCCCTAGGAGAATATTCAGCCCCGACATAAAGGCATATCTCATCTACAGCTGGGCACGTTCGAGCTATTGCTACAAGGACATCTCTACTTCGTCAGGAAGTGGTTCGAAACCCAGCCCAAAGAGCTGGACGGGGATTATAGAGATGGATGGCCTCTTGATATCTATGGTCTTTATCAAAGCCGCCACAGGACGAAGCCCCGATTCATATGAGTCATACAGTTAGAACGGTGAGAGAGGCTATCCAGATAGAGGAGTCCAAGTGGAAACCCTTCCGCAGGCAGCTCAAGGGTAAGAACAGGGACAGGTTGGACCAGGTGGTCAACTATGCTCGCACCTATGCTAATGCAGGCTCAAGAACAGCGAAGACACACACTCCCAACCTTGTGCATATGGGTCAAGTATTTCCACCTTGTATGTTGAAGATGGGCTCAAATCAGTATGGCCTTTTAACCAGTTCACCTTAATGAACTACAGATTCATACTCATTGACAACGCACTCTTTGATTCATTCAGAGATATTCGTGCTGAGTGATTGTAGAATCGGGTTTCAATGTTTCAGAGTCTGACAGTTTTTCCGAAGCTTTTTGTATATTCCCAAAAAAGGAGGAGAATGGCACTGAAGCCCCCTTTTCAGGATCCAGCAAGACCGTTCTCCCAAATTACTCTGTTGCATAAAGCAATATCCGGATGCTCCTGAGCGATTAACATACCTCAAGGCATCATCATCGCTGCCTAAGAAGAAGTGAAATAGTCGAATGCCAGTTTTTGAAAAAGGTATATGTTCGTATCGCTTGAGAGCAAAATGGTGCCGCAGGCTTGATATTCTTCTAGACACCCACTCAATACTCATCCCAATCTCATTGCTCTATCATCCGATTGGACTTCCAGCTGCGCTGTATACACTGGATTGACCCCATACTTTTTGAAGAATCTCTAATTCTGTTCGTCAGAACAGTCACCAATTCGATGAAAGAAAAGTCAATGTAGGCTCCCGGTCGATTTGAAACCGAGGATTGTCTCGTAGAGATGTGGTGGCTAGTGGATACTCAGTATTCTCCTTTGGAAGTTGCATGGATTTGAAGAATCGTTGCTCTTCAGTTTCTGCGTTCTGGATCACTGGTACCTTATTCCACGTATTATGGTCTTGTATCTTGCTCTCTAATTAGCACCCAGTTGCAGCGATGGCGCTAACAACAGCAGAAGTTCCCACAGCTATCTTAAACACAAAGACACAACCTACCCATACTAGGCAATTCATTAAAACGTAGATTCCGATTCCTGCAACTGCTGCGATTAGATACCATTTCCACTCCTCCAAAGGCGAATGGTATTCGCCCCGCCCTCGGGTCTTGCTCTTTGACCTTTGGTTCACCAAGTTGTTGAGATTCTCTTCCACGCGACCTAGGAGAGTTCCAATATTACTATCCTCCATCATCACATTAAATGAACTCTCCGCTATATCCACAAGCTCTTCAGCTACTTCAGGTTCTAAGTCGTATTCCAAGAGTTCACGTCTGAAGCTGTCCATTACTTGTCTGCGACTATCTTTCAGTTTTTCAGGGCTTTTTAGAACATTGTTCAGTTGTGAGAGCTTGGTGTCGCTTAGTCGGGACCTGCATTCTTTCAGCTGTTTTATAGCTCGCTTGATGTGTTTCATACTATCCTTGTGATGACGGTCTTCTAACTTATCCAAGTAGTCGATAGAGTCATGAAAACCAAGAATGCTGGCACGACGTTTAGCCTTGAATGACATTTCACTGCGAATAATAGCCTCTGCTCCACTCCACAGTGAATCCGAGAATTCACCAAGCCCAACAGTATCCTCATTAATATCTCTCCATTCTGCGATAGACTCCTTTCGCAATGGTATCTTCCAAAAGACCTCCTTCTTATGTTGCATCTAAAAACCTCCATTGGCTGCATTTCCATTAGAAACGAGGGAACCTAGCCTTGCTTGATGGATGTGTGCTCTTTTGCAGTCTAAGATAGCAGTATGTCCGCCGATCTAGAATCGGATAATGCCTAGTGCCGCACTTCAACTCTGTATTTCCCTCTGTCTGCGCGGCACATCTTGCCCTATCAGGTGAAATGCGTACGCCAGCTAATCAACCATTCATTTGATATAACTCTTTCCACAAAGGGGGCTTTTCGATTGAAACCAAACGATCAACCGATGATAGGGATGGCAATATGAGTTCATGTGCAGAACTCGTCATAGTTCGCATCTCATTCAACCTATTGCGACAATGTGAGTTATTAGTCCCGAGTCTTAAAAAACCGAAATCTTATCTCTCTAATGGATTTTGAAAGCTTATATAAGATAGATTTCTGAATCCTAATCACAACGATTTCTTCATCTTATACAGAATTTATAATCATTTGACAATCAATCGAAACTTTCATATCGAAGGTCATAGTTCTAAATAGTTGTAGGTTCGTTGATGGAATCTAGGATTCACTGATTCGAGAACGCACTACTTCTGATTCCGAACCAAAGCAGTTTAGAGAACATTAGAAAAGGCATCCAAATAACTGGATCCCTTAATCACTCAGAGGAGGAATAGGCATGGCTGAAACATTCCGAGGCCGCTGGCGAATTACTGTTAAGGGTAGACAAGCATCCTTCGATCAGCGCTTTGTGATAACAGGCAGTGACACTAGTGATGGCACATATCCCGGCGTCGTGGGGTCTCCGGAAATCATTGTTGACGGAGCTGCAGGCTGGCAAGTTCAAATCCAGCATAACGATGGAAGTGGATGGAAAGATTCATTGATGCGTCAGGCAAACCAAGTCGTTAATGGGGCAAGTCTTCAATTGGACATCGAGTCTGAAGATTGGACTGACATGGATTGGACTGATTTAGTATTAGCAATGGAGAAAGTGGGTCCGATTATTACAATTCCAATAAGACCCTATGCAATTGAAACAATATCTCTCCAAATGATGCCCGATGGAATATTTGAATCCGCCCTTGGGGGTTACTTCATGGGAGTCCGTGTGATGAATATCTGGGGCAAGCCATTCAAGGAAGGGCAATACATTGAAGTCACGCGCCAGAGTCGAGTCCTACTCGCTGCTCAGAACATACGGATTATCGATACATGGTCTCAGGCGGAGTTACAGTCTTTCAATCAGCAATTGTATGAAACGGGTGTGGTTATTGGGGCTCTGGAACCTTTTCAATCTAGAACCATCTACTTCAAGATTGACTGCGGGGGTGCGATGCCACACAAGCCTACAGTGGAGTTTGTATGCCGAGAACCCAATCCTATGCCTGATCCAGATTCTTCGCGACGCAAAGCTTCATACACTATCTACGTGACTAGGAGTTACATTGATCCTGTGAACCATGAGATGGTGGCTGAAGCACCTGAGGGAAGAATAAGAATGGCCCTACGAGAGGCTATAGTAGATACAATATCAGCGAGGAAAGGACGAAGGCGTCGTAAGAAGCCACCAGCTCCCACACAAGCGACTGGAGAACTGCAGTCCATCTTGAAGAAACTCAAGACAGGACGTTTTCAGGATCTATGTCAGCTGCATAAGCTTCTTCATTGCTATTGTAATTGTCTAGATTTGCTTCGAGTGGATGACGATCCGACTAAGCCTAAAGACCCACGCTTCGAGTATGATCCCTTTTTAGTTTTGCCAACCAAATTCACATATACACTGCAATGCACGCCGTATGAAGGAGTCCACAGTCCATTGCCATTTCAAGATCCTTGGTGGAAAGTTCTACTCCTGGTGATTGCAATAGTTCTTCTCATCGCTGGTATGATTAGCGAAGGTGCTGATCTCGCATATCAAGATGAGGATCTTATTATCGGTTCTCTTGAAGAATGGCAAAGGCATGATATTGATGCTGCCCTCACAAGACTCAATGACCACAGGACTCTACCGATCCCGTTTCTCCAGTATCTTGACGCTCAGAATGGTGAGGTCAGTACTATACCAGTCGAACCAGTCGGGGCTCCCACGCTGGGAGGTGTAGTTTCACTTCCAGGTGAAGTCATGACAAAACAAGAGATCATTGACATTCTGGCTTTTGGCACCCGGGACGATAAACGAGTTTTTAAGACCGGTGCAAGGACGGGTTTGACCCACGCCCTCATCGATGGTCTGAGCCCCTGGTCGGATGCAAGGGATGATGGCACGATGTTCACAATCGACCAGGTGCATTTTGCACGCGATCCAGACAATAATATGCCAATTAGCAGAAAAGGAGACTCAGGCTCAGTATGGATACATAAGAATAGTATGAAGCTGGTGGCTCTTAATCACAGCGGCAGTAAAGACGAGAGCGGCAATAGCGCATGGGGTTCTCTAATTGAAGACATTGTATCGAAACTAGGTATTCGATTCTCATAGGAGGTTGCAGTCTAAATATGAAAACGAATGGTAAGGAGCTTGAAAAAAGGCAGAAACTGCTTGAGAAATTGCAGCATGCTGTAGAGAAGGCTAGGCGTTTATGGAGAAATGACTCCAATATTATCAGCATCGGCATTGGATCGAAACATCAGGATGGCAAAGTTACGGAGGAACTAGCTATCGTATTTCATGTCCATAAGAAGCTTAGATCAGAAACTGCAATACACACAATTGGCAGTAGGACAATCCCATCGGAGTTTGAGGGTTTTCCCACAGATGTGAAAGTCTTCGACGCTGTGTCATCTGGAGGCGCCACGGGTAATAGAGATGAAACAAGATATGACCCGCTCGTCGGTGGTGTGGCAACTAGCAATGCAGAAAATAACATCGTCTGGTTCAACGGATATGGCACTCTCGGCACACTATGCTTTCTAAATGATTCTCCTATGGCTCTATCTAACTGGCACGTGTGGGCAGATGGAGGTGACAAGGGTGATGACATCATCCAACCAGGCCATCCCCGAGGTAGTGAGCACCTTGAAGGCTTGGCGAAGGTCGCTTTTTGCGGCCCACTTCTTGGCTCTCTTTTTGAGTGGGAAGCCCCATCACCCTTAACTTGGGGTCTGTATGGGGGCGCGGCTGCTGCTGCTATTGCAGCAGCCGCGAGTGATGAGATAGATCCAATGCGTCGTGGGCAGAACGCCACTCCAACAGATCCAGGAGAACTCACATTAGAGGAACAAGTAGACATAGTGATTGACTATCTGGATCAGCCCATACCAGGAACACCCTACAAGTTGAAAACAGTCTGGGAGTATCAAAGGACAACAGACAAGAAGATTCACACCCACGAGGTCAAGGAGGAATTAGTGAACCCGCATTACTTGACTCTCAAGCGGCTGTGGAGTGACCAAGGTAAGTACAGACCGGGGAGCAAAATCCGCTTGTACGCCTTGGTTGCTAGTCCCCATTCACGGCCATGCCAATCCTACTACGTTGTAGCACATTCCATCCCTGATAGCAATCCCTCAAAGCTTGTGTCAACCGTACTCAGTCCTGTATCATGCGACTCTTTGCCACTTATTGACGATGGAGAAGACAAGATGAAATGTGTTGATTTCTCTCCTGAAAAGCCGAGCACCCTGTTTCCTCATGTTATTCAGCGAGAAGATGTGCGTTTTGAGGTTCCTGCGCAGCTAAAGGAAGGTAACCGTATTGTTGATTTCTCGGGAGATGGGGCTGGGGAGCTCTTCTTGCACAATGAGCTTATAGCCTATATTCCTCTCTCCACAACAGTAGAAGCAACTGTATTCTTTAACCACTCTGGACTCACAATGGACGCATATTACCAAGGACATCTGGTAGATTCAGCTCAGGTGTCTGGCAAAACTGGGCGAACTATGAAACTTCTCACAAAATCTCGAGCGATAGACCGCATAGTCTTGAAGGGAGGTCAGTGGGAATCCTCTTTGCTTAGGCTCTGCTATACACCCATCACAATTAAGAAAGGTCCATCAGGTGAGCTAAACCTACTAGTCCAAGGAAAGAAGAAAGGTATGTACATCTGCTGTTACACTGGCGAGTTAGTTGTTTCCCCCAGCGAACAACCAAGCACATGGAAGAACTATCTAATGGTTCAAAACATAAACGACGTCCCCGGAGGCGTTCCACCTGAAGAAGCAGCGACAACAATCGGGGGATTGATTGTATCCCAGAATATGGAAGCCCAACTCGCAGGATGCGGAGCAGTAATGGCTGCTGATCACCTGTTTGATATAATTTGACTCCATTAATCGCCTATGCAGTACTCTTGGAAGGATGGAGTCCATACCTGTTGATTTTGGTCGGTTATGCCTATGTGGCCGCATTCTTCCCTGTCCTGATTGAAAACGGTCTGGGGCGGATGATCTCTCACGTTGAAGCAACCGCTGAGGACATTGAAATGATTAGAGAGGCTGAGCGGACTGCAACTCATCATGTGCGCACTTGTTCTGAATGCGGTAGAGAGATACTGATTCCGAAGGAAGAGAGAGGAGTCACTACATGTCCCAATTGCGGAAAGAGGCAAGTATTGTAGTCCACAATACTTGTGAGAGTCTTATATGGTTGCACGAGTACTATGAACGAGCACTCATGGTTATCGTAGCCAAACCGAGAAAGGTAATTGTACGATTACATGATGCGTTCGAAGACATTCGTTTCAGCTTGGACAAAGATGTCAGGTGGTTCGACAATGCGGTGCCGCATGTCGAGAATTGCTTTGAGTTCCTCCGAAAACGTGCCATGTCAACCCGTGATCTTGTGAAGCTCTTTGGCTTTCTATGGCCGAACATCGACCCCGAAATGAAGGAGAAGGAGTTCCTACAGCGATTGACGATAATCATAAGGACTAACTATGTGTTCAGTCTCTCATCCGCTGAGTACTTCCTAAAGAACGTCATCAAGGCGTCAAAGAGTGGTCCACTCGTGGACTGGCTTCAGGAGAAGACTGAAGAGGCAAAGATGGAGGACAAGATATTCTGGATGTATCTCACCAACATCATGAAGGAGTCCAAGCGAAAGAAGCTGATAACCAAGACGCAACACAAGAACTGGGATGGATTGGCCCAACTACGCAATGTCATCATACACAACAATGGCGTCTTTGAGAGGAGTAGAGTAATTCGTATCGGAGGAGTCAAGATTACTGCAGAGGCAGGAGAGCAGATAGACACCAAGCTGATAAACTATCCCAAGTTCATGAGGACCCTCATCAGGTTGACTCGGGCATGGATTGAGAAGTATCTAGTCGACCATGAGTTTTGATAGAGTCAGACCCCGCCAGTCCCAGTGCGGAGCGTTCTAGCGGGCAGGCATATGTAAACTGGAGGTCCAAGGGAGAGATAGCATTTGAAAAACTATGACGCATTGCCGCACTGCATTGATTAATGTGATTGCGATAATAAGTGAAAACCAATGAGGTTGACCTGCACAGGATGAAGACATTCGTTACAACTTCTGAACCTTGACAACTCTAGGTACTGCGCGAGCCACCGTTTCTGACTACACGCCTCGGGCATTAGTAGCAGTGGACTGAATACCTCGCCGAAGCTTGGTACTTACATCCCTGCCCTATTTACCTGGTCTTCTACCAGAGCCCTCGTTTCTAGACTCAACGTTGCTGTCACCAGCCCCGTTGCCCCTCGGAGGGGACGTCTATTAAGTGGATGTCTATTTTTTGGTCCGGCTTCACGCTTAGATGCATTCAGCGTTTATCCGTTACGACTTAGCTACCCAACACTGCCTTCTCAGACAATTGGTACACCATAGGTCGCGGCGAAGCGTTCCTCTCGTACCGGCTTCCCCTTGCCATCAGACATCCAACAGCGCCAATAGATAGAAACCAACCTGTCTCGCAACGGTCTAAACCCAGCTCACGTTCGGTTTTAATCGGTGAGCACCCGCACCCTTGGCGCATTATGCAACGCCAGGATACCAAGAGCCGACATCGAGGAAGCAAGCCGCGTGGTCGATATGAACTCTTGCACGCGACAACTCTGTTACCCCTGGGGTAAGTTTTTTGTCATCTCCACCACTTGCAATTGGTTAGTGAAGGTTCGCTAGGCCAGTGTTTCCACCCAGGTTCCGTCGCTTTGCGGGAACCTGTCAACCGAGCTTATGCCCTTAATCTCAACGAGACGTTTCCGTCGCCTCTGAGCTCAGCATTGGTCAGGGCT
Organism: Candidatus Thorarchaeota archaeon; assembly: GCA_048882485.1. GTDB lineage: Archaea > Asgardarchaeota > Thorarchaeia > Thorarchaeales > Thorarchaeaceae > SMTZ1-83. Next base: position 29,812 of record JBHLRP010000034.1, read on the forward strand.
GATCTCTTGTCAGCCCTGTGCCGCCCCAGCCCAACTGCCTATCTGCCAGTGTCCCTAGACTCGCTTGGTTTAGGTTAGCCATCTCAGACAACATGGTCAGTATTACACGGTTGCATTCCCACTCCCCGGAGAGAGTGGTTCAACGCTCCTGACTATGCTCTGCACGGTGCCCGGGATGGCAATGACAGACTGCGTAGTAAACCTCCGCAGGGACTTCTCTTCCCATTGGCGCTACGTACACTGTTCGGTACGGTGTAGGTTCACCGGAGCCCTCCTGGGGACAGTGGGGACCTCATTGCTCCCTTCATGCACGTCGGCATTTAACCGACAAGGCATTTGGCTACCTTAAGAGACTCATAGTTAGTCCCGGCGTTAACCTGAGCTTAGACCCATTTCTGAGCTTTGACTGACAGGCACAGACCAGGATTCACTGACTGTACTCGCGGTTTCCCGTTTGCAGTCAGCTATGTTTGTATTAAACAGTTGGGACCCCTTAGTTACTAAGACCTGGGAAAGCTTGCACTAACCCAGGCACAGCATATCCCGAAGTTACGCTGCTAATTAGCCGATTTCCCTCAGGAGGGGTGACTCCGATACACCTTGGCCTTCTCAGCCAGGGAACCTGTGTCAGATCTGGGTACGGACTCGGAAGATCCTTCCGGACTCGTTTTTCATGGTCACCAGGAATGGGCCGAACGAGTGTCCGACCACTCGCTATTCCACCTTTCGACTGCTTCTCACCATTACGGTACTCAGCACCCTTATAGTGTTAAACGCAGCGAGAGCTGCGCTCGGCTTGTCCAGATGAGTCACAAGTCCGGCTTTGCGTTGCCGCGAATCGTACTTCCGAGGTTCAGGAATATTAACCTGATTCCCTTTCGTGACGCTCGAATTACGACGCCACTTAGGATCGACTAAGCTTCGGCTGACGACGCATTGCCGAAGAACCCTTTCCCTTTCGGTGACATGGATTCTCACCATGCTTTGCTGTTACTACTGCCAGGATCATCAAACCCGGACGGTCCACGGGACCTCACAGCCCCGCTTCTGCCCGACCGGGTCGCTCCGCTACCAGATCACGCAGTTCTACCTGCGTGCCGTATGGTCTCGGTGGCCAGATTTAGCCCCGTCCATTTTCAAGGCCGAGAGCCTCGGTCTGTGAGCTGTTACGCTTTCGTTCGGGGATAGCTGCCTCTAAGCTCACCCCCAGACTGTCTTGGGCTCTCGACGCCCTTCTTCACCGCACTTATCTGGCACTTAGGGACCTTAACCATACTCTCGGTTCTCCCCATCTCGGCCTGCCGGGCTTACCCCGGGCACCCGTCTCCTGCCGTCTACGGTTCATGCAGCTTCGGAGTTTTCAGGATGGTGAAGGACTTGACGTCCCCCGGGCACATCCGAAAGTGCTCTACACCACATGATACCTCAAGCAGGGCTTGGCTACGACCAACTTCGCGGAGAACGAGCAATCACCAGTCTAGATAAGCCTTTTACCCCTTCGCGCAGGTCAACGGAACGAGTTGCACGTCAGAACCCTATCGGGCCTCCACCGAGCTTTCGCCCGGCTTCACCCTGCCCACGCCAAGATCGACTGGTTTCTCGTGTCACGGGAGTGACTTCACGCACTTATCACACGTCGCCCCTCACTGCAAGCAGCTGCGGGCTTGTTGCTTTCGCTTCGTTTACGGCTTAACGCCTTATCCTCGCCACGCCCATGAACTCCCTGGCCCGTGTTTCAAGACGGATGACGCCGATTCGGTCCACTTGGGTCCTACTGCAGGATTGCTCCTGTTTCGTTCCCCGAGTATCTACCCTTTTAATCGGCATCCTTTGAATAGATTGCTGGTTTCAGGTGCTTTTCACCCCGCTTCCGCGGCACTTTTCAACTTTCGCTCGCGCTACGTAGTTTACTATCGGTTTGGCTGAGTATTTAGGCTTCGCAAATTGCACTTGCGACTTTCACGCGAGAAAACCAACCCGCGCTACTCGGGATCTCTAAACATGCCCGTGGTTTACGCCTACGGGGATATCACCCTCTGTGTCACGTCATTCCAGACGAATTCAGCTTAGACACGTCGGCACTAAGTTCAGAGCCCACACACCACATCCCCTCACACTCTTCGCGTGAGGGTTCGGTTTGGCCTTTTCCGTTTTCGCTCGCTGTTACTCACGGAATCACTATTGTTTTCTTTTCCTGCCCGTACTAAGATGCTTCAGTTCCGAGCGTTCCCCTTCCAGTTGTGACACTGGAATGACAGGGGGTATTAGCCCCAGCCAGGAAGTCCAATTCGGGGATCCTGGGATCAAAGGCTTCATGCGCCTACCCCAGGCTTTTCGCAGCTCGTGACGCCCTTCATCGGCTAGCCAACCAAGTCATCCACCAGCAACCGTACAGCATATTGTAGTCTTACTCTTGTGACCGGCACAGTATTACCTGTTGTCAAGGAGTTGTAACCATCGGTTGATTACGATTGTAACCCTAATCTTTGGTTGTGTATCAAAATCGAACATACATTTTGTGTACGTATGCCTTCATCCTCTGCAATCTCCACACAACGATTCTCAGTGCACAGCACATCAATGAATCATATGCTTCGACGGTCCTCCATCGGGAATGACTCCATCCTCCGGTCTGGTCCCGATGGGCCTTCCTCCATGCTAACCACGGAGTCCGGACCTCACACGCACACACCACTATTTCTGTGGGGTGCGCTCCGTCAGCCGTCATGACTGACGTTTTAAAGCTTGCTGTACGCCGAGGTTCGCCAGAACGGCTCATGGCGACCTTCTATAGCCGCCAGACAACGCCTTCTCTACTCGACGAAAGCACACTATCTGTCCATCAATCCAAGATAAAGCTTACGCCCGATGCACAGGTTTTGTAGCCGTCGGGTACAAGTTTCACTCCAACGAATCTTTTATCACATATGACATCTGTAGATTCTCTCTGAGGGCGGCACGACTGCTATGACTACCGATAACATCTACCAGGACCTATATGGTGTGAGTCCAGGAGTCATAGCTGCGATTATGGGACTCTTCACGCTGTTGACGCCTTATGGTGTTATGCCTGGTTGGTGGTTTCTTGGTAACGACTCAGTATATCCTGAAGCGAATATTCTATACTCACTTTTTTGGGTGCTTAGCCTCCAATCCACGAACGTGGGGCTTCATAACTTTGTAGCCTACAATCCGGCTCTTCTCTGGACAACACTACCCCTCAGTCTGCCCAATGTCATTTTTGCTTTGAGAGTTGTGAGATACTACCAGAATCGAGCTAGTAAAGACGGTGTGCTGAGATGGGCGCTGATTGCGCTTTTTGCGCCTATGCTCCTTCTGTGCATTGAATTACTATGGATTCTAGAGATACTCTACGAAACTACTGATTACATATATTATGGACCAATTCCAATTCAGATTGCAGTGGGACTGTTCATTATGTATCGTATCCGAGCTCCAGAGCTGGCTACTCCGTGGACAGAACCGGAAAGAGATGAGTCATGGTGGATAGAAGAAGGAATTGAAGAGTCCTGTGTTGGAAAGCTCTTCATCACAATGGAAGAACTTGACGAGATATACAAGATATGGGACTGATCTGTTTGGGATTGACTGTATAGATTCTATCTATCCAGAAAGTGCTTTCTTCTGAATTTCCATCAGTTCTCGAATGCCTTTGGACGCAAGGTCAAG
>JBHLRP010000035.1:0-3158 GCA_048882485.1 Candidatus Thorarchaeota archaeon
TTTTCAGTCCGCAAATACAGCAATCCATAAATCAGTCCATTCATGAACACGCTGAAAACCAGATCAGGGACGATACTAATTGTCCATCCCTGATTCATGACCCTCCAAGGGACGTGAATCAATGTGAAGAATGTCTGTGAGATAAGCAGCGCTAGTGTTGTCTGTACATACCTATTCGAAGTGACACCTGACATCTTCATGTCGAACTGAACCAAAAGAAATCCCCTATAGCCAACCTCTTCATACAGGGCTGTTCCAAAAAGCATTCCAATCAGTAGGCCTATCAAAACCGGAGATTCCGTGTTCCATCTTGTGTCGAATTCTATGGTGCCTGTGCCAACGAAACCTGCCAGCCCTTCTATTATCTGAACAAGAACCCATGTAAGTATGCAAGCAACGAACGCTAGCGGGAGTTTCCGACCGATAAGCCCTAAATCCTTTGCTCGGAGTCCTGCATAGACGACTAAGACTCCGAAGACTGCCCCCACCAATAAGAGCGCATTCAACACCAAGGTGCGATGAACTAGTCCTCCACTAGCCGTTTCAATGAATTGAATCATCTCGAATATTCCGATATAGACCAGGATGATGACAAGACTGACTGCCAAGAACAAAGCCATTGTCCTGTAAGCTGATTCCTTTGACTCTATCATCTCTTGATCAACCCAACCACGCTTGCATAGCAATCAGACTGCCTTGGATACTATGCGGGCAGTTGGGGGCTGTGGCATGCTTATAGATACTTCGCATGGGATAGAGAAAAGGCGAAACCGGAGTGCCTCAAAGGAGGAGCACTAGTCAGGAAAAACAACGTATCTTAGGAAGACGTACATCCCTACAATGATCGCGACTATGCCCAGTCCGACTATTACTCCTCTTCTAGAGGAGCCAAGACCTCTTGCCCTTAGCATCATCAGCAATAGTACTAACACCATTCCTACCATAGGCAAAAGCAACCAGATCATTGCATCAATATTCTGCATTCTGATACACCATACTATTACTGGGAGTTTCTGAATGCCTATAATGAATTAGTTTAGCGTTATAGTATGCAGCAATCGAAAGACGGCAACCCACTCTGAGTCTTGTCAGTAAACGAAAATGGTGCAATAACACCATGCGTCTAGCATGAATTAGAAGATGCCTGAGTCCAGCCCTATCTGGAATGCCCTATCCGCTTCATCAAATTGACCCAGCTTCGCAAGGAGGTTTCCAAGCTTTATCCATATCTCAGAAATGTCTGGGCGCAACTTTGCTGCGGTCCGATACGCATCAATAGCCTCGAGGTATTGGCTCTGCTTGACCAACAATTCAGCATAAAAGATCCAACCAACGTGGTCTTCGGGCTTCAGGGCAAGAAAGAAGGTGATGGATCCTGCCAGGAGAGAGGGGAAGATAATTGGCAACGCTACTGAGATGATTCCAATGATGATAATGACACCCAGCAGTCCATACATTCCTATACGGGTAATCTAATAGAAACTAATATTATATATTTTATAGTATTTCTAATCACTTCGTCATGAAACGTGGCTCAAGATGCCCTAGAAAGACACTCTACCGCCCTCTTCCAGGAGAAGCAGACATCCTTGGCAAAAGGAATCTGGCTTTCTATCAGTATCAGATAGGGAATTGGAGAACTGCATCACACAATGGTCTGTACAGTGACGAAGCCCCAATACGTGTCCGAGTTCATGAAAGACCTCTTTCACAGTGCGTTGGAAGAACAGGGAATCATCATCAGGAAGACCATAGAAGGACTGACGGAGCCTTGGCAATGCCACAACTGCATTGCCACCAAACTGAGCAGTTCCAAAGATGAAGTTGAGGTCGGGAACGAACAGGTCAAGGTTGACTAGACCGAGTGCATGGGTGGAGTGATCGGTGTAGATATCAAGTGTCTTTAGGAATGGCCTGGCTTTGTACTGGCTGCGTTTCACGTCATAGGCATTCTCAGGCAAAGGAAGATCTTCATGCAAGAAAGTGACATCCGCAAAATGCTGATCAAACCAATCTCGCTGTGTTTCTAGGAGCCTCTCAGTCAGTTCACGCGGTGCTCCTGAGAAGTTGAAGACATGCAATACGCCTTTTTTCAATAGTCTACAACCCTCCTTGCATTTTGGCGTTTAGCATGAACACTATTGTCACGGTCCACGTTTCCGTTTCAACAGAAGAACGATTAGTAAGGCAAACGATACGACACCAGTTGCAAGCAATACGAACAATACAACATCAGATGGAGCCAACATTAGAGTAACGATAACTTCTGATGAAGCATGATTGCCAAACAGGTCATAGACAACCAATTGCACTTCCCATATGCCTGGAGCTTGTGCAAATGGATGGGCAATGGAGTCCCCGTCCCATGGTCCCTGAGATTTGAGTGTGCCATTAATGTAGATGCTATAATTCCACGGCGTCAGATCAGAAACGTCCCATTCCAGTTCGTAGGGAGTCTGATTCGTCCATATCGCGATGTCGCCAATTGGAGTGATAATTGGAATCTCATCGTCTGCTCCTTGCTCATTGTAGTTTAGAGAAACGATGGCATCAATCTGGACTGTTTCGGAGCCAAACATCTCTATTCGCACATATCGGACAGCATCATACGCAATTGCTGCCAAATCGAGGCTCTGTGTTCCTGAAACAACTCCAAGTTCTATAAATGGCTGATCCAAATCTGGTGAAACCGAAACCGAATAGTTGCCTCCACGAGAAATGACTTCAAAATCACTGCCCGCTGCATCGAGTATCTCTTCGTTCTCACCCATGTCTAATGTCATATACCCCGAACCATAGTCCTCGAATATGCTCGCAAATGCATAGTCAGGAGATCCTACAGCGAACTCACCCTGAGAATACCAAGAAGAGGCAGAGACAACAACAGAGTCAACATATGCATCACCAAAGTCGACATAGACCGTCAACCAGATTGTGCTCGCCACCATGTGTGAACCATCAGTGACTACAAGAGTGATATTATAGTCACCCAGCCGCCAGCCATCAGCTTGCCAGTTCTTTATCGTTAGAGTGATTATTGGATCCTGCTTCACATCCTCCTTGAGAGCAATCCCATTTCTGTATATCACATAGTTCTCTCCGCCATGGACTTCCCAATCATATTGCTGAGTTCCTTTTGCCCACTCTATTATGTCAGA
>JBHLRP010000035.1:3258-33079 GCA_048882485.1 Candidatus Thorarchaeota archaeon
TATATCACATAGTTCTCTCCGCCATGGACTTCCCAATCATATTGCTGAGTTCCTTTTGCCCACTCTATTATGTCAGAAGCTGGTACCTCCGTCATTACAGGCGGGCTTGGGGGAATGACATGCAGCCAGGTAGTTGAAGAGGCTACATTGGAAGCAACGTCTTGCAGGAATAGTGTAATATTGTATGTCCCCTCGTCAAATTTCGGAACTATCCAGTCTATATCATTGGCGCTTCCGTTCCATGTACCGGATTGCTGAAGATCCCCATTTAACATGAGAAACCATTTGGTTGGAGACCTATCAAAGACCGACCAGCTCATAGTCGTAGTTGAATTCCAGTCTAATGTTGTATCCTCAGGCGAATTGATGAACTCAGGTTTCGCGGATGGATTCAAAGCGGCCCAGAAGGAATCTGTATAGACTGTTCCAGAGGTGTTTGAAAATTCTAGAATGATGTTATGCAGTCCGACTGCCAGGTCGTTCAGGTCCAATAGAATATCTGAACCGTACCAAGGACCCTGCTCAAGAATGGTGCTGTTTGCTGACAATTCATATGATACTGGAAAGGAGGTGACACCACTCCATCGGATGGTTGAATTTGAGGACCCGGTCTCCGTGAACAATGGACCACTTCGATTGACTTGAAATGTCTGCACGCTTACATTCACTGTATCAGTGGTACTGTGGCCTGCTTCATCGCTGACGGTCAGGGTGACATTGTGGTAGCCAACGTCAAGAGATCCGATATTGAAGCTCACATTCGTGGGGCGCCAATATTTATCATATTCAATGGCTCCATTTTTCGAAAGAATGTCATCTACATACAATTCATATGTACCGTGCATAGTCCGCTTCGGTCTGAAGTTGTACCATGCCTGCCACGATAGGTCAAGGTCTGTTCCATAGCTGACTAGGACATCGTCATGTGAAGAGAGAACCGGGGAGAATCGTATTCTCTCCATCCTGTATACACCATAGATGATGTCTTCGGTGTCTCTAAATGACATCTCCCAGACGACCTCACCCTCATCATTCACCTCAACAAGACGAGCACCGTAGGGGCCTTCATATTTGATCTCTGTGCCGAACGTCCCTAGACGATTTCCATTTGCTAATAGATCAGCGTCACCCCACCAAGCAGAAAAATAACTCAGATCACCAGTCCAGGACCATACCTCCCGGGCAGTCATAGCTTCTTTGTCAATCTCAATCTCAAGAATGCGGGACCTGAAAGAATACTGTTTGGTCTGATTATGAAAGTCATTATCGAACAAGATGAATCGGTTGTCAGCAATCTGTTCAACGGAATGAGCATGGTAGAAAAGACTGGCTCTTTCTCGACCGAACCTGTCGAACAACGTGAAATCCCCATGTTCTCCAAGAGCCCAGATTACTTCTCCAGTAGCATGATCTATCTTGTAGAATTTGTTTACATTTCGCACATTCAGAATGATGGTGTCTTCATCCGCATCGTAGAAGATGCTGTTTGCATGTGTTACGTCATTCTTGCCCCCATCGCGGTCATGAAAAGGGCACCAATCTGAAAGGCCAATGAAGTCATGAAGGTCCAGCTTCCAAACAAGCGAGCCATTGAGTGCGTATTCACGAATCTCATCAAATCGGTAACTCTCACCTTCAATATCAACAAATGTCATATTCAGAGTGAAGATGGTGTCGCTGTTTGGATTATACTCAAGCTCATGGTGTCCTCTGATATTGGTATGATGATACTCATCAGTTTCCATATTCCATAGCATGACACCATTTGGACTGTAACCAAGTATCGTTGTGGAATCAATCATCTCGACCGGCTTTCTGAAAGCTGAATTCTCAAGGATGAGATTGCCATCCATATCAAAGATGACCAGAGAGTTGTTTATACGTTCGTTATGTTTGCTGGCATTGATGGCATGCAGATTGAACAGGTTATACCCATCCAGGTACCCCTCGGTCTTTGTTAAGTCAAAAGATATGCCTCCATAGAGAGAGCTTGTTAGTCTAGTGGTTGCATCCGAGCTATGAGGAGTGTAAGGACCTGGACCGAAGGGGGATGTGCTTTGGGAATAGATGAAGGCTAGAGTGACCCAGAGTCCACTGATAATCAATGCCATCAGCGCAAGTGCAATCAGAGTGGCTCTACGCCCCTTCATCGAGAGATCTCCGTTTTCTACTACATCCACAGTAGCATTATTGTGGTGTTGACTATTGTGGTCTTGAAATATTTGTCCTCACTCATGCAGCAGTTTAAACTTGACCCATAATCAAGAACAATTAATATTCATAGAATAGACTGACATCCTACAAATAGGACGGCCTTTGTCTTGCCGCCCCTCAATCGAAGGGTTCAGTCAAAATGGAAACCGCGAATAGCACCATCAAATTGAACATCATCTGCCCAGATACCAGCTGTGGAACACACAGGGAGATCTCAGTCCCCGCTGACAATCTGAAGCAATCTGAGTCTGGCATTGTAACTATCTCAATCTCAAAGGGGCTCATATGTGATCACAGTTTTCAGGTGTTCGTTGATATGAATGGGAGAGTCCGTGGATACAAGAAGCCCGATTTTGAACTTTCGTTCTCAGTGGAACAAGAAGAACCTGATGCTGCCTCTTTTCGTTCAACAGACAAGGTCTTGCAAGGTATCAATGTTATCCTTGGAGAAGAGATGTTCTATAAATCACTTCGATCTGCGCTCTATAACTTGCCAACCTATGTCATCACTGGCATTCCCTCCATCCATTCCATGCTGGACAGTTTCAGGAACATATTGAAGCCCTATCTTGATGAACTCACTATCTGTACATTGGAAGAATACAATCGTGATTATCGGGCGAAACTGGCATTATCCAAAGATGCTGCCTCTTTTGTTATTGCGATAGATCAGCGGATAATCATCAATCAAATCTTTGATAGCAGATATAATGTGAAGCAATTCGCTTTGGAAAGATCGATGTTAGACCAAGTGGATCTAGGCCAATCCAACGAACAGACCATACAGAGCCTGCATGCGCTTTTTGATAATGTGTTGGATACGGCGAAAAGAATCAAGATTGACATGGAGAACGACAAGATTGACAGTAGGAAGGATGTCAAGTCGAGAGTTACGAAGATGGTCAAAAAGAAGCTGATACTGGACCCAGAAACCGTAGAAGGCATAATAACCAATCGTTATGACTTCGATGTGGATGCCTACTTCAAAGAGAAATCGAGAGCCTCTGAATGGGGGAAGGGAATTCTCGACCTGACTGGCTAGACGATTTACATCTCATCTATCATATGGCAGAGGAAATTCACTAGGTCGTCGAAGTTCTCCCCAGTCTTGGAACTGACCATCATATGGTGGATGCCAAGATTCTCAGCCTGTTCCTGTAGGTCTTCAGATGACACAACACAAGGCAAATCAATCTTAGTCCCAACAAGCACTTTCCTGCCGTTTGGAATCTGAGATATCATTGGCATCCATTCATGGATCTCAAGAAGAGAGTGGAACGATGTACAGTCCACTAAAATCAAGGCAATCTTGGATCCAGTCACTAGAGCTCCTTGAAAGAATCTGAACTGCTTCTGTCCTCCAAAATCGAAACATGAAACCTTCACTGAATTTGACCCATCGGGCACAACTGTCCAAGACTCGACATCAAAACCAACTGTCATTTTATGACTTATGAAGGAACCAGTGATCAGCCGGGAAATTAGAGTAGTCTTTCCCGCACCTCCGGCACCAACAACAGCCAGCTTGACAACCCTTGGCAGAGTAACCATTTCCTCTCATCCCTGTGTTTCGATTTTGAAAACGCAATCCAAGATTGTTTGCCATTCTTCATTCAGTTTAGTTACATATTGCACTCAAATCCCCATTTCATGGATTCGCTCATCATTGTGGGATGTTTGGCTAAAGAGTGGGATCTGCGCCAGTAATCCCGACTCTCTAGCGTGAAACAAATCTTCTTTGAGCGTCATTTAATCCTGTTTAATCCAATGAGGAAAAGCACCAAGCTTACCACTGCCAGTCCCTCATAGATTTCCTTTACTTTCTCGCCTATTATTGGAATCATCTCGTATCCTGTCTTGCTCAAGACGCCGGAAATACCGCCGTAGAGACCTGATATAGCGAGCATTAGAAAAGCTGCGAAGAAGTATTTGGCAAGCACGTTCTCTGTCTGTCTGTACTTCCTATAGGTGAAATATGACAGAATCAAATAGACAAGGCCATAGCCCACCTCTATGGAGTACTCAACCAGGTGTGGTAAATCCAATTGGAGCAACAATTTAAGATACCTCCTGGGTTGCCTGTCTACCAATACCTTGGAGTCCAAGGAAGAATAAGGCGCCTGCTATGAATTGCACGCCCTCGACTATGGCTTCGAGATATTCTTCCTCGATGCCAATAACAGCGGCCTGAGGAATCACAGTTATTTTCATTACTATTGATGCAGCTACTACTAGGAATGCTATTCCTATGAGTAGCAGTGTTCTGCTTTTCATCCGCGAATAGGAGAGAAGCGTGTATATTCCAAGAAATAGGAAACCGATCCCTGCTATCACCTGAAGGGACAGGATAACAAGGGGGTCCGTCCAAACGATAGATAACATACTCACCCTCTTCCGATATTACATATTTAATTATATGCGGTCTAGTTTCATTACATCTTGAAACTTTTTAATCAAAATTCTAATCCACAGTTGAAAATTTTTGCTTATCATTTAATGATTCGAGAACGTAACCGAAAGACGATAGAATCTCGTTTTTAGGCCATCTTGCCCATGAAATGGATATCGGGAGAGAATTATAGCAAAGTAGCCCTATAGTGAATATTCGCCTGGAGGAAGTGTGCATAAAACAAAACAAGGACAATCACATCCTTGCTCTTGCCCTTGGTGCTATATTGGTCAAATCAAAGATGAGGTAATCGTAACTGTTCTTCAAAAACCAACAACTACTACAGCCACAACATCTACGAGTCTAGTTACTAGTCCAGCAAATATACCCACCAGTCCTATTCCAACAGTCATTAGTCCAATGATAGAGGGAACCCTCCCAATAGCCCTCGGGCTTTCAGGACTTATCATAGCGCTCAATAATGTCATGATTTGCCGAAGACCTTGAATACAGGATGCGTGTCAGAAGATAGTTCTGAATGGAAGAGGACGATGACTTGCCGACGTTGACTGCTCAGGTCGATTCATGTCTTTCACCAATTACCAGCCCAGAAATGTCATCACCTCTTCGAGCAGATAACATGGTGTCTTGCTCAAAGTCCTGCTCACATTCCCCTTCGTGGTCTTTACAGCTTCGGCAATCTCGGAAATCTGTTTCTTTTCCCAGAGGTAGTAGAAACAATAATGCAGTTGAGTTGCGCTTAAACTGAGAAGATTGGTGAAGAAAAGAACAACATTGACAATCATCGTTTTCTCATTGTCTGAGGCACTCTCATCAATTTTGAAGCTGGCTGACCTCTTCATGTGTTTCATGCGCTTTATTTCATCCAGAGCTTCTCTCGCATTCCAAAAGGCAGGTCCATCACAATCATCTGCCATCTCATTATGGATTATGATCTCTCCTGTTCCTAGTCCTACATGAACCTCCAAGTCTTTGATCAGGAGCTTATGAAGGAGAAATACAATTGGCTGCCAACTGCTGACTAACAGCTCTATACTATCACCCTGCGTCAAGGCAGGCACGGCAACACAATATTCTTTGAACCGTTTGTAAGTTTCATCTATCACGCCTCGTATCTCTTTGTCCAATTTTCTCCGCTCGCGGACAGAAACATCTCTGGATGCTACGATGTCTATGATAGATGCAATCATTTCCTCATCAACCAATTAATAGGAACCTAAAGATGCCCCATGTCAATGCCAGAGCCATCGTTATGCTCATGAGCGTGCCTAGAATATACCAATCTGCGCAAGCACGATCATCTGTTCCTCTACTCGAATACCTGAAAATTGCTTTGCCAGCCACAATGACTGAGAGAAAGCTTAGAATCGATGCGTATGTTAATGCAGTGTCATAATAAGCAATAACAACAGCCAGGAATATCAAACTCCTCTCAGCGTATCCTATAAGATAGCCTCCATGCCTCAACCCTCCACATTTGGAAGCAAGGTCTTCACCTGCTTCCTTTCCTATTCCGCTAAAGACGAGGTCTATTAGTAGACCCGGTAAGAAGAGAGCCAATAGGTATCCAAAGACGATTGTCAAGAACTCTGAATACAAGGAGGGTATTGGAAATACTCTGATGAGATATAGAGCAATGCTACTTACCAGAGCTACTAGTAGACCTATAATCCTTTGATATGTTCCCATGAGAACACCACAATCCAGTAATGACTAACATACAGGTCACACATTATAAGTTTACCTTATTAGTAAACAATATACAATGTTAATATATTAGGTAAACAAATCTAAATGTTTACCAAAATAGTAAACTCGCTCCCTCTTTTTAGCTACACTATGTGGATTGTCGAACATATCACCTACTATTGAGTAGGCGAAGATTGCTCTATGTGATATTCATATGCAGTGCTGTGGACCGTGGACTAGACGATGTGGCTCGGAGAAGCATAAAGAGGAATTGACACCGAAACGCGGGAGTGTGACCACTCAATGAATGATGAAGATTTCGGGGAGATCAAATTCAAAGGGGATGCGCCAACAGGTCATGCACTCAAGATTATCCTTCTGCTTTCGGTCTTTATATTGCCATTTATCCTCATCCTTCTACTGCAGGGAATCTTGATTGATTTGTGGGGTGATCCCAGCCCCACTAGCCCATTTTATCTAGCTCTTATTGGCGGCTTGCTGATTTGGTTCGCAGCTGGATATGCAATTATCATTCCCTGAGTTGGAGAACGAATTGATGTACACTACGGCACTAACTGAGAGATTTGAATGGGATTTCTGTTATGTCAACTGCCGGTCACGGATCACTCTGTCAACATCAATACGTCTGAGGCGCCTTACAGAAGGCAGTGTTGCAATAACAGACGTTAGAAAAGTTAGAACAGCTATTCCTAGGAGCACCAAGACATTGTACGACGGAACATAGAAGGATATGTACGACTGCATGAAGGTGTTGAACATCCCAGACATTGCAAAGCCCACAGGATAGGACAGTATCACGCCAACGAGAGTCACTATTGATATCTCCAAGAATAGAAGCCGTGTGAGTGTATTTCTCGACCAACCGATAGCCTCAAGCTGTGCCAGTTCAGGGATTCGTTCTCCAACGCTTATCGAAACGATATTCCACACAACAGCAAATAGCAATAGCATCGCGATGGCTGCCATGCCTACAGCAACTGCGAGCCCCTGAGCTTCACTTAACACGCCACTTGATGCCTGTTCCATGGTCATTGCATTCTCCACATCATCCAATGCAAATGCCTCCTCGGCTACTGCATCAGGATCTATTCCTCCGGAAGTCTTGACGAACAGTCCGCTAATCATCTCAACGCCGAGTAAGTCGAATGCCTCACTAAGAGAGATGTAAAGCACATTCATAGGCGAACTCACTAATCCAACTACGGTGAACAATTGGGTCGAACTACCAACGGTGAGATTGACTACATCTCCTTCTTCAACTCCAATCGAGTTGGCCACTGCGACATCAATCAGAGCTTCATCATCATCTTGAATGGTCCTGCCTATTTCGAGATTGAAATCATGTAGCTGCCCCATTGTGTTTAAACATAGCAAACTGACCAACCTTGATCTGTCAGAAACAACCGCCCTCGTCCCGAGCTTGAGATAGGGCTCATAGCTGTCGATATTGTCCACCTGCGCCATCAGCGCATCAATCTCTGTCGAGTTCATTGGTTCTTTGAAATCCAAGAGCATGTCCCAGTGCTCATTCTGATCCATATAGACAACGATACTAGTGTTGAATCCCCCAACCATGATTGTGCCCATTGAGGCCACTGAAGCTGCCAAGGCAATTCCAATGACCATCAATCCTGCGCGGACCTTGTTGAGAGAAATCCCCCTAACTACAAACTTGAATCCATATCCTCGAATTCCAATCCGCTTTCCAACTTTCTCTAGGGCTGTTTCACCAACGTATCCTTTCTCCATCATCCACCCACGAATGGCCCTTATCGGCTCGTACCTTGAGATTTTGCGAATCGGGAAGTATGCAGAAACAAGCACAGTGCCGGGTCCTGCGATTAACGCCCAAACAAAGACCATTGGTGGCACAGCCCCTGTCAGTATCTCTAATGAATAGACAGAAGCAAAGCTCTGAAGAATCGCCTTTCCTGATGGCTCACCTAGAGGTAGAGCTACAATGGTTGCTATGAATGCCAAGGCTCCCAAAATGAGAAGGTAGGCTCTTTGAACCTCTGAGGTTGTGTAGCCAAGAGATTTGGTGATGCCAATCTGTCGAGAGTTGAACTCGACAATTCTCTTCACCGTGGTGAACACTACAAATGCGGCAACAGCAAAGATGATGCCTGCGAAGAGAACGATGAACTCGTCCGCGACATCAAAACGTGTGAGTTCAGCGCTTCTCAAATCACTGATGTCCAGAGTGGTCACAATTGGATACGGGTTAATAGCCTCAATAACCAATTCTGAGAGTTCAGTATGGTCATAGCCTTCCTCGAAACGAACGATTACCTCATTCACAACATCCTTCTCGCCATATCCTGCATAGGCCAGCTCCTGCAGCACTGAAATGTCCATCCAAATCGGTGCAACTGCAGAGAATGAAACACGTGAAGGGGCATAGATCAGTTGCTTTGGATTTCTGTGGGGAAACAGATGCTCCAAAGAAATCACTATACCAACCACTTCTACTTCGTGGTCCTCTCCAAACACTGACACTGTGATTTCAGACCCCAGTTCGATTCCGTTGTTCGTTGCAAATGTCTTCTCTACCAATGCAGAACGATTGTCTGCGGGATTCAGGTAATTCCCTTCGGACAGGAGAAGCCTGAACACATCCGGGGGATTTGCTGGATCAATGCCATAGAGGTCTGCTGGGTTCTCAGAAGTGCCGGTGAAACTGATATCCCCAAAGACATGGTAGCGACTTGTGAATGCTTCAACGCCCTCGATGTTTTCAATAACACTGATATGATCTCGAGGAGCGGAATAGGCAACAGCCATGAAGTCTGGTGCAGCATAGGTTTCGTATGTATTGTCAATTGTGGCCCTCATCATTGGCATCATTGCTGAAAACATGACATAACTCAAGACAGCGACAAAAACAAGGAACATGCTGCTGACAACTTTTCCTCTCTGACTGAAGATCTCTTTCCTAGTCTTCCGCAGGAGAGTTCCAGCCAAGGTCTATTCCTCCTCATTCCGTTCTGAAACTCCATATATCAAACCAGAGCGCAGAAAGACCGACCTGTCGGCCAGCTTTGACACTGATGTTTGGTGAGTCACTGCGATGACAGTGGTTCCAGTCTGCTTGTTGAGTGTCTGAAGGAGCTCCCAAATCACCTCAGATGTTTCCGCATCAAGGTTGCCTGTTGGTTCGTCAAGTACAAGTATGGGCGGCTCTTTAGCCAAACCCCTAGCGATCGCTACTCGTTGCTGTTCTCCTCCACTCATCTGTGATGGATAGTTGTTTGCCTTGTCGAGTATACCGACTAGCTCGAGGTATTTGCTAGCCCTATTGCGCATCTCGTGTTTGTCCTTTATTTCCATGGCGATGCCAATCTCTACATTCTCGAGAGCGGTGAGGGTGGGAAACAAATTATAGAATTGAAAGACTAGTCCGATGCTAGAGCGTCTGAATCTGGTCCGCTCATCTCTCTTCATTGAGGAGATGACTGATCCCTGTACAGAAACCTCCCCTGATGTCGGCGTATCGAGGGCAGAGATCATGTTCAAGAGAGTTGTCTTGCCGGAGCCTGATTGGCCCAAAATGGCAACAAACTCACCATCTGCGACATCTAGCGAAATCCCTCTCAGGGCATGGACTGTAGTTTCACCCATCCTGTATTCTTTTCTAAGGTCTGAGATCTCAACGAGGCTGTCTGTTGAAGTCACCTTTCTTTCACTCCATTTGTGGTATGCATTAGGGCGTTTCTTAATATGAATGAACACGAAACGATTTCTCGCAGAGTGTAGGGAAAAGTTTCCCTTGCTCTGGTCCAATACTACATAAAGAAGTCTTTACCTATTTACTGTCAGAGCAAGATGAACGATGTTCTGCCTGTATCAAAGGCACTATCCAATGCCACAAGGGTTCGAATCCTAGAGTATCTTCTCACCAAACGAGTCGCCAACAAAGGCGATGTAATGGAGGGGCTTGGGTTGGAACGTGCAACTCTGGAGCATCATCTAAAACCTCTTGTGGATGCAGAATTGGTGTCCGTTATAGATGTCGTGATTGACAAGGTCAAGAACTCGCTTCTGTTTCCAGTAGCTTCAGTGAGTCTGGAAAAACGTCCAGAGATATCTGCCGAGGCCATGAGGGATGTTATTGGCACAGAGATTGAGAGCGACGTGAATCATGACGAGATTGAGGAGAACGCCCAAGCAGAAGTGAAGGCTGGTCGCTTGGATCCAGAGGATGCAGTTGCGATAGTAAGAACCCTGTTTGTCCACAGAGGTCGCGGCACTAAGAACATGTGCTCTGTGTGTGGCCGTATCAAAAAGATGGCTGACCTAACGCTGTGCGAGCGTTGTTTCAGACCTGCATGCATGAACTGCAACCAGACCATCAACAGGGAGGACGGGTATTCCGAATTTCTGTGTGATCGATGTGTGAATCAGCTATTCAGCTAGATGAAAATGCTTCACTGACAAAGTATAATAGGGTTGTTTCCAAAGTCACCGGCTAAGTGATTCTCTCGATGAATATAGAACTAGCCACGAACACTTGTGCGACAGGAAGAAACCAGTCGTATAGTGGCTATTATAGCTATTATCTGTAGTCGAGAGTCACCGACGAATTCTGTCCTGCTCAGCAGGTTTCTATTCTGGTGATTCTATGCTTCTAAGTGACAATACTCCAAATGCCATACCTCCTGACCGATGGGCTCCAATTAGTGAAGGTGATTTCCATTGACCAAGAGTGCCCAACTTGAGAGCCTGAGGAGCGAAATTGCTGATATTACTCTAGAGATTGTAGATTTGGTCGGGAGGCGGAACTCACTTGCTGAGGAGGTTGGTAGGGAGAAAGAACGACTTGGCTCTGCACTTGTGAATCGCGAGGTCGAGAAACGACTCAGGGCGGCAGTAATTGCACAATGCGAACAGAAGGGAGTGGATACGAATTTCGGACTCAGACTACTCAACCAGCTAATGGCAGAGTCGATACGAGTGCAAAGGAAACGCACGAAGCAGCAGTTGGCTCTCGATGCGCACTACATCTTTGTCAAAGCTAAGGAGATGGAACGAGCCGGAAAGGAAGTCATCCATCTGGAAGTAGGTGAGCCAGACTTTGGTCCGCCCGATGCCGTGAAGAGGGCCATGATGGAAGCGGTTTCGAAAGGCCACACGCGTTACACACAGTCAATCGGTATTCCAGAACTTAGAACGAAGATCGCAAATCTACTAGGGTTACAATATCGGAGAGAAATTACTCCTGAAGAAGTGGTCATAACAGTCAGTGGTAAGTATGCACTGCATCTCAGCATGGCGGCAACACTCCGACCTGGAGATGAGGTAATACTAATCGATCCTAGTTTTCCAGCATATGCCGCAAGTGTCAGGGCACTCAACATGCGTCCTGTCCACATCTCAACCAAGCTGGAAGACAACTGGGACCTTGACCTTAGCCTTGTTGAGGATACCCTCAACGAGTCTACGCGGATGATTATTCTAAACAGTCCGTCCAATCCGACTGGCAAAGTATTGGATAAAGAAACACTGGTCGAGCTGAATGATTTGGCGGTCAAAAACAACATCATAATTCTCAGTGATGAGGTCTATTCCAAGTTTTCACTCAAGCCCCACTCGAGTATCCTGCAGGTTCCAGGTGCTAACCACATAGTAGCCAAGTCTTTCTCGAAGCCATATGCCATGACTGGATTCAGGCTTGGGTACGCTATCGCGGATTCTGATATCATCAAAAGGATGGCAGCTATTCAGTATCGCCAAGTGACTTGTGTACCAGAGTTCATCCAGCATGCGGGAATTGCTGCACTCGAATGCGAGAATGACGTTTCACGAAATGCATCAATAATCGAATCGCGCCTGAAGACTGCCAGTAGACTCCTTAGGCCTCTCCCTCTCACCTTCACTGAGTCCGAAGGAGGCTTCTACATATTCCTTCGGATGGCTAACGATGCAATGAGTGGACTGGAGTTTGCCGATCGGTTACTTTCAGAGAAAGGAGTCTGTGTTCAGCCCGGTGTATTATATGGAAGCCTGTTCTCATCATACTTCAGAATTTCAGTCTGTGCGTCCGACGAAGAGCTAGTAGAGGCAATAGCGCGTATAGGGAGGATTTTGGATTGAGAGTGGCTATCATTGGCGCAGCCGGACAGATGGGAGGGTGGCTCATCAACCACTTTGTTTCTCAGGGACATATCTTAGTGGTATCTGACGCTCGCAGCAATGCCCTTCGTGAATTAACTGAAACGCATGACCTAATCCTTGCTAGCAGCAACTCAGCAGCTGCGAAGGATGCTGATGTTGTAGTGGTATCCGTTCCAATCGCAAAGACGGCAGAAGTGATTCGGAACATAGCACCACAGATGAAGCAAGACGCGGTTCTATGCGAAATATCTTCAGTGAAGGGCGATATTCCCATAACTCTCCAAGAAGCATCCAAAAATGGAATTCGACCATTATGCATCCATCCGATGTTTGGTCCAGGTACGCGTTTTCTGAGGAAGAGAATCATTCTGATACCAACTGTGAATCTGACTGTTGAGGATGATCTTGTCGAAACTCTGTTTCCTGACTCTGAGATTATAGTTACAGACCCGGAGGAACATGATAGAATTATTGCACTAACCATCGCCTTGCCCTACTTCGTCAATATGGTCCTAGCCTCAGTATTGGCTGAAGAAGATGTCAGTTTGCTTGAGCAACTTGGTGGCACGACTTTCACGATGCAGCTCACCCTCACGGCGAGTGTTATGTCACAGTCCTTAGCCCTTCATTCGGCAATGCACATTGAAAACAGGCATGTGCTAGACCTGTTGCAGAAACTACAGCTCAGAACTGAGGAGAGCATCGCGAGCATCTCAGACAACAACCTTGACAATCTCGAAAAGATATTCTCGGAAGCGAAGGAGGGGCTTGGGGGCTGCATTGACCTTGAGGCGAAATACAGCGAGATGTATAGAGTACTTGAGGTTCTGAGGGGAGAGAATGGGATGGTGAAGCCGTGATAGAGGTTTCATTTGTTGTCAAAACAAACAGCAGAGAATATCCAGTATGTGTAGGTCAGAACATTCTGCCCCAAGTTGGTGATAGTGTTTCAGATACTGCAGATAGGGTCATCATTGTTACAGACGAAGGTGTTTCAAACATCTACCTAGACATGATCATCAAAGGCCTAAGCAACTCAGGCGTAGAAGCAATCACAAAGGTCCTTCCATCGGGAGAAAGCATCAAGTCACTAGCTAGCACTGAGGAGCTATACCATTTCTTACTTGATAGACATGCTTCAAGGTCTGATACTATTCTTGCTCTTGGCGGAGGAGTCATCGGAGACCTCGCTGGATTTGTCGCATCGACATACAAGAGGGGAATGGGCTTAATTCAAGCTCCAACTACTCTGCTGGCTCAAGTCGATTCAGCTTTGGGTGGGAAGACAGGTGTCAATCTTAAGGATGGAAAGAATCTGGTTGGTACATTCTATCAGCCAAATGCTGTTATAGCAGATGTTTCAGTTCTTGATTCTCTCCATGCTGATGATTTCGCTTCAGGACTTGGTGAAGTTATCAAATATGGGGCAATCATGGACAGGGAATTACTTGACCTTCTTATGGACAATCGGGATGGGATTCTTGCACGAGAACCGAATATCATGTCCCAGATTGTAGAACGATGCTTGAGAAACAAGGCACGCGTAGTGGAGGAGGATGAGAGGGAGGAGAAGCGCCGGAGAGAGATTCTCAATTTTGGCCACACCATCGGTCATGCAATAGAAACCTGCTCTAGGCACAACATACCTCATGGCCATGCAGTAGCAATTGGGATGGTTGAGGAGGCTCGTTTCGCTATGAGGGAAGGTCATCTTGATGAGCAATCCCTAGATTCACTGGTTTCTATTTTGGAGGCTTTTGGCCTCCCCACTAGAATTCCTGAAGACGTGGATATGACTGAATTTGGAGATGTTATTCTGCAAGACAAGAAGATTCGACAAGGTCTGCTCATACTCCCAATTCTAATTGAACTCGGTAGGGCTGAAATAAGGACTGTGGATGCGCCACACGCTCTAATCCCAAAAAGGGGAGGAGATAGATAGTGTTAGTAGTAATGTACAAAGAAGCAACAGAGAAGCAAATACAGAAAGTCATCGACTTAGTTGAGGAACTCGGATACACAGCAATCCCCAATCCTGGGGTGAGTCGAACTGTAATCAACATCACAGGAGAAGTGGATCTGCTCGACTCCGGTAGGCTTGAGGGCCTTCCGGGAGTCATGGATGTCATTCATGTAACCAAACCGTATAAGCTGGCAGACATTGAGTCAAATCTGGAGGGGACGGTCATTGAGGTTGGCAATGTAGAGATTGGAGGGCGTCGCCCCATAGTTATCGCAGGGCCCTGCAGTGTAGAGTCGAGGGAACAGATTCTCCAGGCCGCAGTTGCAGTGAGAGAAGGTGGTGGTGACATGCTCAGAGGAGGTGCATTCAAACCTCGGACTTCCCCATACTCCTTCCAAGGTCTTGGTGTAGATGGTCTCAGACTTCTCGATGAGGCTCGCAAGAAAACAGGTCTCCCGGTAGTTTCCGAGGCTGTCGATGTTGAGAATTTCCCCGCTGTAGAAGCCATGGTTGATGTCATCCAGATCGGCGCTAGAAATATGCAGAATTACTCCCTACTAAAGCGCGCAGGACGAGCTAGAAAGCCGGTGTTGTTGAAGAGGGGGCTATCTGCAACACTCTCTGAGTTACTAGCTGCCGCTGAGTATATCATGGCAGAAGGGAATCATGACGTAATTCTATGCGAACGGGGTATCAGGACTTACAGTGATCACACACGCTTCACGCTTGACCTGAGTAGCATACCCGAGCTACGAAGGCTCACGCATCTCCCACTGATTGTGGACCCAAGCCATGCTGCAGGGAAAAGGGACATGGTTATTCCTCTTGCACGAGCCGGTCTCGCAGTTGGCTCGGATGGCATCATAATTGAGGTTCATCCGAAGCCCGAGGAAGCACTAGTAGATGGCCCACAGTCACTCACGCTTGATATGTTCCGCGAGTTCATGGAGAAGCTTCCCAAGAATGGGCTTTTGACTCACAGCCCGAGATATGTGCACAACGGGACTAAGGAAACGCCAGCGGCATCTTGGACACAGAGCGAATCCGGGGAGTAGGTGGAGTTGAGAGCTTGACGAAGAAGAAGCTCTGCGTTTCACTGACAGAGCAATCCATTGAGGCATGCTCTAAAGCTATGACTTTGACTGATGCTGATTTGATAGAACATAGAATGGACTTCATGGATGGTATCGAGGGGCTGGCCACCATCTATGATGAATCGAAAGCTCCTATCATTGCTACATGCAGAACTCCTCAGGACGGAGGTCATTATATTGGTAAGGAGGAGGTCCGGATTGGTCATCTTGTTGAAGCATTATCAGCTGGGGCATCTTATGTCGACATTGAGCTAGATACTGATCCGACTCTGATGAGCAAGATTCGCACGGAGGTCGCAGCAAACAACTCCAAACTGATTGTATCGAAGCATTATATTGACTCAACCCCTGCTGTGTCGGAATTGCAGAATGTGCTGGACAGACTTGTCATTGCAGGAGCAGATATCATGAAGCTGGTCACCACTGCAATAACAATTGACGACTGCGGAAGAATATTGCACCTCTATCAGTCAAATAACAAGCCAGCTCGTCCGATGATCGCATTTGCGATGGGTGACATTGGCAGATTCACAAGACTGACTGCGATGTTTCTTGGCGCACCTTTCATGTATGTATCACAAGACCAAGGTAAGCAAGCTGCTCCCGGACAAATCACATTATCAGAAATGAGGGCACTCCTGGAGGTACTAGGGTGAAACGACTCGTAGTTGTCGGATATCCTCTGGGGCACTCATTGAGCCCCGCGATGCATAATGCAGCGCTAGCTGAACTGGGTCTGGATGATGAGTTTAGATATGATGCTCTGCCACTTCCTAGTGACGAGCTTCGCGGATTTATGGAGTCTGTTCGAAATCGTGAGATTGAAGGCGCCAACATCACTATTCCTTATAAGACAAGGGTGATGGCTTACCTCTCAACCGTTTCTGCAGAGGGCAAGGCTGTAGGTGCAGTGAACACGCTCCATCGAAAAGATGGTCTGATAATTGGTGGTAACTCGGACATCATGGGTTTTATCGAAGCGATTAGAGAAAGGGGTGTGGATCCAAGAGGCATCAAAGCTGTAATTCTAGGAGCAGGAGGTGCGGCTAGGGCAGTTGCATATGGCCTTGCTGAAGCGGGAGCGACAAGACTGGGAATCTACAACCGCACTGTAGATGCGGCCTGGCGATTAGTATCAGTGATTGGCCGTGATAGACCATTGATAGTTTTCGCCAGGGCAAAACCAACTACAGATGACCTAGATAAGACCAACCTAATTGTCAATTGCACACCAGTTGGAATGGCTGGTCACTCACTCAATGAATCACCTCTGGAGTCATCTAAGCTACCTAGTCATGTTGCTGTGATGGATTTGGTATACAATCCGTTGAGGACTAAACTGCTCCTGGATGCTGAGCGTGCGGGATGCAAGACTATTGATGGAGTTGGAATGCTTGTCCATCAGGGAGCAATAGGCTTTCAGCTATGGACCAGCATGAATGCGCCTGTCAAGGTCATGAGGGAGGCCGTAATCCACGCATTAGGGGGCAAGAAAGCATGAAGAAGGCCCAGAGAAGCATTAGTCTGATTGGTTTCATGGGCACTGGCAAGACAACAATAGGACGAGCCCTAGCTAATTCGCTCAGGCGCGATTTCATTGATACTGACTCACTCATTGAGGAGCGTGTGGGTAAGTCAATTTCTCGCATCTTCTCAGAGGATGGCGAACTATTCTTTCGTGACATAGAAGCCCAGATCGTTAAAGAGGTGTGCGGATACAGATCTTCTGTTTTGGCTCTAGGAGGTGGAGCAATCCTCAATCCGAAAAGCGCCATCATTGTTAAGAGAAGCTCAGCTGTCGTACTTCTCAGGTCTTCAGTCGAAACCATCATTTCTAGGACGTCATCAAATAGGCTACGACCACTACTCGATGTTGCAGTTGGGGACCTGGTACAGAGAGTCGTAGCACTCCTCGCCGAAAGAGAGGCCGCATACTCTGAAGCAATGGACATTGAGGTACAAACTGACGCATTGAGTGTGGGAGAGGTTGTGTCAGAGATACTCAGGAGGTTGGAGATCTGAGGGCTATAGTTCATCGCTCCACTGTCAATGGCGTTGTGGTTGCGCCCCCATCCAAAAGCTACACACACAGAGCCATCGTATGCGGTCTTCTTTCTAATGGTACTACAAGAATTCAGAATACCCTCCTTAGCGATGATACAAAGGCCACCTTGCGAATCTCAGAGATGTTGGGCGCAGAAGTTCATGTAGGGAATGACACGGATATTATAGGACCGGATGTGCTCAAGGCACCTCTTTCAGAGATGGACTGTCATGGCTCTGGTACTACGCTCAGAATCTTCACAGCATTGTCCGCTCTAGCATCAGGAAGATGCGTTCTGACGGGTGATGCGACTCTGCGGAGGAGACCCATCGGAAACCTACTTGATGGCCTGCGTCAGCTCGGAGCGGGTGCAAAGTCTTTGGGTGGGAATAACCTTCCACCCGTGGAGATTTGTGGTCAGGACTTCACTGGCGGCACGGTGAGAATTCGTGGTGATGTGACATCCCAGTACATAACTGCGCTTTTGTTCGCTTGTTCAAGAGCCAAAAGTGATACAGAGATAGAACTCACAACCGAATTGGGGTCGCGCCCATATGTTGAGATGACCTTGGATGTCATGCGCTCATTCGGCGCTGAGGCTAGGCCGTCTAATGATTGGAGGAGTTTCTCAGTTCCAGGAAACCAAGTGTATCAGTCACAGGACTACTCTGTCGAGGGAGACTTCTCTTCGGCTGCATTTCTATTAGCGGCGGGTGCTCTCACGGGAAGAGTGAAGGTGAAAGGTCTTCGAGGGGACTCAATACAGGGAGATGCCGCTGCTGTCGGTCTATTCGAGTCTATGGGCGTCGAGATTAGTCATGATGTCGACAGTTTCACTGCCAGCCGCAACGAGATTCAGGCCATTGAGATTGATGCATCACACATCCCTGATCTAGTGCCAGTGATGACCGTGCTGGCGACTCAGAGCAATGGCACCACGACGATATACAATGCAGGACGGTTAAGGTTCAAAGAAAGTGATAGACTCTCATCAACAACTCAGGAGCTTCGGAAAATGGGCGCACAGATTACAGAATCGAGCGATGGGTTGACTGTTAGGGGTCCAACTGCTCTTCGTGGAGCGGTTATTGATCCCCATAAAGACCATCGCATTGCTATGGCAGGAGTAATAGCAGGACTAATTGCAGATGGTCAAACTGTAGTTGAAGACATTGAGTGTGTAACAAAGAGCTACCCTAGCTTCGTGGAAGACATCCAATCCATCGGCGCCCAGGTTGAGTTGGAATCAGGAGGAATTATATGACATTCAAATTTGGCAAGGAATTCAGTATACAGGTCTTTGGAGAGAGCCACGGAGAAGGCGTGGGGGTAATTGTAGAGGGTTGTCCAGCGGGCCTACCAATTGACAAGGCACACATTCAGCTAGAGCTGGATAGACGCCGCTCTGGGGCAAGCAATCTTGCTTCTTCTAGATCTGAGAGCGACATCGTAGACATACACAGTGGTGTCTTCAAGAACAAGTCAACTGGGGCTCCCATAGCAATGAGTGTGCCCAACGTAGATGTCGACTCATCAACATATGAGGAAATCAAGGACAGTCCGCGACCCGGACATGCAGATTATACAGCTAGAGTCAAGTATAAGGGCCATCACGATTTTCGTGGGGGCGGCTTCTTCTCAGGTCGGATTACTGCATCATTTGTCATGGGCGGTAGCATTGCCAAGCTCCTACTGAAGGCTGGTGGTATAGAAGTCCTAGCTCATGTTGTTCAGATAGGGGCAGTCAGGGTTACCAAGGAGGTTCCGGTCCAAGAGATAAGGACTCGAGTGTACACCAATGATCTTCGTTGTGCCGATGAAGAATCAGTGCCTAAAATGAGGGATGAGATCGAGAATGCAAAGAAGGAGGGCGACTCAGTCGGAGGAATCATTGAATGCCGCATTCTTGGAACTCCTGCGGGAATAGGCGAGCCCATTTTTGACTCTGTGGAGAGTGTTATCAGTCACGCTATGTTTAGCATCCCGGCAGTCAAAGGAATCGAGTTTGGATCTGGTTTCAAAGGAGCAGCTCTTCGAGGGTCCGAGAACAATGATTCACCAGCCATTGAAGAGGGGAGAATCACATGGTTTCAGAACAATGCAGGAGGTATCCTTGGTGGTATCACTAATGGCGCTCCCGTGATCTTTAGAGTGGCTTTCAAGCCGACCCCAAGCATCTCGAAACCCCAAAGAACCATAGACCTCGAGAAAATGGAGGAAACTACCATCAGAGTCAGGGGCAGACATGATCCGTGCATTGTTCCAAGAGCGGTGCCAGTTGTGGAGGCGATGGCGGCAATCGCAATTACTGACCTTCTCAGAAGGGCTCGTTGAGTTTTACTTGAGAAGTAAGCTTTAAGTGAGTTTGATTCGGAACGAGATTCGGAGAACTGACGTGAGGTATTGCGTTCATCCGAGGCGGTTGCGTTCACTAAGAACGTCGCCAACAACCTCCTAAGAAGACGAATCCTTCCTTCAGTTGACTCTCTGTATTCTATTTGTATCAACGTCATCATTCCAGTGACCAGTAGACGTTCTATTAGTTCATTCTTTGTGCTTCTGGTCTGCGTGAGAGGTGGCGAGTTGGTGATAGGTATGAAGAAGATTAGACTAGCGATTCCAAATGGACACTTAAGTAAAGCAACACTGGACACCTTTGCACGTGCAGGCTACCGAATCTCTGGTGAGGAGAGGACCTACACACCTATCATTAACGACCCGCATATCGAAGTTAGGGTCCTGAGGCCCCAGGAGATCCCCACATTCGTTGCTGAGGGACTTCAGGACGTTGGTATCACTGGAAGGGACTGGATGAAGGAAACGAAGTCAGATGTCGAGATACTCTTGGATCTGGAGTACTCCAAGGTGCGATTGGTCATTGCTGTGCCAGAGAGCTTGAGCGGAGTGGATTCACTCTCGGACCTGATTCAGCACTACAAAGAAGCCAACCGTCCCTTCAGAGTGTTCACCGAATATCTCACGATAGCGAAAGATTTGCTGGTTGAAAATGAGGCATACGAGGAAATTTACGGCTCTGAGGAGCCGCTGATAGTGACTCCATGGTGGAGGAGCGGTAGCAATACCGAGGTGGGTGTCTACCTGTCCTTTGGTGCAACTGAGGCAAAGCCGCCCGATGTAGCCGATGCCATAATTGAGATTGTTGATACTGGCGCATCACTCCAGCGCAACGGTCTGAAGATCCTTGAGGAAATCATGGACTCTACTGCTGTATTTATTGTGAACAAGGATGCTATTGAAGACTCTGATAAACAGGAGAAGATTTTCGATGTCATGACCTTGCTAAGGGGCGTTGTTGAAGCACGAAAGAAATTGCACATATTTGCTAATGTTGAACGCAACAAGCTTGATACACTGCTCAGTGAGCTCCCTGCATTGCAAAAGCCGACTATTAGCCCTCTATCTGATCCAAAATGGGTAGCAGTCAACACCATTGTAGACCGCACACGGTTTCTCGAACTTGTCCCAACTCTGAGAAGGTTGGCTCAAGGACTTGTTGTATACGAACCACGTCAAGTATTGCCACTATCGAGTATGACTCAAGGAGGTAATCTGAATGGTGCTTGAGATCAGAGATCCAGAGCTTCTTCCTGAGATGATCACGAGAACGAGGTCGCCTAATAGTGGCAAGCATTCTCCGGTCATGGAAAGACAGGTGAACGGCATCATCAACAGAGTCAGTGCATTTGGAAACAAAGCACTGATTGAGTACACAAGGTGGTTTGACAAGGTCGAATTGACATCTTCAAAACTCCAAATCTCGGAAGAAGAGATTGCAGAAGCATATTCCAAGGTGGACGAAGATGAGATTATGGCGCTCCAAGAGGTTTCTTTCAGACTGAGAGAAATGTCTGAAAAGGCACTCTCTCAATTGACTTTTTCAGCTGATATAGACGGAACATCTGTTACTTCCACTGCTAGACCGCTTGATGAAGTAGGATGCTATATACCTGGTGGGACGGCATCCTATCCAAGCAGTCTCCTCATGTGTGCAGTACCTGCGCGTGTGGCTGGAGTCAGAAGAATCGTGGTGTGCACCCCTCCCAAGCCTCAAGGAGTGAGTCCGGTGACTCTCGTGGCTGCTGATATGTGCGGCGTTGAAGAGGTCTATCAAGTGGGAGGCGCTCAGGCGATTGCCGCCTTATCTTTTGGGACTGAAACAATACGTCCAGTGCAGAAGATTGTTGGACCCGGAAATGCATATGTAACCCTTGCAAAGAAGAAGGTTTCAGGCCGGACCCAGATTGACATGCCTGCAGGACCGAGTGAACTTTTGGTGCTAGCAGATGACTCTGCTCCTGCAAGGACAATCGCGCTTGACTTGATTTCGCAGGCTGAGCACAGTCCAAATGCAATCGCTCTCCTGATCTCACCGTCTAGAAACCTATGCAGTCAGGTAGTGAGGGAGCTTGATATCCTCCTCCCGGACTCTGAGAGGAGCGAAACAGTTGCTGAGTCTTTGAGGAAAAATGGGGGCGTGTACTGCTGCTACAGTCTTAATGACTGCATTAGCTTCGCAAATGACTTTGCGCCAGAACACATTCAGATAATGACAAAGAATGCCCAAGAGGTTGCGAAGAGTATCACATCAGCTGGTCTGATTCTTCTAGGGAACTTCACGCCAGTAGCTGCGAGTGACTATGGACTTGGAGTGAACCATGTATTGCCCACACAGGGCTATGCCTCGCTCTACTCAGGTCTGTCAGTCCTAGACTTTATACGTATTGTCTATTTGGTTGAGTCAAACGAAAATGCATTGAGAAGTGTAGCGAATACAATCATCACCCTTGCCGAGGCTGAAGGACTGCCTGGCCACGCTCAAGCTATACGAGGGAGGTTGGATCAATGAGGTCTCTAGACTCCTCCTATATCTCAAAGAAGGTGGCGCAGATGCAGTCCCTTTCTTCATACTCCTCACAGACCACATCAGAGGCAATAGAAAATCAGGATTCTCTGCTACGATTGGATAGCAACGAGAACCTCCTACTTCCTGAAGCTTTCATCAACAGGATATTGGGAGAAGCTATTGCGATGGTAGACCCGAGGCGCTATCACTCCGATTCCGTGCAGCGGCTTAGCGAATCACTGGCTGACTACCTCAATGTAGAGCAAGAAGAGATCGTGATTGGTGCGGGTGGAGATGGCATCATCGACCTAGTTGCCGGACCTCTCATGAATCCCAATGACTCGGCAATGGTGATAGAGCCGACTTTTCTGATGTTCCAGAAGTGTCTGAACGTTCATGGGCGAGGCACACGCACCGTCTACTTGCAGAATGACTTCTCCCTCTGCGTTGAAGAGATTCAAGAGCAGTTGTTTGGAACAAATGAAGTGGTCTTTCTTTGCTCGCCTAACAACCCAACAGGAAATCAATTTCCAAGGGATGATGTTAGAGCTATCGTTGAATCAACCGAAGGTCTTGTTGTCCTCGATGAGGCATATACAGAGTTCGCTCCAGAGTCTTTGCTAAAGATGGTTTATAAATACGATAATCTGTTGGTGCTACGGACCTTCTCGAAGGCATTTGGTCTTGCTGGAATGCGAGTAGGCTATGCAGTCACTGGACGGAATCTTGCTCAGGCCATTCAGAAGCATGTGATTCTGCCCTATCCTGTTGCGACTCTATCCACAGCTGTGGCATTTCTAATGTTAAACGAAATCGATGAGATCCAGCGTGCAGTGTCTGTGGCTCAACAAGTGAGAGAGAGGCTCAGTAATTCCTTGGAAAAGATTTCTGGTGTGACCGTTTATACGTCGGACGCAAACTTTGTACTCATTCAGATTCCCATGGAGTCAACGAATGCTGCGCAAATGCTTCAAGCGACAGGGATCAAGGTGCGTATCATTGACTGGATGCATGTGAGTGGTAACTTCCTGAGGATTACCGTGCCTCCGGAACAAGAACTCGACCGTGTTATTGATTCGTTTAAGGAGGTGCTTGGATAATGCGCTCTTCAAAGGTGAATAGGACGACTCGAGAAACGGCCGTTAAGATAGAAATAAGTCTGGATGGGAATGGAGAGGCCTCTCTTGATTTCTCTCCGGAATTCATGCGGCACATGCTGACAGCCTTAGTGGTCCATTCTGAGTTTGATGTCACATTGGATGCCCAGGGTGACCTGCAACATCACCTCATCGAAGATATCGCACTTTGCTTTGGAAAGGCGATTCGGGAGAGCATCGATGATGTGAATGTGATAGGAAGGTTTGGAGATGCCATAATTCCAATGGATTGCTCCCTAGCCCTTGTTGCTGTTGACATCTGCAACAGGCCTTATTCAGTGATAGACCTGTGTTCGAAAGAGTCACGAGTAGAGGACACACTTGTTCAGGATATTGAGCATTTCCTGAACTCTCTCGCCGCATCTCTGGCAGCCTCCATTCATGTCAAGGTACTATATGGTGAAAACGACCATCACAAGATTGAGGCTGCGTTCAAGGCTCTGGGAATCGCCTTGAAACAAGCCACTCGTTTTCGGGATGAAGCAGTCGTTCTGTCGAGCTCCAAGGGTGTGCTCTAGAAATGAGGGTCGGACTCATCGACTATGGTGCTGGAAACATGTACAGCATTTTATGCGGTCTTGAACGCGCAAATCTAGACACCTCTGTAATTGCGAATCCTCAGGATTTAGCCTCTGTTGATGCAGTAGTTATCCCAGGGGTGGGGAACTTCTCCCAAGCCTCGCAGGAGCTTCTCAGATTCCGCACGAGTCTTCAAGAGACTGCAAAAGAGGGTCGAATCATTCTCGGGATCTGCCTTGGCATGCAGATTCTTCTCGAACAGAGTGAAGAAGGGGAAGGTGAAGGCTTGGGACTTATCGAGGGTTCTGTGAAGCGGCTACCTTCTGATGTCAAGGTACCTCATATGGGATGGAATACAATAGAGTGGACTACGGACTCTCCGTTACTATCAGGAATATCAGAGGGATCCTACTTCTACTTCGTACACTCCTATTACGCTGCACCAAGACAACACTCGAGAATAGTCGCCACCACTAATCATGGTGTGGATTTCCCTTCTATCATAACAAAGGATTCGGTATTTGGAGTGCAGTTTCATCCAGAGAAATCGGGTGAGTTCGGAGCAGCTGTCCTCAACAATTTCAGGAGTATGCTGGTGAGGTGATATGATGAGGATATATCCAGCAATTGACCTGTTGAACGGAGAAGTTGTTCGACTACGCCGTGGCAACCCCTCAGACGTGAAAGTGTTCAACTCACAAGGCTCTCCCATTGACATTGCTAGAATGTGGGAGTCTCAAGGTGCAGAACTTCTCCATGTGATAGATTTGGATGGCGCAATTGGAAAAGGCAACAATCAATCAATGGCTGAGTCCATCGCATCTGAGTTGTCCATTCCTGTCCAATTTGGAGGTGGTGTTCGAGATGGGAATACACTGACACGGCTTCTCGGTACTGGAATTGAAAGGGTCATCTTAGGAACGCTTGCCATCCGTGCTCCTGACATTGTTCTCAGT
Organism: Candidatus Thorarchaeota archaeon; assembly: GCA_048882485.1. Taxonomy (GTDB): domain Archaea; phylum Asgardarchaeota; class Thorarchaeia; order Thorarchaeales; family Thorarchaeaceae; genus SMTZ1-83. Next base: position 28,304 of record JBHLRP010000035.1, read on the forward strand.
ATCGGAGAAGCATATGGCTTTGACAGAGTTGTCGTGGCATTAGATTACAGGAATAACAGGATAGTCTGTGATGGCTGGCAAAGCCAGGAGTCAACTGACCCAAAGGACCTGCTCGCATCATTCCGTGACGATGGTATCAGCCACTTTCTGATGACATCTGTTGAAAAAGATGGAGAAATGAAAGGACCTGATTCCGAGCTAGCTTCATCATGCGGAGGGACGCTCTCTGATATTATCATAGCTGGTGGAATTACTTCGATCGAGGATGTAAAGACTCTCGCCGCTATGGGCTTTGAGGCCGCAGTCATCGGAAGAGCACTCTATGAAGGAGCAATCAAGCTCACTGAAGCCATATCTGTTGGAAGGAGGTTTACATCATAGCACTAGCAAAGAGAATCATTCCCTGTCTTGATATCGAGAATGGGCGTGTCGTAAAGGGAGTGAATTTTGCCAATCTAAGAGATGCAGGAGATCCAATAAAACTTGGGGAGAAGTACTGTCAGGACGGAGCTGATGAACTTGTGTTCCTAGATATCACTGCATCCGTGGAAGGCAGAAATCCATTATACATGATGGTTCGGAATATAGCCTCCAGGTTAACAATCCCCTTCACTGTGGGTGGTGGAATTCGCACGGTATCAGAAGCGAGAAAGCTTCTTTCAAACGGCGCTGACAAAGTTTCTGTCAACACAGCCGCCGTTGAGTCCCCACGATTGGTTCGAAACCTAGCACTATCATTTGGGAGTCAGTGCGTGGTAGTTGCCATCGATGCTCGACGACGGAGAAGTCTCAATTCTGGTCCCTCTCCCTTTGAGGTGTTTGTCTATGGCGGGCGTAAGAGAACAGAACTTGATGCAGTGGAATGGGCCAAGAAGGTTGAAGCACTGGGCGCTGGTGAGATTCTTCTGACTTCCATGGACAGGGATGGCACACGAGTGGGCTACGACATCGAGCTGACCAATACTATCTCAAACTCTCTTGGGATACCTGTAATCGCTTCAGGCGGTGCCGCGGGGCCAGAGAGCTTCCTAGAGGTACTCACCAAGGGTGCTGCTGATGCAGCCCTCGCAGCATCTGCATTCCACTACAATCAATTTCCAGTTCCAGTCGTCAAGGAGTTCCTTAGGAGACATGGGGTGGCGGTGAGAATTTGAAGCACATTACAATAGACGACCTTGATTTCATCAAGGGGGATGGGTTGGTACCTATAATAGTCCAGGACCGGGAGTCACGCCAGGTGTTGACTCTCGCATATGCAAATCGTGAAGCGCTGGAACTCACACTCGAAACGGGTCTTGCACACTTCTTTAGAAGATCTCATCAAAAGGTGATGATGAAGGGAGTAACGTCGGGCAACTTGCAGGAGGTTGTTGGGATGTATTCTGATTGTGATGCAGATGCTGTCATCTATGTGGTGGAACCTCAGGGTCCGGCATGCCATGAAGGAGAGCATAGCTGCTTCCACTTCCAAATCGATGTACAGAAGTGAGTACGCCTGAGCATACTCGGAAACATCGGGAAATCGCTATATATTGCATTCTGCACCAATTCAGTTGCCAAACGAAGTCATGTAGTAAGAGAATGAAATCAAAGGAGAAAGCGAATCTGTGATAGTGGTCCACCTGTAGAGACCGCTCAGTTGACAGGCCATGGTCTGTTGTATGTCAGGCCCTTCTCAACTACGACTCGTATGGCACTAGTCCGATTTTGATGTCCTTCTCTTAGCGATTTAGCGACATGGCAGGAATGATTTGGCTAGGAGGCTAAGAAATTGAAGCGAGAGAAGACTATACAAGAGATAAACGAGAAAATTAGAGACGGATCTGTTCGAGTTGTGACTGGCTCCGAGATGACTGAGATAGTTGGAGAGCTTGGAGCAGAAAAAGCAGTACATGAAGTGGATGTAGTTACTACAGGTACATTTGGTGCTATGTGTTCATCAGGTGTTTGGATGAACTTCGGCCATGCTGAGCCTCCAATGAGAATGACACGCGTATGGCTGAATGATGTCGAGGCATATTCAGGCGTTGCAGCAGTAGATGCATTCATCGGGGCCACACAACTGTCAGAGTCATTAGGAATGGAGTACGGTGGAGGCCATGTGATTGAGGACCTAGTCCGCGGGAGGTCTGTTCACTTGCACGCGGAGTCATATGGTACTGATTGCTATCCAAGAAAGAGTCTCTCAGTTGACATTCGAGCGGATGAGATGAATCAAGCTACAATGTCCAACCCGCGTGTCGGAGCGTTTGGAGCTGTGGCTACAAACTCATCTCGGAAGACGATCTACACATATATGGGGAAACTGCTACCTGACTTTGGCAATGCAACTTTCTCTGGAGCCGGAGAACTCTCTCCAATCCGAAATGACCCGCAATTCCACACAATAGGTGTCGGAACTCGGATATTTCTTGGAGGAGCTGAAGGATACATTACCGGGAGCGGTACACAGCACAATCCTGATACAGGCCAAGGGACTCTGAGAGTCGAGGCTGATTTGAGGCAGATGTCCTCAGACTTCATCAAGGGATGTAATCTAGCGAGATATGGAGTATCACTTTACGTTGGTCTTGGGGTGCCTATCCCGATTCTCAACGAAGATGTTGCCAAGAGCACAGGAGTTTCTAATCAGGAGATCGTGACCAAAGTAATTGATTACGGCGTGCCCTCACGTGACAGACCAAAATTGGGGAAGGCTTCCTACGCGGATCTAAAGTCCGGTTCAATTGAGATAGATGGACGAGAAATCAGGACTGCACCTATTTCAAGCTTCAAAGTGGCAGAAACTGTGGCGAACGAACTGAAGCAATGGATTGAATTGAGTAAGTTCTTCCTAGCAAGTCCTGACATATTAGTGCCATCATCTGGAACTTATCATCATATGGTACAGAGAGAATTGACGGCCGCCACTTCTGCAACACCTGCGACGTTCCAACCGGCAGATAATCAGTTCGTCAATCTGGATAAGGACCGATGTGTAGAATGCGGTCTATGCACTTCATTCTGTGAACCTGGCGTCTTTGCATTTGATGATGAATGGGCATTCAAGTTCAGCCCGGACCTTTGTTCTGAGTGTGAGCTGTGTGGTGATGTCTGTCCACAGAGAGCAATCTCCCTTGGGAGCTGAGGTGATGTCACTTGTCACGACATTATCTGAGAATCGGTGAAACAATTGCTTATGTGGTTGCAGATCCGGAGTTCTTCACAGTAGCTGAGGCTGCTGTAAAGCAAGCAAGGAAGGACATCATTCGGTACATCAACTTTGATCCACATTTCCAGTTCAGCTTGGAGCCAATAACGGTTCTTGATAATTCTCCTGACATCGTCAAGAGGATGGCTGCTGCTGGTGCACGTGTCGGAGTGGGACCGATGGCCTCTGTGGCTGGTGCAATCGCACAGTATGCTGTCGAAGAAATGGTAGCTAGTGGAGCAACCCACATTCTGTTTGACAATGGTGGCGACATCGCCATGTACCTAGATCGGCCGGCTGTAGTTGGTATCTACTCCGGAGAAAGTGGTGTTGACAATCTAGGAATACGATTCACTACTTTGGATGAACTGCAGGGCGTCTGTACGTCCTCTGCATCTATTGGTCACTCCCTCAGCTTAGGAAGAACGGATGCATCCATTGTCTTCTCAAAGGATGTGGCCCTTGCTGACGCCGCAGCCACAGCCCTTGGCAATTCTGTCACAGAGGAGAACAAGGACCAAGTGTCACACGCTTTGAGGACCGCTATGACCGAAGACATAGATGGGGCCATAGTCATTATTGGTGATACAATCGGGGCAGCAGGAAACCTTCCTCAGATTGTCCGAGCCAATGTCGACTACAAGCTCATCGCTAGGGGGTAGGAGGTGAAAAGATGAGTAAGCTAGAAGCTTGCGTCATGGGAGCAACTGGCATCGTGGGGCAACACTTTGTTAGAATCCTGGACAACCACCCCTTCTTTGAACTGAGTCTAGTCACTGCGTCAGAACGTTCTGAGGGATTGGAATATGGTGAAACTACTGATTGGATAGTCACTGAGAGAGTTCCTGATGCAGCTCGACAATTGCGGGTCAACAGGACAGAAGCCGAAGCAATCGCCTCCAACGGTATTGATCTCGTCTTCAGTGCGCTCCCTTCTGGAAGTGCGTATAGTATTGAAGCGGAGCTGGCCTCTCGTGGTCTACCAGTGTTCTCAAATGCTAGCGCCCATAGGATGAGTCCTCACACGCCCATCCTCATTCCGGAGGTGAATCCTGAGCACCTGAGATTGATAGAGCACCAAGAATACAATGGTGGCTACATTGTCACAAACTCGAACTGCTCAGTTTCAGGACTTGTTTTTGGGCTGAAACCACTCATGCCATTTGTAATCAAGACAGTGACTGTTTCGACCTATCAGGCACTCTCAGGAGCTGGACGGAATGGTGTCGCATCAATGGACATCCAGGGAAATGTGATTCCCTTCATTGCAAACGAGGAGGATAAGATGCGGATCGAGGGGCAAGAAATTCTGGGCACATTTCGAGATGGTTTCGTTAAGCCTGCAGACTTCAAGGTCTATGCTAGCTGTGCTAGAGTCCCCGTGATGGATGGGCATCTTGAGAGTGTTGTAGTGGACTTTGATGCACCGGTTGATGTCGATGAAGCATCGCACATTCTTTCCGAGTTCAGTGGGCCACCACAGGAGCTCAGGCTGCCAACAGCGCCTGTGAAACCTATCACCCTACTTGAGGAACAAGATCGACCACAGCCGAGGCGTGACATCTCGGTGACAGAGGCCGGCAAAG
>JBHLRP010000036.1:0-32605 GCA_048882485.1 Candidatus Thorarchaeota archaeon
GCACGTTTTGCAAGACAGCTTTCAAACAGCCAGAGCTTCTAACGGGATTCCTGTCTGCAATCGAAACTGTGCCCATGACACTCTCTAATGGTCTGTCCCTGCAGTCTATCAAGATGGGCGAGACTGAGATGAAGTTCTCAAAGACCACACCGGATGGTCATTCGGTTGTTATTGGTCTCTCCGAAGATTCACAAGATGTGGCAAACGAGGTCTTTGAAGCCGTTTCAAGAACTCTAGCATTGAAGAAATTCAAAGATGCCGACTGGGATTATGTTACCTCAGATCTGATGGGGGAATTTGAACAGGAGCTTCTGACCAACGCCCTCCCCGGTGCAATGCTGAAGTATGGTGGCTTCGAGGATCGTTGTACTCTTGGTGATATGTGTCCTATTCATACCACCGCTGCCAAATCTAGAGCCAGTCGCATATGGGGCACAATCAAAGGGAAGTATGCAGCTCTGAAGCAGAGAATGAGCGGCTGAAGCTAGATGACTCAAAAGAATAGGAAGAGGGGCATCGCCCTCCTCGAGCTAATTCTTCACAATCGCAACAATACGGAACTGGTCATCGACCGGCTGCAGTGTTGCCGTAAAGCTGTCGCTCACACCTAGATTCAGAAGAGTGTACCAGTCAGTGAGGTTCATCCAGTCCCTTGTCCCTTCGATATATGGGTACGTAGAGTTGTCAGTTCCAAGAACAATGCGCGTGTCCCCATCGTAAACAAAGGATGAGATGTTCGTCACAGTCGCTGTCAGCTCGAATGTGTCATCCAACTCCGGTTCAATTGACCCACCAAACAAAGCAACAAATCCTGCACGGGTTGCCTGAACGAGCGGAGCACCAGATAGTGTTCCTCCAAGCTCAAGGATATAGTACTTGTCTATGTTTGATGCATCTACTAACGCAAGTGCATGGAGCCGCATGTCAGAGAGTATGTATTCATCCGAGTCTGAGTCATACCAACCATCTGCCCAGTAGATTGGCGTATACCAAGTCCACTTCGTTTCGGTTGGACTGACCTGTACGGGATACAGCAATGGCATGGCACCGTAATAGAATCCAGAAGCTGGTGGCGGAAACTGACTGACAACATTGGAGGCCGCCGCATCACCGCTGACATAGCCAAATCCGCTAAGGTCGTGATAATAGACAGTGTCTTGGGTTGCACGGAATACGCCTGCAAGGGCTCTTGAATTGGTTACTGGATGTACTGCAATGAACGCCTCAACTCTGCTGGAGTCTGGATTCACAATGTATCGAGTGTCTTCAGTCATCTCCAGTCGGTCGCCTGAAGGTGGTATGAACCAGAGAAGTCCACCAGCAAACAGGTCGAAGCCCTCACCCCTTCGATAGCCTCCCCATCTAGTAACCTCTCTCTCCAGCCATTCTTCTGCATAAGCTTGAGTGATCCAAGATGGCGTGTCAGCAATTTCGGGGTATGCAGTCACAGATCCGTTCTCCCCATACACAATCGGCCCAATTGCCTTCTCAACAAAGTCGAATCCCAATGGAGTTCTTGTCTGAACATAGACCAAGTTTCCAGCCGGGTCCCAAGTGGGATACGCGTATTGATACGCAGCAGTCATATCGTTGAGGTAGTTTCCGAATCGAATGTCCCTGTCCCACCAGAGGCCTTCACCAACGGGAATCGTTGTGCCCGTAATGACCTCAGGCTCAGTGGCTTGAGGATCATTCGCATCAACAACGATGAAGCCTTTAACAAAGTTCTCTGCCAAAACATTAGTTGACACAATCGTACAGACCCAGACAAGACGCCCGTTACGCGTCGTGATATGCGCAGCCGAAACTTCCACATTCGACCCGAACGGCGATATATGCTGATTAGCCACATATTCAGCGTACTCTTCTGTGACAAGCCTGACCATCGCATCAGGTATTGATGAATTGAAGAGATCCTCATCGGTTTCCACAATCATTTCGTCAAAATACTGTGCATTTGCCACGTCAGAGGTCCAACCAATCAGACCTGAGAACATAGGCATCAAGAGCACAATAAGTAGACCAAAGCATGTTAGTGGCATTCTAAGTCCAGCTATCATATCTTCCATTTCACCAGGACGAAAGCCGCTTGCAAACATGAGCAGGATGCCCAGACTTAACACCAGACTGAGGATTGCCCAGGGGAGTGTCATCACCATTAGAAGAGTGATCACGCCCCATGCAACTGCACCCCAGACCAACCGAAGTGGTAGCCACTTAAGGAGCATGCTGGATCGAAACATGTCCATGGAGAGCGGAATTGGTATTGAATGGGCTATAAGAGATATAATTAGGAAAAGCATGACATTCATGAGAAAGCCTCTACTGAGCACTCGTATGTGCGAGTCAATACAATTGGGCTTTTAGCCCTTTCTTCCCTTGAGCTTTTTGTATCGCTCAACCGCCCCTCCCGCTTCGAGTATCTCCCGCATAAAGGGCGGCAACGGCGCTCCTTGAAGCGTTTTGCCTGACTCCTCATTTGTGACCGTACCCTTTGTGAAATCGACAGACAGGGTATCGCCGTCCTCAATGGCTGATGAAACATCTTTCACAGTCATGAGAGGCAAACCTACATTGAATCCATTTCTGTAAAAGATTCTGGAGAACGATTCAGCGATGATGCATCCGACACCAATTGTTTTGAGGACCTGTGGGGCTTCTTCACGCGATGAGCCGGAGCCAAAGTTTCTTCCAGCAACAACCACATCGTTCTTCTTCATACCCGCTGCAAAATCTGGCCGCGGTATTGCCAAAGCGTACTTGGACATCTCCTCATAGTCCAAGAGTGTGAGGTATTGACCCTGGATGATTTGGTCAGTATCTATATTATCACCAAGCACCCATGCTCTGCCCCGAATTCTGTCAAAAGCCCCCACTCTCATAACCTCCTTGGATCGGTGATTTCACCCACTAATGCACTGGCTGCTACAGTAGCAGGTGAGGCCAAGTAGACTTGGGAGTCACGGTGTCCCATTCGACCTGGGAAGTTCCTGTTCGTGCTAGAGATACACACCTCGCCAGCACCCAACACACCGAGATGTCCTCCAATACATGCTCCGCAGGTTGAGTTTGTGACAATCGCTCCTGCATGCATCAATGTTTCAATATGCCCTTTCTCAAGTGCCTGCAAGTATGTAGTCTTGCTTGCTGGTGTGACAATCAACCGGATGTCTTCGTGAACCTTTTTCCCTTTCAGAATCTTTGCTGCTATATCCAAATCCTGAATTCGCCCATTTGTGCAAGAGCCTATGAATGCTTGGTCAAATTTGGTGCCCGTGACTTCAGACACCGGTACGCCATTTGTGGGATTATGTGGAATTGCGACCATAGGTTCGAGGGGCTCTGCATCGATATCGTACTCAAGAGTATCTACGTATTGAGCATCGGGGTCGGGCTTCACAGGAGTCCATGATCTTGCAGGTGCATGTTCCTTCATCCACCTCTCTACATATTTGCTGCAATTCATTGGGGCGCATTTGGCTCCAGCTTCTACTGCCATATTGCAGACAGTCATTCTCTCTCCAACCAACATCTCATCAATGGTTGGACCATGAAACTCTAACGACTGATAGTTTGCTCCATCTGGGCCGAGATCTGCGATGACCTTCAGAATTAGGTCTTTGCTCATCACATATTTCTGAATCTTGCCCTTCACTTTGACACAAATTGATTCAGGCACTCTGAACCATATCTCACCAGTCGAGAGTATGAGTGCCGAATCTGTTGCAGCAAGTCCAGCTGAGAACGCGTTGAAAGCTCCATAAGTTGTTGAATGCGAGTCACTTCCCACAATGAGATCACCTGGAGCTACGAGACCCATCTCGGGAAGCACTTGGTGTGATATGCCGCAATCAACATCGCAGAAGTGCTTGATTTTCTGTTCTTTAACAAACTGACGATTCCGTCGATGAATCTCAGCACTATTGACATCAGAGGCTGGAGCCCAATGATCATTCACAACCAAGATGCGTTCTGGGTCCCACACCTTTTCAAATCCTATCTCTGCCAACACTGGGAGGATTCGTGAACCCAATACTTCATGGACCATCAGGAGGTCTACTGAGGCTTCTACTATTTCTCCAGCGATTGCTTCACCTTTCTCCGTGTGACTACCAAGTATCTTCTCAGCCAGAGTCGCTCCCATTAAAATCAACTCGCTATTCTCTTTATGACCTCCGCAGCAACTTCCTTGGTGGTTGAAGGCTTCACTTTGGACCATTCGCCAACGCAAAGGTCAGGTGTTCGAATGTTGCTGTTTCCAAGCGCTTTCTTGACACCTGTGCGTATTTTTTCAGCTGCAGAGATTACAGTCTTGTCGCTATGTTTAGTGCCCAACCATTCGAACATCATCGCAGAAGTGAGAAATGCAGCGAGAGGATTTGCAATGTTCTTTCCAGCTATGTCCGGTGCAGAACCATGCACCGGTTCAAACATTGCATGCTTGTCGCCAATATTTCCTGACGGGGAAATGCCGAGACCACCCTGAATTGCCCCTCCTAAATCGCTAATGATATCGCCAAACTCGTTGGGTGCAACAACCACGTCATATTGCTCAGGTTTCTGTATAGCCAATAACGTCCATGCATCTACGTAAGCATAGTCCTTAGCCACATCAGGATAGTTCTCACCAATTTTATCGAAGGACTCTCTGAACAGCTTGCATCCTGCGAGAAGGTTGCTTTTGTCCACACATGTTACTCGTTTCTTGCCATCTATTGGTGCGCCATTCCGATTTATTGCGAGATTGAACGCAAATCTAGAAACACGTTCTGACCCACTGGCTGTGATCACTCGCAAATCAACAGCTAAATCGCCTTCTTCGCGTCCAGTGAGTCTGCCTCTTGCAGGTATGTACAGCCCCTCTGTGTTTTCTCTCACAATAACCATGTCGATATCTTTGGGCTTCTTTCCTGCTAGAGGAGTTGGAACGCGTTCGTACAGCTTTACAGGTCTTACATTGGCATAGAGGTCTAGTTCTTGTCTCAGCCCTATGACCACTCCATACCCGGCCATATTTCCATCTGAGCGTCTCACAACCTTTCCATCTGTATCCTTTGCTCCGACGCCACCCAGTAGAATAGCATCAGCTTCCGTCTTGGTGAACGTTTCGGCATCTTCTGACCATTCACGCTTGTTCTTGAGGAAATATTCCCCTCCGCATTCAAACTCATGGAGATCGAGTTCCAGTCCACTGGTGCTTGATGCGACGGTCATCATTACATCTATTGCTTCAGGAATCACTTCTCTGCCTATTCCATCTCCAGGCAAAACGGAAATCTTGTATTTCCTCGTCAAATGACTCACCTAATAGCTTCCTAGCCATCCCAAGTCTTTACCTTCATCGTCCAAGAGGTTTACCATGGTATCCAACCTTTCACCGTTGTAGTATCTAATCTTGCACTGTATAGTGAAGGGTCTTTTACACGTGTTGCATTCAACAACCCAATTCTCTACTACCTTCTCACTGCCACTTCCAGTTATTTTCTCCGGCTCCCTTTTTATATCCAGAAGTGTCAGTTCTTTGCCATCACAATCATAAGTGCATTCTTTCAAAGGGATTCCTTCCATGCCTCTTCTTCCTAGAGCAACAAACACTTCATCCGGAAGGTCATCAATCGTTGGCTTACTTGACAAATGGAACACTCCTTGAGAATGACCTCCTCTCTAACGGATAAATCAGATGGTGCAGCACTTGTGGCGCTACCACCGCTAAAGATTAATGACGCCGGGGAAGTATTGATGCTATGCGGCTTTTCACTTATTCCAGACTTGGCGTGTCTTCAATTGGTGCTGAGGTTGAAGGTGGTCTGCTTGACCTTCCGGATGCCGCTCGATTCTTTGGGTCCACCTACCTCACTAATGGACAGCGCTTCCCAACATCTATGAAGGACCTTCTTGCTTGGGAATCTGGTTTGGATGCTGTAAAATCGTTTGCGGAGCGATTCAACAATCTGCCAGTTCTTGAGCGTCCCCTTGTTTTCCCAATACATTCAGTCAAGATTCTTGCCCCTATAGAACGTCCTGGCAAGATAGTAGCTTTGGGACTGAACTACAAGGACCATATCGAGGAAACAGGAAGAGAAACCCCTGGATTTCCCGTCATCTTTGCCAAATTTCCCTCTTGCATCGTGAATCCCGAAGATGTAATTCCTATGCCCAAAGTGTCATCAAAGCTAGACTGGGAAGTTGAGCTTGCAGTGGTCATAGGCAAGACCTGTAAAGAAGTCGATGAGGATAGTGCTCTTGACTATGTAGCTGGTTACACTATAATGAATGACGTGAGTGCCCGCGACCTTCAGAGCGATGACGGGCAATGGATTCGAGGCAAATCTCTCGATGGCCTAGGACCAATGGGCCCTTGTATTGTCACAGTGGATGAGTTGGGGGACGGATCAGATTTGACAATGCGAACAAAGGTCAACGGTGTTGTCAAGCAAGACTCTACTACATCATTATTGAGATATGGTGTCCGGCAGATAGTTTCATATCTGTCGCAATCTTTCACCCTTGAACCAGCTGACATCATTGCAACAGGTACCCCATCCGGTGTTGGATTTGCACGAGACCCGCCTGAGTATCTCAAGCCTGGGGATGAGATGGAGCTCTTTATCGAGAAGATTGGGTATCTAAGGAATAGAATCATACCGAGTAAATAGGTCATTTCTTTGAGAAGGTGACTCTCACAGATTGGCCTCTGCGAAACTGCTCTTTGACTGCGATGACTTCTGGAGCAGTTGCAAGGAACCTGATGTCTTTTTCATTTACTGAGGCCGTTTCAGGCGTCCACTGTGAGCTGAAGACTATGAAAACGGACTCCTCTCTTCTAGTGTCTCTAGAAACTGTAAACTCTAACTGATTCAGCTCATTATCCCATGATTGATTTTGAATCTCGACTGCACCTTGTGTGAAATGCATACTTGTGCTAAGGACTGAGGGTACTAGAGATTCTGGCTTGATTGCGAAGAGTTTTGCTGTGTGAGGTTTCAAATCTACTATTCTCACCTTTTCCTCAAACAGGCCTTCATATTGCTCAGCCCAGAAATCAAACAAATGACAGGGGCTATTATCCTCCAGTCCAATCTCTCTAAGAGAGAATTTGACATTGATTGACGCTTCTCCTAGATTGAATACTCCCAAGACCACCCATCTTCCCATGGGGGTCTCTACAGGGAGCGCAAACAAATGCGGATGGGTTTCAATCAATGAGTCAAGTGCAACTGCACTCTTTGGATAAATTGGGAGGAGTTTGTCAAACATATGAAGTCGCTCTTCTGAGAGTTCCGCGACATTGTCACTTATCAGGAGCATTCCCCCACTAAGCGCAATCGCCGTCATCCATAGACGCAATTCATCTAGTGTGGTGTTGGTGTCTTCATGGCGCAACATCAAGCAGTCTGGGTCATTCTTCCACCAACGGTTATGCATAAACGCCCGTGTTAGTGTATTAACAGCTGCAGGATACATTCCTAGTCCGCCGTCATCATTCTCGCTTTCGTATCTCCAAATTGGCCCAATGTCAGCTCCGATTCGCATCCCGTTAACAATTCCTATACAAGTTCCTATAGGTGCTCCACATCCCAGAATGAATGAGTCGCCAACCGCATTTCGAATTGCCTTGACACCTTGCCTAATGGCCTGTGCACGTGTCATGGAGGGATCCTGACGCTGACCCTCTATTGCAGCATCATAAAGGAAGTCGATCTTGAAGTATTCATATCCGTCAGCTCGCAGACGCCTGAAGGTCTTCTCCAAGAATGATATCACTTCTGAGTTAGTGAGATCAAGGGCATAATAGTCGCCAAGCCAGAGTGGATTCTGTCCCGCCACTTTTGGTTTGCCGTCGCTATCTTTCACAAACCAGCCTGGATTCTCCTTGAAGAGATTGGAATACTGGGAGGCAATGAATGGTGCAGTCCATATTCCTGCTCGATATCCTGATTTGCTGATGTATTCTACGAGAGCACTCAGACCTTTGGAAAACTTGTCATTGGGTTTCCAATCACCAATGAGCCTCTGGTACCCATCATCCAATTGAATCCATTCAATCTCTTTGCCAAATCTCTCAGCGAGCAACTTTGTGTTTGATTCCATCTCCCCTTCATCAATCAGCGTGTAGTAGTAGTACCAGCTACACCAACCAGCAGGGATATTGTTCCAAGAGATTGCGTTCATTGTGTTCCGGACCAATTCTGCGTATTGAGCAAGGTCTGCAAGACCATCTTCACCAACATAAACCACAAGCTCTTCAGAGGCTAGATTCTGATTCTTAGGAACTAGAACTCCATCTCCAATTGAGGATGCAACAATTCTTGCAAGCCTGTTTGATTCTCTCTCTCTTCCACTTAGTGCGATTTCACAAAACTGGTCGGCCATCGTTGAGAATCCAATGGTCAGGGCACATCTGGTATTGATATTGGTGACTACACTAAAAAAGTGGCTTTTGTTCTCTCCTGCCTCTAAGGCCCGCGCGTGACTAAGATCCCAAGACTGGAAACCATTCCTGAAGTATCTGAGGTCTTGACCATTCCACCCCGTGAATATACTTGACTCATTCTCAATGTCGACTACAAGTGGATTGAAAACTAGCACGCCAGTGTCATTGGACTTGTTCCTGAACATCACAATGCAACTGTACCCTCTCTGTTTCCCGCTCATACTGAATCTCACATTGAGTTCTGCCCTCTTGTCAGAATCAGCAAGCTTTAGGACCGCAATCTTACCTTCGCCTCTTTCATCGCTGAAATCCAATGAACTGACAGACCTGTATGTCATTTTTCTGGAGTCTAGAATCTGGCTTTCAGTCTGTATTTGCACGTAGGCACTCGAGAAGTACTTAGTCTGACCAACGACTGAAGACAAAGAGAATGTGCCCAACATGATATTGAATTTGAGAATTACCACCTCATTGCTCAAGCTGATTGTATCCTCGCCGATCTCAATCTTGCAGATTTGGTGATCTTTCTCCAATTATATTGCCTCCGGGGCTGTGATGACCAAGGCTTTCCCCTCTTATTATTTGCCTGAAGGATCTAGCTCTGAGATAATGTAGTGCAGAGAATGATATTAGGACCCAGAAGGGTTACGGAGCTAGAGTTTTGCAGCCATTCTTAGGGCATCTTCAGCCTCCTCGAATTCAAAGAGGCGTTTGTGTGCATTGGCAAGCATCTTCCAAGCTTCCTTGTCTCTTGGCTGAAGCTCTAAGTATTTCTTCGTGTATCTCTTGACGCAATCAAGATCTTCAAGTTCCTCACAGCATTTCGCACCATAGAATAAGGCACGCTTGTGATTCATCTCCGGACCCATTTGCTCTCGAAAGACCTTGAGGGCTTCCTCCCAATCTTGATTATTATAGAACTCCATTCCTTCCTTAAATCGAGTTTCCATCTCTCCGTATTGAGGCATGCGATAAGCAAATTGCCCAATGACAGTCATGGCGGAACAGCAGACCAAAATCATTGTGAGTATAATGGTAGCCGCAAGAATCGGACCCGGCTCAAGAAAGGGAATGCCAAAATTGCCGACAACCCAGGCAAGAGCCGTGCCACCCACCAGAATGAGTATTGCAGCGATTCCTATTACTCGAATGTCTAATCTAAAACTCCTTCCTGTGGTCTCAGGTTCTGTCGGAGCAAGCATGATTCATCAAGTGTGCACTTGGCCCTTTTAGGTGTGATGAATCCCACAATGAGAGATTTACTCATCCCTCTAATTCCCGTTTTGGTTCTTCACCCCTCTCAATGGCAGCTCTTGTTGCGGCGAGGCGGTTTCGAGAAACGTGAATCCATTGGTTTACCCGCTTCTCAAGGGACGGGTCTAATTCTATAGCCGCCTCAGCACATGCTATAGCTCTCACATCATCACCCTCAATGAAGTGGGCATTGGCTGTGTTGTAGAATGCCTCTGCATAGTCAGGTCGAATTGCCACTGCTCTGGTGTACGCTTCGATTGCGTTTGTCGGGTCGGCGAGTCGTGAGAAGGTGTTTCCAAGATTGTTCCAAGCTTCTGCATCTTCAGGATCAATTCGAAGCGCTTCTTCATAGCACTTCTTGGCACCTTCAAAATCTGCAATATCATACAGTACTGTAGCTTTGTTGAACCATATTTCAAAGATCCAGTTATCTATAGCGAGAGCTTCATCGTAGGCTTCGATGGCTTCTTCCTCCTTTCCAGACCTTGATAATGCGATGCCAAGGTTGTACCATCCCTCGATGGACTCAGGCCGCCTCTCTAGGAAATCTCGAAGGAGAGAAACCGCCTCATCGTAGAGCTCGGTTTCAATCAAACTCATCGCTCGCGCAACTTCATTATCTCTGCCTTCTGCCATTTCGCTATCGACTCATCATTCATTTGACTTGCCGGCCATCATTCTTGCTAGTATTGTGAGTATGATGGCGGCTCCATTCATTGTCATCGCCATTCCAGTTATCCAGGTAATAGTGGCATCTAGGCCTGATGTGTAAAGCGTCTGGCCTATACTGATGATGAGTCCAAAGATGCCCATTCCAGCTCCAGTACCAATCAGAAACTTCCCGAGGTACAACCGTTCTACTGTAAGAAGGAATCCACCGATTAAGACAATATTCCCACCAAGGGATGCGAGAACTCCGAGCCCCTGCCTCACCAACTCGATTGTAGGAAGGTAAGGCTCGAGCTCAGGGATTGTTGCTGAAATCTCTGCTATTGTGTCAAAAATCCCGACGTTACCCACAGCGCCTGAAATGATTAGCATGACTCCGCCTGCAACACAGAGTAGCCAAGGAATCTTATTACGCATATCAGCACCAAGTGGTCAAGGCCTCATCTGGCCTATATTTCTATTTGAATGAATCAATAGGGATTTCTTTGCTTCTTCGCCTATCGAATGCCGCCAATTCCTTGAATCCGTTGTTCCTCAAGAGTTCTAATGCATTTGAGATTCCAGCTCCAACCTCAGAGGGCTGATGTGCGTCTGACCCTACGATGACCGTATTGATATGCCTCTGTTTCAGAGCCTTCACAATCGCCTCCTCAGGCATGGGCTCTGCGAAGCCTCTACGAAGCGATGAAGTGTTTATTTCAAATCCGACTCCTTGCGCCTGCATTATCTTGCACAGGTCATTCATGTATGGTTTCCAAAGAGAGTGTATCTCCGGGCCGAAAAACTCCTCCCCATATCTACGGTATATATCGAGATGGCCTAGGATGTCAATGATGCCCGTTCTGAGCATATCCTTGATTACATCAAAGTAGATATTTCCAACCTGCTCCAGTCCGTGTTTCTTGAAGATCTCGTATGCTTCCTCTTTCAATGAGATTGCCTTGTGATCGATGAGATGTACCGAACCAATCACAAGGTCGAACTCGGTTTCATGAAACGCATCCGGAAGGTCCTCAATGACCCCTGGATACATATCCACTTCCACCCCTAGACGGACATTGAGTCCCTTGCGTACATATTCATCTCCAAGAATTCTGATGTGATTCGCATAGTCCTCGAACCAACTGGGATTGTGAACATCGATTCTCTCTCCTCTGACCATCACATAGCTGTCGTCCCTCATTGGATCCGTGTCTAGGTGTGTAGTGAAACAAATCTCTCGCAATCCTCTATCCAACGCTGCTCTGCAGAATTCATCCAGCGTTCCCTCAGCATCAGCGGAGTAAGCGGGGTGGATATGATAGTCCATCATGGGACTATGGGATTTGCTTGACCAGTATATGATGTTGACTAATGTGTCATCAGCGTACTATTCATCATTTACTGCACAGGAACCGGATCTAGTGCTATCGCCACATCTCCCTCTGCTGTCTTCTTCTCTCTCAAAAGAAGGGAGAATACTGTGGCTAGAAGGGTTGTCATAACCAAGAACATGACAGACGATTGAAGTCCATAGACATCGCCAATCCATCCAAAGAGGATGGGTGAGAGTGCGCCTGGAATAGCACCTATAGAGAAGAGGATTCCAAATGCCAATCCCTGCTTTTCTCGAGGAGTTACTTCTGTCTGGAATGCGGTGTTCGGTGGTACTCCCAGAAAGAAGAAGAATCCAAATCCAACAAGCACCAAGAGAAGAGAGATTTGATCCAGAGGTGCATTTAGAAGGAACAGAAGGGGCGTTGATACAGCAGTTGATAGAATTATGAAAGGAACACGTTTTCCAGTCCGGTCTGAAATTGGGGCTGAAACAATCTCTCCGATGATGCCAGCAACCAGCATAATTGTAGTGAAGTAGCCTGCAATGATTGCATCGTATTGATGATGGCTTGCTACGAGATACAGTGGCATCAGCAATGTTGTACAACGAAACGACATTCCTCTGAATCCTATAATGACTGTAAGAATCACAAAGTTTCGTGTCCATCCATCTTCACCATCATCTTTCTCTCGATTGCTATTTAGCAAAGCTGGCTCTCTACGTGCGTATCTCAAGAGGAGTACGACAGGTATGAACACCGCAAATCCAATTATGGCGAGAACTACAAAAGACTCTCTCCAGCCTCCGACTAGAATTAATAGCGAGACTCCAAGAAAGGGGATAACGGCCATGCCAACAAGGCCGCCCATTGCTTGGAAACCAGTAGCCATAGCCCGCGAAGACTTCGGGAATTTCTCAGTCAAAGCTGGAAAGACACTGGGATGGTAGCCAGCCGCTGCCATTCCTAAGATAAGCATTGTCATGGTTAGGAAAAGGAATGTCGTGGCGAAACTTGAAACAAGCACGATTATCGCAGTTATTATTACACTGGCAGGAATGAAGATGTCTCTCCATCCCTTGTCACCAAGATATCCAACGAGCAGATGAGAAGTCGTCATTGTCACAATCGAGGCACTCGTGATTATCCCTGCTTCAGTCAAGGTGAGTGCAAGTTCATCTCTTATTATTGGTAAAAAGGGTGAAAGCATGCCAGTATAGATGTGGTTCATAAAATGGGCTATAGTGCATGCTATAAGAACAGCATACGATGCTTTAGTGACTCTTGACAACTCTATAGATCACTTCCGCTTGCCTCAGCAAGTGGCGATATGACCCCCAGTTAAGGGTACTGATGACGGACACAACCTATGGCAGGATCGTCTTTCTATGAAGTGCAGTGGCAACCAGAGCAGCACTCGCTCCCACTTTGAAGAGTTCACGTAAATCTTCGCGGTTTCTAACTCCTCCTCCTGCGATAATTCTCATCGTGGAGTTACTGCAGATCTTGACAAGTCCTTCATGAATTGGCCCCTTTCTAGTTCCGACAAGACTCAATTCAAGGACAATCAGATTTCGAATTCCATGTTCTTCCAGTATCCGGGCCATCGCGAGTGGGTCTTTCCCATTGAACTCTTGACATGCACTTAAGGTCCTCCCATTCAACAAATCCAGAGACCCTATTATCGAATTCCCGTGCATCTGTTGGATCTTAACAAGGTCTTCCTGTGAAGCAAGGGTTTCAGTTGCCACAATTGCCCTTTGGATGCCAGTCCTGAGAAGATTATCAATATCATTAGCAGTCCGCGCTCCCCCATCAAGTATAATCTCCAACTCTGTGGCTTCTGCGATATTCTTTACTAATGAGAAATTGTCGCCAACGCCCCGAATGGCATCCAGGTCTGCGATATAGATTCTATCAACTCCAAAGACTTGCTTGAATGCATCGGCAACATCCATTGGATTCGACCCTTCCACAATATCGCTTTCAATGGGTCTATACCCGTCTCTCATGCCAGCAATTCCGTGGACTACCTGTCCCGCCATGATGTCCATTACAGGAATAATCTCAGCTTGATGCATTGTTCTCGCTCTCTTTTGAAATCTGTAAGAGTCTTATAGGTTGTTGACAATGGGCCAATTGGGTCAGAAATGCAAATATTCCTCTATGAGCACATAGCAGGAGGTGGACTAGCCAGCGAGGAATTGTCGCCGAGCTTTGCTGCACAAGGATTCGCAATGCTCTGCACAATGGCCCGGAGTCTTAACCACGCTGGACACGATATTTCCTTTTGCTATGATGCTAGAATACGCGAACAATTGCTTCCCAGAGGAAATCAGAAGAAACGTGTATCAGATGAATCGAGTTGGCAAGCTGCAATAGAGGTTCTTTCAGACAATGCCGACCTAGGGCTAGTCATTGCTCCAGAGGATGATGGCATTCTAGTAGAGGTTCTTAAGTCGATCAGAGCTAGAGGATTGGATGTTGTCAATCCCGAAACTGAAACAGTCGCATTCTGCTCTGACAAAATCAATACTGCGAATCTCTTTGAGGAGCTTTCAATTCCAGTGCCGAAGATGATTTTCGGGACCATCCACGACATCCTTAACGACAGCCAGGAATTGAGATTCCCTGTTGTAATCAAACCTGCAATTTCGTCAGGAGCGACTTGTACGTATATTGCGCGTGATACCGCTTCCCTCATGGAACTGGCTCACAAGCCTGAGATGGAGGACCTAGTTGCATCTTTTATCCTTCAGGAATATATTGACGGAGACCAAGGAAGCGTATCGCTTCTTACAGGTAGCGGCAAGTCATCAGTTCTTTCAGTGAATCGCCAGAACGTTTCTTTGGGTACAATCGATTCAAATCCTGGATACCATGGCGGAGAATGTCCCTTTGATCATCCCGCAGCTAAGAAGGCCAAAGTCTATTCACGAAAAATAGCCGAAGCGCTGCCTGGTCTTCGAGGGTATGTAGGAATCGATTTCGTATTTCATGGGAAGGAAGCTTACCCTATGGAGATCAACCCTCGACTTACTGTATCCTCAATTGGCCTTGAACGGACCATAGGACCCAACGGGCTAGCTGGGATAATACAGTGCAATTCAGGACCGCCTCCAAAACAGCCGAAACCTAATGGGTTCTCAGTTTTTGAGGAATACATAGATATGAAACGGATTCCTGATTCACTAAATCATATTGATGACTACGCGAGAGTCATGGTGATCCCTGGAGTTTCAAGCCCGCCCATTCCATTAGCAAACGATAAGACAATTATCCGACCCTACGTATGCGGATGGGGTCTGACAAGAAATGAAGCGAGGGATGACCTCAGTGTGGTGGAGAATAGCATCAACGCTCGAATTGAGGGGATTTCCGCTTGAGAGTAGTTGGACTGGACATTGGAGGAGCAAACCTCAAGGGCTGTGGTCTCACACTTGATAACGATGGAGTTCCTGGTGACCTTGTCTTTCGCTCGAAGAGCTTTCCAATCTGGCAGCGTGAAAGAATTGATCTATGGAATCTGATTGCAGACACTGTCTATGAATTGGCTGATGCATCCGAAACACCTGAGCTCGTATCGGTAGTCATGACTGCGGAACTCTCCGATACATTTGAAACCAAGAGAGAGGGAGTTACTGCCATTGCAGAGGGAGTCCATCGGACCCTTAGAAACATCCCGATCATATTTCCTGACGTTGGCCTCGAGCTCCTTGAGCTTCAGGAAGTCTTGAACGACCCTCTACGAGTGGCTGCGGCTAACTGGCCAGTTCTTGCATGGGCTGTAGGGCGTGGAGTTCCTAATTGCATTCTCATCGATGTCGGATCCACGACTACCGACATAATTCCGATTAGAGATGGTCTTCCTCTTACACGCGGCCGAAACGATACCAATCGCTTGATGAGTGGTGAATTAGTATATACAGGAGCTCTAAGGACAAACCTCTCAGCAATACTGCGTGAGGTTGAGCTTGATGGTGTGACCTGCCGTGTTTCCTCAGAATACTTCGCTGCAAGTGCTGATGTTCATCTAGTACTCGGCCATATTACTGAGGATCAATACTCCACTGACACAGCTGACGGACGCGGAAAATCTGTAGAAGAATGTAAAGCTCGTTTAGCTAGGATTGTGTGCGGAGATATTGAAACAGTACCTGAGGATCAGATTGTCGATATCGCGCGACAAGCTTGGACTCGGCAGCTAAAAGACATTGCTAGCGGAGTCCTTCAGGTCTGTGCTATGCACAATCTTGAGCTCGAAGAGCAGATTTTTGTTTTCTCAGGCGTGGGTGCAGTGTTTCTAGGTCGTAGTGCCTTGGCGTCTTTTGATATAAAGGAGGGCAGGTACCTCCAAGACATTCTGGGACCGGAAGGTGCTGGCTCTGCAACAGCCTTTGCTGCAGCCCTCTATGCAGCTAGGAATTGGAAGTGATTCCTTTGAAAGTGGTCATCAAAGTGGGGGGAAGCTTGATGAATTACCCATATTGGCTAAGAGAGATTCTAAAAGTCATCTCCGTTTCTAGTCAAACACACAATTTGCTTATCGTGCCTGGGGGTGGAGCTTTTGCCGACTTGATTAGAGACTTTCATACGCGGAAGTATCTCTCTGACTCAGCTGCTCACTGGCTGGCGATAAGATGCATGGATCTCACTGGCTTCATTATGGCTGATATGAATTCTTCAATGAATCTCTATTCTGAGAAAGATGCCTTGGAGAGATGGGCAGAAGGAAAGAGTTTCATAATTCAGCCATATGAACTCCTCAAATCCCATGATCGATTGCCACACAGTTGGGATGTCACTAGTGATTCAATAGCATATTGGATAGGAATAAGGGGCGATGCCGATGTTGTCATCTTCATAAAGAGTATCAATCCTTATGCTAAGTGGCTGTCTGTACTTCAATCAGAAACGGAACCTGTGAGGCCTGAGAGTTTTGAACATCTACTCAAAAAAGAGATCATTGATCCCTACATGGCACAACTTCAATCCAAATTCCAGGGCTATTTCTATGTCTTGAATGGCCTCTGGCCAGAGAATATCTCAACGATTCTTGATGTGCCAGTACAATAGACTATGCATCTTTCAGAATTGACTTGAGTTCTTTGACTAGATCTGCGTCCACTCTGCCGCCTGTTCTATCTCCTCCTGGCAAGGCGGCTGTTCTAACACCTACGATGTCAGGATTAAGTCCCGCTGCAGTCTTGAAAGATTCCCCTACTAATGATCCAGCTAGTGCTACTTCAAGACCATTCTCTCTAGCTTTTTCAATATAGGTGACAACCTCGTCCTCTGGCATGAAGATGAAGAGGTCTCTTCCATCCTTTATTGCAGTGTCGACCATTACAGTTTCTACGCCGGCAGAATGAGCGATATCAGGAAGCAGCAACGGATTTAGAGTTCCAGCACGCAGATGATCTCCATAAAGCGCAGCAACTGCCTTGCTCCTGCAGTCAAAGTCCCGAAGTGTATCAATGACAGTTGTCAAAATGTAGACTGCGTCCTCCTCCTTTGACACACCATGAAGCCCGATTTTCACATAGTCTGCACCTGCTTGTGCAGCACCCAAGGCAGCCTGTGCAATTGTGCCTGGGAGATTCGGAACATCGCCGAGAGCTGCACTTACAGGAATTGTCTTCTTTACAACCTCCCTGATTTTGCGGATCATTGCTGGAGATGCTGCTCCAAGCGACCCTTCAACCGGGTTCTTGACATCAATAATGTCCGCCCCTCCCTTTACTGCCTCCAGAGCGTCCAGCTCATCTGTTGGACTCACGAGAAGCTTTGCCATATTGGACACAGTATACACATCTGGAAACGCTACTAATGACTGCTCCGATTTATGAATTGCACATCATAATGCGAATTATGAATGAAGCCAGAAGCAGCGGTGTCGGGAAGCTGATGACTCAGGATAGTCCCAAGCCATCAGCAGTATCCGACTTATCAACTTGGTCTTAACCAAGTTGCCGACTCGGTAGTGTTTTTGGTATGGAACATAAGGACTCTTTTCTTTTAAACTCCAGAAACTGGGCAATCAAGGTGTCGAGGAACACACTTAGCTGAGGTTTCAAAGCAAACCCACAAGCCATTGCACAATTCTTAGACTGAGTCGGTCGTTGGATGTTGAGGAGTAGTCTCCATTGATGCCCCAGTTGTCAATGAAATAGTTCGTGCCTGTTACGACAAGTCTTCCACCGCCTGCATCTTCTAACACACTCAGCAGAACATTGCCGCCATATCTCCCAAGAGTCGTTGCACCTGGAGGTTCAATGACAGCTGCCCCAAGATAGTCGAAGCTCCCAACACCTAATGTGATTGTATGAGCAGTCACCTGAGTTGCCTCGACTGGATTATTCCCATCAGAAACAAGGGTGGAGCTGAGAGAGTATCCTGTCCAATCAATGAAGTCATCGAGCTTCGCAACATCCAATGATGCATTTGATAGTCCAGTGACAAAGAGCCCTCCACCCGAGTCATAATAGTCTTGGTAAGCCTGTTTGGTTTCTTGAGCAAATGGCATTGAGAATGTCACAGAGTCTAATGGGTCAGTTTCGTTGTCGTCCCAGACAAATGGATCAAGAAGAACAACCGCGTCAAACAACTGCAAATAGGACAGGTCAGTTTCAGACTCATCTCTAATCTCGGTGACGGAGATGTCATTCTGTGTGAGAACCCTATAGAAGTCCCTAAACTGCCCATACGTTGTATCCATCCACCAAGTTGTGAAGCTGATGTCAAAGGCAACACGAGCAGCGGCAACAGAAGCTCCAAACTGAACATCGAGAGTCGTGCTTCCAAAGTCATCTGAACTGAACTCGATTGTTGCCTGATAGCTTGATAGCCCTGAGTCTGGCACATAGATGTTTAGTGGAACAGCGCCAGTCTGATTAATGGTCACCTGCCCGGGCATTTCGAAGACACCAAGAGCATTTGCAGTGACATCTATGTCAAAGGTTGTATAGCCGGCAGTGAGCAGCTTTATGTCGAATGTGTAATTGTCTCCATAGAACAACCTTTCGAAGTCAAGGGGGAGTGTCCTTGGATGGGCATATGAGATTGCAGGAAGACCCCCCTCCACAAGTGTCGATAACATGAGGGATTTCGAGGTCTCGAGATTCAATTCTCCGGCACCCACAACGTATTCCGGGTGCTCAAGAGAATCAGCTCCTTTCAGCAAAGCGGTCATGATGGCACCTGGCGTATATGTGACGTTATTCCTAATACTGTAGGCCATAAGCTCCGCCGCTGCTGCAGCAACTCTTGGTGTTGCGAAACTAGTGCCAAAATATCGTGAATTGCCAACATCAAAGTATCCTGGAGCGCATAGGTCTGGTTTCATATATCTCTCCGATGTAGGTCCATAACTTGTGTAATCTGCAGGTTCCCCAAAGATATCTAGTCCACCTACAGAGAGGGCGTGTTCAAATACCCCTGGAGTATTGATTGTATTGCCGGCAAGTCCATTGTCTCCTTCGTTTCCAGCAGCCGCCACAACGACGACCCCTCGAATAAACGCATACTCAACAGCCTGTTCAATTGGGTCGCCAACCACGGGTGTTGCACCTAAACTTAGATTGATGACACTGGCATTCTGGTCCACTGCCCAGTATATCGCTGCAATGACTCCTGCAGTAGTGGCTATTCCTGTGCTAGCGAGGACTTTTGCGTTGAGTATTATCGCATTTGCGCTATTGGCAGCAACTGCTTTGGCCACAATGGTTCCATGTTGAGTCCCATCAGGTCTAGAATCGCTAACATCGGTTTCGGCCAAGGGGTATCCATGTTGAGGCAATACAAAGCTCTGTTCAGCCCCCATTCTCCCTTCGATTGTAAAGTCACTATCAATTCCGGAGTCGATCACTGCCACCTTGATAGGCTCTTGTGGACCAGGGAATAAATCACCGATGGGTAGAAGAAGGAAGAGCCCTCCTGACGCAACAAGCATAACGATAATCATGACTGCTATTATTCTGAGACTGCTAGATTTCTTCTCAGGTCGTGGTTCATAGTAGGGATAGGGGGAATCGATGTATTCAAACATAGCGTGCACCAGCGCCGTCTGTTTCGACTCGGATTCTTTAATAGATGAACCTATCGACAACGGTATTATTGCATCAGAACTCTGGAAATGCCCTGAAATCATTCAATGGGGCTATGTGTTCATCAAGGAATCTGATGCCTTGATGTCGGAGCTGTAGGGCACAAGTTGATTTATCTGCACACTATCCATTTGCCCAATAGGAACAAGAGGGACTTCAATGACCGCGGACACTGCCCAAGAGACTGCTGTTCAACCACGCAATCTCTATCACTCCCTGCCTCTTCCTGCTGTCTTGGAGGAGCTTGATGTAGATCCAAATAGCGGTCTAAGTAAGAGTGCGGTCAAGTCCCGAAAGGACAAATATGGCTCCAACGAGATTCCTAAAATCCGCGGCTCGTTTTGGCAGGTCTATCTTGCTCCGATTCTGAACTGGCTAATTGTCATCTACATAATCAGCTCAGTTGCACTGATTCTTCTAGCCTATCTATTTCCATCGCCAGACAACCAACTTGGCCAAGCTCTGGTGTGGCTTGGTATTGTGATTGTAAATTCCCTTGTTGCCATCTTTCAGCAATACCGCGCGCAGAAAAAGTTGGAGGCATTGGAGAAATTATCACTTGGTGAGGCACGGGTATTACGCGACGGCTCAGAGATGAACATCACACCTACTGAGATAGTTCCTGGCGACATCATCATTCTGGAACAGGGTGACAAAATTCCAGCTGATGCTAGAATTCTGCAATGCTCTAATCTCACCACAAACGAAGCGTCTCTTACTGGTGAAAGCGTGCCAGTGATGAAGAGTCCAAGCGCTGAAGCAGCAGAAGATGCCCCATTGACAGACATGCACAACATGGTGTTCTTTGGGACATTCGTTGCGACTGGATCTGCAAAGGTCGTGACCACTACGACTGGTGGTGGAACCGAGATTGGGAAGATTCAAGGTACTTTAGGTGAATTGAACACAGGAGATATTCCACTGCGAAAGAAGGTCAATCTTCTTGCAAAGTATCTTGGAATCGCAGCTATTATTTTGATGGCAACTTCCGTGCTCTGGCAGCTCTTCATCCAGCCATTGATCTTGGGCGAGGAGATTCCTATTTTCATTGTCCCTGGCTTCCAAGAAATCATGGAGATTATCGCGAGTAGGATCACTGCAGGGATAACTCGCGCAATGACTATCATGCCCATCAACATACCTCTCCTGACCACCATTGTTCTCCTGACAGGTGTTCTTGCCATGGCACGGAAGGGGGTAATAATCAGAGACCTCTCTGCCGTGGAAAGCTTGGGTCGAGTGAGCGTGATTTGCTCAGACAAGACTGGTACACTCACAAGAAATCAGATGGTTGTGAAGTATTGTTGGGATACCGAATTCCTCTATACTGTCACAGGTGATGGCTACAATCCAGAGGGTGAGATTTACAAGCTAGGTGATCCTACCAGCAACAGTGGTGAACAGTCGCTTGTTTCTGATGTTGCGGCATGGCCTCATTTGCTCGACCTCATCACATGCGGTGGCATCAACAATGATGCAGAGATCGCTTTGAAAGAGATTCCCGATCAGGGAACTGTCTGGGAGCCTCTAGGAGATCCCACTGATGCAGCATTGCTGACATTGTTTAGAAAGAGTGGGGTGGATGAGCAGCTTATTCGAGAGCGCTACAAGGTGATCGAGGAGTTTCCGTTTGAGTCCGAGCTTAAGAGGATGTCCCGAATTTGTCAGGATGGCACAAAATTCGTTTCCTATGCAAAGGGTGCGACCGAAGTCCTACTCTCTAGATGTACTACCATCGGGAATGGCAAGAAGTTGGCAACATTCACACCTGAAGCGCAGCAGAGAGTGAAACAATTAGTCGATGGTTACGCGGCAAGAGGTTACAGGGTCATATCCCTTGCTAAAAAGAGACTGGATGCATTACCTCCAGAGAAGGACGCTCGAGATGTGGCAGAGAGCGACCTAACATACCTCGGTTTTGCGTGCATAGTCGATCCTCCGAGAGATGGTGTAAAGCATGCGGTAGAGGAATGTCACAGCGCAGGTATCAACGTGGTTATGATAACCGGCGACTCTGCAGCGACGGCAAAGACCATTGCGGAGGATCTCGGCATCTATGGACAAAACTCTCTTGTTATCGAGGGGCAAGATGTCTATGATGTCAAGGATGATGACTTCCCGCGTGTCAATGTATTTGCCCGCGTAAATCCTGAGCACAAACAGATCATTGTAGAACGTTACCAGGATCAAAAGCGTGTCGTTGCTATGACCGGGGATGGTGTCAATGACTCACTCGCTCTAGCAATGAGTGACGCTGGCATTGCGATGGGGATTACGGGTACTGACGTGGCGAAAGAGGCTGCAGATTTAGTGATAACTGATGACAGCTTTGCTTCGATAGTCACAGGAGTCCATGAGGGAAGGGGTCTCTTCCAGAAGATCAGAATGATGATCTACTTCTACATAGCCATCAACCTGTTCGAGAGCGTCCTCTTCTTTGGTGCTCTCTTTATTCTACCCGCCGCCATTATCATGCTTACCACATGGCAGAGCCTCTACTTGGTTGTGACCACGCATTCGTTCCCAGGACTAGCTTTGGTATTCGACAAGACCTCACCTAGAGCTATGGAAGAGAAACCAAGAGATAGCGAAGAAATCATTCCAAGGCCTCTGGCAAGGTTCATGGCGTTTAATGTTGTCTTGATGGTGTTTGGAGCCGCTATGGTCTATATGCTCACTCTCACTGGCTGGTGGGGTATCATCTCCGTGGTTCCTGAGAATCTAACCGGGTATTATGGATCCACAGGGTTTACCGCTGGATTGCCCCTAGAAGCAGCTAAAGCTGCAGTCATGATGCTCTCGGTGATTCTTCTTGTTGAGAGCACAATTGTACTTAGCATTCGCAGAATCAACATGGGGATAGGCAAGAGTCTGCGAGAGCCGGGGACCTATCGGTATGCAATCTTCCTAGGGCTTATTTACCTAGCCCATTATTTGCTGATGTATGTCCCATTGGCTCAAGAGATCCTCTCACCATTTGGCCTAAACTTCTACTTCATGCCACTCACAGTCATTGACTGGCTGATTGTTCTCCTGTTTTCACTTCCAGCAATCGCTGGGGTTGAGCTCTACAAGCGTCGGTTGAGAAAGAAAGGCATCAATCTCTGAGAGTTCTCGGTGTCATCCCTGTCCGTGCATCCAGTTCATTGTACCACAGGACATATTTGGAGTGGTAAGCTTCTCACTCAGAGGAGGTTCCAAAATGGGTCTCAAAGTTGTAACGAGAAAGATGATTGATGCTCCCACAGAAGCAACAGTCCTTGTACCTGATAAGCCCGATGACTACTTTGGCATTCTTATCAAGTATGTACCGGCCCCCGTGATCGCGGGATACAAGTTGATTGAGGAGATGTTCGTCGCTGCAGGACGAACGGGAGAGATGCCCCTTGTGTATCTATTATTCCTTATTCTTACTCCACTGGCAGTTGCTGGCATTACTAAGGAGGAAAGTCCACTAAACATGGAACATGTCAAGTCCATCAAGGTTCAGCTTGTGATGGCTACTTTGGGATTTGTTATATGGACCTTAGTGATGAGTAGGTGGATAACCTTCGACCCATTATGGGGCACTGTGTACCTTGTGCTCTTCACTGTTGGTGCTCCTGCAGTAGGCAAGGGACTTTACGAGAAGGGGCTATAGTAACTGCATTCTATGGCCTCCTGCTTGTTTACTCAGTCGATTGGTTCAATTATATACATGGATATACGCTGTTGTTTTCTTTATATACAAACCATAAATACCCGGCTTATGTCATAGGCAAATGGAGAACTGATTCGCATTGGCAAGAAAGACTACACATGGAATCCGCTTAATGAAGAAGAAGGGCAAGAAGATAGTGATGCTCACAGCATATGACACACCATCTGCGCAGATTCTGAGTGAATGCGGAGTGGACATGATTCTGGTTGGTGATTCAGTCGGCAACAGCATGCTAGGATATGAAACCACCATTCCAGTCACACTTGAAGCTGTAATCCATCACTCTGCTGCGGTGTCACGAGCTAAACCAAACTGTCTCATTGTGGGTGATATGCCCTTCATGAGCTACAAGGTGAGCGTGGAGCAAGCCCTTGAAAACTGCGCACGCATGCTGCAAGAGGGTGGGGCTGAAGCAGTCAAGATAGAGGGCGCAGGAAGGGTGGTTGAGATTGTTCGAGCTGTTGTGGACTCTGGAATTCCAGTCATGGGCCATATCGGCCTGACCCCTCAGTCTATCTTCCAAGTGGGAGGCTACCGAGTTCAAGGACGTACAGCGAAGCAGACCAAAGAGATGGTTAAACAGGCTCAGGCGCTTGAGGAAGCTGGGGCTTTCTCAATTGTCATCGAACTTGCACCTTCAGAAACCGCCAAGGTGATTACAGAAACAATAGGCATACCCACGATCGGGATTGGTGCGGGCCCTAATTGTGATGGACAAGTCCTTGTGTTGCCCGACATGCTAGGACTGTTTCAAGACTTCAAGCCGAAGTTCGTGAAGAGATATGCAAACATCCGAGAAGTCATCGAAGAAGCTGTGAAAGAGTTTTCATCAGATGTGCGTGAAGGCAAGTTTCCAGATGCCGATCACAGTTTCGAGATGACCGAGGAGGAAACCGGACGTCTGTATGGCAGAACAAAGCCAGAATGAAACTAAGCCTAGTATCCACTCAAGGAATCTAGTTGGGGGAGCTAGTCTTGCTCCCATGAAAAAGAAGCTGGATTACTCTTTCTTTTCAATAGTGTCATTCAGTGCCTCGACCAGCTTGTCGGGATCGATGCCATGAGCTTGGGCTCCTTGTTCGATGTTTTCGAACCTGGCTACTGCACAGCCGTAGCAGTGTAGTCCCCACTCCATGAATGTCCCTGCGGTTTCGGGCCACTTCATGACTACTTCGCCAATTGTCATGTCTTTTGTGATAGCTTCTGCCATTCTGTCTTCACCATCGTTAATCGATGTACACATGGAATTCTTTTTTTCGTGCTTATATGCTTTAGGATACATCACCCTCTCCAATGATGTATTTGTGCCCTACACTTCCTTCCACATACTCAGATGGCATTTCTGCACTCATTAAGTGACGCGCACGCCATCCAGTGCAGTGGCAGGGCACCAAGAGCTTTGGATGAATCTTCTTCATTGTCTTGACAGTTTCCAGCATTGCGTCTTTCTTGACTCCCATTGCCAGATGAAATCCACCAATCACTGCATAAACATCCGTTTTCTGTGTAAGCCGCTGAGCTTCTCGAATGATATTGATTATCCCTGCATGTGAGCATCCTGAGATTACAACAAGTCCTTTGTCTTTTACATTGGCGATAAGGCTTACATCATCCTTCACATCAGCATCATCTTGCCATTTTCTATTAATGAGCGCTTTGAGTCCTTCCATGCCTTTCTCGTAATCCGTGAGACGAGGGACTTCACCAGTTCTAAGGAGAATTCCGTTACCCATTAGAATCGGCTCTGCAGTACTGATGACCTTACCTCCTGCTTGTTCTATCTCTTCTTTGGACGGCATAGATTTGAGATCAATGATTTTGAGCCCTCCTGGACTTCTTACTTCATATCTTCTCTTCAGAAACATCCGAGGATGCACATACACTGGTACGTCTTTCTTCCCAATGTTCTCAATTGTCCAGAGAAGGCCACCAAGATGGTCGCCGTGACCGTGAGATATCACAATCGCGTCAATTTCTTTTAGCTTCAATCCCAATGCAGCAGTGTTATTTTCCATGTTTTGAGATGTTTCAGCAGTATCGTAGAGGATTGTGTAGGTCTCAGTTTCCACTTTGGCTCGTACATAGAGACTCAGACCTGCACCAGCTACTGGTAGTGGTCTGACTACATCTTCCTCCCCCTCTTCAACCCATTTCTGGTAGCGTTGCACATCCTCCCTCTCAGGATCTGTCCAGATTGATAAGCTATTGTCTACAATGGCTATGACTTCCAAAGAGTCAAGCTCTCGTAGGCTCATTATCAGCATCCGCCTCGGAGTAAACTTTCCTAAAGGACCATGTTGTCTAGACCCTTTTCTTTTAGGACCTCAGGCCATATGGCAAATAGCGGCTTGATTTGAGAAACAAGCCCAATCGCCTTTGTGACTGGGCCGTCGATTTTCACCTGCCCCCTCGCTAGTGCAATCGCAGTGTTCAGCTTCCCTTGCCAGAACTTATTCGTTGTTTCAGACTTGCTCCATACTTTAAGTTCTGGCTCATCCGTGGCATCCCAGAGTAGGCGGCCAACCTTTCCATCAGGCCCTGGATTTTTGAAGTCTATTGTTGCATGCGCTTCTGGCTCTTCAATGTCAAATCTGACCGTCACTCCCTGCTTAGCCATCTTAGCCATGACCTCTTCTTCGTCTTGACATCTCGTCCAGAACTCCTCGAACACATCCTTTAGCTGCTCAATACTCTCAAAACCTGGCATCTCATTACCACCTGGCTATGTGTTTCTCTGCATGGTCAGATAGAAGTCTTTTGGAAATCCGAATGACTAATTGATACGAAGGTACTTCGATACCTCCCAGGGCGTTACTTCAGATACACCTGGGTCTCCAGTCGCCTCAACATACTCCGTCCATTCCGCAGCTCTCATTTTGACAATCGTATCAACTAGGCTTCTCCCCAAAGCATCTACAATGACCTCATCGCATTGAAGCATCTCGAGTGCATCGCCAAGACTGCCGGGGAGGGACTTGGTCTCTGTTGCAGTCTTGTATAGATTCTCGCCTGTTGGTTCTGGAGGAGTCAGCCTTCTCTTTATTCCATCCAGCCCGGCCGCGAAAGTTGCTGCAACAGCCAAGTGGGAATTACATAATGGATCTGGACATCTAAATTCAATTCTAGCCTTCACATCAGATCCATTGTATTGTGGAACTCTAATCATGGTGGACCTGTTTCTGGGGCCCCATGCAATCTTTGTTGGTGCTTCATACCCGGGAGTTAGCCTCTTGAATGAGTTCACCGTGGGGGCAACTATCGCGGCAAGTGCTTCAGCGTGTTCAAGGAGTCCGGCTACGTAGCTTCCTGCCAAATCAGATACCTCTCCCGACTTCCCACTGGAGAATAGGTTTGTTCCTTCATCAACGCTCCATAGACTCTGATGAAGGTGCATCCCGCTTCCATTCATACCACTGAATGGCTTTGCCATGAATGTCGCAATTGCTCCAATTTTATCAGCCATCTCTGCAATCAGAAGCCTGGCTAGCATTATGTCATCGGCTGCATTAATAGCGCTGCTGAACCTGAGTCCTACTTCATGCTGCCCTGCAGCCACTTCATGGTGATGAGTTGTTGTAGATATGCCGATAGACCCCAGCGATTTCGCAACTCGCCTTCTAAAATGCAAACCTCCATCAGTGGGAAGGGTTGAGAAGTAGCCGCCTCCATCCCCGGGCACTAAAGTGCCAAGCCCATTTTCCTTGACTAGGAAGAACTCGAGTTCTGAACCGACTCTCAACTCAAATCCTGCTTCTCTAGCGGAACCAGTAATTCTAGCCAGCACCCCAGATGGGTCTCTTGGGTGGGGGTCTCCGGACGCTTCGAAGACCCCGCAAACCAAGACCGCGACATCTTTTTCCCAAGGAAGGAGGACAGGACGAGATGAGCGGGGTTTCAATAGGAGATCAGAGCTATTGACCGACGCGTATCCAGGAACTGAGGAGCCGTCGAAGTAAACGCCATTCTTCATGACGTCATCGTAGTCCTCGAATGCAATTTCGATGCTCTTTGTAGCTCCCAAGACTGTACTGAACAACAGCCTCAGGAAGTCTGGTCGGTCGTTTGTTTCTCGCATTTTAGCTTTAGAACCAAAGCTAAGTATAAGGATTTCCGGCGAAAAACAGAAAGTATTTCTACTATCTTCTATAAAATCCCGACTATCCGAAGAACTTGCGGAATTGATGTGCATGTTCGAAGAAGTTACGGAAAAGATTGATGAAACCGATGTGAAAATCCTCGAGCTTCTGCAACAAGATGGCCGGATGAGTGTGTCAGACATTTCCAAGAAAGTTGGAAAGGGGATCTCTACAGTGCATGCACGTATTGGGAATCTAAGGAAGAGAGGAATCATTGACCAGTTCACAGCGGTCCTGAATCCTGCGAAACTTGGTCGTCCAACCTTGGCTCTCATACTCATTACTATCCGTTATAGAGTTCCAGGAAGTAGAAAGGTCATATCCCAGCGCGAGTTCTGTGAAGAAATAGCCCAACATCCATTCGTTCAGGAGGTTCATGTTCTTAGTGGAGAGTTTGATGTACTCCTAAAGGTAAGAGCCAGGGATGTTCAGGAGATGAACAGCTTCATTGTTGACTCGCTTCGTGAGATGCCTGCAGTTGATCGAACACTTACCATGTTCGCCATGGACACCTATCTTGATACCCTGATACTTAGAAACATCCAGAAAAGGTGAATGTACAGTAATGGGGAATGATGTACAGAGATGGGCAGCTTTAAATAGAGAAGTTGCACGCAATGGATAACCCTTTCCAAGGTTGTGAAACGATGAGCGTGCGTTATTGCCAATGGATCACGGGCCGAGAGAGGCCCACCTAGCAATTATTCCATATATCGCACACTCAACGCCAGCACCGACTTGTTTTCCTGGAATGGTTGACCCGCAGTCTTTCAGACTGTGTCAGCTGCTTCCTCCTTCATGTCAGAGGAGAGGGCCTATTGATATAATCCACTATGGAGAGATCAGAATTGACTAGAAATGTAAGTAGAATCCTGTTGGACCTAGATGAAGTACCAACGCATTACGTCAACATTCTGCCTCACCTCAAAGAGCCACTGGCCCCTCCTCTGAATCCAGGCACAGGAGAACCAATCGGTCCTGAAGCATTGATGGCTATCTTTGCTGTTGAGTGTGTGAAGCAAGAAGTGACGATGGAAAGAACAGTGCCGATACCTGATGAAGTCCGGGAGGCCTACATGATGTACGGTCGTCCCACTCCGCTTCAAAGAGCAGTTGGTCTTGAGGCCGCCCTCAACACCCCGGCGCGTATCTATTACAAACGTGAGGATGTGTCGCCTACCGGTAGCCACAAGCTCAACACTGCGCTAGCACAAGCATACTATGCCCGAAACGAGGGTGTTGCCAGATATGCTACTGAGACCGGTGCCGGGCAATGGGGAAGTGCGGTATCTCTTTCGTGCGCTCACTTCGGGCTTAAGGCAATGGTCTACATGGTGAGAGTAAGCCTAGAACAGAAGGGTTATCGTGGTACCCTTATGCGGTCCTACGGTGCTGAGATAGTTCCAAGCCCATCTGACAAAACCGAATTTGGCAGGAAAATCAAGTCGGAGAGACCTGACCATCCTGGAACACTAGGCATTGCGATTAGTGAGGCACTTGAAGATGCTGTGACCAATGATGACACGAAGTACACGATAGGATCTGTTCTAAACCATGTCCTGCTTCATCAATCAGTCATTGGGCAAGAAGCAATCATTCAACTTGAGAAAGATGATCAGACACCCGATGCTATCATTGGTTGTGTGGGAGGCGGCAGCAACTTTGCTGGTATAGCTTATCCTTTCATTGCTGACGGTCGATTTGAGTCAACAGAGTTCATAGGCGTCGAGCCAACTGCATGTCCTTCCATGACAAAGGGCGAATACAAGTATGACTTTGGTGATACTGCAGGAATGACCCCCATGGTCAAGATGCACAGCTTGGGAAAAGACTTCACCCCACCCCCCATTCATGCTGGTGGGCTCAGGTATCATGGAGTGGCGCCCTCTATTAGTGCACTTCTCATTGAGGGACGGATTCGTGCAAT
This sequence comes from Candidatus Thorarchaeota archaeon, assembly GCA_048882485.1. Taxonomy (GTDB): domain Archaea; phylum Asgardarchaeota; class Thorarchaeia; order Thorarchaeales; family Thorarchaeaceae; genus SMTZ1-83. The sequence goes on from JBHLRP010000036.1 coordinate 29,542, forward strand.
CGCTTATGACCAGATTCCCGTTCTAGAATCTGCACTTGTCTTTGCGAAGGCAGAGGGCGTCGTCCCAGCACCAGAGTCTGCACATGCCATAAAGGCTGCAATAGATGCTGCTCGTGAAGCCAAGAAATCTGGCAAAGAAAGTGTCATTGTGTTCAATCTTTCTGGACATGGATTCTTCGACATGGGGGCCTATGCTGCCTTGATGGATGGCACACTCGCACCTAATGGCATTCCGTCAATAGCGGAAACTAAATCTTCAGAAGAACAAGCAGCTTGATTCTTCACTCCTCTCGGGTCTTCCTCGGAATGTAGCTTGCATTCCGGGGTGAGACCTATTCTGCTCTTTTCTCTTCCGCCATTCTTATGGCAGCAGAAACTCTTGAAATCAGCTGAGGAAAAGTTGGTGTCGTTCCTACGAATGAAAGCCTATTGTTTATGGAGATAATCGGCGCGGTCGACCCAATGAACATTGTGAACTTCTGATGGTCCAGTACTGTGTTGTCACCACTACCTCTCAGCGCTGCATTCAGCCAGCTCCGTGCTTCCTCGGAGTCCTCCGTTGTATCATACTTGGCATATCTAAGACAGACGCTCACGCCGAACTTCTCTTTGACCTTCTGCAGCATTTCTGTGATTTTGTCAGTTGGGTCCTTGGGAGCCAATGAGATGACCACAGTATCATCATCCATAGTTTCTCCAGGAGCAGGCACAGGAGTAGTCGAATCACCGCACGCATCCTCCTCCATCACCGGATCCTCTTCGACTACACCTATCCCCGGAATAGGCGGAAATACCGTTATCATAACTTCGTCTAGGCACTCCTCTTTCATAGCCGTGGCAACACTGGGATTTGATTTATCTGTATTGATACCGCTAGAACAGGTAGTATGAATGACGCTTCGGTTCCCACTCCTGAAGATGTCCTCAATAGTGAGTCTTCTGTGTATCTAGCAACCAATGAGGCTGGCTCGCCACGTGTCAGACCAGTCACACTTGTGAAGACAGGCGCTTCTCTCTATGTGTTGACTGGTACCAATTCCAAGAAGATCAAACAAATCCTTAGCAACAATAGAGTTGAAGTCTTGAGAATGGTAGAACATGGCGACAATCGCGGTTATCTAAGAATAGCCGGCGAGGCTCACATTGTTGAGGATGCTGCAACAAAGAAGAAGGTGGCCGATGCGACCAGCTATTTCCTGAAATACTGGTCTGGTGTTGATGACCCGAATTATGCACTCATTCATATTGAGCCCAAGAAGGTTGCTTACATGGCCCCTCGAGATTTGGAGGAGTCTGCTATCGATAATCTACCGTTGGAATGAGAATTGGAGGTCTGAGGTGGAATAATCATGCTCGAGCGGGATGCGAATCGTCCTCGATTTACAGACGAGGAAGCACTGAAGATTGCTGAGAGTAAATTTGGAGTTAAAGGAACCATAAGGGAGCTTCCAAGTGAACGTGATTTGAACTTCTATATTCGAACAGATCTTGGCGACGAGTATGTCTTAAAAATCGCCGCCCAATCCGAGAAGGAAGAAATCTTGGATATGCAGAATCGAGCCATGCAGCACCTGGCAGACAAGCTTGTTCCATTCAATGTACCTCGTTTTGTCTTATCAAGGGACGGCGAAGAGATTCTTACCGCAAAAGATTCAAAGAGAAACAAGCACTTCGTCAGACTTCTTCGATATCTGCCGGGAACAAGGTTTGCCGAGCTAAAGCCACATTCCCCTGGTCTTCTCACCAAATTCGGAGAATTCGTGGGAGCAATGACCTGCGGTTTAGAAGGCTTCTATCATCCTGCGACGAAGCGGATGTTCTATTGGGATCTAAAACTAGCTAGTTCTGTGATAGAGAAGTACAAGGAATATGTCAAGGACTCAGAGAAGGCTGAAGCCATAGAATATGTTATGTCAATCTATGACAAGCATGTAGTTCCGCGAATGCCTGATCTAAGAGCAAGCGTTGTGCACAATGATGCAAATGACCATAATGTTCTGGTTTCAAACCCCTATCCGCTTGAGGAGGCTCGGTTTGGCATTCTGGACTTTGGTGATATGGTGCTGACACATACTGTCAATGAGCTTGCCGTGGCAATCGCATATGCCATCCTAGGGAAGGCTGATCCAATTGGAGCTGCATCCCATGTTGTAAAAGGATATCATTCCAAGTATCCCTTAACCGAGATTGAGATAGAACTTCTCTTCCCTCTAATTTTGGCTCGACTCGCCACAAGCATCGCAATTGCAGGTTATCAGTCACAACTTGAGCCTGACAACAAATATCTCCTCATAAGCCAGAAGGAAGTCTGGGATCTCTTACGGCGTTTAATGGAAGTTCATCATAGATTCGCAGCATATGTTTTCCGATATGCGTGTGGACTTACTCCATGTCCCAAGAGTGAAAGAGCTGTAGAGTGGCTGAGAGAGAATGCAAGAGATATCGGACCGTTGATTGAGTTTGATATCCGAAAAGCCCCCTTCACTGTGGTGGACCTCAGCGTTGGCAGTCCTGATATTGAAACGATATCAGACTTGACTGACATCGACAAGCTTTCAGCCATCATGACAAAAGGAATAGGTGATGGAGAGGCCAAATATGGCATAGCGAGATACAATGAGGCCAGACTAATCTATGCTGGCGAGCAGTATCTAGAGCCTGCTGGGGAGTTAAGGACCATTCATATTGCTACTGACCTGATAATGGAGCCTGGAACACAGATTCTAGCTCCTCTAGACGGTAAGGTACATAGTCTAAAGAATAACAATTTGCCTCTAGACAATGGGCCTACAATAATTCTTGAGCACAACGTCGGTTTTACTGATGATAAGTTCTACACGCTTTATGCCCATCTTACCACGGGGTCACTTGTTGGCCTTAATGAAGGTGACGAAATAAAGAAGGGGCAAGTGATTGCTAATGTGGGACCGTATCCGGAGAACGGGGGATGGCCGCCTCATCTGCATTTTCAACTCATAGTAGACATGTTAGATAGAAAAGGGGATTTCTTCGGTGTTGCTCCTGCAAGCATGAGAGATGTGTGGCTGAGCATTTGTCCTGATCC
>JBHLRP010000037.1:0-30752 GCA_048882485.1 Candidatus Thorarchaeota archaeon
GATGCACGTGAGGTCCTGAAAGGAATCAAGCATGTCACTAGACTTGATCATTCGACTACATTTAGCCGAATGACAGGAGGCAATGTGTATCTCAAACTTGAGAATCTCCAAAAGACTGGATCTTTCAAAGTGAGAGGTGCCGCTTATGCAATGTCCCAGCTTAATGATGATGAAAAGAAAGCTGGAGTCATAGCAGCATCTGCTGGAAATCATGCACAAGGAGTTGCATATGCGGCGAAGCGACTTGGTCTGAAGTCTACGATTGTGATGCCGCGTTTCTCGCCAGTTGCGAAGATCCAAGCAACTCAGGGTTATGGCGCCAAGGTAGTTCTTCATGGAGATGTGTTTGATGATGCATTGGCTCATGCTAGAGAAACCGCAGAAGTGAGAGGTGCAACCTTTCTTCATCCTTTCAATGACGAGAATGTGATTGCTGGCCAGGGAACCATAGGTCTTGAGATCCTTGAAGAACTTCCTGAAGTGGATGTAGTGGCCATCCCTGTGGGAGGGGGAGGTCTCTCAACCGGAATTGCTATTGCAATTAAGGAACAAAAGCCCGAAGTGGACATCTACGGAGTCGAGGCTGACTCTGCAGCGTCCATGAAGGCGTCTTTAGAAGCAGGCCGAGTCACAAAGGTCGAAGGCTTGGACACTGTGTGTGACGGGATTGCAGTGAAGAAACCGGGACGCCTGACATTCAAAATCGCAAGAGATCTTCTCACAGATGTCGCTACTGTCGAGGAGCTAGAGGTCACAAGGACTCTCTTCCTTTTGCTTGAACGTGCCAAGATTGTTGTGGAACCTGCAGGATGCGTCGGACTAGCGGCGTTCCAGCATGGACATATCGATATTAGAAAGAAGAATGCTGTTGCGGTGTTATCAGGGGGAAATATCGACATGAGCTTCATGGCAAGAGTCGTGGAGAAGGAATTGTTCCGACTTGGACGCAATGTCAGAATAAAGGGAGTGATTCGCGATCGAGTTGGCAGTCTGAATCAAGTACTCACCATAGTAGCTGAGTCAGGCGTTAGTGTTATTGAGATTGTCCAAGACAGGTTCGACCCAGACATTGCTCCAAATAAGAACGAACTGAAAATGGTCCTTGAGGTTCCTGATGAATCCGCAGTAAGGAATCTATTCAAGCTATTCAAGAGAGCGTCTCTAGAGTTTGAAATCTATGACGACTAGACAAGTGGCATAGAATTGACCAGTATCCAGGAATAAAGGAATGCATTAACGAATATTGCCGGCCATGGATTCTTGAATCTTGATGATGTCAAGAACAAGATGAATGTAGCAGCTGTAGAAGCAATGATAAAGTAGAGCAGGAGAAGTCCCAGGACAACTGATGGTCCTGCAACAATTCCAAGAAAAGTGCTACCATACGCCATAGCAAAAGCAAAGGCCGTCAAAGGTGCTAGTCGCAAGATGAAGGCCATTGCCAACTCTCTGAATTGATGCCGGTAGCTATCCCAAGCCTTGGCTGGCAGGAGTAAATCAGACCATAGAGCATCCGCTATTGAGAGGGGCAATGCAAAAATCATCAAAATCAAAATACCCACCAACCTTTGGTCGATCGGGATACGTAGAATTGGCAGGATGATAGTGGTTTCAGTCAAATCCCCTAAGCGCATCCATATCGTCAGCCAAAGAATACAAATCAGAGTTGGCACAATTGCGCTGGCAGAAGCCTTGAGCAAGCTAGACGGATTCCCTGATTTATATCCAAGTCCATTCAGTAGCTGCCGCAGAGTTTGCTCTTTGAGAATAAGCATCATAAATAGAACTGTAACTAAAGGCCATAATAGGAAGAAGACAATCAGTCCAGAAGAATTATAGATATTTAGCCATAGAAAGTCCGGATCCCCTATTGCTTGAAAAGAATAGCCTGTGATGGCATAGAGTGTCACCATCATAGCCGCCAGCGAAATACTGACCATTGCTGCTAGCTTGGGAGGAATCCGATTCTCTTCAAGCAGAATCGGTCGTGCACTAATTCGTTTTGGAAGACGCTCAGAAATAATGATGAGCAAGGGAATGAGTGAAGCTAGCAGTGAGAATGCTCCAACCACATAGGCGATTGCTCTGTTTCTGTAGACAAGATCATAGGTTCGGAAATAGGGCCTCCAGAACTTCAATGTGTGAATGAGTTGGTCTTCTCCTTGGAGCGCTTGTATCATCCAAGTGACTGATTCGATGACTATCAGCTGATCGCTAATCTCGGTTATATGATTTGAGCCGCCGAGTATCAGTCTATAAGCTGTCCCCTCTGTCAGATTCCCATAGGTCACTCCTGCTTCTGCTGATGAATTGCCTGTAATGGTTTGGAACTCTGTTAGGAGTTTTCCTGGAGGTATTAGCTCGTCAAACTGGCCAGACGCGAGGAGCGTGCTAGCTGGTATTGACACAACCTCATCAATCCAGACAGGACCCACGGCTACGAGTGCCTCTGGTGGCGTGGGCTGATCATACATAGCAAGGCCAACATGCCACCCGAGTGAGTGTCCAATGACTCCATAGACTCCAGGAGCAGTGCCCGCGTAATTTTGCCAGACATACTGCAGCGCCTCGTAGCAATCATCGGCGAGTCTATCATAACTATCCCATTCGAACAGGACGTTTGAATCTCCATGCCCAGCCAAGTCAACTGAAACAACAGTGAAGTTACGCCTTGCTAATTCTATGTTGAAAGCATACATGCTCTCCTTAGACCCGCCAACACCATGAATAGTCAGAACTACGGGCATAAAACCAGAATAGGTGTGTTCTCTAGGTGTATACACGGTGAAATTGACGTTGCGTCCTGGCTCAACCTCAATACCCGTTCTTTCCAAATCGATTGTTCCTTGACCACTTTCTGCAATCCAAGAAAGATACAGTGAGGAGGCAATCAGGATCGTTAAGATGAACAGTACGTAGTAATGCACACGTCTGTCTACAGCCATTGACCACCACGTCTTTTCTTCGAGCACTCGCACTCAGTATAACGCGATGCAATCCACCAATGAGATAAGCCTAACGGTCATCTAGTGCTGGATTATTCCCCGGAAGCGAACTGTCCTGCCCACCTTCCAGCTACAATGCATTCCAGTGTTGCATTGCAACCAAGTCTGTTCGTACCATGGAAGCCCCCTGTGACTTCTCCTGCTGCATAAAAACGCGGGATTACTCTCCCATTTCTGTCCAATACCTGAGTCCATCCACTGCCACCGACTCGCAGCCCTCCACAGGTATAGTGACGGGCTATTGATAGCAATGTCGCCCAGAAAGGAGGCTTCTCAATTTTATTGACGAGCATGTGAGGTGCCTGATTGAATTCTGGATCCTCCTTATTCTCGACAAACGAATTGTATCGTGCAACTGTGGTCTTCAAACTGTCTGACGGAATTCCCATCTTATCTGCAAGCTCTTGAAGCGAGTTGCCCCCGAACATTAGACCGTTATCGACTCTCTTCCACGCATCTGCAAGATCGATCCCATTTAGCTCCCTAATCTTGTCATCTGACACAACGAAACTGCATTTCTCGGGGAGTGCCATAATTGCATCAGTGATTTCATTTCGACGCGCATCAGAATTGATGAATCGTTTGCCTTCCCAGTTGACATGAATCACATGTTGAATATTGCCATAGTTGATTACCTTGATTGTGTATCTCTTGCCCGTTCGAAGATCATATGGCCAAGGCACACCTTGAATATGATCCATGCCTACTATATCAGCTCCTATGTTCTGTGCAGCTACGATCAATTCTCCTGTGGCTTCCTTTATTCCTGAGGATGCCAAATCCTTGAATCTGTACTCGTGCTTTCCCACCATCACATCATCGGATGCAAATCCTCCGCAGGCTAGAATCAAAGCTTTGCTTGCCCGAAAACACTGGATTTGGTCCTCGAAAACGACTTCTACACCCATCACTTCTCCATCAAGGGAATTATCTCGGATTATTCGAGTTGCTTTGTGATTCAAGAGAACTGGTATCTTTCTCTTCTTGACCTCATCAGCCATCTTCTTTATGATGCTCATCCCTCTGCCAACAGGCATATGCGACCGAGGCCACAAGGACCCATAACCTTGGATTATGTTCTTTTCCCACTCCACACCGATTCCATCAAGCCACTGAATTGTAGCCTCTCCTTCATTGACTACAGCTTCGATTCTCTCTGGATTGGCTCTATAGTCGCCTCCGCTCCATGTATGTTCAGTGTGCTTCTCCACCGAGTCTTCAATCCCCTGAGCATTCTGCTTCAAGGGATAGACTGCATTGATGCATCCATATGCAATAATCGAGTTCCCACCAATCTTCGACCTCTTTTCAAGTACGATGACACTCGATCCTGCGTCGAAAGCCTCGATTGCAGCTGCCAAGCCAGAGAATCCGGTTCCAATCACAATTATATCCATAGTGCTATACCAATCTGTGGTCAGGTTCTGATTAGCGGCGCCCATCATGGCTAAAACCTCTTTCAAAATCCAGAGCTGGCCTATGTCATAAGAGTGGTGGTCTTGGCCTACTTATAGTTAACTCCGAGCTTCTTTGAAAGTTTGTCTAACATCTCTGTAACCATTGCTGGGAGGTCATAATCTGGTTTCCAGCCCCATTCTTCTCGAGCAACACTGTCATCAAGTGACATAGGCCATGAATCCGCAATCTGCTGCCTGAAATCAGGTTCATATTCTATTTCAAAGTCAGGTATATGATTCTTAATTTCTTCAGCCAGCTCTGATGGAGTGAAACTGAATGCTGTCACATTGAATGTGCGGTGTTTGAGCGTCTCGTTGTCTGCCTCCATAAGATCTATAGTGGACTTGATGCAGTCTGGCATGAACATCATGGGAAGGCGAGTGTCAGGCCCCAGGAAGCATGTGAATTTCTTCTCCTTTAGTGCCTCATAGAATATGGCAACTGCGTAGTCAGTAGTACCTCCTCCTGGCATGGCTTCGGCACTAATGACACCAGGATAGCGAAGTGAACGGAAATCTATTCCATATCTAAGATTATAGTACTCGCCAAACAACTCGACGAAGACCTTAGTCACCCCATACATACTAGTGGGACGAGTAATTACGTCATTAGGGGTATTGTTTCTAGGTGAGGATGGACCGAAGGCAGCAATAGAACTAGGTATGAGTGCCTGTTCGAGGCCAAGAATTCGAACAGCTTCCATTACGTTATATGTACCTTCTATATTAGTCCGGTAAGCAAGTTGTGGGTTTTGCTCTCCAGTCGCTGATAGAACTGAAGCGTTATGGATAACAATGTCAATCTGGTGATCAACCAGCATCGTGTGAAGCTGGTTGGTATCAAGAGCATCCAATCTATAGTATGGACCATCTTCCTTGAGAATTGGAGGAGGAAACTTCCTTCCAGTGGCGATGACATTTTCCCCGCCATATTTCTTGCGAAGAACTCCAACAAGCTCAACTCCTATTTGTCCATAGCTTCCAGTAACAAGAATCCGCTTCATGAATCATTCCTCTACGACGCCGTGCTGGTGCCATCGTCATTAAAAGTCTTGGCGTGAAAGTCTGTAGTTCTATAAACTGGTCCAAGCCTTTGGCATTTTCTGCCTAGCATCCTGAAAATGTGGAAATAATTATGAATTTCTGACTATAAATGAGAATTCAAATTGAAGGAATAGCAAGAATAATACTATCAAGTTAGATAATGAACAGATTATTAAGATGGCGCGAGTCAAGAAGGTTGTTGATGATGAAGGGTGCAGAATCGCTTTATAACCTATTGAGAGACTATGGAGTGAAATATCTCTTTGGAATGGATTCTCCAGAGAGCCTATATCAAGAGATCCACCATGACGAGATACGACCTATTACTGTACGCGATGAGAGATCAGCGGCACACATGGCTGATGGATTTGCCCGTGTGAGCTACCGCCCAGGAATATGTACAGCGATACACGGGCCTGGTGTCACCAATCTAATAACAGGAATAGCTGAGGCTTATGCCTCCTGCATCCCTATGATAGGATTAGTATCTGCTGTTGATTCTAATCTTCTTGGCAAGCATAGCATTCAGGAAATCGATCAAGTATCGTTGCTGAGGCCCATTACGAAATGGGTGACACGCGTAGAGAGTCCCGATCACATTCCTGATATGATAAGAAAGGCATTTAGAACTGCAACTACAGGAAAACCAGGTCCTGTCGTACTCAATCTCACTTACACCGCGTTGGAAAATGAGCAAACAGAAAATGCTTCCACAACTATGGGGGCTGAACCAGAATATTCTTCGATTCCTGCGGCAAGGGTTGCACCAGATTCCAAACTCATTCTAAGAGCTGCTGAAATGCTTCTTGAAGCCAAGAATCCATGCATTATTGCAGGAGGAGGCGTAATTCTTTCTAGAGCATGCAATGAACTCATGCAATTGGCAGAACACCTCGTTATTCCCGTCGCTACCACAATGCTAGGAAAGGGTGCTATTCCAGATAATCATTATCTCTCTATAGGTGTTACTGGATATTACACAGATGGAATACCTGGACGGGGACGGATTGCAAATAGGATTGTCAAAGAGTCCGATACTGTTCTCCTAATTGGAACTCAGACTGAGCAGCCCGATACGGCTGATTGGACAATACCTGACCCAGAGTCAACAATAATCCACATTGATGTAGATGCAAATGAAATTGGACGAAATTACCCTACAGCCTTAGGTATTGTAGCTGATGCCAAATTGGCATTGAGCCACCTTCTCAATAAAGCGAAAGACAAAGTTTCCAAAGAGCCATCTGAATACCCCCGCGTCAAGCAAATAGAAGAGCTTTTGCAGGAGTGGCGCGATGCTATTTCGCCAGAATGGAACTCCCAGAAGGCTCCGATAAATCCCCAGCGTGTTATGAAAGAGTTGCAGGAATTCATCGATAGAAAATCCATCCTGGTTGCAGATGCCAGTTATAGCTCTCTATGGGCGCTGAGCCACATAGATTTCCCTATATCAGGGCGAAGATTTGTTGCACCTCGTGGACTTGGCGTTGTTGGATCTGGGTTGCCGTTAGCTATGGGCGTGAAACTTGCATCTCCCGAAAAACGCGTCATGTGCCTTACGGGCGACGGGGGCTTTGGATATTCTTATCCCGAGCTAGAAACGGCTGCTCGGTATGAAATCCCTGTAGTGGTGCTGATTCTGAACAATCAAACACTAGGCTTCCTCAAGCATTATGAAAAAGTCCTGTACGGAAAATCTGTTGAGTGTGATTTTCTTGATGCAAATTACGCATCAATCGCTAATGCACTCAAGTGTGACGGGACCCGAATTGAAAACCCGGATGAAATTCACGAGGCCATTAAAAGCGCTCTAGCGACTAAACGACCATCTGTAATAGACCTGATTGTTGATCCAGACATTCCAGGGCCAATGTCCCTTTTCGACTCGCTTCAATAATGGCATATTCCACCCTAAATGGTAAAGACTATAGCATTGTTTCCTCAATATTGGAAATGATATGATTGAGCAATGTTCCCATAATCTACTCTATTTAGGAGAACAGAAGGGAGAGAAGGACTCCAATCGTTATTTCTATTGTACTGAATGCGGTGCAATTGTAATCAGAGCTGAGGATGGGCAGAAGTACATATTGCCAGGCTCATCAAATCAAAAAGAAAATCCCAAAGTCAAGCAACCACCTTCATGATTACCTCTTCATTGTATCCTACAATCACTCTCATAAAGCCTGATAGCATCCGATTGACCTCTGAGTTTCCAGTATCCACAAGAAGTGTGTAACTTGATCCCAAGGAAAGGATTTTTTCCCTAGTCGCGATCACGATGATATTCTCCTTCCCAACCCTTCTAAGCACATCGGGACTAAACTGCTGATTCCCTCTTCCGAAAATGAAGCCTTGTCCACCAATTGGGGATACAATGATTTTGACACAACTGCCATCAAATAGGGAAAGCAGCTGTGTTTCATTCTGGTCTTTCGCTACTACTCTCTTTTTCTGAATGACATCTACTCCTAGCAGAGTCTTTTCGATCAACAACTCCTCAGAGATTGCTCCGACTGTTGTTCCCGGACCGAGTACATAGTAGGTTTCATCATTCATATCGTCAATGACACGAGCTGCAATAGCTCGACGATTCTGATGTTCATCGTACAGGTGGAAGCTACTACTCTTGATTTCTTGAACGAGTCCCTTTTTGTGGGGTATTCTTAGATATCCGTAGAGGCGAGCTGAAAGTCTATTATCACGGAAGTCTCTTTCGCTTACATCCATGACTTCAGCTTCACGAAGCTGGGCTCTATTACAGAGGTACTCCAATGCTAGGATGCCTGCCATTCTTGGGTTGATGGCAAATACTCCTGAATGCATCTTCACTCCCGTCGGTATTCCAAGCGCGGGTACTTGTTGGTCAATTACTTTGCAAATGTCCCTCGCTGTTCCATCTCCTCCCGCGAATAAAATTAGGTCTACACCGAGCTTCATCATTTCTTTGGCTGCTTTCTCTGTGTCTGCAGCTGTAGTTCTTCCCTTTGAGAACGGCCCTATAAGTCTAGGATTGAAACCACACGATCGAGTAACATTGCCGCCCATGTCAGATGGACAAGCTACAAATTCAATTTGGCCTTTTATAGATTCCAATTCAATTATTGCCTCTGCTGTACGAGCTTCAGAAATTGGTTTTGCCCCCATCTCTATTGCCTTCTCAAGAGTGTCAATTCCATCAGTGCCCTTGAGCCCAACTCTTCCCCCCATGCCTGCAATCGGGTTCACAATAATGCCAATTTTCCTTGCCAAGCTATAATCTACCTTCCTTTCTGCAAAATGCTCTCCATGTTGTTGCCCATTTCCCCGAATTTGAGAGGCCATCTTCAACTACTTTCGCAACTGAGCAATTGTGAGGCGCGCTCATAATCATCTCTGGGTTGCTGTATGCTTCTTTGGAAATGGTACGACAGATTTCAACAAACCTGTCTAAATCTTCCTTCGAAATTGATTCGGTTGGCTCAGGAGTAAGCGGTTCCCTAACCAGCCAAGGCTCATGAGACGTAAAGAATCTTTGAACTCCAAAATCGACAATCCTGCGATTGAAATCAGCAATGCCGACGCCTGTATCATCATACATCTCCATAAGTGACAGCCTGGACTCATGCAGTCTGTAGGGATGTGATTCATGCCAAGGCAGGCTGATGCCTCTAATTTCGAGCAGCTTCTGCGTTAGGTAGTTATTGTTAATGACAGATATCTCGGATACCTCTTTCAATCCGTCCACACCTATGCTCAAGAGCCATGCATAAGCTCTAACGATATTCGATACAACACCGTGGAATTCGCCAATTTTTCCGATGCTATACGGACGGTCATATTCTAAAGCATATTCGTTGCCATCGAATGCAATAACAGGAATAGGGAGATATTTGCTCAGGCTTTCCTTGACACCAATGGGAGCACTTCCTGGGCCGCATGATCCATGAGGAGTTGAAAACGATTTATGGAGATTGAAGTGACACAGATCCGCTCCAATATCACCTACACGAATTTGCCCAAATAATGGATTAACATTGGCTTGATCTATTGCCACTAATCCTCCATATTCATGCACAATTGCAATGTATTCTTCGATGTTTTCATCAAAGATGCCGGTATCATAGGGATTAGTCAGCATCATTCCTGCAGTATTCTCTGAAACTGCAGCTTTCAGCGCTTCTATATCAGGAACGCCAGTTTCATCCGGGTATAATGTTATGATCTTAAATCCTGCCACACTTGGCGCCGAGGCGTTACAAGGATGAGAGAGGACAGAAGTAATAATCTCATTCCTTCGTTCCAACTCTCCCTTTTCGCTGTGATATGCTTTCATTATCAGTGCATTGGTGAATACAGCATGAGCACCTCCTCTTGGCTGAAAGGAGAAGCTATCCATTCCTGAGATTTCACATAGCCATGTCTGCAATTTGAACATGATTTCGAGTATCCCTTGCACAGTAGCGATATCTTGCAGGGGGTGCAGGTGTGAAAGCTTTGGCGACCGAGCGATAGATTCATTGATTTTTGGATTATATTTCATGGTACATGTTCCCAAACCTGCATTGATTCCTGAATCCGTACCGAATGTTTGCTGCGACAAATGAATGAAATGCCGAACTACTTCTGGTTCAGAGAGTTCAGGTAGCGGAGGAAGTTCTTCGCGTTTCATTCTATCCGGAATGAGTGAAAGCACATCTCCTACCATTCTTCTGATTTCATCGCTTGCTTTCAGCGGAAGAATCCCTCGACGACCCTTTTCTCCCAGTTCATATATTATGGGCTCCTTCCAAATGACAGCTTGATATCCAGTTTCTCTACTGGTGTTCATCGTAAGACCTCTGCCAATAGATTAGCCAATGTTTCAATATCCCTCTGGCTGTGCATCTCTGTCACACAGTATAGCGCTGTATTTCCCAACTCTGGAAACTCACTGCTCAAATCTTTACCACCTTGAATCCCAACAGATAGAAGCGATTCGTTGATGTCCTGTACTTTGCGTTCTGTCCCGCTAAATCTCACGGTGAATTCCTTAAAGTGCGGTGAATTGAAGATTGGTGCTTCTAAGCTGTCAATTTCAGAAATCAACTTCATAGCATACTGAGAATTCTGCATGATTAATTCGCCAAGATCCCGTAGTCCGACTGGACCCAATGCCGCCAAATAGACTGCAGCTGTAATTGCCCACAAAACAGAAGCGGTACCCGTGTATGTAGCAGCCTTCTCCCTTGCACCAAACATCGTTCTACCGGGCAAGATATATCCGAATCCCCACTCTCCTTCATTCTTAGTTTCTGTTATGCCTACTAGCCGATGACCAGTTGCATGTAGGTATTGTTCATCATCTTTGCAGGCAAGAAAGCCAAGAAGAGCACTTCCAAAGTTCATATGCATTCCGAGAGGCTGGCCTTCGCCACAAACAATATCCGCACCGTAATCGCCAGGCGGTTTCAATATCCCTAGAGTTATTGGATCCACACCAACGATGAACAAAGATTCGTATTCATGAGCTATTTTGCCAATAATATCTCCTTCAGTTTCTATGACGCCAAAGTAGGTAGGGTTCTCAATATAGATAGCGGCTGTATCCCGAGATACTTCCTCCTTAAGACTCTCAATATCGAGCCTTCCAGTATAGAGATCAAAATCAATTGCTCTAATAGTTCCGTTTTCCTCTGTATGTGCCTCCAGCACTTCAAGCCTAGTCGGGCCTATTGATTTTGGCACCAAGAGTTCATCTCTGCCAGTTACTTTCAAAGCCATCCGTGCGGCATCCGCCAAAGCAACAGTCCAATCATAGAGAGGGAAAGTCACAACATCCATATCAACAAGATCGCCAATCATGCTTTGGAATTCAAATAAAGCCTGATACCTTCCCAAATCTGAATACACCTCTCCAGTATAGGCTGTGACAAATTCCGAACGAGAATTAATTTCATCACAAATTGCAGGGACATAATGAGGCCAACAGCCGGCCCCCAGAAAGGAGAGAACGTCCTTGGTTGTGATATTCTTGCGTAGTAGATTCTCAACCGTCTTCCTCACTTCAGATTCAGCCATTGAAGTAGGCAAGTTCAATTCATGCTTCATTTTCAAGCGTTCAGGAACTGAGGCAAATAAATCCTCGACGCGTTTTACACCTATTGACTTGAGCATCTGCCTTCTTATTTCTGCCACACTATTGGGAATATACGGATGAGTTGGCATCATCTTCACCTTGCCATTTTAACTGGGAGATAGAAGATACATTTCTTCTAATTAGTGCCTCTTTTTCATTCACGTTCCGATAGGAGCATGCCTTTGCAATATCACATCCTCAAATGGGTTTATGACAAGGTATCAGAGGTCATTCATTCGCATTCCAAATAATATGGCTTTGTTAGGGGCGTTCTGGTTCAAGATTGAAAAAGGGATGCTCTGTGCCAGTGAATAGAATTTGGCATTTCACTGGCACAGATAAGGAGGAATTGCAATCAAGGAAACCTAGGGTCCCGTATTCCAGGGAGCTTGCTGATACGTTCCAGTTGCCAACTCAGTTGGCCAGATCACTTTTGCCTCAGTGTTCATCCACTGTAGCATCACTCCGGGCATATAGTCCGCTGTGTGACTTCGCGTAAACTGGTATACTCCTCGTGCTCCAGTGAATTCTCCTGTTTCCAATTCTGCAATAACTGCATCAGTGTCAATGGTTCCAGCACTCTCAATTGCCTCAGCCAGAATCATTAGACCATCATAAGCGGTAACGTCCGCTCCGAATGGTTTCTCTCCATAGAACTGGACAAAGGAGTTGAAGTAGGAAACAGACTTCTCTGTGACACTTACATTCCAACAGCTATTGTATGTCACCATATAGTCTGTATTGTTGGCTCCGAGCTCTGCAACGGTACTAGGATACGATATCAATCCACCTGCTCCGAAATACAGAATATCTGGCTTCGCAGTCCACCATTGCTTCTGGAATCCAATACTTGAAGCGAACAATAGGCTGGAGAGAATAACGTCAGGTGCATAGCTTTCAACCTGAGCTATTTCTGCGCTGAATTCAGTTATGCCTGGCGTAAATAAAACGTCATAATAGGTAATACCTGCATCAGCACAGTAGTTGCCGAGAAGGTCACTCCCCTCATGAGCCCATAGCAAATCTTCTGAGAAGAAAAGCATAGATTCAACATCTGGCCATAGCGAGGTAACTCCTTCGAACCAAGCGTATGTCCATTGAGTTACATTCCATTGAGTTCTGAATAGATACTTGTAGCGGGCATAGTCATCCAACACAAGTTGAGTGAACTCATTGGTTGTGGGATTCGTAGAAACGAATAATGTTTCATAGTCAGCTGCAACCTCAGCAACCTGCATAACGACGCCTGAAAGAATTGTTCCTAGGAGAAAATCAACATTGTCAACCGTGATCAGTTTCGTAGCTGCAGATGCTGCTTTCTCTGGATTTCCTTCAGTATCCTCAATATAGAGTGCTACAGGCCGGCCCAGAATTCCACCCATTTCATTTAGTTGCTGCGCGGCGACTTGGAACGCGACTAGACTGCCACGTCCAGGTTCAGCGACACTTCCAGTGAGCGGTTCCAAAATGCCGATTCTGATCGGCTCTCTGGTTCCTTCTGGAGGACCAAGGAAATAGACAACAGCAACGCTAGCTACTGCGATGATTGCAATTACTGCAACCACCGCGATTATTTTCGTATTATTAGCGCTCATGTGTTATCACAACCCTAACAACAGGTTGGTAAAAGAAAATGCATAAATAGCATAAGTATTTTGTGTATTTTCCAGCCAAAGGCAATGTAATTGGTACAGGGAGCTGGTCACTATTGCTTAACCTCGAAATTCTATTCAATGGAATCATACTTGGCAGTCTCTATGGGCTTATTGGCTGCGGCTTCACGCTAATCTACGGTGTAGGCAAAATAGCGAATCTTGCCTACGGACACATCTACATGGCTGCTACGTATCTTGCTTATCTCATGATAATCAATGGAATCGCACTTCCAGTAGTGGTACTTGTGACCGCTGGCGCGTCTCTAGCAATCGGAGTCGTTACTCAGAGAATAATCGAGAGGGCCGAAGGATCGCATAACAGAGAGTTGTTTATCTCTCTTGGAATTGCTATCATTCTCGAAAACTTATTACTGGCCTATTTCGGCGGCATGTATCGATTCGCTCCTGACTTCATGTATGGAACAATAGAGATTGGCGATATAGTACTTGAGACATATCGCGTGGTCATATTCGCATTGACATTGATTATTTTCATCGTCCTATCTCTAATAATTGCGAAAACTCGGGTTGGAAGATCAATGCGAGCCATTTCCCAGAATGAGGACGCTTCGTGGCTTATGGGAATTGACGTCGAGAGAGTGAAACTGGCAACAGGCGGAATTGCCGGTGGCCTTGCAGCCATTGCCGCATTGCTGCTATTGCCTCTATATCCGATTTATCCTGCAATGGGCTGGACCTATCTTCTTGTTGGTTTTGCAATCGTGATTCTAGGAGGAATGGGAAGCGTAAAAGGGACACTACTGGCCGGAGTAGTATTAGGCGCCGGAGAATCCCTATTTGCTTATTACATTTCAACGGGTTTGCGGGGAACAATCTATTTCATTACTATCATCATTGTCATCCTTATCAGACCTGAAGGATTCTTTGGGAGCAAGGAGGCCACTTCACTATGAACGCCACTCAGAGAATGCAGAATTTGCCTCAAACTCTCAAGAATGTTATTTCGCGCACAATTATGGATAGGAGGTATCTTAGAAGAAAATGGTGGTTGATTCTCATTCTTATAGTGTTGGTTTCATATCCGTTTCTTCCGCTGCCATTATTCGATCCCTATGCTTGGAGATTTAGAATAATACAGATAGGAACGTGGGAATATCTACTCCACATAGTCATTATAACAAACATCTTTGCCGTGGTTGCAATAGCGTATGATATCAGCGGAGGTTATACAGGCCAAGAAAATCTTGCAATAGGGTTTTTCGCTGGGATGGGTGGCTATACTTCTGCAATTCTCTCGATGAATTTTGGCTTGCCTATTCCGGTCAGTTGGGCTATTGCAATGGGAGTTTCGTTTATAGCAGCTTTAGGCATCGGATTTCCTGCTCTGAGGCTAAAGGGGCCCTATTTAATCATTGTAACCTTCAGTGTTGCCGAAGTTGCCAGACTCCTAACGCTTTATTTTTCAGACATAACTCACGGAGAAGAAGGCTTGGGTGGCATCCCAAAACTATTCGTTGGCAAGCTCGCGAATTACTATTGGTCACTATTTATCCTGGGTGCTATGCTAGTCATAGCATGGCTAATTATCCATTCTTATTTGGGTTTGGCATTTAGGGCTATTGCGGAAGATGAAATACGAGCCAAGACCTTAGGAATTAATGTCACCAGATATAAGCTCATTAGCTTCGCTATTTGTGGATTGATTGCTGGATTCGCTGGCGCTATGTATGCACACTATCAATCTCACATCGACACCCACTTTTTCTCCATCCTTTTTACAATCACTATTATTAGCATGGCGGTAATAGGCGGCGAGAAAACACTTGTCGGTGCAATTGTGGGCGCATACCTTCTGCAGCTCACATCAGAAGGCCTCAGGTTTGTAACTGGACCGGAACTCGCATGGCTCAGACCGAGTTTCAACGGATTTCTATTTCTTATTGTCATGCTATTCCTTCCTGGAGGCATTATGAGCATTCGGGACCGGTTTGGAAAATCAGAAACCGAAGTCGCGTTTCTGGTTTGTCAAATCTGTGGTACGAAATACCCAGTCCCAGTGTGCTGCGGAGCTGAGATGGTAATCGATGGCGGATATTTCGCCTGCTGCAAAGGCGCGAATTGTGAAAAACAACCAATACCAGAGCATTGTGGCCAAAGGATGAAGCTATCCATTCCGGATTGATTACACATGCCATCCTAGCAATATTATTGTGCTAGTCAATATTCCTTGATGCTGCCACTCATCATGCCAAAGAAATAAATAATCATACAAGAATTCCTGCTATATTTAATTTATTTTGAGTTTTAGAGCCATTAATTCGAAAGAGTTATAATTAATAGGCGTAACAATGGATGCTTGGTTGAAACTACTGGCCTAAGTCAAATGCGTAAGACCTTTCATCTCATTTGACTTGGGAATTGTGTCCAACAAAGTCGTACTCTGGAATGCCCGACGAACACGGTGGTAAAAATGCCAATGATGCGAAAAGCAATTAGAGGGAGATATGGAGTGCGGCTCAAACAACTTCGAAGATTCATCATCCGTGAGAGAAATCTCCGGAAACCTCTGCCTTTGTACGAGGATTTTGGAACCGTCATTGGCGATGAGGAAACGCATATGATGCATAGCAAATCCGATGACATTCTGTCTCTACCAGAGGTATGACGCACATGCAAGGCCAAAGAACTCTGCTCGTATGCCAGCAGGTCGAAAAGCGCTTTGGTGGTTTGGCAGCCGTAAAGAATCTCAGTTTCGAGATCCATGAAGGAGAGATTCTGGGACTGATTGGTCCCAACGGCGCAGGCAAGACCACGCTTTTCAATCTCATAACAGGCGTATTCAAGCCTAATGCAGGAAGCATCTTCTTTAACGGAAGTGACATAACTAAATCGCCAGCACACAAAATCACTCAGATGGGAATAGCCAGGACATTCCAACTCATAAGACCATTCAGCGACATGACTGTGCTTGAGAATGCAACGCTGGCGGGTGTTTTTGGTGGATCAAAAGCACCAGATATTGCACGAAGAGATGCGGCTGTATATCTGGAGTTTGTTGATTTAATTGACTGCTCCGATTCGAAAGCAGCCAACCTTACACCCTTTGATAAGAAGAAAGTTGAATTGGCATCAGCACTGAATACAAAACCAAAGCTTCTCCTTTTGGATGAATTCATTGCAGGCTTGACAATGGGTGATATGGAGGATGCGATCACTCTGATCACAAAGCTAAGAGATGAGCATGGCATTACCATATTCTGGATCGAGCATGTGATGAAAGCTATAATGACTGTTGCTGAGCGTATTCTAGTTATACACTATGGCGAGAAGATTGCTGATGGAATACCCCGAGAGATAGCCCAAGACAAAGGTGTTGTTGAAGCATATTTGGGTTCTGAATTTGTTGAGGAGGGTGTTGATTCTGCTGAAAGTAAGTAATATAGATGTATTCTATAATAGCCTCCAGGTAATACATAACTTATCTTTTGGAGTAGACACAGGCGAGAGAGTTGCATTGATAGGACCAAATGCGGCTGGAAAAAGCACCGTCTTCAAGACAATTGTTGGTTTGCTGAAACCAGCATCCGGTCGTATCGATTTCATGGAAGAACGTATTGATGGAATGAAACCAAACAGGATTCTGGAGAAAGGTTTAGCACTCGTTCCAGAAGGCCGAATGATTTTCCCTCAGATGAAGGTCCATGAGAATCTTCTGGTGGGGGCTCATATAAGAGGGGCAATCAATGAGGATGATGATACACTCGAATGGGTCTATCAGCTGTTTCCAGTGCTGAAGGAACGAAAAAATCAGATGGGGGGCTCGTTAAGCGGAGGTGAACAGCAAATGCTCGCTATAGCGAGAGCTCTGATGTCAAAACCCAAACTGCTATTGTTGGACGAACCGTCGCAAGGCTTAGCCCCAATGCTTGTTGAAACAGTATTCAAGGCAATGGAGGAAATTGGCGGCGAAGGAACTTCAGTCCTTGTTTCTGAACAGAATGTGAAACTAGCATTAGATTTCTGCAATCGCGGCTATATACTCGAAAACGGACACTTGGTCCTTGAGGATCTATCCAACAGTTTAATGAAAAATCCGCATGTAAAAGAGGCATACTTAGGTCTTTAGCGGCAACCAAATTGAATATCATGAAAAAGGTAACGGAGCAAATGAGAATGTTTGTGAGACAAGAAGTTCTGGATAGAATATACCCCGAGTTTCCTGCAAAGGAATACGAAGAACGGATCCGGCGGATGAGAGAATCAATGGAGAAGCATGAAATCGATGCGCTTCTGACAACTGATAAGAAGAACACGGAATACTTCACTGGGAGCATGGTCATGCTTGGCCCCTGGGTTTCAATCCTTTCATTGGATGCTGAACCTGTTATCCTAATCCCGGCATTCCTAGCTGGTTCTGCAGAAAAGACTGCATGGGCAAGAAACATAAAGAAGAATCCAACAGCTCACATGAAAACAGATCCGATGTATTTTGCGAAGTTCATCGTTGAGAACTTCAAAGAGCTGGGACTGAGCAAGGGAACCATTGGATTGGAATATGGGGAGGATCTGGTTACCGGACTTCAGATTTCTGAGTTCGACTATGTGAGAAGCAATCTGCCGGACGCGAAGTTTGTTAGCGGTGAAGATGTCATATGGGATTGTAGAATGATCAAATCCAAGCTTGAACTTGAGAAAATGAAGAATGCAGCCGAGATTGCTATGGCTGGCTACAGCAATGCTCGGGAAGAAGTAAAGAAGGGTATGACTGAGATTGAGATTAGTGAAGTTTTCAAAAGAACATACGTAGAGGAACAGGCCAAGAGGAAGCATAATACTCAGGAGCTTGGAATCTTCAATATCAGGTCCGGCCCTGAGAGGTATCACATGGCTGATTCATTCAATCAAGATCGGAAGGTCCAGGATGGAGAAACATTGGTAATGAATGTGGGTGCATGGTACAGAAGATACTATGCTAATTGGTCAAGAACAGCGTTCGTAGGAAAGCCAAAAGACGGGCATATGAAGGGACTCAAGGCTATTGAGAAGTGTTTCGAAGTGATAGCGGAGGAAACAGCCCCCGGGATTAAGGCAGGAGACCTCTACGATAAAGCAGTCGAACCCTTGAGAGACAGTTTTGGCTCCGGAGAGGTGTATGCCACAGTTGGCATTGGATGTGGATTATATCCACATGAGCCGCCTTACATCGGAAAGGATCGAAAGGATATATTGCAGCCAGGAATGGTCTTCACTGTTGTCGCATGGTCCTATGACATCGTACCTGATGGACTCGGCATCTTGGGATTTGAACACGAGTTTGTTGTTACCGAATCAGGCAATAGACCAATTGTACCCTTTGAGGACGAATTGCTATGGGTCTTAGACTAGTCACAGTGAGTCCGCAATTCATAAATCATAGGTGGTGTAAAAATGAAGAAAATCGAGCTTGAATTCAAGGACAGCACGGTCAAGAGTATCGGGGTTCTACTGGAAAAGGATGCTCCAGAAACATGCAAAGCCTTTTGGGATGCACTTCCGCTTGAAAACGAAATGGTTCATTCATCGTGGTCTGGAGAAGCCATAATTGCACATCCATGTGGCGTAAAAGTGGGTGCAGATTTCCCTCAAGAGAATAAGACAATCTTCGTTGGCCCGGGAGAACTTACAATGGAAACAAATGTGGAGGAGCTAATGATATTCTATGGAAGGGGCCATCCGCGTTGGAGAATGGGTCCTATTCCCATGAGTGTTTTTGGCAAGATTGTAGATGGGCTGGAGGACTTCGCAGAACAGTGCAAGAGGCTCCCGAAGGAAGGATCAAAAGTCCTGATAATCAGAAGGAAGGAATAATCTCTTTCCCAAGGACCTTCACGGTATCCAGGATGTCAGAGAGTGTGCCAAATCTGAGGCAACAGATTTCATCAATATGCTGCTCGAGACTTTCAATCTGAACAATGCATTGACTGGAATTCCCTGCAATTGCAAACTCGCGAACCAAATCATCAGTGACCATTTCGGCACCCTTTGATCTATCAGTCCTCATTGCGTCTGCAATCTGCCTGATTAGCGCCTTAGATTCTGTCAATTCAATTGCATACGAAGGTGTTGTTGGAATGGATAACGCTACAACAGGTTTCACTGCATCAATATTGCCATCTTCTGATATATGCATTGGAACATTATCGACGACTTCAATTTTGCTTCTCTTTGATTTCCTCAAGCCTTCCTCTACCTTCTCCAGACAAAGCAATTGAGCTTCAAATGGAGGAGTGATTATAATCCCATCAGCCATTTCTCCTGCCAGCTTTGATAGAACTGGTCCCCGTGTTCCTACAAAGAGCGGAATGGATACCGGATCGAATATGCGGACTCCCTTCAGACGCACGATTTTCCCATCATATTCTACTATGTCACCTTGAAACAAGGTGCGAAGCATGTCTATTGATTCCCTGACTGCTGTAACTGGCCGGTCCCACATCTCGATCTCTAATGGCCTAAGAGGCAATGTTCCACCAGCACCCATTCCTAGGATAATTCTATCTCCACAAAGCTCAGCAAGCGTGGCAGCTGCAACACCAATATTCGCTGCATATCGAGAATATGGGTTTGAAACGCCACAACCTATTCGAATGGTTTCAGTACCTTGACTTATTGCTGCCATCGTTATGAAAGGATCTCTCCAATTTGTTGCTGGCGTATGATCAGCAATCCACACTGAATTGAACTCATTTTTCTCTAATGCTTGTGCTATCTCAACCATTTCCGTGATTGGGAGGTTTCCCACGGCTAAACCAAACTTCATTGCTTTTCCCCCATGATATTTGCATTCTATTTGAATTGTGACATGTATACTTGCATTCACACCAATAAATCTGATGGTTTATTCAGCATATATACATTAATTCTCTGATTTCCTGTTTCTCCTGTGAGCATTTGGTTCTTCTAATTCCATATGAAAACATCTATGAGAGGATACAGCTCTTTTGCTAGGAATCACAGATCATCACATCCTAAAAGACGAACTCGATACCAATATCTGCAATTTCATTCCTAATTGTCTCATAGATATGAAAGGCCTCTTTGGATGGTAGCCCGGTTACAGGATTACAGCATTCCTGGAAACGCTTCCCTGCAGGCGGGGCTTCAATCTGATCAATGTATCGTGGAACTATCTGCCTTACCATTTCATTTGCATCGGCTCGGGTGACTCCTGCTGAAGAGTATGCCACCTCGGATATGAACATTGGTTCAATAGGAGTCAAGAAGTCAATCTTTTTCCCCTTGGCAACAGCACCTGTTTCTATTGAAGCGCCTGAAGCTACTGTGGCGATATATCCCGCGGCGAATTCTCGGAGTGCCATTTCGGTACAAGGACCAGCTGCAGTATATGGATAATATAGAGTAGGCACATTAGTATTCCTCGTTGCAGCCTGTGCATATGTGCTGGCTATCCATATTAGCTGAGGCATTGAACTAGCAACATGATTAATGTGTATTGGAAAGAAGAGTGTCCAGCATGCACCATAGACGAGTATCGCCATTATTTGAGCAGCTGCACATGTGACTGCGGTACCCTCTGCACCTCCTGAATATCCTCCATAGATAGGTCCGAAAAGACCTGCAATTGGAAGTCCCAGGGCCTGGAGAAATGTTGCACGATTCATTAAGTCGAAATCCGTTTTCATCTCTGTAAGTTCAGCAATCATGTAGCTATCTGATTTTCTTAACCCATATTGAGGATGAATGCCGGATGCTAGGGCGACTGATGATTCTGCTGTACCAATTGCACTCATTATGGGCAATCCCGGCCGTCCAGCTCTTCTCAGGGCTTCCCTTCCCAGAATAACGGTTCTAATCGAACCCTCTATTTCCAAGGGTGACCGTGTTCTAATGTCTATACCATCAATATTTGCCAAACAAGGAGTGGTTATTGCATCTGCTATGGGTATCATGGTGGCTGCTCTTTCGACCAGAAGGGTGAAGATTCTTTCGTCAGAAACCGGAGAGCCACCTGCACCAGCGAAAATCCAGGGATGGCTTTTTGATTCGGGACGTCTAGGAATTAGAGTTCCCTGCTCAAGCCCTTCACCAAAAACAGTCTGCTGATGCGAAAGTCGAATTTCCTTCCTAATCTCCTTTTCTTCAAACCCGATAATTCTCTCAGTATCTTTGCAGTACACCCCAATATGCGATATTAGATCAAAACCAGCTTTGAATATTGAATCGGCTAAACCGTCGTCAGAGGGAACAATGAATTCAGGATCATAACTAATCCCGTATTCGCGAACTAATTCTTGCACTTTGGGAGCAAATAGGCGGACATCGAAATCCCTTTCTAGATATGGCCTCCCTTCAAGAGCGCGCCTAGTTATTTCAATCATTGGTATCATCGAGCTAGCTCCTCCTTTCCTCAATTAGCTTTGTAGCAAGCGCTATAGCCGCAGGGGCAGTTTCTGCAAAGCCATCTGCTCCAATTTTATCTGCCCACTCTCTAGTTGTGGCTCCGCCTCCTACCATAACTATAAACTTCTGGCGATTTCCAGTTCCTTCCAGATATTCTATGACATCCTTTTGCCCTCCAAGGGTTGTTGTCATTAAAGCAGACACAGCAATGATATCCGCCTTGAAGTGCTCGGCTTCCTGGATGAATCGTGAAGGTGGAACGTCGACTCCGAGATCACTCACTTCAAATCCGTTGGCAAGAAGCAAGGATTTCAATATGTCTTTACCAATATTATGAATGTCCCCCTTTACCGTTCCGAGGACAACCTTCCCCTTGAAGGGTATATCACTTCCTTCAATATGCGGAAGAACAGCTTCCAGTCCAGCAACCATGGCTTCTCCCGATAGAACTAGATCAGCGAGATAAAGCTCGGATTTCGTGAATAGATTTCCCACTTCCCTCGCACCAGCTGATATTCCCTTCTCCAGAATGTCAAGAGGTTTCACTCCAGATTTCAGACAATCCTTTGCATATTTCACAACCAATTCACTATCACCCATTATGACAGATTCCCTCAAGTTCTGCATTTTGTCATCCATGATTAGCACCTCTCTTTGATGTTTGAATCCTATTCAACCACCAATTCTTCCATTAAACTAGCTAAATTATGAGCAGTCTTTAATCAATCGATATTTATCATGCAGAATATTCAAAAAACCTTATTAAGATAATGCTCAACATTCAAAAACAACAAAATAAAGCGACAGTGCGTGTTCTTAGATGCTGGGAGTGTTTGATCATGTGGGCATCGTTGTTCGAGATATCGAAAAGGCATTAGGCTTCTATTCTGAGGTCCTTGGCTGGAAACTTCCTTCTAAAGGCCCATACTCGAAAATCCTCCATATGGACGTGCCAGGTCAAAGAATGAAATATGCGATGCTCTTAGCAGGGAGCAGATTTGTGGAGCTGATTGAGCCTGAGGAAGGAACTTGGCTGAGCTATCTGGAAGCAAAGGGTGAAGGTGCCATATGTGAATTGTGTGTTCTCGTTGATGATATCGATGAAGCCATTTGCATGCTGGAGCAGAGAGGACTAGTACAAATGGATTGGTCCAATAAGCGGCTCTCTGAGAAGTTTATGACCACTCCATCCGGATCCAAGTGTTTCTATCTGCCAATAAAGGAAACTCTCGGAACATTGATAGAAGTCCTTCAGCGTCCTGCAAAGAAAATTGACGAACGTATGTAGACATAGCGAATAGCAGCCAGTAATGAAATATCAACTTCAGTAGACTTGGGAAAACCATAGATTAATAGGAAGCGGAGAGATAGAGCAAAGAAAAATCCGAATCCATTAGTCGATTCTGCAACGGTTGAAGAAAGATGTTTAGACTTGCTGTTGGACAAATGAACCCACGAATAGGCGATACAAGAGGAAACATGATAAAAATGGTTTCTCTTCTGGAATCTGCTGAGAAACAGGATGTCGATTTAATCGTCCTTCCTGAGTGTGCAAATTCCGGCTATGTATTTGAGAATCGAGAGGAAGTGTTGAGCCTCTCGGAGGAAATTCCAAACGGACCTTTCTCAAAGAAACTTGCATCATGGTCCAAGAATGGGAGTATGGTGATTGCAGGTCTGGTTGAAAAAACACCTGAAGGTCCATATGATTCTGCAGTTGCTTTCGGGAATGGCAAACATCTTGCTACTTACCGGAAAATCCATCTCTTTGGAAAGGAGAAGGAATGGTTTCTACCTGGGAACAAAGAGCCGCAATTAATTGAATTCAATGAGTATCGATTTGGTGTGATTATATGTTTTGACTGGGCTTTTCCTGAGCTCAGTAGAATCTTGTCCCTGAAAGGAGCACAAATATTAGCTCATCCTGCAAATCTTCTCTTGAGCTATTCAAATAGAGCGATGATAACGAGATCTATTGAGAATCACATTTTTACTGCAACTTCGAGTCGTGTAGGCGAAGATAGGGGACTGAGATTCATTGGTGGTTCCCAAGTTACAGATCCAAGGGGGCACATATTATTCAGAATGGATTATGAAGAGGAAGGAGTTGCATGGGTAGATATAGAACCAAGTGCAGCAGACAGCAAGATAATCCGAGGAAATGATATTGTGAAGGACGCAAATGTCTTGGTGGACAGAAGACCAGATCTATATGGTCGAATTACTGAGCCTGAATAATCTCAACCGAATTCACTGAAAAAGCCCTTAAAGCGCCATTGAGAGAAGCCATGGATTAGGAAAGCCCTAGGAAGGAGAGAGCTCTAGCCGGGGATCCTCCTTCATGACTTTCGCTATGACTTGTGTATTCAATTGCCTTATTCCTTCTATCTTCAGGATTTGCTCAATAATTTTCATGAATGCATCTCGATCTCTTGACCTGGTCATAATCAGAAAGTCACAATCGCCCAGAATCATATATACACCCCACACCCCAGAAATCTTGGATAGTTCCTCGCCTATCTTGTCATAGGAACCCTTGGCAAGATTTATGCTAA
Organism: Candidatus Thorarchaeota archaeon; assembly: GCA_048882485.1. Lineage (GTDB taxonomy): Archaea > Asgardarchaeota > Thorarchaeia > Thorarchaeales > Thorarchaeaceae > SMTZ1-83. Next base: position 24,175 of record JBHLRP010000037.1, read on the forward strand.
TTCTAATAGATGCAATGTAGTCGATATCCATCTTTATAGGGTCTATTTTCGCATAGTATCCGTCTATGATCTCTGCCCTTTCAAGACGTCTTAGTCGATAGTGAGTTGTAGATGTAGGGGCTCCCACTTTCTCTGCAATCTCCTGCAAGGAGGACCTACATTCCTTTTGGAGTTCTACGAGAATTGCGATATCCAGCTCATCTAGAAGTGTCTTTGCAGGCATTCCAAACCACATTCCTTTGAGTTTGCTTCTGCATGTATGAGATAAAAATGCTCTGAAGCCTTATGGTGTTGTCACGTTTCATTCAAATCTACCTCGATATTACTTCTCTATTAAGTCAAAATCCCTCAACGACTACATCTGTCAATCCCGGGTTGTTTGACTTATCTGAGGAGCAATTTAAATCCTGTCTCTTATTTTCCTTCACCATTTCAATCATTTATTCATTGTATAGGCACGATTCCTGCATGGGATTCAAACTGTAATAACCCTTTTTAGATGAATTGCTAAATAACAGCAAAGCAATTTCAAAAGAATGGTGCGATGAAGATGCTTGGTATCTTTGATCATATCGGAATCGTTGTCAGTGATATTGAAAAGGCGATTGAATTCTATTCTGAAGTCCTAGGTTGGAATCTTCCCAGTGAAGGTCCCTATTCAAGAATCTTAAATGTTAATATTCCTGGAGAGAAGATTAGGTACGTGATGCTTTCATCAGGAGACACCTATCTGGAGCTTATTGAACCGCAAGAAGGAGTATGGATGGAATATTTGGAAGAAAAAGGTGAAGGGGCAATTTGCGAGCTGTGTGTTCTAGTAGACGATATTAAGGCCGCCAGAAGCATCATCGAAAGCAAAGGAATATGTCCTTGTGATAGATTCGGAAATCCATTGAAGGATGAATTTGAAGAAGCCCCCTCTGGATCAAGATATTTCTATCTCTCTTCTGAAGACTCCTTTGGAACATGGATTGAGATTCTTGAGAGACCCTGGCTGAATCAATAATTCATTTATATATGCAAATCGATGGAGGAAGGGCAATTGCTGGTAGAGAAGGAAAGATTAGTTGAGCTATATGCAACCACTTTAAAAATTCGCTTATTCGAAGAGAAGGTTTGGGAACTTTTCAGTCAGAATCTCATTCCGGGAACCGTTCATCTGTATTTGGGCCAGGAAGCAGTGGCAGCAGGTGTGATAAATGCGTTGGAGGACCGAGATTGGGTCCAGAGCACGCACCGTGGACATGGTCACGTTATTGCCAAAGGCGCCAACATGAATGCTGCGATGGCCGAACTGCTTGGACGACGAACGGGCTCTTGCAAGGGGAAGGGCGGGTCCATGCATATCACTGAATTTTCGGCGGGCGTTCTAGGTGCGACTGGCGTTGTAGCTTCAGGACTGCCAATTGCACTAGGAGCCGCATTGTCGGCAAAGTTTCGCAATACGGATGAAGTTGTTGCATGCTTTTTCGGTGATGGTGCAGCTAATAACGGTACCTTCGGCGAGTCCCTCAACATGTCAAGCATATGGCAATTGCCAGTCATATGGGTAGTCGAGAACAATCTCTACGCGATGGGCACTCCTATCAAGATGATGTGTCCGAGTGCAGATATAGCGGTGCGAGCTGATGGATATTGTATTCCAAAAACTGTTGTTGACGGGAATAACGCACTCGAGGTCTATAAGGCCTCATTTGAAGCTGTGGAACGAGCGCGTCAGGGCAAGGGTCCTTTTCTCATAGAATGCAAAACATACCGATTGAAGGGTCATTCTCGATTCGATGCGGGCAAATATCGTCCTTCCGAAGAGGTAGAAGAGTGGGTGGAACGAGACGCTGTCGAAATAATGCTCAATATCGCCAGGCAGGAGAAAGCCCTTACAAAGGCAAAGGCTAATCGAATTCGAAAGAAAATTGAAGTTGAAGTCGAAGCTGCCGCCAAATTCGCATTGGAATCTGAAATTCCAGATTCGAGCGAAACATACACTGATGTCTTCACGGAGGCGTAAAAGATGCCGGAGATAACCTATAGGCAAGCCATCACAGAGGGACTCAGAGAAGAAATGAAGAGGGATGAAAATGTGTTTCTTATTGGGGAGGATATCGGCCGCAATTGGGGAGGCGCATTTCAGGTAACTAAAGGTCTTGCTGAGGAATTTGGAGATGATAGAGTCATCGATTCTCCGATTTCTGAGAACTCATTCGTTGGTGCATGTGTTGGTGCAGCCATAACAGGATTGCGACCGGTTGCGGAGATAATGTTTGGAGACCTAATCTCTCTGGCAATCGACCAAATCTGCAACCAAGCTGCCAAGATGCGATATATGTTTGGCGGACAGACATCCGTTCCACTTGTTGTTAGGACTGTGTTTGGCGAGTTCAAGAATATGGCAGCTCAACATTCGCAATCACTTGAAGCTTGGTTCATGCATACCCCAGGCCTCAAAATCGCAGTGCCTGCTTTTGCTTATGATGCAAAGGGGCTCATAAAATCTGCAATACGTGATGCGGACCCTGTGATGTTTTTCGAGCATAAAATGCTCTATGATAAGAAGGAAGATGTGCCTCAAGATGAGTATACGATTCCTTTCGGAGAAGCGAGTATTAGAAGAGAGGGGGATGATATCACAATCTGGGCTACATTCTACATGCTTCACAAGGCATTGGAGGTAGCAAAAGAACTCGGTAGAGAAGGTATCAGCGTAGAAGTGGTGGATCCGCGAACTCTAGTACCGTTAGATAAACAGACTCTGATAGATTCAGTTAAGAAAACTGGTCGATTGGTTCTTGCGACGGAAGAAACAAGGACAGGCGCTACAACAGGTGAAGTTGCCGCGATTGTTCAGGAAGAAGCCTTTGACTGGTTGGATGCACCAATCATACGAATAAACGCACCAGATACACCAATCCCCTTTAGTCCCATTCTTGAAGAAACCTACATTCCGTCCAGTAAACAGCTGATCGCAGCAATTAAGAGTATCATCTAGTTTATGATAGAGGTCATTCTGATAATAACTTCAAATTAAGCAGGCATGGGAGGATCCAATCATGCAGGACAATGGTGCAATCGGATTTCAGAGGGTGTTTGAATAGGCTTCAGCTATGTAGTTGTAATTTTGAACATCCTTCAGATTTAATAGCACCTTGGGGGTGAACCTAATTGGGCGATGCCTCTGTCCTCGAATACAAAGTACTATGCGGCATTGGTTGTTTCGATGTTCATTTGGGGGTCGAGTTGGGTATCAATCAAAATTGTCACCTCTATTTCACAACCCATGACCGTGGGATTCTTCAGATATGCCATTGCGGGCTTACTCTTTCTACTTCTGCTTCATTCAAACGGCGTATCGCCTAGAACTCTATTCAATAGAGATACTATGCCCGCCCTAGTATTGGGAGGAATTACAGGCGTGTTTGGATTTACTTATCTGAGTCTTGTAGGAACCCGTTTCACCACAGCCGGACAAGCGTCTATTATAGCAGGCATCAATCCAATCACCGTCAGCTTCTTTGCATATCTATTGCACAGAGAACTACTTGCGTCTAGGGGGAGATATCTGGGAATCGTGCTTGCCTTCCTGGGGATAGTCTTCGTTGTAGGAATACAAGCACTTCTCGAATTTAACCTAGATTACCTCGCGGGGAATATGATCTTGATCATTTCAATGCTATCGTGGGGTGTCTATTCCTCTACATCAAAGATTGCCATGCAAAATCTAACTCCAGTTGAGGCTACTGCAGGAAGTATATTTGTCGGATGGTTTTTGTTTTGTATTGGAACTGTTACAGAACTTGAGTCATTGAAACAGGTTCTCCTAATTGCCGAGTTCTGGTGGAATGTGATATTCCTTGGTGCTATCTCTGCCTTTTTTGGATTTTTGATGTATTTTGAGGCCGTCAAAAGGATAGGAGTGACAAGGACCGGGAGCTTTACAAGTCTAATACCCTTGTTCGGAACAGCTACATCAATAATTCTTCTTGAAGAGCAAATCCTCTGGACCTTTACGGTTGGATTGGTTCTTGTCGTCCTGGGGATAATTATACTCAATGCCCCAGGGAATGAGGAATCAACTGAAACCAGTGCGCATATTCCATCAGAAGTCTAGTTGATTTGAAGTTAGACCTTGGAGTATTTCTTCAAAGACTATTGTGGATGAGATGTTTGTATCGAAATCAACTCCCACCACCATAGGCGCCAAACGCATCTGCTCCACTAGCAAGAAGCCTGTTCTAAAGTTAGTCTCTTATCTCCTTCTTCAGCCAAGTCCTTTTGAGGCTAATTATAATCACGAACCTCTCTCTGTTTCCTTCCGTAGGAGGGGGGTACTAGAGGGGTATGCGAACTACCATCGTCCCATTTCATCTATGAGGTAAGCTAACCTAAGCATGCCCTTTCGAAAATTCTCGATTTTGATGCTTTCATTTGGTGAATGACCCTTTGAATCAAAATCAGACACCCCAATTGATACCATTGGTGCGTAGTCCTTGAAGATATACAATGGGCCAGAACCCGGACTTGTCGGATGTACTCGCAGTTTGTCAAACACTTTCGCATTTGCTCTCCGCACCACATCTACGAAAGGATGGTCCACGGGAGTTTTTCCGGCAGGGTACCCCTCATACCAAAGAAACTTGATATCAGAAAAGCCATGGTCATCAAGATGCTTCCTGAATTTTCTCCTGATATCCTCAGGATCCATCCCCTCAACAAGTCTGAAGTCTATTTTTGCTGAAGCCTTGGCTGGAAGCACGGTCATCGACCCCTCACCCTGGTAGCCACTTGTTAGCCCGCAGATTGTACACGTGGGAGCATTGTAATAGGCTTCCTTGAAATCCCGTCCAGACATTTCATTAAGAAACTCCTTGATCCCATAGCTTTCTTTGATGTCTTCCTCTCGCAGGTCGATTTTGTCTATTGCATTCCATTCAGCATCAGTGAGGGATTTCATGCCATCATAGAATCCGTCAATCAGGATCTTATGGTCTGCACCTTTTAGTGATTCCAGAGCCATCACTAGGCGTTGAGGTGCCGACGGAAGGACACACCCCATACTTGAGTGCACATCTCTAGTAAGAAGTTCAATCTCCAACTGCACATAGAAGATGCCCTTTAGCCCCAGCCATGCCTCCTGAACGCCATCATAACCCTCACCTCCAAACTCCCAAATGCCGCCATCGGCTTTCATGAATTCTTTGTTCTTCTCTACAAATTCTGGAAAGTGAATGCTACCAATCTCCTCCTCGCCTTCGAAGATACACTTGATGTTTACTGGGAGACCCGTACCGGTGTCAGTGTACGCCTTGAGTGCCCACAGCCGAGATATCGTGTCACCCTTATTGTCAGCAACACCGCGGCCATAGATTCGTCCATCTCGTATGTCTGGCTCGAATGGTGGGGTTTCCCATAGGTCGAATGGCTCTGCAGGTTGAACATCATAGTGATCGTAGAACATCAGAGTTCTTTTGGCATCAACATCAAGAAATCCAGTAATAACCGGCGCTCCTGTAATCTCATGGATCTCGGCTTCAAGTCCCAGTACTTCCAGTTTTCCTCTGAGAAACTCTGCGGTTTCATAGAGACCTTCGTTCTTTGCCGCAACGGAAGGGATTCGCACAATCTCCTTCAATTCCTCAATTGCATTGTCAATGTTCTTTTCTATGTACTCGAGGACTTCCTCAATCATATGAATCGACCACAGGGTCTATGCCATTGGTTGATGAAATATGCTCTTGTTCATGCCGCCTGCATTGATGGACAGATTTACCTGCATTTGTACTCTATTTGAGATGAATCGTATGAATCTCCGTACTGTGTACGTTGGCTTAGCCACTATTCTGCTCATAGCTCCGATGACGCTAGTAACCGACATGGTAATCTACACATCAGCAGCTGACATTGACTACTTCCCACTGGATGATTGGAGGACTTCAACACCAGAACTTCAGAACATGGACCCCGCGATATTGCATAATATGCTGGAATACTATCAGACCAATAATGTCAGCATCGATAGCATTGTGATTGTGAAAAATGGTTATGTAATCATGGAAGAATATCCATCTACCTACGGACCGAATTCAACTCATCAAATCTTCTCGTGCACCAAAAGCATCACTTCAACACTCTTCGGGATTGCGATTGATTACGGTTACATCAATGGAGTAAATGAAAGCGTGCTTGAGTTCTTCAATGACCGACCTATTGAAAACATGGACAGTCGAAAGGATTCAATTACCGTAAAGCATCTTCTTACGATGACTGCAGGCTTTGACTGGGCCGAACTATACAGAGAAAGTGAAAGCGACTTTGATCAGATGACTAGAACTTCAGACTGGGTACAATATGTTTTGGACCGTCCGATGGAATCTGAGCCCGGTCTGAAGTTTGTGTATAACACGGGAGCCTCACATCTTCTTTCAGCAATTTTGCAAATTGCTACAGGAGTAACAATGTCAGAATTTGCCCGAACGCATTTATTCAACCTCCTTGGAATTCATGATGTCGAATGGTCTGAGGACTCCAAAGGGATTACAAATGGCGGCACACAGCTGAGACTCCGGCCTCTTGACATGGCCAAG
>JBHLRP010000038.1:0-29604 GCA_048882485.1 Candidatus Thorarchaeota archaeon
TCTGCCACGCTGACTGAGCCAAAGGTCGGACAAGCTCATGCTACGTTACAGAAGAGCATCAAGCATAATATCAGCAGTCATTGCTGTTATGATTCTATTATCCTGTTTTCAGGTCACAGTGAATGCACAGAATGACCTTGACCCCATTGTTGTCCTCTATGACGCAGAGCATTCACCCCAGTTCTCAGCGATAGAAGAGGAAGACGGACTAAAACTGATGCTCGACACGGTCAATGCATCCACGAGATACATTGTCAAAATAAACGAAGATCCAATTCGTAACCACACTTTGAATGATGTGGACATACTAATAGTGGCCAGTCCTGATGAAACCAACGAGTTCACAGTATCAGAGGTGGCTGCTATAGACGAGATGTTGAACAATGGCAGCTCTCTGATGCTATTGGGTGATCCATCCATCGGACAGAACTCGTCCTATTGGTCTGATTCTCAATTTCAAGACCTTGGAGAAACCTTCGCATTAAACCGTCTCCTCGACTCTCTAAACATCACCGGACCGAGATTCAGTGTGAACTATAGTGCGTCCTATGACACGTATTGGGGCGATGCGATGTTTGATTGGAATGAAACGCTGAATGCAACCTCTCCTTGGGTCATCAGCATGGATTCCAGCACTTGGGACTCCACGCATCCCATCTTCAAGAACATCAATGAACTCGTTCTGATGACGGCCACACTGAAACCAATCCCTTTGGCTAGCTCAATTGCTACATGCTATGAAACCTCGTTTGCGCAATACAAGTTGACCAGTTTCGCTATGGCCAACTACACTTATGTCAACCAGACTCTGTTTGAGGAAAGCCCTCTGTCATATTCGGCCATAAACGGGTCTTTTCCCTCGTGGATGTCGGCCTTCGAGTTCAACAAGAGTCGAATAGTCCTCTCTGGGTCCACGATAATGTTCAGTGGACGTCCCCTCGATATTGAAGGCGCGAGTAGACAATGGTTCTATGAGGCGGACAATTCACGTCTTTTCATGAATATGCTCGATTGGTTGTCAGAAGAATTTGTTGAAGCCCCAGAAGCCATAAGCCCAATGTTACTGATATCAGGAGTAGTCCTTGCTGTAGGTGTAGCCTTCTATATCATGAAGAAAATACGATAGCATCACCATTCAGGCGTTTCCAACCCTGACTGCACCAGAATCGTTTCCACAGCGTGTTTGAGGTCAGATATTCCTTGTTTCGTATGGGCGGCCAGCGGTACTACATTTGGTTCTCTCCTTGGAAGGGCCTCTCTAAGTTTGAAAGTCAGGTACTCGAGTTCTGCTGATTGCTGCCGTTTCTTCAGCTTGTCTATTTTGTTAGCTACAACAATGACATGCGGAGCTATCTCGGACAGAAATGTATAGAACTCGACATCAATAGGAATCTCACCACGCGCTTCCCATCGTTCTACTAACTCTCTGAAAAGAGAAACATCTACTATCAACACCGCAAGAGCTAGACGGTCACTCCAACCCTCGAGTTTCTGTATAATAGTCGTCTTCATCTCCTCGATCCCGATCTTACTCACGCCAGACATGTGTCCAAATCCTGGAATGTCCACAAATGTTACCGGTCCCATGCCAATCATGAGTTCCCATCTTGTACTTCCAGGTTTCTTGCCTACTCTTACTTTTCTACCAGTGAGAGCTCTGATTGTACTGCTTTTTCCGACATTGCTCCTTCCAGCAAAGACCACGAGAGGTTCTTTCAAATCAGTCCCTCCAGAACGGACGCGTTCGTGCATACTCTCTTTCTGCCTTAGCAATTTCCTTTAGGAGAGAATGACGGTCTGTAAGTCCTGGCTTCAAGATTCTTGCTGCAGTTGTTGCTCCAATACCTCGTGCTGCCAGTACTAGTAAGGCTCTCTTCCCATAATCAGATACCAGAGTTGCCATTAGACCTCCTGCCTTGTACTTCTTCTCCTCGGGCTTTGTGAGAGGCTTGCCAGCAACCCGTTTGGCTACTATTTTCGTAAAGTCTTTGTCTGTTGGAGGCAGCACAGCAATCATTTTTGACCCACAGACGGGACATTCGACAATTTCCTCCATTGTTGAAACAGTACGTGTTGAGTCCCAGTCACCTTTTGCCATGCATACAAGTCTGAAACGTTTCGCGAGAAGACGGTCTTCCATCATAGCCAACACTTCCTCCTCGTCGCTAATTTCCCCGATCACCTCAAAACGAGTCTTTTCCTCGACTATGAGCCGTGCCAAGTGAGATGGGCTCTCTGTCCTTGAGAACCTGATTTCGAGTTTGTCTGAGCTTCCCCTATCGAATATGGCAGCTACACGCCGCTCATCCAATTTCTCATCCAAGACCTCTCTCATCGCCTCATCAAAAACGGGAGCCCCCTCATAGGCCTTGATTAATCGCTTGACTGGAATCTCCCTGAACTTAGCATCTCTTCTAATGATGCCCATTCTTCTGCCAACATGAATAAATCGAGATGCAAAGTTCTGAGTAGTCTTGATGGTCTTTCTGAGAATCATGGACGCCTGATTTCCGTTGTAGTCTTTCAGTACATCAGCAACATGTTCAGGCTCGATTCGGATACTAGATGTGAATAAGATACGGTATGGATCTCTCTCAACAGCGACATTTACTCCCATACGCGTAGTCAGGAGCGCAGCGATGACCAATCCAAGAGTTTCATTGGTCCTTGTGCCCAAGGGTGCATGAAGAACTAGTCCTGTACGGAAGTCCTCTATGACAAACAGGCTCTCTGACGGCAGGAAACCTAGTTCAGACTTTGCCTTCTTTACACTCTCAATCATTTGCCTTTGCCCTTCATCGTCTATTCCGTACTCCTTTCTCAACCACTCTTTGCCTTCGCTATCATCTTTCTCCTCTAATACATTCCAGACCTTAGCGACCTCTGTGGCGACCTCATATGGTACTGGAATCATCTCCCCTAGCCATCTAGGAGCCTCCGTATCGACGTCTGTAACAGGTGCACAAAGAACCTCGTCCTCCTCGATACTGACAACCTGCCAAGGCCTGCCTCTTATCACAAAGACAGACCCAGTATCAACGTTCTGTGTCACATAGTCCTCATCTAGCACACCAATGCTTGAACGAGTCGCCATGTCTAATGCATTGACCTTTCTCACATCAGGAATGGTGCTCAGATGTTCATAGTAGAAGGCTCTTGTTCTCCTGTTTCTGGTGACTTTTCCATTTTCCAAGGCCGCGAGACTCTTTTCGTTCATGAAGTCCAAGATGCGATTCAGATTATCAAGACTCAGAGCATGATAGGGATATGCAAGTGAGAGGATGTTAAAGAGGTCAGAATGTTCAATCTCCTGTTTGTCAAGTAGAATCCCACAGATTTGATGACACAACACATCCCATGGCTTTATTGGTATCTCTGCCTTCTCAACCTTGTTCACGAGAGCGCGTCTTAGAATAACACCTGACTCAGTTATGTCATCCAGATTCATCGTTGCCAGAATTACTCCCTCAGCTGTTCTACCAATACCATGGCCTGCACGCCCAGTACGTTGCAAGGCTCTTGATACTTCACGTGGACTGCTGTACTGAATGACAAGATCCGCCTGACCTATGTCGATGCCAAGCTCAAGACTAGATGTAGCAATTATAGCCTTGGAACCCCCACTTTTCAGCCTCTCCTCAGCGGAGATTCGAACATCCTTGGAGAGCGAACCATGATGCACATCAAACTCGAATGGTGGCTTACTCAGCATCATCTTGGAGCCAAGAGTTTCAGCAAAGGAACGTGTATTTGTGAAGATTATAGTTGATTCATGCGAGTCGACAAGGCTCACAATTCTATCAAGTCGAGCAGTAGAATAGGGCGGATATACCAATTTTCTTGCCATCTTCTTGTGTTGTGGACCCGGCGTTGGTACTTCGACTCTCAACCTCATCATCCGCGAGTCATACCCTGCCCAGACGGTCTTCACAGTTCGACTCGAACCACCAAGTAGCTTTGCAACCTCTGCAGTATTTCCAACTGTAGCCGATAGTCCTACACGTTGAATGGGATTATCAACAAGATGCTCCAATCTCTCAAGTCCAAGGCTAAGCTGAGTTCCCCTCTTGCTATCAGCGAGCTCATGAATCTCATCGACGACCACTGCGAAGACGGATTTCAGATGATATCTCAGACGTTTTCCGGGAAGAATTGCTTGAAGAGTTTCTGGAGTTGTTATCAACAAGTTGGGAGGGTTCAAGGCCTGTTTCCTGCGTTGATATTGGGTCGTATCACCATGGCGCACATCCACCGTCAATCCAAGATGTTCACACAGCTCTCCTATTCTCTTGAACACATCACGATTAAGTGCTCTTAGCGGAGTGATGTATAGTATATAGAACCCGAAGAGCTCACGTTGGTTCTTCAACTTCTGTAGTTTATCAAGCAGCGGCAAGAGTGCAGCTTCGGTCTTCCCACTTCCCGTAGGAGAGAGAAGAAGAGCATTCTGCCTTTTCCCCATAACGACAGGAATCGCTCTTTCCTGAATTGGAGTGGCTGATGTAATGCCTTGGGTTGCTAGGAAATCAACGATGTTCCTACTGAGATGTGAGAACGCACTCATGTAGAAGTCTTCCTTCTTACCAGATGTTGCGTTTCATTGATTAATATGCGCAAATCTGTTCGGAGTGTTATCTCTGCCTCTTCCATTTCGCGCTCAAGAAGTTGAATGATGTCATCAAGAGAGTGGCCCTGACCTGCAAGCCTCTCTACTATGGACCTTACAGCGTCTAGATTTGCCATATGTCCTGCCGAGTTCTCAAAGGCCCGAAAAAATAAGTCATCAGAACTCATCATGAGTAGCCTCCGCTACTCCTCTGGCCTACTCGTCTTCCTCCTCTCCCCAGACGGAATAGGCTAGGATCAGCATTAGGGCGACAACACCCATCGCAACTAGAATAAGGAACATGATTGACTCGATGAGTATAGTCTGTGCCATAGGAATCCCGCGTTCTCGGATTTACTCCACTTATAACCATTGCTGATTACAGGTCTTTGTACTAGGCAGCTTTCGCCTTTCTACTCTCATAGAACTTGTCGATGAATGCACCATAGATGTCAACGGGCTCCGTCAGGGGATTGACCTCATCAATGGACATCTCAAGTCCACACGAGCCACACTTGACACTGGCGAAGCCATTGTTGCGATATAGCTCGATCTTGATTGAAGTGTTTCCGCAGTCAGGACATGGATATACATCTGGTATGCGTTTCTGTGGACGCCGTCGAACTTTCTGTCTTCGCCTTCTTCCCATAATGAATCACCTCTATCTATGTCCCACAAAAGAGGGAAGCAGCCCAATAGAAGTAGAGCGGGCTGCACCTGACTGGAATTCATTTAAGCATTATGATGCCTCGAAATCGAGGTCAAAGCAAAGCGTTCATATTGATGCCAGCCCCGCAGCTGAATACGATGTCAGACCTCTCACGAAATGCAGAATGTGTCCTGAAGATTCTACAGAACGCAACGGAGCCCCTCATGACATCTGAGATTCTTGAAGCTGCACGAAACGAAGAGCTCTCCGATATCTGTCAAGACTGCGCCGGTGGAGACACATTCATCGTCGCTGCTCGACAACTCGTTGACAGGGGGCTCATCACAAAGAAGCTCGCCAAAGGAGGTTATCGTTGGCAATTGGCATAGGACGATGATGCTATGTTAGACGTTAGAGATGATTTTCCAGTCCTGAATCGTAAGATCAATGGACGTCCGATTGTGTACTTGGACAGTGCATGCATGGCACTAAAGCCTAGACAAGTTGTAAATGCCATGAATGAGTATTATGAGCAGTATCCGGCTTGTGGAGGGCGCAGCATTCACAAATTCGGCGAAGAAGCCTCAAATGCATACACATCATCGAGAGAGAAGTTTGCGAGATTTCTCAATGCATCAGAGCCTGAGGAGTGCATCTGGACACGAAATGCGACAGAGTCTCTCAATATCGTTGCGGCCTCAGTAAAAATCCCTCCTGATGGGAAGATTATAACGACAACCCTCGAGCATCACAGTGGATCATTGCCCTTTGTTGAACGTGCTCGTCGTGATGGAATAAGGATTGAAGTTGTCGAAGCAAAGAACGATGGCACTTTCGATATAGAAGACTGGAAACGAGTCATTGACAGTCATACACGACTGGTTTCAGTCGTACACTCCTCGAATGTGACTGGAACGGTGGCACCACTGAAGGAGATAATCGATATTGCCCATGACCATGGGGCTCTGGTCATGTCAGATGATGCTCAGTATGCTCCACATCACCCTCTCGATGTACAAAAACTAGATGTAGACTTCTCTGCTATATCTGTTCACAAGATGTGCGGCCCAACGGGCATGGGAGTTCTCTATGGCAAGTCTGATCTTCTCAATGAGATGGACATGTTCCTTGTGGGCGGCGACACCGTTGCAGACGTACGCTATGAAAACGGTCAGATACTTCCAGAATATCTACCTCCTCCTGAGAAGTTTGAAGCAGGACTCCAGAACTATGCTGGTGCAATAGGCGCTGGTGCTGCAGCGGAGTACCTCCAAAGTATAGGAATGCATGAAATCGAGAAGCACGAGCGCACATTGCTTGAAAAGGCCCTCAATGAGCTAAAGGTCATGAACCATGTACGTATCCTTGGGACTGATGACATCAACATCAAGACTGGTCTTGTCACGTTTAGTCTGGACATTGTAGAGGCTGCCCATGATGTAGCAGCATTTCTAAATGACGAGTTCAACGTCATGATTCGTTCTGGTGCACACTGCGTCCATCCATTCCATTATCAAATGGGAATCAGTCCAATGAAGGGTACAGCACGAGCAAGTTTCTATCTCTACAACAACATGAATGATTTGCAGAAATTTCTAGAAGGAATGCATGCGCTGATTGATGCGACATCATAGAATGAAACTGGGGGGATCCAACCTCAGTTCATGAGACCGTCTATTGCCTCCCTCATGCGCTTACTCTCTTCCACAGGATTGGGGAAAGTGATGCTGCGCGCCGTTATGTCCAGTGAGTCCTTGAATCTTGACACAGATCCCTGAACCACAACATATCTTCCTAGAGCTCTATCAGAGTTCTGCTCTAAAGGTTCCAGACGATTACCAGAGCTCTTGATGAGTTCCTGAGCTTCGTCAGTTGTCATTTGAAGTAGTGCCTCTCCAGCTTCTCCGAACAATGTCGTTCTAATTGTGCCAGATCCGTCATCAACGGTGATTTTATACCTCATCCTATATTCAGGTTTCTTAACATCTCCACAGACGGCACAAGTGAACCGTCCTCCTTCTTCATCCACCTTCTTTCTGCAGTTTGGACAGGCAGGATAGATTGGGCTGCTCTGGGCTATCGCCACTACGATTCCACAGACCTCTATATTCTTTCCTTCTGTGCTCTCGTCTATATCCCCAATCAGTACTCTTCCAGCAGGGTGTGCTGCAGGTCGTGATGATAGTTCGGTCAACTCCATCTGTTCAAGACGAGACCCTTTCGGATTGACCTCTATCTCCGCTCGTCGACCAATATGTACCTCTACACCACCCCTGAATCCTTCCTTGGCATATGCATGAGTGACGCTAACCACGTCACCCTCATCAAGGGACTTTATCTTGTCCACGTCTTCATTCCAGAATGTTAGCCGAATCTGGGCTGTTTCATCTGCTATGATTACATTCTGAACACGGCCTTTTCCACCGTCCCTATTGTCAAATGTATTGACTGGAAACACTCTGACTACCTTTCCTTCTACATCCACATCTCGCATCTCAACAGTGATCTCTGCGAGGGCTTTCTTGCCGACCCCTTCAGGCGCCGCAACAGGTTCTGCTGAAACTTTTAGTTTTTCAAGCTTTGATCCCTTTGGGTTAATGACAACTTCAGCTGCTCGACCCATATGGATTTCGACGCCTCCTCTATACCCCTCCTTGGCATAGACGTGCTTGACACTGACTACATCATCCACTTTGAGGTCTGCAATCTTGTCGACATCTTCGTTCCAAAAGGTGAGTCGAATTTGTGCGGTTTCATCTGCAATGATTATGTTCTGCACTCTTCCCTCCTTTCCTCCTCTGTCAAATGTGTTGACTGGGAATATTTGAACAACCTTGCCCTCTACATCCACATCACGCATCTCAATGGTGATGTCTGCAATCTTTTTCTTACCAACAGGCGGGGGAGCGATTCTCACAGGTGATTCTACGGCATCAACCTCTACTTTCAAGTCCTTCTCGATTTGCGCTGACCTGCCGGCATGAATCTCAATATTGCCATAACGCCCGCTCCTAGTGTATCCTCCATGGAGCCTGAAGACCTCTCCAACTTCAGCATTCTCCATCTCTTCGGCGTCCTTGTCCCAGAATACACATCTTATCTCGCCTGTTTCATCTGCGGCGATTATGCTCAAAACCTTCCCTTCAGGTTCGCCCTCCTCTCTGGGGAAGGTGCTCATCGGAAAGACCTTCTGAACCTTGGCAGTGATAGTGATGTTGTACATCTTTTCATCCACAAGCTCGTTGATTTTCGTGGACACGGTTTCGCCAAAATCAATTCCAAGGTCCTCAATCTCATACTCGTCTAGTACCTTTATCCCAGCCATTCGGCCCATGTTAATCTCAAGGGCATCACCCAGACCCTTTTTCACATATCCTCCACGCAGCTGAATGACATCACCAATCTTGACTATGTCTTCTTCAACAACTCTACTTATCTCATCCCAGAGAGCTACTCTCATCTCACCTGTTTCATCTGCAACAATAAGACTGGCAACCTTTCCATCGCCCCCGTCCTTTCGTGTGAAGGCTCGAACTGGATTAATGCTGACCACTTTCGCAGTCAATGGGGCTCTTCCTGTGGACTCTGTTATGTCTTCGATCCTGATTCGCGCTTTTGCAGAAACCTGCTGTAGGTCAATGCCAAGTTCGCGCGCAATAATCATTGCTGCTGACTCATCATTGACAACCTCTGGACCAAGCTCCTGTCTCTTCTCATCAATCATTTTGAGAACTTCATCGCGTTGATACTCTGTGTGTTTCAGAATGAGCTCAATCGTTTCCTCAAGTGTGAGCACTTCTATTACCGTCCTGACGACCACTTCTGGCGTTTGGTCAACATCATGTACATCGTCTCTCCTTTAAAGCTCACTACTCAAAACTGCCGAGCTGGCTATGCCCGTCCGAAAGATAAAAGACGTAATCCCATAACAAAG
Organism: Candidatus Thorarchaeota archaeon; assembly: GCA_048882485.1. GTDB lineage: Archaea > Asgardarchaeota > Thorarchaeia > Thorarchaeales > Thorarchaeaceae > SMTZ1-83. The sequence goes on from JBHLRP010000038.1 coordinate 9,190, forward strand.
GTCTGACAAGCTGTGACCGAGTCTGTACCAAGCCTTCCAGCCCATAGTGTAAGCTATGCTGAGTACTTTGAGACCATCAACAAAGAAGTCCAGAGGATCTACAAGGTAGCGGAAAAGGCCAGGGCAATGGGATTTGACCCTACAACTAGAGTGGAAATCCCTCCAGCTCATGATGTTGCAGCACGTGTGGAAGCCACTCTTGGTGGACCAGTTGGTGTTGCCAAACGGATTAGGGAGCTTATTCAGGAGTATGAAACTCGCGAAGAAGTGGCCTTTGCAGTTGCAGGAGAGATTGCAACAGGCAAGTTAGGAGCGATTAAAGATGAGGAAAAGGCCGCAGACAAAGCTGTACGTGTCGCACTTGCTATCCTGACTGAGAGCATAACAGCTGCGCCTATAGAAGGCATCTCCAAAGTAAAGATACAAGGACATGGCTATAACAAGTACCTTGCCCTCTACCTAGCTGGCCCGATTCGTGCAGCAGGCGGGACTGAGGCTGCTATGACAGTGCTAGTAGCGGACTATGTACGCCAGGTTCTAGAACTGCCTCCGTTTGTGGCAACCGAACGTGAGATTGAGCGTGCTATTGAGGAAGTGGAGCTATATGCAAGATACGTGCATCTTCAGTATCCTGTTGAACCAGAGTTAGTCCGGCTTGCTGCATCGAAGCTTCCCATTATGCTGACTGGAGAGCCTACAGAAGAATTCGAGGTTACTGGAAGTCGCGATATTGAAAGAATAGGGAAAGAGAATCGTGTTCGAGGAGGAGCTGTTCTAGTTCTCAATGATGGGGTTGTAGGTAGGGCTACAAAGCTAGCTAAGATAGTAAATGAGAACTCCATTAAAGACTGGGAGTGGTTGAATGATTTAGCAGCCAAGTCATCTAAAGCAGCATCAGCTGAGGACTCCGTAGAGAAGAAACTTGAGCCCAAGTCTGACTATCTAGCTGACGTTATTGGAGGACGCCCGGTCTTCTCTCATCCATCTAGCACGGGCGGGTTTCGACTGAGATATGGTCGGTCACGCAACACAGGTCTTGCTGGAGTTGGAGTTCACCCCGCCACTATGTATCTAGTGGATGAGTTTCTAGCCCCGGGAACCCATATCAGAACTGAACGACCGGGCAAGGGCTCTATAGTCGCTCCAGTTGATACTATAGAGGGACCCATCGTCTTGCTGAAGGACCGGTCAGTGAAACAGGTGTTTTCAGTCAGTGAGGCACGGAAACTTCAGGGACAGATAGAACGAATCCTCTATCTTGGAGACATTCTGGTAGCATTGGGTGAGTTTCTAGAGAACAACCATCCACTGGTTCCCTCAGGATACTGTGAGGAGTGGTGGTCTCATGATCTTGAAAGAGTCTATTCAAGTCTTGATGCAAGGAAGATACAGAAACTCATCGCTGGGTCTGATTTGACTGTCGAAGATATTGACCAGCTCATCGAGTCGCCACTAACCCGGATTCCAAGTCCAGATGAAGCTATTTTTCTCTCAACCAAATTGGGGATTCCGCTTCATCCTAGATACTTGTACCGTTGGTCTGCCCTCACTGTGGAAAATATGCTTGATATAAGGAGCTGGCTACTCAGAGAACACAGGATTGAACGTGGTGCCGAAGGAGAACGGATGATACTACCCTTCGATCAGAAATACAAGAACATCCTGGAGAAGCTGGGAGTTTCTCACACTCTTATTGATGATGGCACCCGAATCGAGCTTGCAGACAACCCTCTGACTATCTTATCGCAACTTGGCGAGAAGAAGGACACAGCAGTCGGCAGCAATGCACTGGAGGCATTAGCTTCGTGTGCAAAAGTGCCCTTGAGAGATAAGATGGGTTTTTCCATCGGTGCTAGGATGGGCCGACCGGAAAAGGCTCAAGAACGAAAAATGCGCCCTCCAGTCCAAGTTCTATTCCCTGTAGGCCGTTCTCTCTCCACTGAACGCAGAATGGTGAAAGTAGCCAAGAGCACGGCGCAGGTAGCTCAAATTCATGACTTCGACCTCGACAATGACAAGGAGGACAAGAAGGAGGGTAAAATCCCGTCTGTTGGAGTCAATCTTGAGCTTGTGCATAGAGTCTGTCCTACGTGCAAGAATGAAACCTTCGAATCAAGATGTAATAAATGTGGCACTCATACCGAGGTACAAATGTTGTGTTCTGAATGCAATAAGCCAGTAGACCCGTCTAAAGGAATCTGCTCATCGCATCTTGGTGCCAGGGTTCGAGGCACAAAAGAAAGGCATGTGGACATAAAGGGTCTGTTAGACCGTGTGAAGGCAGAGATAGATGAGCCCCAAGCATATGACCTGCGCGCCGTTTTAGGTCTTACAAGTGACCTGAAGATTCCTGAATATCTTGGAAAAGGGATCCTCCGCGCTAAACACGACGTGTATTGCTATCGTGACGGGACTGCACGATTTGACGTCACTGATGCTCCCCTTACACATTTCAGACCTCGAGAAATTGGGGTTCCAGTAAGCAAGTTACGAGAGCTGGGCTATATCAGTGACCATCACGGGGCGCCTCTCGTTTCCGATATGCAGATACTTGAGCTCAAAGTACAGGATCTAATCGTACCTGAGAATTGTGCTGATTACATGGTTCGAGTAGGGCGATTCGTTGATGACGGCTTGGAAAAGATCTACAAGAAGAAGAGATACTATAACTTCAAGGCTCCAGAGGACACGATTGGCCAGCTTGTTGTTGGTCTGGCACCACACACATCTGCAGGAATCATTGGAAGAATTGTTGGATTTACAAATGCTAGCGTCTGCTATGCACATCCCTTCTGGCATGCAGCAAAACGTAGAAACTGTGACGGGGATGAAGATGCAATCATCTTGGTCCTTGATGCACTCATCAACTTCTCTAAGGAGTATCTTCCAGCAGGACGAGGAGGCTTCATGGATGCTCCTCTTGTCCTCTCAGTCATTCTAAATCCCGAAGAAGTCGATGATGAGAGCCATAACATAGAGGTTTGTTATCGCTATCCTGCTGAGTTCTATGAAATGGTTGCCAAGGCTCAACATCCCAAAGCCGTGCAGCATCTCGTTGATATCGTGGGGTCTCGCCTGGGCAAAGAGGAGCAATATGAGGGATTCGGCTTCACTCATGATACATCATCAATAGATGATGGTCCTCGGAACACAAGATACAAGACTTTGGGAAGTATGGCTGAGAAACTCGAGGCACAGCTTCATCTGGCGATTCTTCTTGATGCAGTCGATTCGAAGGATGTAGCTGAGAGGGTTCTTTCCCATCACTTCATTCGTGATATACGGGGCAACCTGCGTGCATATTCTACGCAAAAGATACGATGTCGCAAGTGCAGCAGGGTCTACCGTCGAATACCTATGTCTGGTAAATGCACAAGATGCGGTGAGGGCTTATTGCTCACGGTCAGTCAGAGGAATATCTCAAAGTATCTTGCAGTTGCTGAAAAGATGATGCGTGATCATGACCTCAGTCAGTATCTTCAACAGCGCCTGAAACTCATCAATGCGGCTCTGAATTCACTCTTTGTTTCAGAACAGACTGACCTTACAGACTTCTTTGAATGAGCTAATTATTCCTCGAGCGCCAGCTTGAGCAGGTCCCTATCCTCAATCATTCCAATCAGGCTATTTGTTGCAGAGAGTACTGGTGCTTGATCTATGTCATTCTTTCTGAATGTCCTGACACATTCTGGAATTGTGCTTACTTCGTTGACACTGATTATGTTCCTAGTCATCACGTCTTTTACTGGGACATTTGGAAGTCGGAGCAGTTTCTTGGTGACTACCAGGAAGTCCTTTGAGTCCCAGCTCCATTCAACGGAGGAGTCCGTACCACTATACGTTTTTGATACATTGTTCTCGGTCGTCACTTCAGACAATCGAATGAAGTCACTGACAGTAATCATTCCTGTGACTCCACCAACCTCGTTTACAAGAACCAGCGCATTTTTGCCTGCCATCTCCATCAGCATGTACGCTAGTGGACAGGGGGTTTCCTCCCAAGCTGCATTGATCTGCGGTCTTATGTAATCACCAATCTTGACGTCTTGGAATTTCTCATTCTCCTCTAGGACTGCTCCCAAGATGTCAGGAACCGTTACAAGGCCTACGAGTTCTTCATTATCCACCACAGGAAGTCGTCTGAACCCTTTATCCAGCATCAGCTTAGTTGCGGTCTTCACCAGTGTCCTCGGCGAAACTGTTTCAGGATCTCTTACCATCAGCATAGCAAGCTGCGTCTCATCTGTCTTTCTCAAAAGATCACTTCTAGTGACCATTCCCACTAGGGTCTTCGTGCCCTTCTTCACAACTGGGATTCCATTTACCTGCTTTTCTGCCATGATTTGCAGGACGTCCTCTCTAGTTCCAGGCACGTAGGCAAATACCACATCAGATTGCATGCACTGTGCGACTTTCATGCTGATACCTTCATTGTTGGCTTACTTTACTCGGGTATTGTAGAAGCGGCGCGTCAAAGCATTGGCTTTACTAAACCAATTAGCCCAGCGGCAATGTCGAAATAGATAGGGCCGGTAGCACCTACTCCCTTTGGCTTTAAAATGTAGTGGCATGTCAAATTATACGCTTCAAACAGTCACCAAGGGTTCTTCTTGAATCCCAAGAGGTAACCTAGGGCGTTGCTCACCCAATGAATGACTAATGTGGTGATAATGAGTACCACTGAATAGATTCCTTCAGGCTGGAGGAGTGGATATGCAAAGAGGAGTGCCATGATTATGAATCCAAGCTGATCAAGTACTGGGGAGGGCCCTCCGCTCTGTACATTTGCCCTTCTCTTCAAAAAGGATCCAATGAGGTCACCAGCCAGTGCTCCAAAAGAAAGAAGAAAACCCACAGAAATCGTCATGAATAGAATATACTCCATACTCGGAGTCACTGTAACAAATTCTGCCAAAATAGGCATTAGATATGGAGCTAGAATATGCTGTCCCAGACCAGTCAAAGTACCAAAGAACACGCCAGCAATGAACCCCCGTATCGTCTTACCATCTCCCAGGATTCTGTGACCATCTCGCATGACTCTGCCACCATCAATTGGCCTACCGCCTCCAAATATCACAGGAGTTGCGTTGGCAATCCAAGCCGGCAATCCTAGCCACACTGATAGTTCTAGCAGAGCTAGTGCTTCATACATTTGGCGTGACTCCTAGAGAACCCAATTGGGGCCTCATTTCATTGTTTCCTTTTCCTCCGGTTCCAGCGCCAATCCTCTTTCTGCGAGGAAAAGCTTGCACATCGAGGGCTCGCCCTCCGGTCTTAATCTTTTCAGTATCCTCTCCCTCGTTCCTTTACCAACACGCATCTTCAGAATATAGTCTGACCAATAATCAAGAATGTTGCTGGCAACAGGCTCAAACCCCTCAGTTCTATCCATGCTTCCCCGTACTTGGTTTAGAACAAGCACTGCAATATCTCTCTCTCTTGCCAGCCCTTTCAAAACTCCCGCCTGTCGGTTGAGTTCCCGATGATTGAGATAGTTAGTGTCGCGGTCGTCCAACACTGATCGATATAACCGAGTCAACGTGTCAATGACAACAAGTCTGGTTTCATCATGTGCGTATAGCTCAATGTCGTCTATCAGAGCACTCTGTTCTTCAAAGTCCTTAGGAGATAGAATCATCATCCTGTCTTTGATATGCTCAAACTCTTTACCTGAAATCTGTTCTAGCCTTTCAATTGGGGAAGCGGACTCTGAATTGATATAGATGGTTCTTACGCCTATTCTATGTGCCGCACTTGCAAACTGAAGGGCAACAGTGGTCTTTCCTGCAGCTGCTTCTCCATAGAAGTGAATAAACAGACCGGTGGAAAGTCCGCCATTGAGGACCCTGTCCAAGGCTGACACACCTGACGGAAGAATCAAATCACCTTTCACCGGCCTCAAGATGTCACAAGACAAGTGATAAGCCTAACTCAGAAGGAGTAATGTAATGCCAAGGTACGAGGTAGCAATTGCCACAAGGAACCCAAAAATCCGCTATCTTGCTGTGAATCTCATGAAGCGGCTTGGTATTGGTTTCATAATCTGTGCTCCTGATGACGAAAAATGCGCGGCGTCACAAGTTGTAATAACAACTGACAGCGAGGCCGCACACTTCCATACAAGTCGCCTTGTAGTGGTAGACGAAGCTTCCAATGATGATGCTACCGCTATAGAAATCATGTTGGCACTCCTAGACATCAGAAACCCTTCAGTAATAGCTATTGGCATTGATCCAGGAATGAAATTTGGCTTGGCACTGGTTGCCGATGGAGTGGCTATCTATGCAATCACAGCATCTACTCCCCGGATAGCCGCCAATTATACGTTTCATTGGATATCCGTCATCCACAAACATTTCGGAAATCGTGTGTTGGTACGTGTGGGCACCGGATCCCGATTATATTCAGCACTCTACCTACGCAGTATCAAAGAAAGAGCCACCAATGCATTCCAAGTCGAGATGGTTGATGAACGGCATACAACCAAAAGAGGGGAATCAGACAAATCATCTGCCACACTAATAGCTTCCCGAAAAGGTCGTCCTGTTTCTGATGAGGACCTCGTGCTTGATACAAAGGCTGGATATGTTCGGTCATTGAAGCGTCTTGTCGCCAAAGTCACAGAAGGCAGACTAATTCTTACTTCCGCACAGGCTAAATCCGTTTTACTGAATGAAATCCCCCTGGACGAGATTCTGGGCAATGCGCATCAATAGTCCGCAGCAAAGAAGGCGCCTATTTGTTCAGCCATGATGCTTGGGTTGTCGGGTATCACCTGTACCACTTCTGCCAGCCAAGATGGCAGAAATCTCTTCAGATAGGGTGTTGCGAATCTTTGGTCTAGAAAGATAATTGCTCCCTTGTCATCAAGCCTTCTGACGGGCCTTCCTGCAGCCTGAATCGCTCTTGTCATTGCCGGAAGAACGTAGGCATATTCTCTCCCTTTTTTGTTGAAACGGGTATCGTAATACTGTATCAGAGACTCTGTGCTCGGTGCTGGTCTTGCATAGGGCACTCCTACCACGATTGCACTTTCCATTGTTGGACCAGGAAAGTCACCGCCCTCAGAGTTCCGTCCACCTTGAACACCCAAGAGGACTGCACCTCCCTCCTCTCCCTTTTGCTTGAAGCTCTCAATCATCTTGTCGTTCTCTGTTCCCTTCATTCCTGGTTTTTCTTGAAACAACTTCACTTTCAGCCGTTTTTCAAGACCAGCATTCAACAGTGATTTACCAATGGAGTAGCTTGTTGTAAAGATAGCCGTGTTGCCTGGTGTTGCGTGGGCCACTGCTACGCAGTGATTAACCATTCTCTTGAACATGTCATCATTTCGAGCCTGATAGGTGGTTTCCACATCCTCAACTATCAAACATACCCTATTGCGGGCTGCAAATGGACTGTGATATGCACTTGTGATGGCATCCTTGCCGAATCCTAGCATTTCTGAATAGGCAGTCATTGGAGAAATGGTTCCTGATACAGCCACAGAGTTATGAACGCGATTCAAGATTGGACTGGTCACAGAAGTCGGGTCTAAGGCGAGTAGTTCAAGAGACACTCTCCTCTCCCCTCTTCCCCGGTTTGAGGCCAATATGAATGTGTAATCATCGCGCTCTATGCAGTTTATCCATCTCATCATGAAGTCTGCTACCCTGTGAATAAAGGAACGCGGGAACTTTCCAGCCTTAAGGAGTCCTCTGCGTATATTGATGCCCAAGTCCCTCATATGTACCAGAACATCTGTTTCAGGGTCCAATCCTGAGATTTGAAAGGCCTGATCGAATACTGCCTGCGGGTCAATTCCTTTCTCATCAGTTTCTGCCATGCCCACAATCTGGTCCAGAATCCATTTGGCGAGTCCTCGAGAGAACTCCTTTGATATGGAGTCATTGTATGTCGTGGCTTCTCGCATTGCCTGCCTAATTGCACCGACTGTGAGGGAGTCACTCGCTGAACTAAGAGCTGTAGAAGGAACATTATGCGCCTCATCTTGGACGAGGACCATCTTCGACAAGGGAGTTTCAAGCTCGGGCACGAATGTTTCCATAATCCATGGATCAAAGACATAGAGATATGATAGTGCTATCACATCAACGACTTTTGCCAGCTTCTTGGCAAGTTCATATGGACAGATAGACCTGCTTCTTCCTATCTTCACCATTTCCGGCGCTGTCAATACACGTTTTGGCATGTCTTCAAGCAAGTTCGCTGGTGACCCGGCTATCCTGAGATTCTCATAATAGATGCACCGTCGTGTTACCTTCAGCTGACCACAGACCTCACTTATCGGCGCCACAAAGTCTGCGTTCTCAAGGACGAAGTCGTTTATACACATATGACGCCGACCCCGAAAAGAAACTCCACTGACATCGTTCTTCTCAAGAATGACCTCGAGCTCCTCCACAACACGGTCCAATTGCCTATGAGTTCGGGCACAATAGAGAATTTTGCCTTTGGTTTCTCTTATCCAAGGGAGAACTCCACTGAGTGTTGCGCAAGTCTTTCCAAATCCATTTGGGGCCTCTGTGCATATATGCGTCCCCTCTCTCACAGCACTCTCAATACCTGCCATCATCTCTTCTTGACCGGCTCGAGCACTCGGATAAGGAAAGAAGTCATGGTATGAATGTTTCTCAGTCATAGAGTTCTCACTATTCTGGAAGTAGTACCATTGATAACGCTGTTGTTCTGCAACCAGCCGTTACTGCTTTATTACGGAACAGATGTTGAATAGCTAGGTGTCAAGGATGGAGTTCGATGACATCAGGCAGTTCGAGTCTGATACCAGCCAAGGCAAGATCATTTTTAGAATAATGGATTTTGAAAACGGGGCACTCGTCCTAATCTCTGATTCTGATAGGTTTCGACTTGGTCTGTCAGCAGTGGCTATACCGCCAGGCCAGGGCAGGTCGGAACCAACATCAACTGGATTATTTTCAGCTGGTCTGGATGCAGCCCTTGTCCGCACCCTTGCCGAGAGAGTGTCCGCATGGACCAATCAGTCATGCATGGTTGTTGTGGCAGTAAGTGCACTGAATCAAGCAATTGTCATGGAACTGATGACCATTCTAAAGAACCATCTTCTGACTTGATGTGTTCTATGATCTCTCGAACCCATCTTCCGGCGCCATCAGTGGCATACACATGGTCAAGATAGGAGTCCCAGTCTATATCCATGGCATTTGCCCAGACGTCGTATTCTCTTTTGAGATTGTCAGCTGCAAGTTGATGATACTGACAGAAGCGATCTCTAACATCATTGGGCCGACCGCAAATCGAACACTCACTCATCAGATGCTCCCTCTCTCTTTTTGGCTGCCTTCTCTCGACGTTTCTCGAGTTCCTTCAGATCATCCTGTCGTCCAGGACATTCTGTCCAGTTCACACAGGTCTCCCAGGGACGTCGTCCTGAAATCTTGATCATATGATGTCCGCAGTATGGACAATCCTTGTTCAGCGGCAAAATAGACCCCTTCTGCGGCAGCGGGAATGTCTGATCGCATCCTCCATCCTTGTATTGAGTACATCCTACGAACCTTTTCCCAGTTCGTGGGGATCGAATAATGACAAGCTTGCCCACACCGCATTTGGGGCAGAGCCCTATCTCCTCGCTTTCTTTCCAATAGCGTTGCAGCCCGTTGACGAGTGTCTTCCCGATGCTCTCTTCCTGTAACTGGAACACCCCAAGCAGCTCCTGCAGGTCCTCTCGTGCATGTGATAACACCCTTTCTCGGTCAAGACGTTCCTCTAGAATGCCTTGCATCTCCTCCTCCAATTGCCTTGTGAACTCTGCAGACAGTATCTTTGGGACATACTGGCTAAGGGTTTCATGTAAAGCGTATCCAAGTGTGGACAGTTCGAACTTGTCCCCAAGTGTATATCCCCGTGACCTCACCGAATCAACAATGGAAGACCTTGTTGCCTTTGTCCCAAGGTTTTCTTTCTCAAGTATCTTGAGTAGACTTGAGGGATTGAAGCGTGGAGGTGGTGATGTGAATCGCCCGCCCTCTCTGACAGACTCAAGGTGTATCGTGTCCCCCTCAGCTATGGCCGGCAAAATCCTTTCGTTGAGTTTGACATATGGCTCATAATAATCCATCCATCCTCTTCTGAGAATCTTGAGCCCTCTTGCATAGAGAAGATGTCCTTTGCACGAGATGTCCGCTCTAATGCTCTCTTTTATTGCATTCTCACCAAATAGAGCAAAGAACCGGCGGACAATGAGGTCGTACACTTTGGTTTCGCTTGGTGTCAATCTCTTTGCTGGTTTGTCTCCTGTCGGATGAATGGCCGGATGCGCTGGATCGTCCTTCTTTCCTTGAACTGGGGTGAGATTTCCAGCAGCGATGACCTGTTTTGCAGGCCCCGCATATTTCTTGTGCTTGCTTAGATTGCCAAGTATCTCTTTCACATTGATACTGGAAGGTATCTTCTGACTACCAGTTCTTGGATACGAAATGAGAGCTTCAAGGTACAATTTCTGAGCGATTGCAAGTGTCCTACTTGGTTTGAATCCGAAGTGCCTATAGCTCTCAGATTGCAGGCCAGACAAGTTGAAGGGGACTGGAGGCATCTGAGTGTTCTTCTTGCTATTGACACAATCAACAATGCCAGATTCTCCCTTCAAGTCATCCATAATTTCAAGCGCTTCATTCTTCACTGCAATCCGTTTCTTCGAGTATTCAAGTTCCAACTCGTGCCCATTGTGCATGCCTAGTGTCAGAATAGTCCAATACGGTGTGGGCACGAAGGTATTGATGGATTGATCACGTTCGGCAACAAGAGCAAGTGTAGGACCCTGCACTCTTCCCGTTGAAACTATCTTGAACCAGCCTGAGGCCTCTTTTATTGCCAAGGTAAGCGCTCTGGTCAGATTGATTCCATACAACCAATCCACTTCATGTCTGGTAGCTCCGGCTTCTATCATGGGGAAGTTCAGAGTATCTGACATGTTATCATAGGCTCTCTCAAGCTCAGCCTTGGTCAGAGTCGAGAATATCATTCTCTTAGCTTTGCCAGCATCTGCTCTGCATGCATAGACTAGGGTAAGGTATCCGATGAGGCTTCCCTCAATGTCTAGGTCTGTAGCAATGACATACTGGTCTATATCCTTAGACAGGGTCTTAATCAGACGAATTATCGGTTTGATTCCAGTCGCCTTTTTATCGACCTCATACCTTGGTACCCACTCTGCTGACAGTCTGGGATATTTCCAGCCTTTCTCAGTCTGCCGGAGCTCAAACAGGTGACCAAGAGCATAAACAACAACTAAGTTGTCTCCATTTCTGTGGCACTCAAAATAGGAGGCTCCTCGCTTCTTTACCTCGTCGGGCGCCTCTCTCTCATCCAGTGCTTGAGCTATCCGTTTCGCAGCGGTTGGCTTCTCGGAGATTATCAGAACCCTTGACAGTTGTTTCGCCTCACATTGGAATGGTACAGATTTCCATCCCACGATAGTCTTAAAAGCAGACTGCCAAACGAAACCGCTCAAGGTGTGCTGACTTGCCCTGGTGGCCAAGATTTATCATTAAACCCAGAGTACGACTCACAAGACCAAGGTTTGGGATGCCCCAAAGGCCCCCGGACATTGTTGTGTTTGGACTTGTTTTCATAGCTATTCTGTTCATACTAGGTGGTAACATATACACTTTGATTAGAACGCCACCGGCCATTGCTGGTAACCCCTCAGGAGGAGGTGCACCTATTCTCATTGCACCAGGGATTGACGTTCAGCTTGGGATGGAAGGAATAGTGGCATCGGTCGTGGTTATGATTGGAGTCATTGGCCTTGGTCTCATGTATTATTCCTCAAAGTACGTATTTCAGCCTGGCTATGCCACACGGCTCCTCGTGTTGGGAATGATTCTCGCTGGAGTGGCTTTCCTAGTCTTTAGCTATATGTTTGCAATCAAGACAACATGACGAATGGGCCTGCATTCCACCTAGTCCAATAAAATGATGTCGAGATTGATATGAGACTTCAAATCTGAGATAAGCTCGCGCGCTATCGCCAGTTTCTCTCTCTTTCTTTCATCTGCCACGAAATTGGATCTATGTCCTGGTTTGGACCACCTCCCGACCATGGCACCAAAGTCCATTCCAGCCAGAAACACACATGCTGGATTATAATGGGAAACAAGATAGCATGCTCTGTCCCCGTCTGTGAACCCTCCCCAGAGAAAGACATGTTCAGTAGGTTCAACTTGTGTGCTTCCGAGTACGGCGTCTAGTGCTGGAACAAACTCCGAAACTTTGTCCATGTTGTCTCCATGCGCATGCACTATTGGTATTGCTCCCCTCCGGATAACCTCTCTCAGCGCATCAGGGTCACCGTCCAGATCTGTCACGAGTATATCACATTTGTAATCGAACTCGAGCAAAGCGGAAGCTGCACCATCGGAAGCCACATAGACCACATTGGTAAGCCCTTTCGACGGGATTGTTGTTTTGAGATGCTGCTCCAATGAAGGTCCTGCACCACATATTACGACGCTCTTGTTTTCGATAATCTCCTCAAGTTTCCTAAGGACTGGGCTCTGTGCGTGGTCTTTGAGAAGTGAGTCCAAGAGTAATGTGGCATTACGGTCTGCTTGAGGGTCAAGTGCTAGTCTTTCGACGATTCGATTGTAATGGGGTTCCCAGTCCTTCCATTCCACTCGAATCACCCTAGCTTCTTCTCCCGTTTTTCTATCAGACTTCTTATAGCCCTACCAACTTTGCGTAATCCAAAGTAATCCATCCGAAGTAGTTTGCCAGTGAGTCTTTCAAGCTGGAGCGGTGTAGCCATTACCAAGACATCCGTCCTTTCTACCCCAGAGTCAATCACATCTCTATGATAAGCTGCATCTCCGCCTAGCGCGAGTATTTCTTGCTTGATAATCAGAGCAGCTGGAGTTTTAATGTTCTGGAGAAGCAGGCTAAGAGTCACAGCTTTTCTAGAGAGGGCTCGTCTGATATCGGCTCCAGTGCCAATCTGTTCAATGACTATTTCAGCTGTTCTCTCATCAATAATCCCTAGAAGGTCAATATCGTGTTCAGTTTCTCTTGTCCAATTCCTAAGTTTCTCTCCCACAGAAGCAGCCTGTCTAGCTTCCATGATGTCGTGCGTTCTGATAATACTTGCACCTCTAGCTACTACAATCGATGTCACTCCAATGGTTCCTGTTAGCCGGTCGTTTGGATTTGTCTGCGCAAGCAGATCTCCAATGAAAGCTTTTCTTGAAACTCCGACCAGAACAGGATGTCCCCACATAGTAAATCGTTTCAGATGTCGAATCAGTTCGAAGTCGGCTTCGCGAGGTTTCCCAAATCCAATGCCAGGATCTACGATGATTCGTTCATTTGCAATGCCTGCGGCGTGAGCTAATTCCAGGCTCTCACTAAGCGCATTTAATGACTGTTGAATGATAGCACAGGGCTTCTCACATAGTGACATCAATACCACTGGAATATCTCTCTCTGCAACGACTTTGGCCATCTTCGAATCTGCTCGAAGACCTGATATATCATTGACAAGTGCTGCACCAGAATCAAGAGCAAACTCGGCTATTTTGGATGAAGTAGTGTCAATTGATACAGGAACGCTAGCACTATCCAGAATGATATCAAGGCCATCTTTCACTCTCTGCAATTCATCCTTTTCAGACACTTTCTGAGTGCCATAGACACTCTCAGGCGCAGTGGACGCTCCACCAACATCAATTATGTCCACACCATCGTTTTCCATCCGCTTGACCGCTTTGTGGATTTGCTCCTTCGAAGTCACAACAGAGCGAGAGTAGAAGGACTCTGGAGAGAGGTTTATGACCCCCATTATACGAGATGGAGAGTTGACTCCTACCTCAACTTGATCAATTTTGACTATATGGGGAGTCACTTGAAGGACCTCAGTCGGTGGTATAGGTGAACGCAATAAAGGGTAACGGAATCTCAATTGGAATCCTTTTGCCAGTCATAACGATGCTATTATAGTAAGGAAATAAGGGGAGAACTGTGTACCATCAAAGTCTTAACATGTTTATAATCCACTCAGTCCACCCCTGGTGATATTAGATGAATGCACCGCTCAAGCAAACTCAACTCTACGATTGGCACAAGAGCCACGGCGATATAGTCTCTTTCTCAGGATGGGAGATGCCAGTCCGTTATACAGACATTCGCGAAGAGCATATGGCAGTGAGAGATAGTGTGGGCATCTTCGATACATCACATATGTTTCGTTTCTTCATAAAGGGTCCACAGGCTCTCGAGTTTCTTCAAACCATGACTTCGAATAATGTTCGCAAGCTAGAGGTGAATGGTGGTCAATATACCACATGTCTGAATGAGCAAGGCGGTATTCATGATGACCTCATGCTCTACCATGTTGACGAACAAGAGTACATCTGGGTCACTAATGCAGCCAATGGGCCCAAAATCAGCGCTCATCTCAATAAGCACTCCAAGGACTTCAACGTCGAGATAGAGGACCGTACAGACGAGATTACTATGATTGCAGTCCAGGGTCCGAAGGCTATGGCATTGCTAAGCAAGATTGCTGGACGAGATCTGAGCGAATATGGAAGGTTCACAAGCAACCTTGTCGAACTCTCCGGATACAGAGTCCACCTGTGTCGCACGGGGTATACTGGAGAGGATGGCGCAGAGCTTCTGGTGCTTGATACTCCATGCAGCGATGAGGGAAAGAAAAAGGCTGTTAAATTCTGGGAACTCCTGCTTGAACAAGGTCAGGAGTTTGAAGTCAAACCCTGCGGTCTTGGAGCTCGTGACTCAACACGATTAGAGGCTGGCTTGGTTCTATATGGAAATGAGATTGACGAGGAAACATCCCCGTTAGAGGCCAAGATTCCTTATGCAGTCAAGTTCAAAGTAGACCCTCACTATATTGGCTATGATGAGCTCAAGCGACAGAAGGAAGAGGGGGTTGTAAAAACCCGAATAGGGTTGGTCATGATTGACCGTGGCGTGCCACGAAAGGACTACGATGTTCTACTTGAGGGTGGTTCAATCGGGAAGGTTTCTAGCGGAGTAATGTCCCCTCTTCTCCGGAATGGAATCGGCTTGGCATATGTAAAGCCAAGCGTCGTGGAGGAGGATGACGTCGTTGAAATCGACATCAAGGGAAGACTAAGAAAAGCCAGAGTGACAAAGTGGCCCTTCTATGATCCAGAGAAATACGGTTCAACCCGATCCTCTTGACTGGCCGTTTGATTTAAAGGTAGCATGCATACTCCGGGAAACAACGGTGGACCGTCATGACTGAAGGAACCAGTGTCCCTGATGACTTGAAATACAGTAAGGATCATGAATGGGTCAAGGTCGAGGGCGATCTTGCAATTGTGGGCATAACAGACTACGCTCAGCACTCGCTTCATGAAATCACATTTGTGGAGCTTCCAGAAGTGGGTTCCAGTGTTGAAGCAGATTCCGAATGTGGTCTCGTTGAGTCCATGAAGGCTTCTTCTGACATATTCTCACCCCTCTCCGGAGAGATTGTTGAGGTCAACTCCAACCTCGAAGACGCTCCTGAGCTGGTAAACGAGGAGCCTTATGGTAAAGGGTGGATGTTCAAGATCAAGCCATCCAATCTTGAGGCCGATATGGACGCTCTTATGGATGCCAAGACCTATAGCGAGTTCATAGCATCCGCTGAATGACATTCCTGCTCTGCTCCGGGGCCCTCATTTCCATAGAAGTGCCGCCGTCTGAGGACGTTAATTATCGTTTCAAAACTAGCTGTACAGTAGTAATACTAACAGCAACCTTTTTAGCACAACCAGAATCTGCTCGGATGACTTCGAGTCAGTACGGAGAGAGCGCTCCATATGTCTGGATACGACAGGTTCAAACGGTCCGCAGGAAGATTCCTTAGACAAATCTTCCATAGGCCAAAGGCAAAGATCTCACGCGGTTCAGTGATTTTGGTCATAGCTTTAGTCATTATCTTTTTCGCCGCGCTTATACTTCGTTTGTTCCCACTTCTCAACTCACAACCAGTTCTCCGGGCATTCGATCCATGGTTCCAGTTGAAGGTCACCCAGTATGTGATCGATAACGGCTATGGGGCCTTCTTCACATGGTTTGATGCAACAACATGGGTCCCATTTGGTCGTGACATCACCACTACAGCATATGTTGGAGTACCTTTCACAAGTGCATTCTTCTACTTTGTACTCAATGGAATCGGAATCAGTGTTGATGTTCTCACAGTGTCCCTAGTCATGCCAGCCTTTCTGGGGGCTCTCACAGCTATTGCAGCATTCTTCCTTGGACGCGAACTTGTGAACAACACAGTAGGTCTTCTCAGTGCACTAATCCTAGCATTCATTCCAGCCTTCATTCAGAGAACAATAGCCGGTTTCTATGACAATGAGTGCGTAGGAGTACTCGCTATTGTAGTTTCTACATTCTTCTATATCAGGGCTACAAAGCGAGGCTCTCTACCATCAGCCGTAGGTGCAGGTCTGGCATTGGGCTATCTCTTAATATCATGGGGGGGCGGCGATTTTCTCCTTGGCTTGTTCGCACTGTATGCAGGCTTGATGCTTATCACTGGACGCTATAACAAGCGTCTTCTCAACTCGTATCTAATCACTATAGCACTTGGTATCTTCATTGGAGGGCTAATACCCCGGAATGGGTTTGAAAATCTCACCTCATTTTCTACGCTGGCTCCAATCGGTGTTGGAGTACTGCTTGCAGGCTACGAGATATGGCTGCGTATTGAGAGCTATAGAGAGGCCACTGCAACATTCCTAGCACCTCACATGAAGCCAATCTTCATAGGGCTAATCACTCCGATAGCAGGAATCGCCGCATATCTCGGATACGCAGGAACAGTCGAGCTTGGCATCCGCCCCTTTACATCTAATCCCATAGTGACATTGGGGACCAAGTTCCTTACGGTCATTAATCCATTTGTCCGTCTTGACCAGAGAATCTTTGCCTCGGTGGCAGAGCATTTGCCTAGTCCATGGGGCAGCTTCTACCATACATTGAATCTCCTGATTTTCTTCTTCCCCCTCGGAATGTACTTCCTCTTCAGGCGTGGTCGCGACGAGGACTGGCTGATGTTCCTCTTTGGCCTGACATCGGTATACTTTGCAGGTAGCATGATTCGGCTTTCGCTAATTCTGGCACCTGGGGTGGCTGTCCTCTCTGCGGTGGCAATAAATGGAATACTGTCTCCCTTCGGGAAGGTGGTCACACAGAAGTCAGTCTTTGAGAGACGGAGATTCAGAATGAGCTCGTCCTTGACATCAGAGCATGCTATTGTGGCCTTCGCATTCGTGGCGTTGCTTCTTTCCCTCAATCTGTATCTTGGAGTAGACTATGTCAACAGATATGTAGGCTCACCAGAGTTTGCACAGGACTCGCTCTCAGAAGGAGCTCGCTTCACGGATTGGCAGACCGCTATGACTTACGTTCGTGATGTTCTACCAGATGATGCCATTGTGGCTAGCTGGTGGGACTATGGATATTGGATAAATGGTGCCGGAGAGGTAGAAACGATAGTCGATAACGCAACATGGAATCGGACGCAAATTGCGCTAATGGGCTATGCCTTGATGGCGTTAAACCTGACAGAGTCGTTGAAGACATTCAAGCAGTGGAATACTACACATGTGCTAGTCTTTTATGGCCATCGAGCTTCATGGGCCGGCGGCGATGATGGCAAGTGGCCTTGGATGGTTCGAATCGCTGAGGACAGGTTTGGTTCAGAGTTGATAGACGATGCATGGTACCTGGGTGACAATCCGGATACTCCAGATGTCATTGAGGAAGAGTATATGCTTGATACTTTCTTCGAGTCAACGATCTACAAGCTGATGGTGTTTGACGAGCCGCTCACTCCAGAGGATGGCACAGCTTTGGGCCTCACACAGGATAGGGTCTCCATGGACCAGTTCTATCAACAGGACGAGCGATGGACCTCACATATGCCAGTTGAGCTGCATGGGGCCTTCATTAATCCGTTCATAAGTTCTAATCTCGGAACCGTCAAGATCTACGAGATTGACTATACGATGTATGAGCAGTACCTGAACCGCACCACTGCTGACTGGATAGCACCAGAACGCGCTATTCAATCGGTGCAGATGGATGGTAATCTATCTGCTTGGGAAACAACCAACCTGAACAGCTATGATGTAGTGTTTGGCGGCAACTACGGCGCCACAGTATACACCGGAATCAACTCGACCCACATATACTATGGAATACAGATGGACAACTACACAAAGGGTGAGGATGCTTTTGGATTGCAGATTGCCCCACTTGACTCCCCTGGCGATGGAGATATCCGTCTGGTAGACTATGAAGGGCATGAGTTCTTTGACGGCCATATCGCCTACGATGGCTCATGGGCTGAAGACTCCTCGGGCGCTAACACTACAGAGTTCGCAAGTGGAGAGAATGTGATAGAGTTCCTGATTCCACTGAACAGCGCTGATGAACAGGACATGTCCATGAGTTCCGGAATGAACTACCAGATACGGCTGTTGTTCTGGAACAATGTCAAAAGCGGAGAACCGACATTCGATTCCGATTGGGCTACATTCTGGGTCGAAGCAGAGCTATTCTAGTACATCAAAGTGCGATTGGTCCAGGCCAATCGCCATTAGTTTCTTTCAAATATCATGACTGAGTCCTCGCTCTCCGCTTGGCATCTCTTCGGTATTTCCCATATCGGTCTTGAGGACTGTATTTTGGGGGTTGGGGAGAAACCACTGACCCTCCACATACTGGACACTTTTCCTCCTCGAGAGTATATTGGTCACAGTCTTTACACTTGAAGAGGCGGGTCATGGAACTACTTCCTGTCAAACTCAAACGAGCCGCCTTTGCTCTCAATAATCTTGGTGACTTTCTTCAGGATTTCTGAAAGGACCTGTTCCCCTTCTTGATAATCAGGACTCTGTATCCTTAGCTTGTATCTTGGAGAACCAAGTGTGTAGATCTCAACAGTTGACTTGTCTTCTGACTGTCCCAGAGCAAGACCCTCTGATAATGCCTTTTTGATGACCTCGACTCCTTCTGGTCCCGGAACAAGGATTTTCATCTCGCCTTCGATCTCAATTGACGGAATCTCGATTCTGACCTTAGCGAGGTCTGCAATCTGTTTCTTAAGCTTCTTTGTTGACTCAACATGCTCCAGCGCATCTACACCCATGTCTGATGCCAGCTCAAGACCCTTGTAAATCTCTCCAAAAGCATCTTCCATCGGCCAGCCTATCTTCTCATAGACCTTCTCAAGAGTTATGTCATTCTCCTTTGCTATGAGTTCAAGGAGCTTTTCCGCTTTCTGAGCTCGTTTCCATTCATTGTTCTTTGCTCTCCTAGCTTCAGTTGAAACGCGCCTTAGAGAGCAGTCTATGTGTCGTTTCTGAGTATCGACCTGTAGGACTTTTATGACGACACGTTGGTTCTCGTGAATGTGGTTTCGAATATTCCTGACCCACGTGCTACTAATCTCTGATATATGGATGAAGCCCTCTTTGTCGCCAAACTCTGGAAGTTTGACATATGCTCCATATGGGGCTACTTTGGAAGCGACCGCAATGGCATACTCATCTGGTTGCGGCCATTCTGCACGTTTCAGGACCATTATCTCTTCTCCTTCTGGGGAATCCACATGGGTCTGCTAATATAGATTTGGGAGAGAGAGAAGGAATTGACGGGTTTTGTAGAATCCTATTGGATTCAAGGGTATTCTTCGACTTCACGGGCAATGGTCTCGAGCTTGGCCTTGCCGCCACTAGGCTTTGCTAGAACCTTTTCACACTTCAGGCATTTCACTTCGGTCGTAGCGTGTGCGAAGATAATCTGCTCATTCTCGCAATCTAGGCACTTGACCTTCAGGAACCTGGATCTCGGCTGCTGAACTATCTCTCCCTTAGTCATTGTCTTCACCTATACCCGAAGTACTTCTAGCTTCTTCAATCTCATGCCCTTTGTCTGGAAGGTGTGTTCGCAATCCTTGCACTTGTATTTGAGCACAGTCTTCTTTGTGGTCTTTGCAAAACGCTTCTGGATGTTCTTTGGAAATGACCCGTATCCCTTTGTCTTCCTCTTCATCCTGCGTTCGCCCTGCGCCATGCTTCGCCTCTTTCCTGCTTTGTATGTGGATATGGCATGTATTGTATGGCTCTTGCATCTGGGACAGTATTTTCTGAGCTCGCCTTTGATCTTCATGCGAATCACCAGTTTCGGGCTCTGGGACCCGACTCTGTGTTGTTTATAACCCTTAGGGCATGTGCCTTGAAACTATGAGGGGCTGTTCTATATCCAGCCAAACTGGGTTGCGATATGGGAAATTATCGTGGCAATCAGTAAGAGAGCTGCAAATATCACAACCATTGTGGGACCCACCTTGATTCCAGGTGTCTCGTCCTCGAAGAAACGTATAAGCCC
>JBHLRP010000039.1:0-23092 GCA_048882485.1 Candidatus Thorarchaeota archaeon
TGGCACATGGTCAGCCAGGCTCATCACTTCTCTATAATCTCGTTCTGCTTCGACAACTCTTTTCAATGCAGTGAAAATCCATCCCCTGGCTATTATTCTGCAAGCATGGCCTCCCAGTGTATCGATTCTATTGTATTCATGGAACGTAAGGGCATCAGAAAGAGCGCCTCTGTACATTAAGTCAGTGGATGTTTGAGTCAGTTTTGCGAGCGCCTCACTCTCAGATGCCAGTGAACGAACAGCAACTGACAATCCAAGAAGAGCATGGTCAGATTGCTTCTCAAATGCACTTTCGAGTCGGTTGGCTGCTTCTGTCGCCAATTCTGCGATTCTATGTTCCATTTCCTTGGAAATCAGGTCTTTGGCCAGATTGTGAAGCGCGAACGTGCCATCGCCGCGGTCTCTAATGAAGCTAAGATGAATCAACCTAGTCCATTGGTCCGAGTCCATTTCTGGCGCAATGATATTCAGCACTCTTTTATCGAAGAACGGGAGAATTCCAGCTCGATTCACCAATCCTTGGAGTTCTTGTACCTGGCTGAAGAGTCTTCTCCAAGTCTTTAGACGAACTTCTTCGAGAGTGTCTGCCCGTAGGTTCTCAATTGAGTCAAGGGAGAGCATGCCTGAATCAGCGACATCGCAAATAGTACCAATGACAAACGGATTCCCTCCGCTCACGCTGACTATTCGTTCTTGAAGAGCGGAATCAGTGATTCCTCTCAATTCCAAGAGTTCAATGCAGCTTTCTCGTTCTAGCTCTGTGAGTTCAGATTCTTCAATGGCAATCTTTGCCTTATCCGCAACGGGTCTTCTACTGGCCATCACTCCTACGCTGTTGGACAATGATGACAAGAACACTCGCCAGAGTTCAGACTCAGCAATCTCCTTCCCACCATACCTCCAATGCGTCTTTTCTGCGTTGACCCTTTCGAAATGGTCAAAGAGAAAGAGGATTGGTAGTCCAGAGTTCGTTCGTTCGTTTATGTCTTCAAGCAACGCATCTAGGTAGAGGAATTCAGCATGATGAGGATCCTTCCAAAGTATCTCAAGAAGTTTCTCAACATGATAATCTCCTAGTGTGTCTTGGAGCCATTTTCCGACCGCTCCATACCTTTCTTTCAGCTTTGGAGCAACTTTTGCACTCACAGAACGGATTGCTATCCCGATGCTGACAAGAGAGCCTACGAATGGAATCGCAGAAATGACATCCTCTGCCCACTCCCGCCCGGATTCCTTGACTGGTTCGACTCCTTGTACAAACCGCTGTCTGATTTGCCAAAGAACATCAAATCTTTGCAGAGGAATTCCGAGCAACACTGCTCCCTTAGCCAAGACGTTCAATCGATCATAGAACTCGGTGTACTGCTGACAGTCAAGTACAATGGTGGACTCCACCGTCTTCTTCCAGTGTTCGAGAAGTGAACTTTTTCCAATCCCTCCAATACCACGAAGGTGTAATACAACACTCTTCTGCTTGCAGCGCCTAAGCGCCTCAGTCATCCAGTCGATATACTCCTCTCTATCCACGAAGATCTTCTCAGAGGGTTCGAAGTGCTTGTACACTCTAGGATGCCCCGATTGAGCGATGAGGTACGTTCGACCGGGTACCACATAAGCTAGCCGGTTCTTTATCCAAGGATAGCGAACTACCATCCTAATAGCTCGATGAAGTCTCTAGGACGCACTCGAAGCGCAAATGAATTATCTTTCGCAAATGGAGCATCGCTTGCTATAGCTTCAATAGCATCTCATTGCAATACTACAAAGCTATCGAGTTTTCAAAAAGAACCGAAAGATTATATCTCATGTTCAATACCATATCCTTCTCGTGCTACTCCAAATGGTTGGAGAATGCAAATGAAGCGAATGATGCCAGAAGGAGATGGCAATCGTGTCAACGGGAAAGGATTTCATCGAGCAATTGAAGACTCAGTTTGATTCATCCTGGGATATGATACGCCAAGCAATCATGAATGTTCCAGATGAGAAATGGTCGACTGGATTGATTGGACGTGGTGAACCTTGGTTGGAACCAGAAGAGATGAATATTGAGTATTACTCCTACGTCGTGCTTCATCTGATTGAGAGTGCGGATTTCTACTCTCGGGATGACCCAAACAATATGAAATGGGGTTCAGCGATTGGAGGAATTGACTGGAAGAATGAAACCCCACAAGAAACAGCATCCAGAATCTCAAAGGAAGCAATGCTTGATTACGCAAAAAAGATAGAATCCCAACTGACAAAGAAGCTCGATTCATTATCGATTGAAGACCTACTGGAACAGGATGGATTCTCCAAGTCGTATCCCAATCGCCTAGCGAAGTATCTGAGTCTCATGCGGCATACTATGTTTCATATAGGAGAGCTTGCCCGAGTCCTTAGGAACTATGGTTGTGAGCGTTTGAGCTGGGAGCATCAAGCGAATCCCTGAGATTTATCTTCCACTAGAAGGGAATCTTATTATTCATGAATCACATTGACCCTTAAAATGTCAAAACCATCAGATGTCAAAGTAATGGTAATCAATCGTGTTCCAGAAGACCATAGAGCGTACATTGCAAAGCTACTGGCAGATTATCCCCAGATTGAGATGTTCTATCCAGAGTCCAAGGAGGAACAAATGAGGTTTGCACCTGATATGCGGGTCATTGTTGGGAGAGAGATTGAACTCGAGGTCCTCGAAGCCGCGAAGAAGCTTCAGATGTATGTCTTCTCAGGCACGGGTGTAGATGAATTGCTAAAAGCGTATTCTCAATTTTCAAGAAGGAAGGAGGTCATACTCTGCAATACACACAGAAGTTCCTACAACTGTGCTCAACATGTCATTGCACTGCTTTTTGGTCTGCTGAATAGACTGCTAATCCACGATCGACGTATGCGGAATCAAGAGCCAAGCAGAAGATATCCTGAATCCATAATCATCAGGGGTAAAACTATTGGGCTAATGGGTTATGGACCAATCAATCGATTTGTTCATGATTTTCTGAGAGGATTTGATGTCAATTTCGCAATTATGAAACGGAGTTGGAAAGAGGACGAACTCACAGGTGATGCCGAACGGTATAGCTCAGACAGGACGATTGAGTTCATGCAGGATATCGACATCCTCGTAATCGCCCTGCCTCTCACCAAAGAAACTAGAGGTATGATAGGCACTATGGAACTTGAGGCACTCGGAGAAGATTCATTTCTCATCAATGTTGCTCGTGGCGCAATAATTGACCAGGCAGCCCTATTCAATGCGCTAAAGGACGGTAAGATAGCTGGTGCTGGTCTTGATGTCTGGTATGATGTGGAAGAGGAGAGCAAGTATGGATATAGTCGTGAGTATCCATTTCACGAACTGGACAACGTTGTTCTTTCCCCTCATAGGGCCAATTCCGGAGGACGTATCACAAAGTGGAACCCAGTATTTGTGAACATAAAGAAACTTGCTGATGGCGACTCAAATCTTGTACATATCATCGATATCGAACGTGGCTACTGACAAGGCCAAAATGTTAAAGTCACTTTAAGAAATTTCTAGGTTTGCATATTTATTAAAGAATATAACTTTAATAAATGCCTAATGCCCATTTTCATAAATAGAAGCTATGTGATTTGGTTAATTCTTCTTTAATCAACCAACCAACTTAAATGATATGTTTCTCCCTCGAATACGAAGGATATGCAATTGAGTTCCCTCTCATCTGTCTTTAAATCATTTAACGATATTTTATGATTTCTCCAATTGATAAGAACACTTTAATGTCAGTTTGGCTGTGTTTTTGGCTTGTGGTGGTTAAGACGGCTGATTGGAAAACAATGGCTATTGCTGGAACAGTAATAGCACTAATCGTCGGAGCAGGTGCGGGCTATCTAATAGGCGGATTTCAGACGAATGCCGACTATGAAGCTCGCATTGCTCAACTGGAACAAGAGATCATTGATCTCGGTGGAGTCGTGCCTGAGCCCAAACCAACAATTCGGTTCACCCGAGCTCAGACGAGCGTAAACTTCATTGACTACAGTAGAGAAAAGCAATTCCGAATTATGGAGGCAATGGGGTATACTGTAGATGTCCAATACGTGGATGTCACCCCTTCGATTGCAGCTTTGATTGCAGGGGAAGTAGATTTCATTGGTACAACTGCAATGGAATACCTTCCTGCCATTGAGGCAGGAGAAGATATCATTCAAATATGCCCAACAAACACAAGAGGTTATCTTCTTGTTACATCTGATGACATCAACTCTATTGCAGACCTGGAAGGCAGGATAATTGGAGCATCAAGTTACACCTCCATATCATATCTATATATGAAATACATCCTACTGGATAATGGAGTCGACCCTGCTTCAGTGACCTGGAGCATGGTAGGTGGAAGTTCAGCGAGAAATGCTGCACTGGCTGCAGGAAGCATAGATGCTGGACTACTCTATGCAGAATATGCGCTGGTTCTTGACACTTTACCTGGACTACACATCTTGGGATCTTTGCCAGAGTTCTCGGACACCGGAGAGGTAACTTCTGGTGTTGCAGTGCGAAAAGATTTCATGGACCAATATCCACAAGCTACAGCAAACTTTGTCAAGGCCGGTCTCCTCGCTAATATATTTGCTCTGACCCAGAGAGATGCCTACATCGCGGAAGGCATGGCTTGGGTGGAGGAAGAGACCTCAGCTGGAAATAATATCAGCTACTATACACAACTCTATGATGGATATCTGAGTTGGGGAGTATGGGACTTGGAATTCAATGCCGCAATGGCTGATAGAGCTGTAGAATTAGCGATAGACGCAGGGTCAATAACTACAAGCTTGGCGGCTAGCACGTGGAACGACTTTTCTTTGTGGACAAGTGCACTACAGGAGTACTATCAGGCGTAAGAAGTGATGATGTATGAGATTTTCTAAGATTCGTATTTCCAAGATTCGCTGGCTTCAATTCCTTGGATTCCTAGCCACGCTTGTGGTTTGGCAGATAATCTCATACATCATCCCTCCAATTTTTTTCTCCAATCCAGTAGACACAGGAATCGCATTGGTTAATGTCATTGCTTCCGGGGATATTCTCATCTATTTGCAGGAAACATTCTCGGCATATTTAGCGGGTTTTGTGCTGGCAGTCGGAATTGGCGTCCCTTTTGGTATTGTGGTGGGCTATTTTCGAACTCTTAGACTCACCCTTGATCCTGTTATAAGTGCAGCATATGCCACACCGCGAGTGACGCTTATCCCCTTGATAGTCATCTGGTTTGGAATAGGCAGTCTATCCAGAGTGATATACATCTTCTTGTCAGCAGTCTTTCCTTGTATCATTAATGTCATGCAGGGAGTAGCCTACACTGATCCAGAACTTCTAGAAACAGGACGAGCCTACTGTGCAAATGGGAATCAAATGATTACCAAGATAGTCATACCCAATGCCATTCCGTACATAGCGGTAGGAGTACGTCTTGCGTCAATTAGGTCCATGATTGGTGTAATCACTGCAGAAATGTTTCTGCAAGCAGTAGGGCTAGGAGGAGCCATTCTCCGCTATGGTCATGTTTTCAGGACAGACCTCTTGCTCGCCTTGGTTGTTGTAGTTGCCCTAATAGCCACTTCACTGTCGATAGGCACAAAGAAGGTCGAAGAGAGAGTCACTAGTTGGAGGGCGGAGATAAGATAGGGGTCATACAAACTCACCTCTCTGAAACCCAGAACCTATCGGAATGAGATATATCATTCATTAATATGAACAACTATTTTATTATTCTAATAGACGATTACCGAAACATTTAATAATCGCCACGAAGTAATGTGGTTGCTAACAAACACTTGAACTCCATGCATATAGGAGCTTGAATCAAATGGAAGAAGATTACAAAAAGAAAATGAAAGAAGCTAGAGACTACTGGATGAGCTATTACAAGATCGAACCAGAGCAATACGAACGACTTGGAAAATACAATCCTGACATTATGGCCAGTTGGACGAATTTCCGCCGCTCAACTTGGAAAGTCCCTGGAGAGGGCGGACACCTTCCTTTCAAGTTCAAAGAACTTCTTGCCGTGGGAATCGAGGTAGCAGTTGGGAAACAGCACGTCGGACATGTTGAGCGAGCAATCGACAATGGTGCTACAGTTGATGAGATAGCAGAGGTTCTGGGAATTTGCATTATGCTGGGAGGCATGATGACCTATGAAACAGGCGGCAAGGACGTGTTAAAGCGAGCTGAAGCTCACGCGAAGAAAATTGGGAAACTCTAGACCGCAGGGGGAAAATTGCACCCATTATACATGATTTGCTGTAGGAAGGAAATATCATGAAGTTTGGAGTACGTCTACCGAACTCTGGCCCATTTGCGACCAGAGATTCAATCCCTAGAATTGCTAAGAAATGCGCAAAGCTAGGCTATGACTCGCTATGGGTTCATGACCACATGCATTGGGGTGTGGAAGACGCCACACATTTTGCAGCTGGTTCGTATGAGGCTGTTAAGCATGGAACAAGGCAGAACTTCTTCGAATCCATAACAACCCTGGCACACCTGAGCTCAATCGAGAAGATTCGTTTCGGAGTCGCTGCAGTTGTTCTACCTTTTAGGAGTCCACTTGCAATTGCACGCCAACATGCGACACTTCATGAACTTACTGGAGGTCGTATGATCTTAGGTGTGTGTCCAGGCGGCATAGAACATGAATTCCAGCGTCTGAATCTCGATTTCAAGACGCGTGGTAAAGCCACAGAGGAATATATAGAAGTCATCAATTTGCTGTTTGATGAGGAGCCAGTAACGAATTATGATGGGGACCATATCAAAATCTCAAATGTTGAGTTCTTTCCGAAACCAAAGAACCTTCCAATGTGGTATGGCGCAAAGCCTGGATCAAGAACAGCTCGGAGAGTGGCTCAGTATTGTGATGGATGGATTCCAGCCTATCTCACATGTGAACAATTTGAGGATATGGTGAAGATGATTGCAAAATACGCAGCGAAGTTTGATAGAAATTCAGACGATTTCACTATAGCCCATGAAACATATACTTGCATTGCGAAGACTAGCAAGGAGGCAGAGGATATCTCAAAGCAAACAATGAAGAAAATCTTCCCAGAGGCATATCAGAAAATCTTCTTGATTGGAACACCTGATGAAGTATATGACATGATTGCTAAATATGAAAAGGCCGGAGTCAACTACCATGAGGTGAAATTCATCAGTCAGAACGTAGGTCAGATGATAGAAATGATTGAGCTATTTTCGGAGGAGGTTAAGTCCAGATTTAGCTAGGAAATCATGACCAAAAGCAATAATCCTTGAGGAGTAGTATAGGAGAATGGCAATAGTCGAAGTAAAGAATGTTTCACACACCTTCACAAAGCAAACCAAAGAAGGAGTAGTGGAAACGCAGGCAATTTGTAATGCAAATCTGAGTGTCGAAAAAGATGAATTTCTGGTCATGCTGGGTCCAAGCGGATGCGGCAAGACGACTTTGCTTCGACTAATTCATGGGCTGATTAAGCCTACCGAAGGAGAGATTCTCGTCAATGGCAATCCGGTTGAGGGACCCGGAATGGATCGAGCATTTGTCTTTCAAGCCATCAATCTATTGCCATGGAGGAATGCACTCGATAACGTGGTGTTGGGTCTTGAGATTAAGGGTATGGAGAGGGAAGAACAGGTAGATATAGCACATAAGTACATCGATATGGTGGGGTTAAGCGGTTTCGAGAATCATTATCCACATGAGCTAAGTGGAGGGATGCAGCAGAGGGTCGGGATAGCTCGTGCGCTTGCGGTCAGTCCAGAGATTCTTCTGATGGATGAGCCTTTTGGCTACCTTGATGCCCTAACAAGAATGGCTCTTCAAATGGAGCTTCTAGAAATCTGGTCTAAACAGAAAAAAACATGCATCTTCATCACACATGATTTGGATGAATCCATCTTTCTCGGAGATAGGGTCGTGCTTATGTCTTGTAGACCTGGACGAGTAACCGATACATTTCCCATTGACCTACCGAGACCTAGACCTGGTCATGATATTAGAAATACTCACGAGTTCCAAGAGATCCGGGCGAAAGTTTGGGCCAAGCTGAAGGAAGAGCTTGTTAACATGTAGATTATCAGTAATTGAGGTTGTATGACTATGACAATAGATATTCTATTAAAAGATGGAACTGTCTTCACTCCGAGTGGTGTACTGAGATGCAATTTGGCTATATCTGAAGACAAGATTGTTTCACTCGTAAGTGATAGTCACTCTCCAAAAGCAGAGAGAGTCCTTGACTGTTCAGGAAAATGGGTACTCCCTGGTGTCATAGATGCGCATGTGCATTTTCGAGACCCCGGCTACACTCACAAAGAAGACTATGAAACCGGAAGTAGAGCAGCTGCTGCAGGCGGAGTCACAATGGTGATGGACCAACCAAACACCAATCCAGTTCCTAATACGCTTGAGAGATTTGAAGCGCACAAAGAAAATGCAAACAAGAAAAGCTTCGTGGATTTCAATCACTTCGCGAGTCCAGGAATATTAGACGAAGTTCCCAAAATCGCATCGTTTGGTGCGATTGCATTCAAGATTTTCCAGAAGAAAGCGGCATATCCATATGATACTGAAGCCTCCATTGCTGATGATTATCATATCTTTGAAGCTTTCAAAGCAACTGGAAAGGCAAATCGGCTATGTAGCGTTCATGCACATGAAACTTTCATCTATGAGGGAATGATGAAGCGACTTAGAGACACGGGAGAGATGACATGGCAAAATTTCATCGATGCATCTTATAACGAACTCGTCCGTGTTGGAACCGTTCCTACGCTAATATATCTAGCAGAGAAATCTGGCGCAAGATATTATGCCCTACACTGTGGCCTGAGAGACTATGTTGATGTGATAAGAGGGGCAAAAGCAGCAGGCAAGAATATTATCGCAGATTGTGTCATATCGCATCTAGTTCCTTCGCCAAAGCCAGAGAATCCAGGTATCCTAAAGGGGCAATATAAGACAAACGAAATCCATGTCAAAGCTACTTGGCAAGGGATTTTGGATGGAACTATAGACTTCATTGATAGTGATCATGCTCCTCATCTGCCCGAGGAGATTGAGATAGGAGTAGAAGAGCCGGAGAAGATGGCACTCGGATATGGATGCATCGAGTATTACTTCTCACTTCTACTTAATGAGGTAAATAGAGGCAGAATATCAGTCGAGCAGCTAGTGAATCTGTGCTCCACTAATGTTGCGAAAGCATTTGATATCTATCCACGGAAAGGCGCACTGCAAGTAGGGTCTGACGCAGATATAGTGATAGTAGACCCAAAAAAGACTATGACCATTTCTTCTGAGAATCTCTATACCAAATCGGGATGGACCGCATATGAGGGATATGAAGTCACAGGTGTTCCCATCTTCACTATTGTCAGGGGAAATATTGTGATGGAAGATGGTAATGTCATTGGGAAGCCTGGATTTGGAGAATTCATAAGGCCAATCTGTTAGGCTAGGATTGAAACCAAGCGTTTTCGTCTGGAAACATTGGATTCATGCAAGCATTTAACTATGGTTAACATCCAAATAGAATAGGTCATCTAGGAATGAGCGAGCATGTGGAACTATCGAGCAAGATTGCGGTGGCTGAGCCGGGCAATTATCGATTCATAGACCTTACAGCCTACATTCTGTTTGGAATTGGTCCACTTGTTGGGAATGCCGTACTCACTCTATTGGGTCCTATTTCCGCTCAATTCGTTCTTGATCCAACTGCCATTCTTGTAGCCATTCCAGCTTTCATGTTTCCATTTGCATTCATTCAGCTGTTCTCTGGAGCGATCTCCGACATTTACGGAAGGGTCCCAGTAATCGCCGGCGGCTTACTTGCATTCATAGTAGGCATCGCACTCATTGCATTCTCGACTTCCATTGAGTTCTTTGCCCTAGGGCATTTGGTATCCGGAGTTGGCTTTGGATTTGCGAATCCAGTGCTTCTAGCTCTCCTTTCCGATTGTTCTATCCCCGAAGAGATTCCTATGAAGATGGGCATAGCTTCAGCACTTGCATCTCTCGGTGTAGGACTGGGCCCATTTATTGCTGGCCAAATGGTAATCTTTGGATGGCAATACTACTACCTCCTCATTTTGATGATAGTGTTTCTAGGCCTCCTCGCCGTTACAGCGGCCAAGCGACCTCCAACTCAAGTTCAAGGCGAAACGGGAATTCGTGTACTTATTGAGAATCTGAGCTTGGAGCTGAGGAAACCTGTTGTTCTTCTGATGTTGTTCACAGGCTTTCTTGTTTCCAACGCATATCTGGGAACACTCGTCTGGACTTCACGCGGATTGACTGGAGCAATTGATGAAACGCTCACTGGATTGCTGCTCCTTGGAGCCGGGATATTTGGAGCGACTGCGGGATTGCTATTGAACCGGATAGTCAGAAAATGGGGATATGGAATCTCAATTGCTATAGGTATGGCAACCCTGTTTGTGACCATGGCTATCTTTATCCTGATTGGTGATATAACCGCAGCTAGTTCAATTCCATGGGTAGGTCTAGCCCTCATTCTTGTCGGCTGGGCAGGTGGTATCCTGTTTCCATTATTGATTACCTACAGTCAAATCATCTCGCCTGAACGACGCGGAGTATTAGCTGGAGCTCTGACATTTTCATTCTTTCTTGGAATGGCTTTGATTCCTTCAATATATGAGCCGTTCTTTCAACTAGGGATGTCCGTGGTGTACCTAGGATTGCTAGGCGTTTCTTTGGTACTGACACTGTTCTTTCTTATTCTATTCCGTACTGTTGACTCGCTATTATTCAATCAGGAGTAGTCAGTTCCGGAAAGGTCAAGGGAGAGATATGTCTTCAGATAATAGTAGAAGTTCAGGAATGAGCTCATTTGTTAAACCTCACAATCCGAAAACATCATCTCTCACCTTGTTCGATTCTATAGTAGCCAGAATGACTTAGTCTATGATTTGCAGTTCTGTCTTCCACCTTACGAATACAAGAACCACCAAAGCAATCATAGCAATACCCCCTGCTATTACAAGTGGGTCTATGGGCATTGGCGGGCCCCTTTTCTCCCAAGTATCTGTATTAGTGTCATAAGCCCACAGGTCGTTTATGATGTAGTAGGACTCCGTATCGTTGTACCATCCGCCACTATACAAAACTGTGCGGTCGGATTCGGTATCGTAGGCCATATACGCTCTAGCCCGGGCTTGAGGATGATTATTGGGACTCATCTCTGTCCATGCGTTGGTTCCATAGTCAAAAATCCATGTTTCTGCCTCAAGTTCCCCCTCGAACCAATCCATAGCTCCTCCAAAGAATACACACACCTCTGATTCCACATCATAAACCATCACTCCAATCGAAACTGGATGTTCAGCTGGTTTCATCTCAGTCCAGCTGTTGTTGTCATAGTCGTAAACCCAAGTGTCAGTGTATGTCTGTATCGGCCACTCGTCATAGCCGCCTCCTCCGAATAGAACAACACGATCGTATTTGCTATCATACGACATTGCTGCTACTCGACTTGAGGGGTGGATTGGAGGATTCATTCTAGTCCAGCTATCAGCATCACAGTCATAGACCCATGTTTCGTTACTGAACTCCCCTCCATCCATCAGGCCTCCGAATAGCACCATGACATCTGATTGGCTATCATAGACCATAGGGGCTGCTATTCTCGGAGGCGGCTGTTGTGATGGTGATTGTTGTATCCAAGTATTACTGTCATAATGATAGGCCCATGTTTCCTGCCAACTCTCAAGAGTTTCCCCTTCTCCACATTTATGGCCACTGAACAAAATGGTCACGTCTGAATCCGCATCATACGCCAGGGCACTAGCACTTCTTTTGCTGGGTGCTGATGACGGACTCATATTGACCCAGCTGTTGGTATTGAATGAATATGCCCAAGTGTCGCCATATGCGGGATCTGAGAACCTCTCCTTCCAGCCACCAAACATGATGATGCGGTCTGATCCTGAATCATACGCGAGTTGTGCACTATTCCTGTCGAGCGGGAATTCATCAAGAGTCTGTGCTTTTGCTGGAATGGCTGTCAGAATCGGCATTGTGCCGCCCAGGACGAGGACGAAAAAACAGCTCACCACGAAGAATGAACGAACCGTGTTTTTCATCTCCTAACCTCATCATTTCACAATTAACCTAGTTCAGGCAATAGATTAATATATCACTCTTCTACTTAAATTAACCGGTCTAAGGCAATCATTAAAGTAAAACTATGTTGATGTAAAAAGCGCGGAGTATTAAAGGATGTATTTGACTCTTAGATATCCAACACCGAGGCAATGTCTGATATGGCTCAAGAGACGTCAGAAAGTCCTACCCTCGCAGATTGCACGTGAGCTCAAGGTTTCACGTCCCTTTGTCAGCAAGGCTCAAAGGATAGCAGAAGAGCGGATTGGAACTCTTTTGAAGCATGCGGCATCAGTCAACCGAGTAAAGATCCGACATTTGAGTCCGAAATATGGATTTGCTGTGGGATATTGCTCTGCACACCGGATGGACACGTTCATCCTATTCTCTCCAAAGATGGGCGTTCAAACTTGGTTTGATCATGAAGAGGATTGTGGGAGTTGCGCGGAAGTAATTGATTGCAAAAGGACACTGACTCAGCTAGCCGAAGAGTGGGAGATTTCCTTGAAGGGCATGGAGACTCCTACAGACATGGCAGCTCATATGTTTGAAGTAATAATGAGGAGGCTGAAATGGATAGAGTAGAATCCTCGGATAATATTACTTCAGAAGTCATAAAACCATGTCCACATACTCCGAAAAGAAGCCACAATTCTTCCCTTATTGGGAAAATAAGAACTCAAATCTCGCGAAAGCAAGCAGCTGCGGCTGGCACGATGTCATTTGTTATGATTGGGATTCTTGTTAGTAGTCTAATGCCAATGCCATATGTTCAGATTCCGAGCACGGCCAGGTACAACATTGATTGTATTGTTGTGAGATTCACTAGCAGCGGCGATTTTATCCAAGCTTCAAGTATCCGAATCGCCAATCAGACAAGCAACGGATGGATTGATTTCGGATCGGTAGATATAGTGGAGTGCAGTGACAGTGGCTATGCTTTGGTCTCCCCCATATTACGCAATATGGATGGGACTAAAACTTGGAGTATCCAGCTATCTCGTCTGGATGATTTCGGAAATGTCTTGTGGACACGTGTCTTTGATGTATTAAATATCGAACCTAATCTGTCACTTGTGGAAGCGCAGTCCGGAGGATTTGTTATCGCCGGCTCATCACTGTTCTTTTGTGAGGAATCAAACGAATGGATTCGAGAAGTATTTCTAATTCGGACCAATGGCACTGGCTATCCTGAATGGACTCAAAGCTACAGCAATTTATCGGGTGTTTGCAGCCAGTCATTGGTTGAATGCGAAAATGGAGATTATGCGATAGCAGGAACAACTGGAGTTTGCTCGAATTCAAAGAGTGATATTCTTTTAGCACGGATGGATCCCAATGGAACACTGCTTTGGAATACTGCAATTGGTGGCACATCATTCGATGAAGGGTATTCACTCCTGGAACATGAAGAAGGCGGCTTCATAGTAGTTGGTAGCACTCAGGACGAAGACTATGATTATAGAGTCCTCATGGTGCGCACTGCTGCAAATGGATCAATGATTTGGAATCGCACATTTATTGAAGAGGGTAGCAGCAGAGGTAATTCCATTTGCTCTTTTGATGATGGTGGATTTGCCATAACGGGCCCCCATATACCGTATATCGGGGGATCCTCATCTGAAACATTATTCCTAAAAGTCGGCTCTGATGGCGAATTGATAAGCAGCAAATCTATTCGATTCTCAGCATGGACGCGGATACATGGCTATTATAATGACTGCACAGGTCATGCAATTACTCAATCTGGTGACGGAGGCTTCATTATAACCGGCGTCATACTACGAGATCCATGGACCGATGATTGGGAACTGCTTCTTTTAGGAACTGATAATGCAGGGAACTTACTCTGGAATTCAACCTATGGCGGAGGAACTTGGGCAACTGGCTGTTCACTTGTGGTCTGTAGAGATGGGCGCTTAATTGTTGCTGGTGCAGAATCGAGTCTTGTTGGCTAATGTCTAACTCGGAAAATTGCCTAGTTCCAATTGCAGAAGTATATACATGTCAAGGTCAGAGGGAAACATAGTACAAATCCTAGGGCCCGTGAAAGCATTGGACTCGATTGACCGAAGTATCCTCTGGCAGCTAGATGCAAATTGCAGAATAACTTACGAGAACCTCTCTCGCAAATTAGGGATAACTGCAAATGCTGTCAGGAAACGAATAACCAACCTGATTGACAGCGGAGTCATTATCCGGTTCATGGTGTTGCCCAGCAATGCATTGATGGACCTCGAGTTTGCTTCTGGAGTCCTGTACACAAACGGTAGAGAAGACCGTCAGGAAACTGTTGATATCTTGGGGTCGCATCCTGCAATTCACCATGTCAGCCCGTTGGTTACTACTCGGGGCGGTGCATACCACTTCTTTGGTCAATACTCTGGAGCTGAGATGCTGGCACAGCTTGGTTCCTTCCTTCGTGGACTTCCTCAGACTGAAGAAGTGAAGTTCAATACAGTTCTCTTTCCTCGGGGAGAGAGGGTGAAATTGACAAAGCGACAGATGCGTGTCTTACGTGTCCTAATGGATGATCCACGCATGCAGATCAGTGAGGTCGCTAGGAAGTCTCAACTTCCTGTTCGAGCGGCGCGAAGAGCATTGAAGGAACTTGAAGAAGAAGGCGGAGTTAGGTTCACAGTCAGGTGGGATGTTAACACCAGAGGGAATAATTCCTTCTGGGCGGTTATCGAATGGGACGACAAAGCCTCTGAACATTCCCAGATAATTGACTGGCTTAACAAAGAGTTTCCAAACGAATATTGGACCTTTTTCGTTGCTGCAGCGGAACCGCTGGTCTGTGCGAGGTTCGTCGTTGACGACCTACTAGATGTCGACCGAATCACAAATCAAATCAAAGGCGCTCCATCTGTCAAATCCCTCGAAACTCTAGTTTGCTACTCCACGTTTGATTTCCCATGGTACGGAGAGGCAAAACTAAGGGAGATGCTAGCCCAGGAAGGAATTCAAGACTCCTAGGTATTGAATTCTACGCTAGGCTTGAAATCGGGTGCCTGCCTGATCTTGGTTACTTGTTCGAATGCATATGCAATTTCGATGAGTTTGGGTTCTTGATATGGTCCAGAGATAAATGAAATTCCTATTGGCAGACCATGAATATAACCAGCAGGTACTGTAATGCTTGAATACCCCGAAACCGCTGCCAACGATGATGAGCCTCCAGAGAAGTGATCTCCTGTCACATAATCGGTGAGCCAAGCAGGACCACCAGATGGCGCAACAACTGCATCGAGTTTCTTCTCTTTCAGAAAAGGATCCAAACCTTCAGTCTGTGACAGTTTCTTGCATTTCTCCAAGGCTTCTACATACTCTTTTTCATCGAGCAAGCCTTTCTCCTGGCTCTTCAGCATAATATCCTGACCAAAGAAGGGCATTGTCCTCTCTCTATTAGCTTCATTGAACTCGATCACCTCCTTCAGTGATTTCACTGGAGCATCCGGTCCAAGCCCGGCTAGGTATTCATTTAGGTCTGCCTTGAACTCATGCAAAAGGACCTCATACTCTGGATCCCACAATTCCTTGGTACTAGGGATTTCGGTTGGGTCGACTATTTCAGCCTCATTCTCTCTCATGATATTGATGCTATCCTCCATGATTGCATCCACTCGTTCATCGAACCCAAAGAGATTCCTGACCACTCCGATTCGGGCACCTTCAAGCCCCTTCTGGTTGAGGAATTTCGTATAGTCTGTGTGGCTCTTTCCTTCGCTCTCCTTTGTGACAGGGTCTCTTGAGTCCACACCAGTCATAGCTCCAAGAAGAATGGCTGCGTCTACGACAGACCTTCCCATCGGTCCAGCGGTGTCTTGAGTATGACTGATGGGGACAATTCCTGAACGACTTGCAAGTCCAATTGTAGGCTTGATTCCAACTATACCATTTGCATGGGAAGGGCAAATGACAGAGCCATCGGTTTCAGTACCGACGGCAACGGTGCACAGGTCTGCAGCTACTGCTACAGCAGATCCTGAGCTTGACCCGCAGGGATTCCGGTCTAGCGCATATGGATTGAGTGTCTGACCTCCTCGACTACTCCATCCACTAGATGAATGCTCAGATCTGAAATTCGCCCACTCGCTGAGGTTGGCCTTGGCGAGAATCACAGCTCCAGCATCACGCAGCTTCTGAACCACAAATGCATCCTTTGAAGGGAAGGAACCAAGAAGTGCAAGAGACCCGGCAGTAGTCATCATCTTGTCAGCCGTATCGATGTTGTCTTTGAGAACAAGTGGAATACCATGCATAAGGCCTCTAGGCCCCTTTTCATTGCGTTCAGCATCCATCTCATCTGCAATGGCTAGAGCATCAGGATTTATTTCTATAATGGAGTTGAGTTTCGATCCATTGCTGTCGATTCTTTCAATACGATCCAGATACCATTCAACAATTTCCCGTGAAGTCAGTCTGCCAGCGTTCATCTCCTCTTGAAGCTGCAGAATATTCCGTTCTTTCAAATGAGCATCTCCGATTGAAGAGCGTGTGCTTTACTGGGTAATAAGTGGGACAGGTTAAATTCTATCTATAAGCTCAGCAATCTTTCTCTTGGCTCCGATTAATAGGCTCTTTATCATATAGGTGAATGGGACTATTATGGTCGCTTTTGGATGAGATGGGGCTGCCGCTATATCGCTCTTGATATCAGAGATTTCAGTTTGGTGCTTGACAATGGGATCTAATGACGCAACAACAATGGTGCCCATTATTAGTAGGACTGGAACAGGAAGTAGTATTGTAGGATTTGGAGCAGCAGACACTATTCCCGGGAACGCAGCAATGTAGGGTAGAAGAAGGCTTGAAAACCCAATGAGAAGGACTCTTTGTCCTGATATCAAGCCTTTCAGGTAACGTAGTATGTAGAACCCAAATAGCAGATGCAGCGAGAGGTATGTGAAGTAATATAGCGAATCCATTGGCAATAAGGCGGAAAAGGAAACGTATATTTGATCAACCGGTTGCCCTGGAACTACGGGGACTGACCTTTCATATTGAAAGAAGCCGCATAGGGAAAGCATGACATAAACTGCTTGATTCCCTGGAAAAACGGCAGTCATTCCTACTGGCACTAGGGTGGTTACAATACCGATTGCACAAGCTAGGATTCTATGCTTTGCTCGGAAGTCCCGATGACTGGCTTCCCTGATTATAAGCGGAAGTATAATCAGAATGACCATTACAAGCGTGCTGAAACGAAGGAGTTTCCAATCAGGGCTTGTCTGTACCAGCCACAACAAGTCCGCTGGTGGGAAATGTTCCATGAAGTAGATTGTCACTACTGCGGTGCCAAAGTACGCGGCCAACCCAGCATCTCGGATTGGTTCATTTGGATCTTGATTCCTGATTTTGCGATTCAACAGGATTGCAGGTATACAAATTAAGAATCCAATGACCAAGGTCACAGGATTGCTAATTGTCATCAGAGGAGTATCGCTGTCGCTCCATTCATGATATTCCATTAACACGGAGCTCATCCAGATATCATAGTAATTGCTAGCTGGAACAGGTTGGATATCTTCATAGTAGATTATCTCAATGGGAATTATGAAGAGAATGAATATTGCCACTGCCATCTTGGCCCAGAAGGACAGATCTATTGACCTTCCCCTTAGAATGATTGTGAATCTCCTCACTTCCCCAGGATACGTCAAGAGTATGTCTCCGAGGCAGGTTATTGAGCAGGTAGCTGAAGCTACAGATTTTGAATTCAAAGCAGCTCCCAAATGCTCCTTAGGTTGATTTGCTTCATGCTTATTATTAATTTCCAATCATTAAATCAACTGGCATGATGAAGCATCAGAGATCATATCCTCCAGGAAATATCGTTTGGACGTTCTGACACTCTCGGAGTCAACGAGAAGAGCGCTTATTGCAGACGATGTGCCAAGAAACACCTACTAGAAAACTGGTGTTCGAGCGATGGTTGAATCAATCGAGGTTTTGGAAGCCACTCCTGAGGACGCTGAAATCCTTGCAGAGATTTCGAAGAGAGCCTTTGAGAGTGACATTGATGTAGGTGCCTCAGTGAAAGGAGGTCCACTGGGGTATGACTCAGTGGAAGTCCATATGAAAGACGCGAAGAGAGAGTGGTTAGATTACATGAAAGTCCTCTATAAGGGACAGATTGTAGGAGGGATGCGCGTGTACAGGATGCATCACGGCCATTATGAGATAATGGGTGTCTTTGTAGACCCTGATTATCATAGAAAAGGAATTGGCCAGAAATCTTTCGAGATTGTAATGCAAATGTATCCAGATGCAAAGAAATGGACTCTTGATACACCAGACTGGAATTTTCGAACCAAGAACTTCTACGAGAAGCTCGGCTTCGTTCAGTACGGAGTCATGCGATGGGAGCCAGATTTTGAGCTTCGAGCGTATGAGCTGCTACTGGACCCAGATTTCAAGAGAGATGTCACAGGCATAGGTGAACTTGTTGATGGCATGAAACAAGTCACAGTTGAAGGGTCAGTGGATGACATTCCACCTGCACGCGAAGTAGTTTCAAGAAAGGATGGAAAGACTCACAGGGTTGCTGATGCAAGACTATCCGATGAAACGGGGTCCGTTAAGTTGGCTCTTTGGAATGATGCCATTCGGCAGGTAAATCCAGGGGAGAGAATACTTGTTGAAAAAGGATATGTGAATTCGTTCAGAGAGGAGATTCAACTCAATTTGAGTAGATTTGGAAGACTTATCATCCTGCAATGATGAACATCTCCATAAACCGAAACACAAATGACCTGCGACTCTCGAGCCTGACAAACCTCAACTTCCATTGATGATGTGAGATCCTTGGACAATATTGACAAGAGAATCATATTCGCGCTAGACCAAGACTGCCGGCTATCATACCAGGCAATAGCAGACAAGATTGGCCTTACAGCAAATGCCGCAAAGAAGAGAATCGCAAAGCTTGTCGAATCAGGCATAATCGACCGATTTCTTATCACACCATCCTTCGCTATGATGAATGCAGACCTTGTTCTAGCTATTGTCCAAAGTGATGGCACAGAATACCAGGAGGACCTCATTGAAACCATGGGAAGCAATCCATCCGTCGCACAAGTGAGTTCAGTTGCTTGTGGCATGGGGGGTCTCTATGCAGTATTTGCTGCAGTGAGTGGTTCAAGGGCCCTCTTGGAGTTTGGTTCTCAGATAAGGAAGCTTGAGTCTGTTACTGATGTCGACATTCATGTCTTGCTCTACCCAAAGGGTAAGAAGGTTAAACTTTCTAAGACGCAAAAGACTGTGCTTCGGTATCTTGTGGAAAATACTCGTGCTACTATCGCGGATGTTGCAAAAGCAACAGGGATGACAGCACGAAGAGCACGAAGAGCAATTGACGACCTCAACGAGGGAGAAGGAGTCGCATTCAGTGTTCTTTGGAATCTCGGTATCGGCGGATTGACTGAGGTTCTTATGAGGATTGCCTGGGATGAGAAGAGTACCACTGCCAATGAGATTGTGGAATGGCTTCAAGAGAAATTTCCTGATGAGTTTTGGTCTCCATTCATTTCTGCTGTAGCTCCAATCATCTTTGCCAGATTTGTGGTCAGTGAGATTGAAACCGCGGAAGCAATATCAAGAACTATTAGAAGAGCGCCATTTGTTGACTTGGTAACTTCCTTGGTTCTATACTCCAACAAAATCTTCGAGTGGCCCGGGACTATTGAATTGAAGAAACTGTTAGACAGCCAATAGCCTCGAGAAGCTTCGCTCATCTCAATTGGCTCTTCAAGCGTTGAATTCTTATGAGATGAATCTGCATTCTGTCAAATAGAATAACGATTAGGTCAGTGAGATAGGGATATTGACAGGTCAACCTTGCGACGAGCTGGCGCGAGCAGAAGAACTACTGAAGAATGGGGAATATAATCAGGCCCTTCAGATAGTACAATCCCTTTCATCCAATGAACTGATGCCTGCTGAAAGCCTCCATTGCTCGCTTCTTGAGTGCAAACTACGCATCAGGTTGGGTGATCTTGAGAAGGCCGGGCATGTTGCTGATGAGTCTTTAGAAGTTGCCAGGCAGCAGGAGAATACGCTCATGATGCTTGACTTTCTTCTCATTAAGGTTGAGCTTGCATGGCGTTCAGGAGAATTTGATGAAGGCCTTTTGATGGTCCCAGAGATTGAGAACCAACTGAAACAAAGCGATGTAAAATCAGATATTGATGAATCGGAACTAAAGAGAAGAAAGGCGCAGCTTTCACGTCATTGTGGAATCCTCAATTGGTATAAGGGAGACCTAGACAGAGCAGGCGAGTATCACGAAAAGAGCCTCGAGGTATATCGTGAATTGGGCGATAAGCCAGGCGAAGCTAGCTCTTTGAATAATATTGGATTGGTGCAGTGGTCCAAGGGGAATCTCAATGCTGCAGCTGAGTATTATGAAAAGAGCCTATCAATCAGACAAGAATTAGGGGTCCCCTATGAAATCGCGGTTATTCTGAACAATCTCGGAAATGTCTATGTAATGAAAGGTGACTTAGAAAGTGCATTAGAATACCATAATCAAGCCCTACACATTAGGGAGAAGCTGGATAATAAGCCTGATTTGGCAACCTCATTGACAAACGTGGGATCCGTTTACCAGACAAGGGGGAGTTTGAACCAGGCGTTGGAATGTTATCATAGGGCATTGAAAATCTATGAGGATATTGATGTTAAACAGGGCATGGCATTAATTCTAAGCAACTTGGGCAGTGCATATGAAATCCGAGGAGATCTTCTTCAGTCACTTGATTATCAGCAAAGAAGCCTAGAGATTAGAAAAGAACTTGGAAACAGGCAAGAGATAGCTCTTTCGCTTCTCAACATCGGTGGAATTCATCGCCAGAGGGGTGATTCGGAATTAGCTCTGGAAACTTTACAACAGAGCCTGGAATTGTTCAAAGAATCAGGTAATGAGTCCTATACAGCTGCTGCAAATTATTTCATCATAGCAGTAGCAACTGAGAATGATGACCTTGAAGCTGCTGACGATGCTCTTCGCAATCTTCAGGAACTC
This sequence comes from Candidatus Thorarchaeota archaeon, assembly GCA_048882485.1. Taxonomy (GTDB): domain Archaea; phylum Asgardarchaeota; class Thorarchaeia; order Thorarchaeales; family Thorarchaeaceae; genus SMTZ1-83. The sequence continues at coordinate 21,166 of JBHLRP010000039.1, forward strand.
AGTGAGGAGACCACCAACCCAGTCATCAGCCAGCGGTATAGAGTGGCCAAAGCAATCCGACTGAAGGCAAGCAAAGGCGCTCGAGACAAACTTGAAGCTCAAGGAATACTTGCTGAAATTGTTCAAGAAGAAGTGGTTCAGCACACGCTCACTGTGACTGCAATGGTCCATCTTTGTGATTTGCTTCTGTTTGAGCTCAAAATGACAGGTGACGAAGAGCTCTTCGAGAGTGCGAAAGATATAGCACAGCAGATCATGAACATCGCCAAATCTCAGATGTCCTACTCTCTCCTTGCTGAGGCTTATATTCTTCAATCAAAATTCGCATTAGTGGAGCAAGACATCGAAAAAGCTAGGATTTTGCTTTCACAAGCACATATCATGACTCAAGAGAAAGACCTCTACATCCTTGCTAGAAAAGTAGCTCACGAAAGGGATCTGCTGCAATTGGAGGTAGACAAGTGGCAGAAGATAATCGAAAAGAATCCATCTCGAAAGGAAATGATTGACTTTGCCCAACTTGATGACTATCTCGAGCGCATGATCAAGAAGACGGTGGCAGTCCTTACAGCCGATGAGAAGAAGGAGTTCGGTGATGAAGCAGTCAAGGAGAAGTACCGCCTAGCATATTCCGACCTACTCGAGGGAGCAGAAGCTGTCGAAAAGAGTCAGTTTCGAGTGGGCATTGCTCAGATTGGACTCTCCCAGAATGGAGACCTTCTCGGTGAGTATTATGAGGAATTTGGCAAAGGTCTCTTGGTAATTCAAAAAGATAGGATTGACGAGGTGAAGGCCAGAGTTGAGAAAGCGATCAATGAAGCCAATGATGCGGGGGTCAATGTCCTACTCTTCCCGGAGATGACAATAGACCTGAATTATCCAGAATTGATTGATGAGGTAACTAAACTGGCGAAGAAGCATCGGATGTACATCATCCCGGGGTCGTTTCATGAGGAGGAATCCAAGCAGAACCTATGCAGAGTCATCGGACCCACCGGAGTCATTTGGGAGCAAGCCAAACATATACCCGCTATCATCCATCTCAAAGGAAAGAGATTCACTGAGGGTATCGATGTTGGGCAGCACCCAAGAGAGACCATAGTCTGCAACACAGAATATGGAAGAATGGCTATTGTCATCTGTCGTGATTTCCTAGACATGGATTTGCGTGTTGAACTGAAGAACTTCGACCCGCCAATCGATTTGGTGCTTAATCCAGCATTTACGCCGGTCACGGCTGATTTCGATGCAGCTCATTTTGATGCCAGAAGGTCAATCTATGCATACTGCTTCTTCGCCAATGTAGCTGAGTTCGGCGACTCACTCATATACACTCCTGAGAAAGAAAAGATTGAGAGGAAGCTGACAGCTGGAGAGGAGGGCCTTATCTACAAAGATGTGGATTTGTTCCAGCTTAGGTCAGAAAGGAAGAAATGGGAAAAAGAGCGCAGACGGTTTATCCAAAGCACCAAGTCATAGTCATTCATTTATCGTAAATGGTCAAATTCCATTTTTTTGAAACGATTTAAATAAAAGCTCAACATCATAACGCTGTTATGTTCCGGGCGCATTCAGCCCATTATGAAGAAGAGGAGGATGTATGAATTGGAGCGGATATTACTTCAGACATTATCGCAGCATGAACTTGGAATCTTTCTGGGCATATCCATGATAATCATAATTGGGTTGGTACTATCTTCATGGATAGGAAATATGTGGTTCGGATAGGGGCAATCATAATGTTCCACTGAACCTGGAATCACCATGAGGGGAAAATAAGAATTGGATACAGAAGAAAGGAAGTGGACCGGCTTTTTGCTGGGTCTTATAGTCATTATCATCTTTATTATAGCAGTCCTCTATCTTCTCCTGAACTGGCCGTGGTATCCTGAATCATAAAGGCATCATGAGGAAGAATGTAAAAATG
>JBHLRP010000039.1:23192-28998 GCA_048882485.1 Candidatus Thorarchaeota archaeon
ATCATTGTCATTATTATTGCAGTAGCCCTCTCTTTACTGGCAGAACGACCATGACTGTATCCTTAATCATAATGTTTCGATTCACTGATGAATCAGTGAGGTGAAATCAAGACGAAAAAGGACGAAACGAGCAGCGGCCTATTTGGCCTGGGCGCCATGGGAAGTGCGATAACTTTGATTGGAGGAGCATACACCCTCATCAGCGGAATTGAACGGGCTGGTGCAGAAATATCCCCAAGTGTGCGAGTATTTATGGCGCTAGGATTGATTCTCACAAGCATCGGTTTTTTGGGGATCTATCGTGAAACTGGAAGCTATATGCCTATCATTCCATTCATTTTCTTTAACCTCTATCAAATTATTGGAGCGCTGGTGAGCCCGTTTCTACACCTAGGATACTTCACGCCAGCATATTTGGTGACTTGGAGCATTATCTGCATCGCATACGGATTTGCAGGATGTTCCTTCTACATGACGCGTGGGTGGATTAGAGGAATTGCGATTATAGCATCCATCCTCGCAGTAATATGGGCCTTCAGTCGGATCGTTGTGGCATACGGTACTGTGGTGACCGACGACCTACTCTTCCACCATCTGCGAACTATAGGTGAAAGCATCGTGATCACCTCTGTCTTGATCTATTTCATAATTGCGATGCGAACCAGAAAATAAACTGTGTCAGATGCTTCACGGAGGACCAATCTCAGGGAAACGATATTTTGTTGATGAGTGCGAATTGAAAAGCACGACAGACAGATTTGATATCCATCACGATTCCTGACCTACTTTCTCCCTGCGGCATTCTGCGGCAGCAATAGCCAATCTCTCAATTGATGGGATAATTTAAATACAAGTTCAATAGCATAACGCCGTTATATGTGGAGTGTTCCTGTTAGGAGGAATTAAGATTGAATGTGGAAGACAAGAAGACAATTGGTGGAGTGATACTCATCTTGGTCATTGTCATACTAGCTGCAGCATTCCTTGCTTGGCTGTTTGGCTGGTCAGGATTATTCTCGGTATCGACTTCATGATAGTCTGATGATTTGGTCTTAATATCATGGAGGTGGATGAGAAAATTGAATATGCAAGACAAGAAATCAATCCTCAAAGTCATACTTGCCATAGTAATTGCTGTTTCAGTTGCAGTATTCTTTTATTGGCTACGTATGTGGCAAGGCGGCTGGCTGGCATCATAAAACTTTGATGTGCTGATGAACTAGTGAGGTGAACCCAAGACAAGGAAATGAAAAGCCAAAGACACAATATTCGGTTTGGGTGCAATTGGAAGCATCAAAAGGAGGGGTGTGAAAAATGGATAAGAAGGAGGAAATGTTGGTCTACATATTTGGAATCTTTATTCTCATAAGCATCGCAGTTGCGTCATATCTTTTATTGACGATGGACTGGACTTCATGGTATGGATCATGATGTTTCGATAAACAAGTCGCAATAACTATGAGGAGGAATGTGAAAATTGGAGGAGCAAAATAAGCGGGTCGGCATTTGCTGTGTGCTCGGAATCGTCATTTTCATAGCAATTGCAACATTCTATTCTGTGTTGTATTATTATGTGACTCCTCATTCAGGAGTTGAGTCGGCCATCATAAGCCAGCTTGAACGCACAAACTACTAGCAGTTGCCTATTAGGTTGGCTGGCATCATGTCTAGCAAAGAGAGACTCATTCTGCAGCGAAGGTTACTGTTCATTATAATTGTGGCTATTCTTTTCCAGCCAGTGACTCCAGCTTTGGCTCAAATCGAGCAAAATCCTGCCTACCACACAGCAGAAATAATGCGTGGGGAAGTTGATGTAACGAAGACTCCAGCAGCCTTTGAGGGTTATAACCTGTTTGTGTTAAGGGAGCATGAAATAGCAAACCGCCAATATAACCAGACCTTGATTATTTCTGATATGGACGGAAATGTTAAGTATGAACGCATTATTACCAGTGGCGGCATCTATCAACTGGCGGACTTGTCAGTGGAGTTTGTGAGTCCAACGACTCTGCTAGTTGGTTACCCCTTCAATGTTGCTCTAGTAAACATCTACACTGGAGAAACAGAATTCCTAGGATTCTATGGACATCATGAATATGAGTATAATCCAAACAATGAAACTGTGTTCACATTCGAGGAAAACGAAATGGAGATTGATGGGATTACGTACCTCTTCGATCTAATCAATGAATATGACCTAAACGGCAATCTCGTATGGTCGCTAGATGTGAGCGAATTCATCACACCCGACATGTTGTGTCCTTGCGGTGACCTGATGGAAGGAATTCCTGAAATCACTCATTCCAATACATTGTTCTACGACACAGACGAGGACGTCATCTACTACACTACTAGAAACGTTAACACATTCTACAAAATCGACCATAAGACTGGAGATATTATCTGGAGTCTAGGCGAATATGGTGATTTTGCCATGTATGATACATTCGGAGTTAATGTTGATCATCTGTTTTTTCACGCGCATGGTGCAGAAAGAATAGACAATGAAACTTTCATACTCTTTGACAATGATTTTCACAACCAAAATTTCGAAGGAAACCATAAGTCGCGAATAGTTGAGATCACTATCGATGAAGATAAGATGGAGGCACATGCGTCTTGGATTTGGAGAGGGACTGACAGGTATTGGTCGGTTCTCTGGGGAGATGCCGATAGACTGCCTAACGGCAACAGACTAGGAGTGTTCGGTGCAGATGACCGGCCAGGTCTATTTAATGAAGGGGCCCATCTAATTGAGGTCACTGAAAATGGAGAAATCGCATGGAAGTTTACTTTCAAGAATAATGAGTTGTACAGATATGGTGTATACAGAATGCAGCGTTTTCATTACACTCCAATCCTTCTGAGCCCAACTCGGCTTCATTTTGATCCAGAAGAAGATGTAATCCTCAACTGGCAAGCGTTCTACAACTATAGGCCCAAGAAGACAACAGAGGGAAATTACACTCTGACAACAAGGGGCACCCAATTTGAATCAGGCACCTTCGTCTACGACAGATTCTGGAAACCTTCCAATCTGACCTTTGACCTAGGAATTCTCGAGCCTGGTGAATATGAGTTTAGTCTGGAGATTACCGATGATGTTGGATTCAAGACAAATGACACGATAATTGTTGATGTGTCAGTTTTGGAGAACTCGGATTCATATCCGATTTTTGGTATTTCCCTCTTTGCAATTGGAATCATCGCAATAATTATTGTCTTCATGAAACGACCTTGGAGGGTGTAAAACACTACAATATTCCTAGATGTGAGTTTACTAGTTCCTTAGATGCACCGTACTGTAGAACCAATATTGGACTACTATTTCACCTTCTCAACGATTCTATACATGCCGTGAATGTACAAGATGATCAAAAGGATGGCACCCAAGCTGGAGTTACCCACTGCTGACATGTCTGCGAAGAAGTCTATTGACGTTGGGAACGATACTGCTCCCCATGCATTGAGGAATATGTAGGTCGTCACATTGTAAGTAATTCCTAGAAGGAAGACAATCACCATTAGAACGTAGAATATCTTTGCCAAATTGTCAAAGAATTTGCTAATCGTTTCTCCAGTGAACATCTTCAGGAGTCTGAATAGACCATATGCAAGAAGGACTATCCCAAATACAACAAACAAGCCTCCACCCAAGTAGATGAACGGAGGCATAATGTGGTTGATGCTCAATCGTCCAATGAAATCATCGAGAACCCAGCTAGCATAGAAGCCAGCTGCCAGAATGGCGAATAGTCCTTTCGAAATGTGAATGAGGTTCTTCACCAACTCCCAATCATCCATTCTTAGTTCCAAGATTGGATCTAGCAAGAACAATATGCCTATAGCTAGTATCAGCACTACTTCAGCTGCTGCTGTTGGTTCAACAAACATCCATACTATTGAATTGATAATAATGGCAAGGCCCAGTACTAACCATGCCATGTTCTCATGGCCCAGCGCATAGTATACAGGGAACAACAATCCCAATACAAGTGCGAAGTAGTAAACCCAAACCTCTGCACCCATGCCTGATGCATATGCAGATATCGCTGTCCAAGGCGTGTATAGTAAATAGAACAGAACTAACACAACAGCGGAGAGGTACAAGATTGTCATCTTGAAGTTCATTTCATCGATCAAAGCTCGCACCTCTATTGATGCATAGGCCAATATAGCTACCCTTCAACAAGCATTGGAGCTTATATCAGTGGTGATAATTTGTCGAAAAGATATACAACCACAGACGATTCATCAAGAGCACTAGGTTATAGTCATCCATTCTTTGGCAATGCTCAAATTCATTTTTGATGAAACGACTTAAATAGAAGCTCAACAATGTCACGCCGTTTTGCTTCGAGCGCAATAAGCCCCATTATGAAGAAGAGGAGGATGCGTGGATTGGAGCAGCCATCACTTAAGCCATACCCGTGGCGAGATGTTGGAATCTTTTTTGCCATATTTATTATCCTATTAATTGGAATTCACCAATATTGGTGGATAGGATCCACCTGGTTCGGAATAGGGCAATCAAATGTTCTGGCGAAAAAGCCACCATAATCAAAATGCTTCATGTTGAGGGGGAATGTGAGAATTGAATAGACGTAAAATCGGAATCTTGATTTTCACTATAGCTGCAATTATCATCATTATATACGCATTATACATCTGGATTTGGGTTTGGAGTCCACCCTATCAATCATGATGTTCTAATGAAATAGGCGTCATATTATAGGTTCCTCGCATTTGACGCAGACTGATGGACATACTTCATCATCTTTGAATGTCTTAAGCGGCAATTCTTCGCAGGTTGCGGCTATGTCTTAGAAACATATTGCGTTGTTCCTACAACTCATATTGGGATTTGTATAGATTGTACTAAAAGTAGGTATCTACAGGAGCGCCACTAAAAATGAGCACGCCTTTTAGTGGGAAACAGAAGTTAGGAATCTTGTTTATGTTTCTCCTTGTTTCAAGTTGGACAGCTATTCCAGCTTCTGGAGAGCAGCAGACTCCAACAGGGATTGGACTTGAACTGCCTGATTTTCCCACAATCTTCGACTATGAAATCACCCTGATATTTCTAGGCATAAACGAAACAAGGGTTGATGAAGCTTCACTAATCGAGCGATTACCTGCCTGGTATGGCCCCGTTGATGGAATGTTTTGGTCATCTGAATATGATGAAGCATTCAATATCGATTACAATATTCTATTCGCTGACTTGGAGAGTGTGATTGAATTTAGAACGTTCATAGAAGAATACTCGGTCGAAGATAGGGCTCCATCATATTTACAGCCAGAGCATCCGAGAGCTAGGTATATTTCATCCAGCGAAGCAGAGAATTATCTCACATCTGAAGTTTCGTCTGAAAATACTGCTACACTAATCATTATCGATACATATACCCAAAATCCCGCAGAGCACATTCCATACTACTACAATTCGACCTTCAACGAATTGGATGCTGAACTTCAAGGATTTACAAGTACACCAATTCCTTGGTGTTCTACTTATCAGATAGCTGGGGGAGGAGAAGATTCTCGACTCTTATGGTTGGATCTCTCAGCCGGGCCCACAGTATATCATGGGTTCGGGGCTTCCCCTGCTGGAGGAGTTGAGTATATCAAACCTATATGGGAATACGAATTCCTAGATGACCCAAATGCGGCGCTGGAAGACGACTTAGTTGAATACATCACACATGCCGTGGAGATGAGATTCATACCGTCAATAGGAACCAAAGCGGGGTTGGCCTATGAAGAAGTCAAACTAGATGTATTATTGGTAGATATTGCAGACACT
>JBHLRP010000040.1:0-5903 GCA_048882485.1 Candidatus Thorarchaeota archaeon
TCTGTATGACACCTCAGCTTTGATAGCATCTCCGTCGTTGTTTGTGATAGTATTGTTATGTATCACTGCATTTGTTAAATAAACACAGATTGCATCATCGGAGGTCCCTGTCACGACATTGTTGCTTAGTACGACAGATGAGTGGTCTGGAATAATTGAGCCATATGAGATGAGTATCCTCTCATCACAATTCTCAAAGGAGTTCCCAGTAACGTACCATCCACACGAACCGGACAATAATACAAGTCCATTCAATGCGCCAACAACTGTGTTACCCGTAAAGATACAGTCATCAACTGATGAGAAAATCACTGATCGCCCGTCTCTAATGTGATTTTGGATAAACTGGTGATCTCCCCCTATGAAGCCACGGATTGGGTCCCAATTGACATTGATTGTCATGTTAGATACGATGCAATATCGAGAGGAATCAAGTCGCACACCTCCGCCTGAACCAGTTATTTCACACTGGTCAATCATGCCGTTGAACACTGAATCCATAATGATTGCACATTCAGAAGTGGAAAATGTACTGAAGTAGCAATCTCTGATTACAAAATAAACATCTGTATCTGCTATACTAACGCAAGCAGTATTGGATACAATAGAAATGCCTGATAGGACATAGGGGTCTTCCAGCGTGCCATTACCCACCCATCCTTGCTCACTAAAATCAGAGTTGCTGGATATCGTAATTGGCAGATGCGGTATCTTTGGTAATCTCCAGATGTAGGCTATAGGAAGAACCAGAAATATTACAAGAATTAATGCCTTTGTTCGCCTTCTCATAACAAACCCTCACCAAGTGAGAGAGGGTTCCGATATTAATTTCTTTTCAGATGTTGACAGTGCGGTGGTCAAGTGTTCAAATCACGTCCGGCCCACCAATTTCTATTCCTGATTTTACTAATCTTGTAGCATCATTTGCTCAAAGGCATTATAAGCATAGAATCAGCAATCTAACCTGAGAGATCATCAATTTGGATTTTGGGAGATATTATGCAAACAATAGCACTAGAAAGAGTCAGAATTAGAAGGGTCTTGGACTTTCTCTCAAGGAACTACTCACGCGTCTATAGAAAGGAGTGGAGTGAAGGTGACAAGATCTTGGCTATCTTCGTTCACCAAGAATATGTCTTGAGAACCAGTAGTGATCAAACGCTAGTCACGATAGTTGAGTATAATCAATCCTCTGACAGGGGAATATGTACCGTGTTGGCAAGCGGGGGAGGAAAGGGTCTCTTTGGCATTGACTGGGGTTCAGGAGCTGATGGAGAACGAACCGTAAGCAGTAAGATTGAGAATCTAATCAGAACGGATGAGATGCGTGCAAGACTATACTGCCACAGCTGCGACACATGGAATGATTATGAAGCAGAAAGAGGGCGAACCGAAGTCTTCTGCAGAACCTGCGGACAGAAGATTAAGATTCAGTAGGAGCATAGATAGGCTAGAAATACATTCCAGCACGCATTGGATAGCGCTTTCTGAAAACACTCATTGCAGACTTGTCAAGCTGATCCTGAACCTTCTTCACATCCCCTCCAAGCGAAGTTAAATCGGGCCTTGTCAGAACCGGTCCGCTGAGAATGTGGTCGATTGACCCTGCACCCAGCTCTGAAGTTGAAACTGGCGCCCTCTGTATAATACTGCGAAGCTTAGATTGAATGCCTAGAGGATTGCCAAATGCAGCAACAAGTCCCCGGATATCGGTCCCAGTCAGTGGTCTGAACCCAAACTCAGGAGTCGATCGGACTGACTGAACGACCCTATTTGAGTCCTTGATCTCAATGCCTGAACCAACAAACTCGAAGGGATTCAATGAGACGAGCTTCAGCTGAAATGCAGAGTCTGGTCCGACCACTAGCATCTCTCCTCGAGGTGTTGTCATGACCCGCCAGCCTCTGGGTCGTTCTGAATACTGCTCGAGGATGCGAGGTACAAGTTCTTCAGCTGGCTCAATCTTTGTCAATGAGTTTCAATGATATAATCACGTTTACTCTGATAACAATGTCGTTGAAGCAGCTCATGCACCGGAATAGAAGTGACTCTAAGGTCGTAGAACCAATGCTTCTCCAAAAGCGGATTCCATATCTAGCGATCCACGTACTAAGTTTCCTTGAGCCCCTAGCTTGGACATAATGTCATCCATAGCTTGGTTAGCTTGTGCCGTTTGCTCTTCCCAAGTACTGGATGGGTCACAGAGGTCATCGTAAGTTAGTACGTACTTGAAAGTGAGGGCCACCCCATTCATCTTGACTCCGAGAGCTGTGAGTGTCATTCTTCGAAGACGCTTCTGGTCATCAAGGAACGGACTATAGAAGTACTCAGGAGAGTACATAACGAGAGCCGCTTTACCGGCAAACGTTTCGAAGTCCTCAAAGTTCTCAAGGACAATAGGGGGGACAATGACAGGATTCTCGTTACTCATTCTTCTCATCTCATTCTTTCCAATGCATGAACCCCCTGTCCCCTCGACTTCCAGTGGAGCCGCTGCAGGGGGCACTAGCTAAACAGGCCTCCCGGCCAGTACATATATGCATTATATCAAAATCTTATAAATATATCTATTTATCTATTTGTTTAGCGCTTCTTTTAATTTATCATCCTTGGAACACGTGTTCCAAATACAAACGAGTCAAAAACACGCAGGTTCAAGGAAGAAGCATCTATTGCTCTACGTCACCAAAGATTGGCGAGAATGGGGTTCGATCAGAGGTGTCAAACGATTCACATACCTTCCTAAGTCGCTTGATGTGACTGGATTTCAGAAATGCCAGATACTCAAAGAGGGCGCTTATGACCTCTGACTTTGCTCTGTTGGCGATTGATAGATAGAAACCATATGCCTTCAGACTGCGTTGCAGAGTATCATTACAAATGGACCATCTCTGGAACTGGATGCTATCAGCAAAAGGAGATGCAAACTCGAAAAGCTCCTCGTTCGGATTCTCCCAGTTGGCCTTTCGTTCTCTGCTATTCTCCACCCCTTCCAAGGGACCTGCAACCATCATATGCTCTATCCTCTCAATCAGACTCTCCTCTGACTCCTCCAATACCATCAGCAATGCCCTGACTTCTGGCCTAGTAGCCTTTTCCAATTCTTGTTGATAGTAAGCCAAGTCATTCAGTGCTGTGGCAAGGGCGAGGTTCAGCATATGTCGGACGGGGTCCTGTCTATCGCTCATTCTTCTAAGATATCAGATACTTCGCAAAAGAAATCAGTTTCTATGGTTGATGTTTAGATGGATCAGCCAAATAGCTAGTAATCAGCTTGTATTCTTCGGAATCCATTGAGTCCTGTAAAAGCGGTAAGCCTTCGTCAACGAAATCTATGAGAGCATGCAGTTTTATTCCAGCCTCTTTGGCCCTCTTCTTTGCACCTTGTTGGCGGTCTAGTACCACAGCCACATCATCACAAACGACATCTTGAACCTCTCTTCTCTCAATCTCGGCCTGCACCTGTGTCCGGGCAATGAGTTTGCTTTCCATCCCTGTAACAAGATCGTCAACTATGCACAAAACGTCACCGTCCTCAATAACTCCTTCAAGAAGCGAGTGCTGCCCGTATTCCTCGATTGCTTTGCGGAGGTCCTCCTCTGTCCTTACACCCAGCATCTTGCGAGTATGACAGGCAGGTAGACCGGACTCGATTGAAACAGCGGTGGCGATTGGAATTCCTGCAAAAGCTACTCCGATTACCTTGTTCACATTGGGAGCCTCATCGTTCAGGAGTATGGTCATAGCCTGACCAACTTTCTTCAGTGTTTCAGGATAGGAACTCAATAGACGCAACTGGATGTAAAATGGACTCCAGAGACCAGAAACCAGCGTCCACCCCTCTTTCTTGTCTCGTGAGGCTGTCAGGAGCATTCTGTTCTGGTAGATCTCATTCATGATGTTCCTCTTCAAAATGCCAAGCTTGTCAGTCATTGTCCACTCCCACCAATCACATGTTCGAGCTATTCTTAACACTGTCGAAAGCCGTGGGAAGAGATAAGCGAGCTAAGAGCGTTCTATTTGACATGGTTTCCTCGGAAGCTATCCAGTGGCTATTAGCAAATTCTGGACCCTCCATTCGTTTTCAAATTATAGTAGATCTGCTCCAAGACCAAGATGTGGGGAGAGTTAGCTCTGCATTAGCAGACCTACTGGCGAGCCCTTTGGTTAGTGAATGGATAAGCAGGCTGAATCCAAGCTTTCAGATGAAACAGATACACTCGTCTAGACCTGAAGCATTTGAGAACACCATGGGCAAACTGGGAGAATTAGGGTTACGCGCGGGGCTACAGCCATTTGATGGCAAGACCCTGCCATTTCGAGCCTGGTTGACAGACACTGCTGAGGATGAAATAGAGCATCCATTCCATGTCTTTCTGCGCACTATAGTTGCTTCGTTCTTATCGTTCACGGGTTACTCAAGCACTGAACCAGTTTATAATATGCTTACAGAACGGCTTGAAGCGATTCACTCCTTTGCGAGAAGCCCCGATTTTGCAGGCGTCTACGTGGGCAAAAGGGGAGATGACGGTCTCGTTGATCCCCTGCTATATCCAGATCAGCAATTCGTTTTGCCATGGATTCATGACATACGTGGTTTCGCTAGCTCAGACCGAATTCTCTCGGACGCTGACCTTCGTCAGAAAACAGAAACCGTTGTTTCAATGGTGCTTAGCCCAGAATATCAAGATCTTCAACACGGTTACGGCTTCATGAAGTATAAGGACCGAGGATACAAGATTGGCTGGAGCGTCCATTTGCCCGGCTTCAATTTCGAACCATCAGATACTTCCATGCCGAATGTACTTCTCATTCTCCCTATTATGGCACCCTTCAAGACTGCCCGAAGGAGTGAGTGGTTTATTCGAATGATGGAAAAACTGGAAGCATGCGTGACTGAATATGACACATATCAGTTCCCGAGGCATTGGTTGCCTGAGAAGCAAGAGGGGTATTGGGTGAATGGTGCCTATATGGCCCTTGAAGAGAACAGGAGAAAATCATCTGCAATTGAGTCCGAGTCAACATTCAGGATGTTCAGAATCAAGCATCTGATGGAGAAGTTTCCTTAGATGGTTTGGCGAAACTGATCCTTGGAGACCCTCTAAATAATACACTTAGAAAACGATTCCTTGTTATGACGTATTTTGTTAGAAGAAAGCCAATTGTGATTCCTAGAATGAACCTTAGCGGCCAGAACAGAGTGCTGTGTTCAAGACCAGATAACGGCAGTCCAAGTGGCAATGCTGCTAAAAGTGCCAGATAGAAGAAGACAGGATGAATCTCATAGAGCTCCTGTGAGTTCTTACCAAGACCCATGAACAGATTCTTGAGAAGACTGGAATACACTAACGCGCTTGAGGCCAAGAATACAAGAATGGTTCCTATAGTTCCTGGAATCAGGTAAATGAAAAGACTCACTCCAAGGTTATCGACCGCAATGTCAGTAAACCCATTGAAATCAGAAACCAGAATTAGTATGACCGAAAGCAGAAGGAAAATAGCAGCATCACGTAGCTTTGATGATGATAGCCAGGGATTCAAACCTCTATACTGACGCATGGCATTCCCAAAGAACACGAATGTTGCTGCTACAAATACACTGCTTAGCCGCCATGGAACGAGGTTTGGCGCAAAGAAGGACTGAATAATCATAGCAATGACTGGAAAGACCACTACGATAATCCACCTAGAGTAGTAGGGGAACCGCTGCAAAGCTCTATCAGTGATCACAAACAGCATCAATCCGAAGTAGAGCACGGGAAGAAACCAGAGATGAGAGGCTGAGAGGGGAGGCCCGTTCCCATATAGGAACCACAGAAAGATTTCCACGGGAGTAAAAGCTGACTCAATATTGGAGGAGAGTGGAAGAAATAGGACCATCATTATGATGTAAAGGAAAA
>JBHLRP010000040.1:6003-28697 GCA_048882485.1 Candidatus Thorarchaeota archaeon
TTCCACGGGAGTAAAAGCTGACTCAATATTGGAGGAGAGTGGAAGAAATAGGACCATCATTATGATGTAAAGGAAAAAGTATGGAATCAGGAATTGCTTTCCTCGAGATACGGCGAAGTATCGTAAATTTCCCCTATATCGATAGTTATTGTAGGTGAAACCAGCCAGGACGAAGAAGATGGCTATTGTAAAACTGCTCAGATGAATCGTAGCAGGATTGAGCCATGGTATCATGGAATGGACTAGTATGACGAAAGTGATTCCGATGCCTTTTGTCACCTCAATCCATTCAAGCCGAGGTAGTTGGGGCTCACCTTCCATACCTTCCATGAGTATATTCTCCGCCCTTGTTCCTCTACAAAGTTTTCATTCTTTTAGGGCTTCATCCTGAAGAGTCTTTAGGCGCCCCTTCAGTTGTAGATTGATTCTCATGTCAGAAGTACTGATTCTTTCACAGAATGAAGTGCAATCCTGTCTTCCCATGGGAAAGACGATCGAGGCAGTACGCGAGGCATATATTGCATTCGCCAAGGGCAGAGTGCAGCTAGCACCAGTTGCACATCTGGATGTCAAGCAGTATAACGGAGAGGTCGATATCAAGCCCGGGTATGTCGAGGACTTTGGAATCATCGGGACAAAGATTGCCAGCGGATACTACGACAACCACAAACTCGGACTGCCGCCAGGAGTTGCCGTCATTGTACTTATGGATCTGAAAACGAGTATGCCCATCGCTATAATGGATGGGACCTACATCACTGCCTACAGAACTGGTGCTGCTGGTGCTGTTGCAGCCGATGTCTTGGCCAGGAAGAATTCAAAGATTGTAGGGGTTGTAGGCACCGGAACCCAAGGAAGAATGCAGATTATGGCCCTGAGAGAGCTCTTCAATATAGAAGAGATTCGGGCTTGGGACATCGTCGGAGAAGTAGCTGAGCGCTATGCAAAGGAGATGGCTGAGAGTCTGGGGATAGAAGTAAATGCGTTTTCAGATGTGGGGGATGTCGTTCGAGATGTGGATATCGTCGTGACAGTGACTCCGTCTAGAGAGGCATTAGTCAAGAGTGATTGGATAGGAGAGGGCGTCCATATCAATGCAATAGGAGCAGATGGCCCAGGGAAGCAAGAACTGGACCCCAAGATTGTGGCGAATGCAGACAAAATTGTGGTGGACAGCCTTGTCCAGTGTCGAAGGATTGGAGAGATTCAACATGCTTTAGCACAGAACCTCATTACTGAAGACAATGTGCATGCCGAGATAGGCCAGATTCTGATTGGTGACAAGTCTGGTCGGGAGTCAGACGAGGAGGTAACCATGTTTGATTCAACTGGTCTAGCAGCTCAGGATATTGCTGCTGCATACCTGGTCTATAAGGAAGCCAAGGAAAAGGGACTGGGACTGACTACAAATCTACTAGACGTCTAAGGTGAGTGTGTCGTGGAAGAAATCAGCTTGGAGAGCATTCGGAGGGCGCAAAAGACCATCAAGAAATATGTCAAAGCCACACCGATTGTCCGTTCATATTCCCTCAGTCAACGGTGCAAGGGCGAAGTCTATCTTAAGCTGGAAAATCAGCAGCACACTAACTCGTTCAAGGTTCGCGGTGCACTAAACAGAATGTCACAGCTGAAAGCTAGAGAGAGGAAGAAGGGAGTTGTCACCGCCTCGTCTGGAAATCATGCACAAGGCGTTGCATATGCCGCGCAGCAGCTCGGCATACCTGCCACAATAGTCGTACCAAATGAGGTCTCCAAGGCCAAGTTGAAGAAGGTCAAGGAGTTTGATGTTGATGTTGTTTTGGGCGGAGGGTTCGATGAGGTAGAGGCAAAAGCTAGGGAGATGGCCAAGACCGAGAAACTGACCTATGTAAGCCCCTACAATGACTACGCGGTAATGGCTGGACAGGGCACTATTGGCCTAGAGATTATTGAGGAAATCGACTCCTTTGACTCGATTGTCGTACCTGTTGGGGGAGGCGGATTGATTGCAGGCATCGCTGTGGCTGTCAAGAGCACTAGACCTGATACTCAGGTGATAGGAGTCCAGACACCGGGGTCAGCCACAATGTATGAGTCATGGCTCGCAGGCGAGGTCGTTGAGATAGAAGAGTCAGACACCCTTGCAGAGGCATTTTTGGGAGGGGTTGAAAAAGGGTCTCTGACGCTGGATGTCATAATGAATTATGTCGACGATATTGTGCTAGTCGATGAAGAAACCGTGGGAGATGCAATCCGCCTTCTTTGGATTGAGGAGAAACAGGTGATTGAGGGAGCGGGAGCGACTGCCATAAGCCCCCTGCTAGAAACGCCTGACCGATTCAACGGACTTACTGTTGTCTGTGTTGTAAGTGGAGGCAATATCGAACAGCCACTATTTGACCGAATTGTTGGAAGAACTTAGCGAATCATGTAAATTCGGTCAATAGAGTCATCGGCTCAGGAATGCGCTCGTTGTCATTCTTATTCCTAATGTAGTTTCTAGGAGCGCGGACGAAAGGGAATCATTCCTCTGAATCATTGATATCGATTTATCCTCCAGAGGACTGATGCCAACAGCTGGTATTGATTCCAAACATGTCCTGGTCTTATTTCAAAGCCTTTTTCCTTCAGACCTAGACTGTAGGCGATTGATGATCTTAATTTCTTGAACTCTCTGAAGACTACGAAAGCATACACTCGATGCTCAACATATACACTCGATTCAGCACTGGAAATCTCCTGAATAAACTCTCGAAGCTTTGTTCTATTGCACTGCTTATCCTGTAGCCATTGAGTCTTGAAACGTTCGATCGATTTTGATGGTTCACCCCAAGGAGTTCGTTTTCCTTTATGCTTTTTTTCAAATTGTTTGCGAAAGAGAGAGAGTTGCTTGAAGTGTTCTTTGACTTCCTTATTGGTGAGTTCACAGAACAATTGATCGAAAGATTTTGGATATGGTGGTTCAAGTACTAACACACGAGTTTCATTCCTTAGCAGTCCATCCAACAGAGTGATGATTTCATCTTCTAGAGTTTCGACAGCTATTATCCAACGCAATGGATTGGATACAATCTTGGTCAAACGTGTCACATCCTCTATGTCTATGTTGAAACCACGCCCCAAAAGATAACGTTCAATGTCCTTAACAATCGTATTTCTGTGCCTCTCAATAAATGGTTGAATTTCAAGTACAGGTGGACCCTCCCATTGAAAACTGCTATCATCAGTTGCTTCAAGTGCTGTTTCTATCCATTCTACCTCGATTGCTCTCAATTTCCTGAGTGCACGAATATAGTATTTGTTACACATGGCATGTTCTACATAGAGTAATTCTGGAAGAATAGATTCCAAGTAGTTGTGTTTGGTTTTTGAAGCTCCTGAACGTATGCTTCTGAATCGCATAATGGATTTGGGAAGTCGTATAGTAGTGGAGTATTCTACGCCCATGACCTGAGGAATTCTTTTTTCATCTTGGTCTGTCCATGTAATTTCAAAACATGTTCCACTGACTGAGAAGTCTTTCAATTCATTTGACCTTTTCTTCCCATCTTCTTTACTAACCACTCCTATTTTCCCTCCGTTCTTAAGTTGTTATGCATCGTTATGAAAGAACTACCACTTCCTCTAATCAAGACTTATCTTGGAGTTGTGTTCTAGAAGGGGAGTCATTGCTGTTTCTTCTGTTGATGTTCCTTAATTGTATATTGACAATAAGGGGTCGTGCGTAGTGGCACCAAAGCAGTATCTTTAAAACAATCCCAGATAGGAAAATCCTCTAAGCGCTCGTTGTCTAAAGAATGTCAGTTTCTGATGTTCTGACTAAGGGGCTATGATGGATCCCTGCCAATGCGCGGGGGTTTATCCCTCGGAACCGTAGAACGGATCCGGCCCGGGTTCGAATCCCGGCGAGCGCACCACTTCTTCTTCAGCCCTATGACTCAATTCTTCTAAAGGCAAGTCTTAGGAAGCCCTTATCAACAACTACCAGGAATCAAACACAAAATCTTGGTGAAGCTGATGAGCCACAAAAGAGCAATAGTTTGGGCAGTAGCGGGAGTCTTCATAATGTTCTCGTTCTTCGAGCTAATGAATTTGGCATTCAGTAGTGGAGACATCCTTATAGGACTCGTATTGACACTAATAGCAGCGGGAATTGGCTTCTATATACTAGGATACGGCTTTGACATAGAATAGATAGGCTAAATGAATTCATAGTCGATTCCCAACCAGCGCACTATTCCCCTAATTGTGGTTTCTATTTTACCAGACTCTCAAAAAGCCGAGCTGATCTATTATCCTGAGGATCAGTTTCAACTGCCTGCTTCAATGCTTCCCGTGCTTCCTTGATGCGGTTCTGCTTTAGCAGGGCAATTCCAAGGTCACACCAGGCAGCTGTGAGTGACGGGTCAATTCCAATTGCCGATCTTATTGCAATTTCCGCTTCTTCGTATTTGCTTTGAGCGAGCAAGCATTTGCCCAATGTGTGGGGGAAGCCAGCATATTCAGGGGACTCTTCAGCCAGTTTCCTATACTTGGCTTCAGCTTGGGGCATGCTTCCCAAACCACTCAATGAGATAGTGAACAACTGCCTAGCTCTAGGATTAATTCGACCCAGTTCTGCTCGTTTAGTCGAGAGGTCTATTAACCCCATCTCTTCAAGCTTTACCCCAAGTCTATCGATTGCAAAGTCAGTAAGTGGCTCAATGCTTATTGCTTTCTCATATGCCTCAAGGGCTTCATCCAACATGCTTTGCATGAGCAGGACAACTCCTAGTTTGACCCACACTACGTAGCTCCGGCTGTTGAATTGAAGGGCTTTCTGATAACTATGGATAGCTTCTTCGTATTTCTGGTCGCGTTGTTGAAAATCGGCCAACTTCTCCCACTGAAATGAATCATCTGGATGGGTTCTCACGCTTTCTTCATAGGCTTCCTCTGCTGATACTTCAAGACCTAGCTCAGCAGATAGCTCAGCAATGTGGTTCCATGATGATGTGTCATCTGGTTTTCTAGAAACTGCTTCGCGAAAGCATTCTATTGCCTCAATCTTGAGGCCTTCTGACATCAAGAAGAAACCTAGCTGCCTCAGGGCGTTGGGACTCGCTTCATGAGTCCGAGCAGCCTCTCTTAGCATGGTCTTGGCAGCCTCTCTTTTACCATGATTGTAAAGGAATATTGCGTAGGAAGTCAAACCCGCCTCGAATTCCGGATAAATAGATGTCAATTCTATATAGGTATCCTCAGCTGCTCTGTGATCTCCTTTCTGTTCAAACTCAATGGATTTGGTCAAGAGTCCAAATGCTCTTTCATGTCGTATCCAATTCCGAATCCTACGCAAGGCCTATTCTTCCAGTGATAGCATTGGATTAGTAGCATATAGATTATTGTGAGCGGAACTTGATGCATCCGTTACAAGCCTATGAACCGGGTTGGAATCTAGAGGGCGCACTAATTCTCCTTCAGTTGAGTCAATCCGCTCAAGTTGATTGAAGTGACAAAGTTATTTCATAGAACTCTGGCATCAAGCCGGTTTGCCAAATCCGAATCTCCTGAGGGATTCCCGTGTCTAGCTCTACTTCTCCCTCCCAGCCATATCCACCATCATAATAGAAAGACAGGAACCCAATAACGAATAGATCATTCTGAAAGTAGGAGAAATGCGTGTCGCACGAATACCCGTAGTCACCAGGGTCTGATTGATCAGGATAGAACCTATCCAGTGTGAACCAGCCACCAATAGGCAGAAAGCACCGTGAAATGGCCTCGTTGATGAAATCCGTTGCATTGCTGCCAATGGTAGTTCCATTCTGATGAACAATCGGAAGGACTATTGTCGACTTTGATGAGTCCAATACCTCGTCGATGAATTCCGTTTCATTCCAATCATTAGACAAGTCAGGAAGTTCGGTTATCTCAACAGTCACGAGCGTGTTGTTCAATTCGATGTAGGGGGAAGATGTCCGTAGAACAGTGACTAGGAATGTAAATGTGTTTCCAGTTTGGACATTCCATTCGAATGAGGGAGTCGGCGGGTAGCTGGTCATAGCAAGCCAAGAGGCCACAAGAATAATGGCTATCAAGCCAGCTGCAAAGGCTTTCCTGTAATTTCGATTCTGCACGCGACACTCCCTCTGTAAATAGTCTATTTGAGAACAGTGTTTTCTGTATTTCTAATCGAAAGCATTACTTTCTTCGAATCAGGGCTTGCGCACAACCTCTTGTTTTCCTAGAATCATCGATACGTTATTTTCATCTTCGAATGAGTGCCTAATTTGTAGCAATAATAAGCCTTCAAAATCCAATGGGGATTGAAGTGAGATGTCTTTTCGGTATACTGTGAGAGTAGGATATTTCCTGCTTGTTCTAACCCTACTATCGCCCTTCAGCGCAATGATCCAAGCCATAACTGAAGATAATACCACAATTGTGCTACTTGCGCCCTTGTGGCAGTACATATGGCACAGCACATTGCCAGTTTATTTTGTATTCTCTCCATACGGTTTGCTATACTTTCCATACTATGGTTTGAGTGTGTATATCTCGTGGGTAGCTTACAATACAGCCCGTAGGCAGAATATTGAAAGAAAACAGTATGCATGGAGATTAGTCATCATAATAGCTCTTCAGATTGCAGTGATACTGCTAATTCCACCCTTTAGTGGGGACCCTCAGCCCGTGAATATTCCACTGCCTATAATGGGCGTACTGGGACTTCTTCTTACAAACTATACTGTGAGAAAGCTAACTAGTCCATGGGAAAATCAAGAGGTCTTTTCTGAATCAGAGAAAACTCATGCATAGCAAGTAGTTCGAATCTCTGTGAGCGCACCAATTCTCATTCACCGTCCTATGCAGGATAACACGTATATCATGAGAGCGTGAGATGTCTGTTATGAATAAGCATCTTCTCCACATGGCTGCTCGTGTGTGGCTGATTGAAACGCTGTTCTCGATATTGAATTTCTTCGTTCTCATGAATCTCGTCTATGAACCAGCGTGGGGTGAATTGGTAGCACACCAGATAGGGATGTCGACAAGAATTGTAGTTATCGCTATTCTCGCATATATGCTACTTCGATATGTCCAGGAATACGAAACGAGAGACCTTGTTCATGTAGGGTTGCTCTGGGTTGGACTGGAGCTATTGTTCGAATGGGGTGGCAGTCTATTGGTTGGGCGATCTGTAGAAGAAATTCTCATTGGATGGAACATCTTTGCGGGCTACATTTGGCCCTATGTACTACTCACCTACCTTCTATCCAATCTTGTAATAGGTTTAGCTTTCCATCCAGGGAAGAGAACAGCTGGTCATAGCTCCGAGATAAGAGATTGACGATGACTTGATACGAACTTCTTGTAGCTCTCGAATCCCGATGAGGACACCGTTTCTCACTTCATTTGATTCGTCAACCAACCAATATGGGTAGATTGTGATTGCTAGGGCGATCCTATGCAAGATTGAAAAGGAAGTTGGCATCTAGTGCTCTTTTGGCGAGTTGAGTCGAATGCAAAAGGGCACTTCTGGACCCAGTTCTAAGATGCACCCGGTAGTAGGTGTGCTTTCAAGAGCACCAATGAAACTCATCTATACAATAATCCTCGTTGGTATACTTACCTATGCTGGGTTTCTTGTACTCACTCTCTTGACAGGACAGATGACACAGGTCTTCTTCTCATTTATGCATCTGGTGCAATTGGATTTCTCCTTATTGATTACTGTTGGACTCTTCTTCTTGGACAATTACTACAAGACATTGGAGAGGAGGCTCAGAGAGATACGCTATGTCTTCTTGATCGATGATGGTGAGTTTGAGAGATATCTCGAGAATCTGACCGGCAAGATGAGCAGTGCACGGGGCTTCTTGCTAAGCCTTCCATTTATTGTTCTAGCAGTAGCGTCTATTTTTCTCTTTGTGATGCCAACAATGCCTAATCTTCTATTCCCTGTGGACCAGCTATCACTTGTCTGGCTATACCTGTCGATAGTCGAGTTCAGTTTCATTATGCTTCCATTATTTGGCGTGGCAATCTGGCTTGGTGTCGTAGTAATGTCTGTTTCAAAAGATATTGGACGAAAGCTGAAGATTTCATTGGAACCGATTTCGCCGGATCGTGCGGGCGGACTAGTTTCGTTCTCAGAGGTGCTCTTAAGAGGCGTGTTCATGTTTTCTCTTTTGCTGGTACTGTTGATACCCCTGTTCGTTTATCTTGTGAACAGTCTGAGCGCAAGTAGCCCCTTATTGGCGCTAATACCCACAGCAGGCCTAGTATTGGCAATTATGACCATTTCCGTATTCTTCCTGGTCCCTCAATACCACATTCATAACATCCTAGAAGTAGAGAAAAAGAAGCACTTATCCCAAGTCAGCGACGAAGTCAATGCAGTCCTTTCTAACATCCGAAGCATTCTCTCCGCATCGCCTACAAGATCTGACATTCCATCTCAGCAACTTACTCTCGTGAGCCTACAGCTTACTATGCTCTTTGATCAAGTAGAGAAAATGAAGACATGGCCCTCCACTCTGTGGATAGCCGCTAAGGCAATCAGCTCTCTAAGTCTCATTCTGCTAACATTCTTCATCAATCAGTTTCTCTTGATTTATATAGAATCAATTATCGGCTGACGGTACTCAATGTGCGCTTTGAAATATTGCATTGTTCAAATCATGACAAAAGGTATACGTTCTAGTCGATGCAATCTGAAATATGGTGAGAAACAAACGCATACGAACACGAATAGTTTCGATTCTCCTTTCTATTTCCATCATGGTCCCAGCTACTTGGGAGGCCCAAATTTGGGGTGTAGGGGAACATATAGTTACTGATGCGGGATTTTCTCAGATTATATTCGCAGGTGCATTCTACGCTATTGAATGGAATAGCTCAAACGCAATGGGCCATGTACTTAATACCTTCGAACTAATGATTCCGCAAGTCAATCCCGTCGCTCTGCTAGTATGGACGATTGGGATTCTTTCATTATTAGTATCAGTGCTGGTTCTAAACAATAGACTTGGCTCTGGAAAGGGCTTTCTAATGATTTTCCTAAGCGCGGCTCTTCTCATGCTTGCGCCGCCTATCAATACATCCATCGTAGAAGAGGTCTATACCTATCGGATGCGACCACTTCTCGTGCCTCAGATTGTTAATTCACTGGTACTCATTTGGTATGCTAGAACCCGAAGCCTTGAGTAAAACACGCCGCTCAAGGTTTAAGTACGGAAAAATCCAATATTCAAATGACTGTGGGAGAGTTAGCATTCATTGCCGCCACCTCAATACACTGTTTCTACGTCCTAGTTTTCCTAAGGTCTACTCTCATAGTCAATTGCCTAATTGAGGAGAAAAAATGGAAGATATCAGACGGATACGATTAGGAATAATGGTTTCATTTACCATTGTGATACTATTCATGACGGTTTCTGTCACGCCCGTAGCCGCATATGGCAACTCGAGTGGAGTCCGCTCTAACAAGACAGGAAATGACCCTCATGACTGGATTACATTCCGGGCTATCAGTATACTTGGCTCGGATGGATATTCGAAAATCAGCGCCGAGGTTAACACTTACTTCGCGAAGATGCAGGAGGGATCTTATGATGCTGACTGGGGAGAAGGAGTCATTGCAGACCTGCCTGTTGCCGCCAGTGGACACTATTGTGACCCAACTACTGGTTTAGGTTTCAATCTCATTTTCCAAGGTGCTGGGAGCTATGCTCAGGGATACTTCGACAAAGCTGTAGAACAATACGAAGGCGGGAATAAGGAAGAGGCATATTATAACCTAGGAGCTGCAATCCATGTGCTCCAGGACCTCACGGTTCCCCATCATGCACATATTTGGGCTTGGGAACAGGCTGGGCATACAACCTACGAAAGCTACATCAACGGAAAAGAGTCCTTCATCAAGGGAATAGGTGGCCCTGGTTACTATGAAATAGCCACAACTGCAAGTGGCTGGGTCCGCTACAACGCAAAGCAGAGTTATGGATACCACACATATGTGAACGGTGCTTCAACTTCAGGCAACAACGATTACTGGCATGCGGCCCGGAATCTCTTGCCTATAGCTGTAAAGACGACTGCTGGATTCCTCCGCTTCTTCTATGAGGAGGCCAATCAGGGGAGAAAAGAAGCCGAGTTCTCTGGAACTCTATACAGTACAGGGACATCATATGTCAACTATTTCGATGTGCCCTTTGGCGATCATACAATTGTACTGGTCGGCAATGAGCCTGGTGCAGATGTTGACCTCTATGTGAAATGGGGGGCAACGCCCTCTTACCCCTACACTGCATCTAGCTTGACAGGAGATTCAATGGAGAAGATCACTATACGAGGGAAAGGTCGACTATATTTCAAGGTCTACTCTTGGAAAGGTAGTAGCAGCTGGAAACTAGCTGTCATCTACGGAAAGCCAGACAAGTCAAAATCGATCACCGATTCACTCAGCTATTCTTCTGATCGCACAGACACCTTCAGCCTCAAAGGAGGACTGACTGAAGGCTACATGATTGGCTGGGCATTCATGGCTGGGCCTGATGGCAACGACTTCGATCTCTATGTACGATGGGAGAGAGCCCCTACGACTTCCACCTATTACGACAGAGGCTATACATCGAAACCTCAGGAGATATGTGATGCTAGGTCACCCAAGTACGCACCTTCCTCTGGATACCAAGTGAAGGGCTATATCTATAGCTACAACTATCTCTTCTATGTGATGGCGAGGGCATACAGAGGCTCAGGCGACTACATGCTCCTGATTCTCATATTTTAGTGATGCTTTAGTTTGATGAGGGCATAGCAGGCTGTGAAATGCTGCTGTGCCCCTAGCTTCTTTTATTGACTTGTGAAAACGGGCAGCTTCTTCCTCGTTGACACAAAGCCCAAACTATATTTCGGATTGTTAGTATCCTGACTTAATGAGATGACCAAACATGATGAACAAGTTCCAAGACCTGATGAATGCCAAAGTTCCTGTACAGCTAGTAGTGGACGCAATAACCGATAGAGCGCATCACAAGGTTGTCAAGGGCAGAATAAAACTTGTAACCAGGAACTACATCGAAATAGGCAGGGCGGCCACAGGAGATGAAAAATCCCAGTTTGGTACCGAAGAAGTCAGAGTCATAATTCCAATAGAGAAGATTGCCGAGGTAATATACTCACAAAGTGAATAGGCGTAAGCAGGAATGTGCTTAATCCGGAATCCCGTGAATCCTAACGGCGTTCTCCCAATAGAGCTTGCTAAGGACTGATACAGGCAAATCTAGACCATTGATGAAGGTCCCACCAGTATCTTTTGTGTCTGCATCATCGAATGGGAGGGGTCTTTCTCGGACATTGGTTTCCCATAGAAGCCTCTGGGCAAGATATCTTCCGGCAAAGTAGTCCTCACTCCCCCTGTTGGTCGACAAATCCGTACCAAACATGATTCTATCAGAGTACTTGAGCAAGAAATCACGAGCCTTTTCGACATCCTTGCTGAGCTCTCTTGCCATCCATCGGGAAGATGCCGTATCAATGATTACATTTGGAAATCTATCCAACCATCTGGCAAGGTTTGATAGGTGATGTATCTCTGGCTGTGAGCCAAAGTGGGGAAGCTGAAAGACAAGGCGGGGATGGCGTTCAATAACATTCTCAAGTTGTGCAAGACTATCAGTCTTTGTTCCGTATTTCGTTTTATCTTGATAATGTAAGTCATAGTATGTATCAGGATCGGCAACATGAAGCAGAAGAGGGACGTTATGGTCCTCGAGGGCTTGAAAGATTGGGTCTAGGCGGAGATCATCAATTCTGAAGTCATCAGGGACCTCTTGGTAGTAGTCCCTCCAACGAGGACCAAACCACATCTTTGCAAGTCCATAGCCCTCTGCCTCAATTCTCTCAATAACTGCTATGACCTTGTCCACCTCAAAATTCGCAACATCACTAAGAGATAGATACTTGGCAAAAACGAACCGATTCGGGAACCGCTTTCTTATTGGTTTGAGATTACCCTCTCCATGCACAATAGCGACCTGAGATGCTACGTCAAACTCCTCTTCGATCTTCACCATCTGCATCAGATCATCTGAATGACCGATATGCGTGTGCGCATCGAAAATTTGCCCTTTGTATTTCCACTCTTCCGTCAAAATTGACCAATTCTGCGATATTATAGGTATTGAAAAGCGATTCCGTTTAGGTCCTTTTCCACGCTGAGCTAATCCCAGAGCTTCTCTTTGACTGTTGTTTTGCGTTCAGGGCTTAAGGAGGCATAGCCAGAGAGCTTCTCATCAGGAATACCCCAGATGGTATCCGCGATGCAATCGAAATGATGCCATTTGTAGTTCAGATGATCTTGAAAATATGTAGGCTCACCTATTCTCAGTGAGTCCTTAGGAATAGTACTGTTGCATGTCTTGCAGGATGCTCGACCTGACACTGCTGGCTCTATCTTCCAAGTGTCTTCTGGATTGAACTTCAGGCGGCCAGGTTCTCCAAGAGCCAGGAGGAACTCTTCAGGATCGCCTCCAACAATAGCGGGTGTAAATCGAAGAGTGAACTTGTCATAATCAGATCCGATGTATAGAACGTCGACATTCCTATTCTTGAACGTCTTCTTGATGCTTGTACCCGGGGCAAATGTTCCATGTTTCCTCATGAAAGCAAGCAGCTGCTTTGCAAGAAGCTCGCCTGCCTCTTTTTTCCCCGTAAGATCCACTAGGCCATCATCCTTTGCTAGCTTATAGGTTGTGACGACAACGGTCATGCCTGTGTCTATTGTTTCACGTCCCTTCTCTAGCACAATCGATCCAACAGGCACCTTCGAACGAGCCTTTGGCATTTCGAAGGTTTCTGGGTCTACGTAGTACGCCCAATCTGCTTCATACGGAACCCAATCAGTCATTTAACATGCACCTCAATTCCTCTGTTCTCGATGATTCATAAAAAACCCACGCTTGACTTCACATCGCAGTCTTTGAGTATGTCTTCTACATGACTCAATTCTTAAGATGACCTTTGATTCTGGCGAGTTGAGAGAATTCAATTATGACATCAGTAGCGCTTGTGAAATTCAAGGATAGCCTGAAGAGCACACTCAGTGCGGGCTTGGACTTTATTGGTGGGTTTTCAAGTCTGAAATCACCAATACTCATTAAGCCTAACATCTGCACGATTTCTGATGCTACTGGCTCGTCAGTCACAGACGTGAGAGTCGTTGAGGCCATTACTAGACTCATTCTTGAGGAAGACCAAGGATTAGTCGTTAAGATAGTTGAATCAGACAGTCAGAGTAAGTACGCAGAAGCCGCCTTTGAGAAGTTTGGATATGCGGACTTGGAAAGGTCAATGAAGAAGGAGGGGTTCGATGTGTCTGTGGTCAATCTCAGCAAATCACCTCTGATCAAAGCAGATTTCAAAGGTAGATATTTCGACAAGCCCGAGCTGCCAGGACTGCTAGTCAATCCCCACTATTTTGTTTCAGTCGCTGCATCTAAGACGCATTATCTTACTACAATCACTGGATCTTTGAAGAACCAGTTCGGAGTTCTTCCCAGAAAGGACCAAGCCTTCTATCATTCGGATATTGATAATGTGGTTATCGACCTGAATAGTTTCATACAACCAGACCTGTGCATCGTTGATGCAAGAGTTGGTGTGGAGGGCTGGAACGGACCCAAAACGCGACGACTTGATGCATTCATCATTGGGCGCAAGCCTGCTTCAGTCGATGCCACAATGGCTCGGATCATGGGCTTCGAGCCAGGTGAGATTCCACATATACTGGAATCTAGTCAGCTAGGTCTTGGCAACATTAATCCAACCGTCTTGGGAGAAGCCATTGAATCAGTGCAGGTCGCGTTAAATCTGCCTAAATGACTATGTTTCTTATGCAACCCACTTAAATGACCAATACAGCTCGAACTGCAAGGAATGAAGAAATAGTGAAAAGAGTCCTATTCTTGTGTACTGGAAATTCAGCACGCAGTCAGATATCCGAGGCCCTGTTAAGACTACTGGGCGAAGATGGATTTGAAGCCTATAGTGCAGGTACACATCCAGCATCTGAAGTGAATCACTTTGCCCTAGAAGTCTTGAAAGAAAGTGGGGCCAGCATAGAGGGCCTCTTTCCGAAGACTATTGATCACTTTGCAGGACAGGAATTTCATCTTGCGGTGACGGTCTGCGATAAAGCGAAACAGGAGTGCCCAACTTTTCCCGGAGCGAAAGCAATGGACCATTGGTCGCTAGAAGATCCCGCAGCCTTTGAGGGGACCTATGAAGAGATTCTTCAAAAATTCAGAGAAACTAGAGATGAGATTGAGAGAAGAATCAAGACATACATTCTCCAGGACAAGCTTGCGGAGGACCCATTGACAACACTCAGGTTGTAGATTGGAACACTAGCCCTCCTCTACCCAAGAGAACTTCCTCTGTAGAGTTGCAGGGTAGACTTTTCGCCAAGGATACTCCACCTTCTGACACCACTTGTAGATAGTCTTGGGATGGATGTATGACTTGAGGGCTGTTCCGAGGTTCCAAGTGCGACAATCCCGTGCGAGGGAATAATCCACCTCTATCTTTCGCTTCGCTAACTTGGCCTTTTCCAATCTATCCTTTGCGATTTTGACCGTCTTCTCAGCACGAGTTATCCGAGCAGCAGACTTCTCTTTGAAGTCTACAAGAGCTTGTTGCTTCTTCTCAAGAGTTGCCCTGCTTTTATTGTAGCGCTTTCGAGCCCTTGTAAGACCCTCCTCCGCCTTGTCCAAACGTGCCCTACTCCGTTCTATACTGGCTTGGGCATCCTCTAGACGCTGCTTCTTGGTTGTCTTACCCTTCCTTTTGCTGCCTCTTGTTCGACGTTTTCTTTCTCGAGCATTGTCCCAAGTAGTCTTGGCGTTGTTCCGCTTCTCACGCCAAGCAGCGACTGACTGCTTGTCCTTCTCGACAATCTCCTTCTGCCTAGAAACCGCAGACTGTCGCTTGGCAATATTCTCTTTCTCTTTCTTCTTGACCGCCCTCAACCTCTTCCTTTTTTCAGCAAGTTGAGATTCAGCTTTCTTAACACGTTCTCCTGCCTTTCTGATTCGTTCCTTATAGCGGTCTGCTGATTTAGCCCATCCTTTCGGTGCTTGTTTTGTATGGTTCATCACCCGTGCAACTTCAAGGTTAGCACGCTTCACTGCCTCTTTCTTGATGAATTCCAGATCAGTTCTTTTGGCCTTGCTCCGACCAAGCTCCTCCTTCATTGTTAGAGTTGCATGAAATGTTCTAAAGACTTTGGCAGTGAGGTCTTTGTCGAATCCGCCAAGGAAACGGTTGACTTGTACGCTTCCCACACTTGGGAAGATTTGTGCAGGTCTTTTCGGATCTACACGAGTGCTTTTGCTCTTCCGCGTCTTGAAGGACTCCAATCTCTCCACTGCATTGCTATAGAGTTCTACGAACACCTCGTAGACGTCAGGGGGCATCTCAAGCTCCTTATGCCATGCAACACTATCCTTGCCAAGGAAGTCGAATACAACAGAGTTCGGTGTGAATGTGAGGTGCTCAGCCCTGAGAGTTGTCGCACCCACAGTATCAGCTTCATCGGGATCTTTCTCATCACCAACTCGGAGACTCAGTCTATCAATGAGATAACATGCAGCAGCTACCATTCTTGTCCTAGAGTTGCTGGAGTGGATGCCCTCCATAATATAATCTCGAATCTCGGATATCTTTCTGGACAGTTTCATGGCCTTGTCGAACTTGGCTGCTTCACGTTCCTGTTTGATAGGAGTGCTGTCATGGAGCCAAATGTACTTTGTACTCTTGGTGAGTTCATCAGTCCATTTTGCCACCCACATACTATCTGGAGCCCACTCAATCTTAGCCCAGTCACCCTCCGGACCCTCGGCAGCGGGACTCAGGTTCAAGGTGATGTCTCGTTCTCTTGCACCCTGCTTCCATCGCCCTCGCAGGGGATGCTCCCCGCGACCCATAAAGATACCAGATGGCTCTGTCTGGTAATTGCCAAGCTCCATGCGTTCTCCATCTACGAGTGCATAACCAAACTCCTCTTTCAGCCGTTCTCGTTCGGCCTTGCGCGCCTCCCTTGCGGCTTTCTTCTCCTCCTTAGTCATAGCTTCCTTTGCTGCACGTTCTTCTTCAACGAATTGGATTACGGAAGAAAAGTCAACTTCATCTAAGTCTAGCGGAGGTTCTATCTTCAGAGCTTTACTGAAGTCGCTCATGAAGTTTTCAATGAAGACAGAATCCTCAACGTAGGGCGTACCTAGTTTTCTCACCCACGCAATCGCCATCTCTTCTTGAAGCTGATTAAGAATTATGGATTCGCCGCGAACAACTATCTCAAAATGATGTGGCTCTGGTGGTTTTAGTACAATGATGCCTTTATGTTCAAGGGACTCCATCTTAACGCCTCTTCATTTGGCGGATTTGAGCAGAAGGCCGGTCAATCAGCGTGATTTTGCAGCTTGATGTCGAGAGCAGAAATGTGTAAACAAAAGGATTGTGCTAAGGGAGTCATCCAGAGCGATTAGTTTAAATCGAATCCGTTTGGTCTGCGCTCTAGAACCTGCGGCCATAGTCTAGGGGTTATGATCCGAGCCTTCCAAGCTCGTAACCCGGGTTCGAATCCCGGTGGCCGCACCATTCTCCTTCTATAGATTATATCGAGCGTTGGCTACTCCAATTTTCTTCGAGTATACCCAAAGCATTTCTGCACACACATGCCACGCCATCATTACTTCGGGATCCAGCTCGATTTGATTCTGGAAGACAGACTTCACATCTTCACTGAAGTCACCGTGTGGAAAAGCCCCTACACCAAGAATGACAGGAACTAGTTCATCCTCTGGAAATATTGACTCAAGCCCATCGATTGTCGTTTGTATACCACCCTCAACACACAGCACAGTAATACTCTGAGGGCTATCAGCTCTGAGTCGAAGCAAAAGGTCAGTAAGGGTTTCATCTGTTACTCGAAGAAGAGGCTCACTCTCGGGAGGCACTCTTCCCATTAGCAGAAGCTGCTCAAAGAGACCTACGAATCTATCATAGTTTCTTGGCAAACGCACAGCGGGATTGACCTCGACTACACGACCGTCCTGAAGATGTAGATGAATACTGAGCAACCCATGCCTACAGAGAGGAGTTTCCAGTAGTGTCATTAGAGAGAGGAAAGCAATGTCTGGCCGCCCTCGACGTTCAGCATTCTCTAAATTCGTCATGACCTGGCCATGGTATGATTGATCGAGGAGAAGTTGATTTGGTTTCTTTCCCCTCCTACTGGCGTGTTTCTGGATTAGCTTGGTAGAAGTAAGATGAGTAGGAACCAATTCGATGGCTGACTCAAGAAGGATGACATGGAGCATGGCTGATCCACCTAATCTAGTGATGGTCACGAACGATTTAAGATGTATCGGACAACTCATCGATTTGAGGAAGTTCTGTGCCCAGAAGACGGTCTAAGCAATCAGAAACCAAGCGACTAGCCAGGGCCAGGATAAAGATGCTATGGGAACATGCTTCGAAGATAGCTAAGACTGACCGAGAAGGCGCTCGCAGACGTATGCAGGTAGCCTCCAGAGTAGCACAGAGAGCACGCATCAAGGTTCCAAAGGATATCAAGAGAAAGATCTGTCGTCAATGCGGGATAGTACTGATTCCTGGTGAGAGCTGCCGAGTAAGAATGCGAAACAACCGAGCGAAGCATCTCACGGTGACGTGCATTGCATGCGGCAACATCGCGAGATACTATGTCAGATAGGAACGCTAAAGTGGGAAATCCACTCGAACAGGGCGACCAGACATGGGACGCGCAGAAACACCAGACAAGACGAGAATAAACATTGTATGGCAGGACCCAGCCATAATGCAGATAGGAAAGAGCGGACTCTCCGAGGGCATTATCAAGGAAACAAAGAGGCTCCTCAAGAAACACAAATACATCAAAGTCCGTCTGCTTAGGTCTGCAGTAACATCGAGTTCCAAAAAGGAGATTTTCGAGTCTCTTGCAGAAGGGACTGGTTCTCACTTGGCCGGCATACGTGGAAACACTGCAGTTCTGTTCAAGCTGTAGACAATTTCCTTGGCACGTTGCGACAACCTTTTATGCGGACTAATTTTGACGAGGGCAGCCTTCTGAGGCAGGCCACTAGCTCAGTCTATGTGCGGTGACCCCCTCAAATGAAATGGTGACAGACAGATGCCTACGGTCTATGATATCCCATCTACCGTCATGATACGACGACTTGCACAGGACCTTAGGTCTCGGGATGAGATCAAGCCTCCAGAATGGGCCCTCTTTGTGAAGACTGGTGCACATAAGGAGCGATCACCAGATGATCCAGACTGGTGGTATGTGAGATGTGCCAGTATTCTCAGAAAGATCTATCTCCGGGGTCCTATAGGAACAGAACGTCTACGTATTGACTATGGTGGGAAGAAGCGACGCGGTGCAAAGCCGAATAAGTTCCACAAAGGAAGTGGAGCAATTGTACGGACTGCTTTGCAGCAGCTGGAAAGAGCAGGCTTCATCATGAAACGGGGAAATAAAGGCCGCGAGATGACTAACATAGGCAGGTCATACATGGACAAGCTGTCTGCAGCTCTGAAGAGGGAACTCTCGAAGGCTATACCCGAGCTGGAGAACTACTAGACGCCCTTTAGGCGTGGTAGGTGAGTGTGCTGAGCGACGAGGAGCTTGATGAGATTCGAAGGAGGAAACTCGCATCTCTAAGAGAAGAAGCTCTTGAAGAACAAGTCAGGGAACAGCAGATTGCTGAGGCACAGGCGCAGAAGGAGGCAATTCTACGACAGATATTGACTCCTGAGGCCCGTTCTAGGCTCACGAACATCAGAATGGTCAAGCCCCAAGTTGCAGAACAGATTGAGTTGCAGCTCATTCAGCTGGCCTCATCTGGAAGGCTGAGGGCGAGAGTGACTGATGAACAACTGAAGAAACTGCTCCAACAGATAACTGGACAGGAACGAGAGAGGAAAATATCGTTTAGATAGCTGCGAAAGGTGAAAGAAATGGCAAGGAACAAACCCCTCGCGAAGAAACTCAGGATGGCAAGAGCACTCAAGAGTAATTCCTCAGTGCCCACTTGGGCTGTAGTTAAGACTGGTGGGAAAGTAAGAAGAACACCCAAGCAGCGAAACTGGCGTGAAACCAAACTCAAGCCATAGTCAGGTGTGCTAGATGATTGAAGAGAAAGAGATTGAGGAGCTTCCTGAACTCGAAGAGATAGAAGAGATCGGCGAGGATGAGGAGATTGAAGCCGTAGAGGATAGACCAGATGCTGAGGAAGTTGAACCCGCTGAAGTCGTCCCAGAGGAAGAAATCATCGATGAACGAATCTACACAGTACCCCTGAGAAAAGCATACTGGACAGGCAGCAGACTCCGTAGGTCTAACAGGGCCGTAAGAATACTCAGAGAGTTCGTAGAGCGTCACATGAAGCCCGAAGAGGTTGTGATTCAGCCTGAGGTGAACGAGAGAATCTGGGAGAGAGGGATCCAGAAGCCTCCACGAAGGATACGAATTCGGGCAACCAAAAACTCAGATAACCTTGTCCGAGTTTATCTGGCAGAGGGATAGTATAAATGATCGCCCGATATGACTTCGAGGGCGATTCAAATGTTGGAGCCTTTGGAATCGCCACTGACAGGTATGTGTTTGTTTCTCCAAATATGTCAGAGAGGTCCATAGATACTATGGAACGTGTCTTCAATCTTCCTTTGGTACAGTCAACAGTGGCCACCCTAGACGTGATTGGTCTTGTCTGTGTAGCGAATTCAAATGGTATACTTCTCCCTTACACAACTAATGATGACGAGCTTGCGGCATTGAAGGAATATCCTGACATTCGGGTAGAGTGGATTGATAACAAGATGACTGCTCTGGGCAACATTATCTTAGCAAATGATAGCGGAGCTATTTGTCATCCAGATTTTGACAAGAATGCACGAACCAAGATCTCAGACGCTCTCGATATCGAGGTCATTCCAGGAACGGTGGCCAATCTACCCACCGTTGGGTCCAACACAGCAATAACAAATCAGGGTGCTATTGTCCATCCTATGGCCACAACAGCTGAAATTGAGAAGATATCACAGCTGTTAAAAGTGCACGTCGAGGTTGGCACAGTCAACCGAGGCAGTCCGTACACCAGTCTAGGTGTAATGGCGAATATGGACAGCATGATTGTTGGGTCAGAAACAACGGGTGTGGAATTGGCCCACATCAGTCAAGTCCTAGGCTTTGTCTAAAGAGGTGTTATTCAGATGAGTTCCAAAGTATGGAGAGCAAAGGGCGAGTATCGTAAGCTGAAACGAAAGTTCACTTTCTCAAAGGAGATGATTGCACTAAAAGAGGCTCATGTTATGGAGAAGATTTACTCTGAGCTAGGCAGTCGTCACAGAGTGAAGAGAAAGGATATCACTGTCACTGAGCTTGTTGAGATTAAACCTGAAGAGGCTACAGATCTGGAGCTCCGAAGGATACTCGGACTGGAGAGCGAACTCTAATGACGGAGGAGCAACAGAAACTCCTTCAGAAGCTCTATCGGGACCAACAACTCGTTGAGTCCAACCTAAATGCCCTCCAACAACAAATTGAATTGACGCAGGTGCTGCTAAATCAGTACCAAAATGGATTTACCGTGCTAAAAGAGCTTGAAAGCGGAAAGGAAGGCGAAGAAACGCTGTTCAATGTTGGAGGAGGTATCTTCGTACAGGCAAGGCTGATAGACACCTCCAAAGTGACAAGAGCCCTCGGGAGCGGAGTCAGAATCGAGCAGAGTCTTGAGCAGGCCATTGAAGGGGTCGAAAAGGCCATCGAGAGTCTCGGTAAACAGTATGAGAGCCTTATTACTGAACTAGGAAAGCTCGCCAGAATGTCAGAGGAGATTGATTCGCAGATGAGACAACTGGTGGGACAGATGCAGGGCCAGGGGGCACAATAGCTTGTTTGAGAAGCTCCGGGGTGCAATGGACTCTGCGGTCACTAAAGCCACCACTAAGGAGCTAAACGAGAAGAACCTTGCAGATGCGGTATGGGACCTTCAGATGGTCCTAATTCAGAACGATGTCGCAGTAGATGTTGCTGAGCATATTTGTAACCTGACCAAGGAGAAGCTGATTGGGACGAGAGCAGGTCGTCTGGAGAAGACTGGTAAACTGTTCAGAGCTGCAATCTATGAGTCAATAATGGAAGTCTTGACGCCCGAACATCCACTTGACCCAATTCAGTTCGCCTCTGACAAGAAGGCAAAAGGAGAACCTACCGTGATCCTCTTTGTGGGTGTAAACGGGACTGGAAAGACAACTACATTGGCAAAGCTGGCAAATCTCTACAAGAAGAACGGTTTCTCTGTTGTGATCGCAGCTGGAGACACATTCCGCGCTGGAAGCATCGAACAGCTTGAAGAACACGCAAAAAGGCTTGGAATTCGAGTCATCAAGCAGAATTATGGCTCTGATGCAGCAGCTGTAGCATATGATGCGATATCCCACGCACGGGCAAAAGGGATTGACATTGTTTTGATAGACTCAGCAGGTAGAATGCAGAGTAACAAGAACCTCATCTCTGAGATGCAGAAGATTGCAAGAGTTACCGAACCAGACTTGAAAATCTTCGTGGGAGATGCACTTGCAGGGAATGATGCGCTCTCTCAAGCAAAAGAGTTCAATGATGCGATAGAGATAGATGGGGCCATTCTGACTAAGGTAGATGCGGATCCCTCTGGAGGTGCCGCGCTTTCAGTGACCTTTGTTACAGGTCGACCTGTGGTCTATATCGGAGTTGGGCAGAGTTATGATGACCTACGCAAGTTCGAGCCTGAGTGGTTTGCACAGAGACTCGTAGCTAGTTAAACAGGTGGACAGTTTTATTACGCGGCAGAATCTGAGACCTCAGTATCTAATCCACTAGTCGAGGTAACCATTTTGGATTTCAAAGGTAGAAGTTTTGTAGATCTTTCAAATTTCAATAGGGATGAACTGAGAGCATTTCTCGATAAGGCACATGAGCTGAAACGCAAACAGAAGAATGGGGAGCCCCACCAGATTCTGAAGGGCAAGTCACTTGCGATGATCTTCATGAAGTCATCGACAAGGACGCGTGTTTCCTTTGAAGTGGGGATGACTCAGCTTGGTGGTCATGCGCTCTACCTTCAACCTAGTGGCACACAGCTTGGCAGAGGAGAAACGATTGCGGACACTGCTAAGGTCCTTAGCAGATATTGTGATGTGATTATGGCCCGAGTATTTGGCCACAATGAGGTGACTGAATTAGCCGAACACGCTACAGTTCCCGTAATCAATGGACTTTCTGACTATAATCATCCTTGTCAAATCATGGCTGACATGATGACGATTGAGGAGCACAAGGGTAAGCTGGAGGGGCTCAAGATAGCATATGTCGGTGACTCAAACAATGTGAGCAATTCGATAATGCAAGGTTGCACCATTATGGGAATGGATGTCACGATTGGCTCGCCGAGAGGGTACACTCCCTCTGAGGAAATCATCAAGAGAGCTGACGCATTGAGCAAGACCTACAACACAACCGTTGAAGTGGTGAATGATCCTGGTGATGCCGTGAAAGGAGC
Organism: Candidatus Thorarchaeota archaeon; assembly: GCA_048882485.1. GTDB lineage: Archaea > Asgardarchaeota > Thorarchaeia > Thorarchaeales > Thorarchaeaceae > SMTZ1-83. The sequence goes on from JBHLRP010000040.1 coordinate 28,596, forward strand.
TGCTGTAATATACACTGACACCTTCTTCAGCATGGGTCAGGAAAAATCAAAAGAGAAGGAAGATGCCTTAATGCCATTCCAAGTCAATAGGGCTCTTGTTGG
>JBHLRP010000041.1:0-28449 GCA_048882485.1 Candidatus Thorarchaeota archaeon
CTCTCAAGAGGAGATACAAGAATTCCTTCATTGGTCACTTTCAGAACAACCCTTTTTCTGATTCCAGCAAGTTTCCTAACTGTATCTGGAATCACCATCCGCCCTTTGGCGTCGACCTCGGTTATATCTCCGTATAAAGTATGACGCTGGCCCTCTATTAGCCCATCACGAATTCTGATTACGCGGCTCGCGTATTCTGCTACTCTGGGATTATGAGTAACATTCACAATGCATGTGCCAAAATCCTTGTTTATCTTTTTCAGAGCCTCCATCACCATCACGGCAGTCTCTGAATCTAGCTCACCTGTTACCTCATCTGCAAGAAGTAATTCTGGTTTGTTCGCCAGGGCAACACAGATGGCAACTCTCTGATTCTCCCCTCCACTCAGCTGGCTTGGCTTGTGGGTCACCCTGTCTGACAAACCCATTGTATCCAGAAGCATATTCGCTCTCTCATTCGCAGCAGCCTTTGGCGCACCAGCAAGTCGCATTGGAAGAGTGACATTCTTGAATGCTGTGAGACCAGGCACCAGGTTGCCAATCTGCCAGACAAATCCAACCTTGGCTCTTCTGAATAGCATCGAACGTCTGTCATCCAGAAGAGTGACACTATTACCGTCGAAGAGAATCGTGCCTGCTGTGGGCTTGTCAAGAGCTCCAAGCATTTTCAATAATGTCGATTTTCCTGACCCGCTTGGCCCCACGATGCTCAGGAACTCACCATGCCCAACCTCAAAATCCAGACCTCGAAGGGCTATTACTTCCTTCAGTCCACGGCGATAGACCTTCATTAGGTCTCTCACGACTACTTTGTTTTCGTGTGCAACTTTTTCCAAGTCTTCTGACATGATTCATCATTCCACATATTGAATTTCCATTGCGATGTTTCGTCCAAGATTTCGGGCGACAACAAAATAGGTCGCCGCTAGACTGGAGAGCACTGCGGCTCCCAGAATCGTCACAAGTAAAGCTGTCGGCACAGCAAGAATTACCGGGAGTCTATTCCACAGCTGGATTGTCATACTACCCATGTACGTAAGAGGTAGTTGAATCACGAAGCTTGTCAACAGGAGACCTACCAATCCTCCAATCATCGCTGCAAGGACTACTCCAGTCAGTGACTCTATGAGCACTGCAACAAGGATAGATCTTGGTTCAGCACCCAGTGCCCGCATGACAGAAAATTGCCTCCGCAGTTTGCCGAATCTAACCATGGCAACGATGAGAACTCCTGCAGTCAAGTAAATGAAAGCGAATACAACATTCAACGTGTAGGCTCCATAAATCGATTGCCCGGCTCTTGATTCAAGTGCAGAATCAATTCGAGCTTGAGCTGATTCAAGTGTTTGAAAGCTGTTTGGAGCAATCTCGTGGAGGTCACGAAGAACCCGAGTGTAGTTTGTTCCATCCACAATGTCGACATAGATTCTTTCAATTTGCGAAGTGTTTAGGCAAGCCTGAACGTAGTCTATATTCATAACCAGAAAGTTGTTGGCGGAAGATTCGCCAGGGAGGTATTTGTTGCCACCATAGGAATCATAGGTTGATGCCATCACATCTATGATTGTGCATTCACTAATGTTCTCCCAGTATAGCCCACTCAAAGTTAGAGTTAGCAAATCGCCGTAAATTGGCGTATACTGCATGCCACTAATCTGATAGCGTTCTATTGGCTTGAACGAGCTAAGAATAGTTGAGTTGTCGTAGGCCAGTTGAGGTATTGAGTCTTGAGGGAGTGTATCCTTTGTGAAATAGTCTAGCCAGAAAGCCGAATCTAACCACTCATTCGGTTGAACTCCATAGACTGTGACGGGCTGCGTGACGTTTACTCTCGTTCCCCATTCGGAGGTCCAATAGTTTACTTCGGCTTCAGTTTTAATCATACCACTCGCATGAGCCACACCCTCAACCGCAGTTATATTCTCTAATATATCAAGTGTCACATTCTGCAATCCTGGGGCCACTTCAATGCTGATATCAGCTCCCACCTCAAACATCAGGACCTGGTTCATATGTGTCGTGCCAGTGGTAGCTGAAAGAGAAGAGAAGATGCCTGCCGCGAAAACCATTGCTACGAACATCACGCCCATGGCTTCACTCTTCTTGAATAGTCGAATGTTGCCTGAGATAACACGGGTGCCAGCGTGCAGAGATTTTCGGTCTATTCGGCCAAGAACTTTGGATTTCACTGACGATGTAGGACGAGACAGTAGTCTTGTGAGCGCGACAGTGAAAATGCCTAGAAGCGGAATTACGATTGCAGCAAATAGCATTGCACTATAGGTGTTCATTGTCATGTAGGTCATTGCAAACAAGATTGGGGTGAGTAGATACCCCGAGATACCTAATGCAAGGAGATCAATCCCCGGACTACTCATTTTCTCTACTTCAACAAGGACCTCCCTCTCAATAATGCTGTGAGCCTCTGTTGGTGTCATCAGCAATGCTCTAACCGCGGAAGGCAGCGCTACAATCAATCCTACGATGAATGCAAAGAGGAAGACTGCTATTGTTGCCTCAGGAGTGAGAAGGAGCGAAAACTCAGCTAGCATATCCAGCCTGAATGAAAGGAATTCCCGAACAGTTGCTGAAACTAGGGCTGATATAGCTCCAGTGACAATAGCACCAAAACTGCCCAAGATTCCTGTTGTCAGTGCTATGCTTAAAATCCATCTAAACGCCTGCCCCCCTGATGCTCCCCGGGTCTTTAGTGTGCCAACATCTTTTCTTCTCTCATCAGCGAGCAAGTTCGAGTTATAATAGACGAGCATCACTGCCATTACAAGGGTTGGAATTGAGAATGCTAATGCTACAGCGCGCATACTCGTTCCCCATGTCATATATTCATAGACGGCCCAAAGGAGAGCGAAATCGCTGACTCTTGCATATGGTAATGCTTGCTGCTCTATTCTATGCTCTATTTCTTGCATAGCTGAAACAGGGTCAGTAGTCTCTACAATATCATGGTCCACGGTTGACCAAATCTCGTCTTGTAGTCCTCCATAATATCCCGGATCAAGATCCTCAAAGGTTTGAGTGAGACCTTCTCTTGTCGTTACCATAAGAAGGGATGTGCCTATGGTGTCTTCCCAGTAGTAATACTGTATGAACAAGGCTGTGGTGAATGTACCTACGATTGTAAAATTGTAATCAATAGTATACCAGGATCCCGAAGTTTCATTGTAGGTTTCCATCCATACTGTGAGGTTATCGCCAATCGAGAGACCTAGTCTCCCGAGCTTAGCTTCTTCAACAACACATGTGGTATCAGTAATGGTGGATGAGTCTATATCAAGATCAAGAGCATTGGGGAAAGTATCATAGAAGGTGTCATTAATACCGAGAAGTATGTTGAACGCATCCCGATGGTCTTCCTGGCGCCAATCATAGTATTCAAGTTTCGACACGGTTTCAGTGTCTTCAATCCATTCTTGTGACGTCACAATTTGCTCTATATCAGCCATAGTGGTTTCATTCTGTTGATAGAAAGAATAGCTGAAGGTAAGGTGCATGTCAACGGGTATATCTTCTGTCATCTCCGCGAGGACATGAGGTCCTGCACTGTCCATATAGAATAGAATACCACCTAGCACTCCTGCTGAGATTGAGAACACGATTAGTGTTGCAGCAACTTGAGGCGCACGTGACACCATGCGTGCCGCTAGGAACATTATAGATCTCCTCCATATGGCCCTGCTTCAGCCCATGCAGCATTTAGAGCTGCTGCGATATTGACTCTAGAACCCAGCAGAGCTATCGCAGCGATGAACAATATTGTTGACACAATGAAGAACATCAAGACAATGACAAGTGTGAACCAAGGAATTACTGGGAATACCGCCACTGGAAACAGGAAAGACCACGTACTGTATGACCCTAGCGACGAGATTAGGGAATTGGCTATGAAAAGCGGGCCATATCCCAAAAGCAGGAAGAGGCTGACAAGAGTCAATACCAGGAGTTCAGCACCTTGTGCCCCTACTACTAGGCTGTTTCTTGCGCCAATGGATCTGAGGAGCGCAATCTCTCTTTTCCTTGAAGTGATTCCTTCAACGGCATAGATTCCAAATGCTCCTAGGATTACTCCTACAGTAAACGTAGTGAGCATTGTGTCAACGGCACGGTCCATTTGGTAGACTACTTGCCCCAAGTAATATGCCACTTCAAAATCCACTGTACCCCATTGCTCGAACATTATGACTCCAGAACCACCAGAATCAAGAACATCGGCAGCCATCGCAGTGCCGTTGGCATTTCTCCTGGCAGATGCCACGCAGAAATGTTGTGTTTCGGAAGTTTCGTTCAACAACGTTTCCGCAAAAGCTCTATGAATCCATGCGCGACGAGTTCCATATGACTCGTAATAATAATAATATGGTGGTGGTGGAACGATCTGTGCTGCTGAATAGCCATACTCCATGTAATAGACACCTCCACCAGAGCGGTAATTTGAGTATTTCACTAGTACTTCCGGAATGGCAGGAGCGATACCAATTATGGTGAACTCAAAGACTTGCGGAACCTCGCCTTGTTCAAATGCTCGAAGAATGTCTCCTACATCGAAGCTATATGTGTCTGCAATGTCCTGTGTTAGGATAATTCCTGTTGGATTGTCTTCTAGCTCCATAAGTAGTGGGCTTAAGCTGGATTCATTTAGTCGGACTCCCGACTGGTCATATCCAATCTGACTATACTCTTGTGGGTCAATAGCAGCAAAATACGCTCGACTATACCAATCATCAGCCAAATACAGAGTTGTGACATCAATCTGTGTCACCGCTTCTGTTGCTGCATGGCTCGAGATATTCTGAAGGAATCCATCCCACTGGGATTCCTGAAGTGGGTCTAGCTGAAAAGCCACATCTGCGCCCATTGCAAATCTTGAATGATTTAGATGAGTTGCAGGAAGCGTGCTGTCAACCAGTGCATTGTTCCATGCCAGACTTATTGCCAACACCAGCACCATGACCGCAGGTCCCGCTGAGGAGGCTTCTTTTCCAATCCGGCGCACTCCCACTGACGAGGAAACCTCTCCTACTATTCTGACGAATCGTTTCGACAACATGACGGATCCTCGTCTTAGACCTTTGATCACTAAGCTAGCAACTCCCAGGAAGAGTGGTAACGGAGTTATCGACGCTATGAAACCTAGAAGGAAATTGGATTGAATCTCCGGACCTCCGGCATAGAGCGCAAGCATCAGGAGTGAAGTCAATACAACAATCAAAGCATCCCAGCGGATTAATGTGAGACCTCTGGAAACTTTCGCCAATCTTCCAGTGCTTTCTTCAACGGTCTTCTTTGTGGAGTAAATTGCTCTATATCCAACGAGCGTGAACAAAGGCAACAGGAAGCCTATGACCAGAGCCATCAGCAAAGACTCCAATGAGATGAGGAAGGGCTCTGTTATCATCAATGTGAAGTCAAACTGGAAGAACCCTGTAGACGCAATCGCGATTCGACTTCCAAGCAAGCCAAAAATCGGTCCTAGTAGGCAAGATGCAAGAGCGATGAGTCCTATCTCTCTATTGATAATCCCATTTACGTCTCCTTCTGAAGCACCTCTCGCCATAAGCATATTAGCTTCATATCGTCTTTCATTCACGTTGAAGCGAATCGCCAGAAAGCTGACCATTATCACAAGAACGATGATGGCCCCCGCACGCATCAGCTGTGACATTCTTGTTGTAGTTTGCCAGACAATGTACGACCTGACGCCGTTCTCTAATAAGTTGCTTGTGGAGTATCTAGAGTATTGAAAGGTTCCATATGATGGGTCTAGTTCCAAAATCTGTTGATTGATGCCACTCAGAAAGAAGAGTGCGCCATTAGCATCAAAGGGGCCGATCCTGGACCTATCAATGTCAGCATGAATTGCATCTCTTTGATCCAATTGTCCAATTAGTGATTCGACTACAATCAGATCAGCATAGAAGTAGTAGTCACTGAACCAATCACTTCCTCCTGAATCACCGATAGTGAAGACTCCGACGACTCTGACTTCTTCAGCATCATACTCATCATCTGTGATTGAGAAATTCACAGTAGAACCATAGGTGATGTTAATCCATTCATATTGAAGCAAGTAATCTGCGATGGCGATCTCAGACTCATTCTGAGGCAGTCTGCCTTGGACTATATTATAGATATTGGGAAATTCTTCGAGATATTCCTCCGATAACGCCTTGGTCTGCATCCAATCTCCCTGGTATCCCCACTCATTATAGGTATATATCACGCCAGCTGAGCCCTCGAGAAGTATTGCCTTTGTGACGCCATCGATCTGCCTGATTCTGGGCAGTGCATTGGCAAGATTCAGTTCCCATGATTCGATGATGAGGGAAACATCTCCAACATCGACAGACTCGTCCCAATAATGTACCGAATAGGAATCGACATAGACACTCATACCCATGACTATTGTAGACACCAGGAGGAAGCTGAGCAGAGTCACTCCTCTTCGCCGCTTGCTCTGGAACGCTTCGTACCCCGCAGGAACAGCCGCCAACTACAACCCTCACGCGTTTGTTATCAGTCCATCTCTCATCATGAGCACACGGTCCATCTTCTGGCCAACATCCGGATCGTGAGTGACACAGATCAATGTGCCACCTTCACCTTTAGTCAGTTCGATAAGTACTTTCATGATCTCTTCGCCTGTTGTTGAATCAAGGTCTCCTGTCGGTTCATCGGCAAGTACGACAATCGAGCTCGCTGAGCCTGGAGGCTTCGCTAGGGCGCGGGCAATTGCCACACGTTGCTGTTCTCCACCGCTGAGTTCATCCGGGCGGTGCTCTGCTCTTTCTTCCAAGCCGACAAGATTGATCAAATGGTCGACCCTTGCCTTTCTGGTTTCTTCATCAACACCACTGATGAGAAGTGGGAGCTCAACGTTCTCATATGCAGAAAGCACGGGCAAGAGGTTGAAGAATTGAAAAACAAAAGAGATCTTTTCTCGTCTAACATTGGTCAGATCTGTTTCGCTCATGTCTGTGATATCTACTCCGTCAACGTGGACCCTTCCGCCAGTAGGCCTATCAAGTGCTCCAATCAGATTGAGAAGAGTTGTCTTGCCCGATCCACTTGGGCCCATGATAGCTACAGATTCTCCTCTTTTGATGGAGAGCGACACATCTGTCAGAGCATGCACCTGTATCTCTCCCATCGTATATGTTCTTGAAACATCATCTAGGCGCACAATCACATCATCATTCAGCTGAAACCACTCCTATTTAGAGCAAGCCCGCTTCTCTATGAAACCCATTCCCCGATTCTAATAAATTGCTCCTTTCTCTTTGCGAAAAGAGATATGGATTTGAGTAAATTGAGAAGCTTCCGGCTATAAAGTCAACTATCTGAGAAAGATTGTACCCTATTATTCATAATGACGTTGCGCTAATGCAATCCCTTCTTATTTCAATCATCTCCTGCTATCATACGAAGCTTTATCAGAAATCAAGGTATTATCTGATTGTAGAATAGTTTAGGTGCAACAAGGATTGTCTGATGAGATCATGGAAATGCGGTATGAATTCTTCAGCTGGAGAGGATTCTTTGTAGGTGCCGTTACAATCTGTGTTGCTCTTGCTATTCAGTCTCTTCTTGGATTCCCTGCCATTTGGGCTGAGATGGGAACTGAGTTTGCAGTTCTGATTGCCCTGACAGGGCTGGTTGTAGGCATTGCCTCTGGAAGTATACTGGTCTTTTTGTATCCGCCAAATCAGGACATAATAGGTGTGGTTGGTCTCGGCAGTGATGATACACCTCAGTATCTATCCTTGGCGCTTGTGATCATCGCTCTAGTCGATCCAATTCTGAGCGGCTTCATCTTCTTCTTTGATTATTTCACGAATGACCCATTCATTGTTATTTGGGTAATGGCTAGTTTTGCGGCTCCCAGTATCGGGCTTACTGCGGCGATGTTTGACCGTACGAATGCCATCTCGGCAGACCTCAGGCTATATTTCGCTCATCATGACAAACTGAATCTGACTAGCATAGACTGGCTTCAGGGAGTAGGCCCTCGAACTGCGATGTATCGTATGGGCATGCTGGAAAGCGCGGCAAGGAAACTTGATGGACTTCGCTTCTCTGGGCATGTGATAATCAGGGAGAAGGATGTCTTCTCAGTTAAGAATGAATGAAATTCAGCTACTTGATATGTTTCTTCTGCATATGGCTTACCAGTCCTTCCTCAGTCCAAGCAACCCACTCACACTTAAGACAGCTAAGCCTTGAGCTTCCCAGGCCAAATCTGGGTGCGCTCCTTTCTTCTAGCTCATAGATGGTTCCTCCATACCCACTCCGCTTCTTTGCGTTTACCTTGAACCGCTTCATGAAGCAATCAATACAGATCCACATGCCTTTTCGAGCATCATTTATGAATTGCTCTTCCAAGTCTCGTGCTATGCCAATGGGATCGACATTCCTCCCGCAGCTTTCGCATTTATCTTCCGTATCGACCACACTCACCGAGGATAGTAGGGAGTATCAGCTATGCATTGAGTTCATGATGGCAGTGGAGTATAAGGCTATTTCCAATCCTTGGCGAATCTTCTTATGAAATCCTTGCAGAGGCAGGACCTACTCCTCGGGTAAGTTGCGAGCTGCCAGCTCAGCTGAAGTTACGAAGACATCATTGACTCCTTCCCCTGTCAAACATGATGTCCCAATGAATGCTACAGGATGCAATTTCCCTTCTGTTCCAAATCTTTTTGCTAGTTCCTCGGCAAGAGCAAATCCCTCTTCGGAAGTCACAGGCTGGTCGCCAGAATCCTCCTCGAAGTCTGAAACCAAATCTGTCTTGTTAGCCACAACGACTATTGGAGGCACTTCATTCGTTGTGATAGTGGCCTCTTTCAACCAGAAATCAATGGACTCGAAGCTCCACCTGTCAGAAGCGGCATAGACAACTATCAGTGCTTCAGCCTCGTCATAGAAGTCTTTTCTAGAAATCTTAGATTTGACCGCTTCATCAAATGACCAGACATGGACTCTCACCCGATGGTTCTCAGTCTCAACCAGCTTGGTGTGTATGTAAGGTTCTCCTATGGGCGCTTCCTCCTCCACAGGCTCGAGCTTAGCTTTTCGCATCAAACTTTTTTTGCCAACACCTGCTTCCCCTAGAATAAGAATTTTCGATTGGATTAAAGGTTTGACCACATGAGCTGGAGAAGTAGTCTCAAGAGCTGATTTATCCAGAGAAGATCCGGGTTCAGCTGAAGTTGAAACTTCATCCGCGGCAGCCTCCTCAATCTCATCCATCATTGGAGGTTCAGGCACCTCCTCAATTTCTGGTTCCTCGTCGTCTTCAATGAATGCTTGAGGTTCTGGTATTATCTCATCTTCTGCGTCAAGGATCTGTGCCTCACGCACTATCTCCTCTGGCTCAATGGCCTGAGATTCAAGTACCCTTTCTGGCTTAGACTGTGGAACTGAAGCCTCCAATTCGGTTATGGGTTCTGGCTCTTCTTCTGCAATGTCATCTTTTTCCATTTTGGTTTCTTGCTCAGGAGGTTCCAATTCCTCGGCCTGCAATTCCTTATGTTCTTCAAGGATAGTCGGAGTTGATGCAAAGGTAGTTGGGGCTGCTGTTATTTCTTCGGAACCAGCCACATTGATTCTAATTCCCGGCACTACAGGCTCCTCTTCCTTCTGTTCGGTGGAAACTTCTCCTTCCATTTTCGGTCTTGCGGCCATGAAGGAGTCACTCATCGACTCCACGGCATTAAGTGCATCAGCGATGTCTGTGAAATCTTCTCCATCCAAGACAGTGACACCTGGCACATCAAGCTCAGGATTCTCGACAAAGGTCGCTGCTTCATCAGTAGACGGTTTCTCACTCATCACCTTCGGTGCTTCTTCTTCAGAAGGCATGGCAATTTTGGGTTCTGGTTTTGGTGTGGGTGTTTTTTTCTTTACCTCTGGAGGTGCCGCTTCCAAATCCTGTGCTGATACGATCTTCTTTGCAGTTGGCAGTCCAATCCGAACAAGAACATCACGCAGGATTCCAGGTGCTAGAATCTTCCTTCGCACGCGGAAGAACATTTCAACCTCTTCAAGCACGCTCTCAAATGATCTGTGCTTTGTTGGTATTTTCTTTTTGACAACACCTTTGTCTCTTATCTCAACATAGCCTGGAATAAGCGACACGCCAATGGTTGTTCCTGGTACTATCAGCTACTCTAACACTCCAAATAGCAGGATGTGATTCGACTGCCAGATTTATTTCTTAACTGTTTCTCCGACTTTGTGATAGAATCATGCCTTTTTCTTATCACACTTGCAATCCAGACCCAAGTTTCTCCTCATGTTCCTTTTCTCTTCTTCACTGGACTTCTCAGCCATCTCCCTAATCTGTTGAACAATGAGGTCTGTCAGTGATGTGACGGTGTCGTCGGAAGGATAATCCATGGACTATGCAGAGGAGAGTCTTATTTAAAGGTCTACCAATGAAGCAATCTACAAAATCACATGTTCTTGATACAGAAAGAATTATGACTACCTTGGAATGTGATTGCCTTGAGGTGTCAGGATGACAGATGTGGACTTTCGTAACTACGTAGACGTCATTAAAGACTGGCCTGACGAGGGACAAGCCGTCATTGATATCAGCAGACTGCTTGAGAATCCCACAGTTTTTAACAAGGCCGTAGACAGACTCGCAAGACCACTGACAGAGGTTAAGCCAAACAAAGTTATTGGCATAGACCTAAGAGGGCTTGCTTTAGGAAGTGCAATTGCATACTACTTGGGTTGTGGCATCGTCCCTGTAAGATCAATAGCCTATTTGCCCGAAGATTACAAACGTCCCTTGGAGCTCTTGCCAACAACCAGATTCACAGATGGTCGACTCGCTCTTGTGTCGGATTCTATCGACCAAGGGGATAGAATAGCCATCGTTGATGACTGGCTGATACATGGGACTACTGTTCTCGCTGTAAAGAAGGCGATTGAGAAACTAGGTGCAACTGTGGTAGGCATAGTATGCGTAATCAATAATCTATCCGAAACTAGGAGAAAACTACTTGGCCGTCCCGAAGTCCAATCTCTTATTGAGAATCTCGAAATTGACTGAGAGAGCTATTGCCGCAGATGTCCTCAGGGATGCGGCAATGCGCGGCAAAATACATCAGGCTAAATCCTTGTTAATCAACGTGACAGAGCCTCTCGTAGGCAAACATAGAGGAAGCGTCCAAGAAGCTTGGTGACATCATTCTTCCCTTGCGATGCCTCAGACATCATTTCGGAAACCGTTTCTTGTAGGACAGTATCCCGAGATCCAATCTCGAATAGGACACTGGCAAAGGAGCCTGTGAATATCCTTTGCACAAGCAGCTGAGATTCTATTTCATTCCCAAATAGCTCCATCCACAGCATTTGGTAGGTCCTCAGGGTGGCTTCATCAAGCATGTCATCATCAAGACACTTCCCCAAGACAGCCGCTGCCAGCTTTCCCGCTTTCATTGCATATGCTATGCCTCCTCCCGTGATTGGGTTCACCATGCCTGCAGAGTCACCAACCAGCAAGCAGCGCTTTGCAAAAGACTTTGAGATGGTCCCCCCAGTAGGGAGCAGAGCGCCTTTCACATTTCTCAAATCGGCATCTTCATTCAGATATCTCTTTTTCATTAGGAAATTGGTGAAAGAACGGAAGTGCTCGGGAAGCCCCTTGGCATAATCTGCAACAATCCCCAGACCGACATTTATGGTTTCAAATTTTGGGAAGATCCAACCGTATCCCGGCAATCCCCCCAAATTTGCGAAGAAGTGGTATTCCCTGTCTGCAGTGTATAACTCTTCTACAGTATCTGGATCGACTGGTACCTCTGCAACCCTACAGGCCGTTACATCCCTTGATGACCACTTGGTGTTCAATCCGGTTGATCTTGCAACCATGCTAACAACACCATCTGCACCCACTATCACCCTTGTAAGGACATCTCTTCCATCGTCGAGCGAAACTGTAGCAAAGTCATTTGAAATGCCAATAGACTTTACTCTATGTCCAGTAATCGAATAAGTGCCAGCATCTATCGCGGACTCGAGTAATGCGTTATCGAAGTCAGTTCGAAGAGCAACAGCCATATCAACACGGCCGCGCATCACCGACTTCCGGTTGGGAGAATGTAGCACACCGACATGACAGACTCCTTTGAGGAATTCTTTCTCTCTCTTCTTGAGATAAGGAAAGTCGTCAACAAGTTGGGTCGAGAAGCCACCTCCACAGGGTTTGTCTCTCGGAAATTCATCCTTGTCAATCAGACAGACAGCAAATCCCTGCTTCGCAATATATCTGGCTGTTGTTGATCCACCAGGTCCGGCTCCTATCACTGCTACATCATACACATCGGAAACCTGGATACTTTGGCGTCTAGCAGCCTATTTTGCCTTGCGCTTCAGCATGAAGGTTTATGTGCCTGATAGCGCATCCAAAGGAGACAATTAATGAGCGGCTTCATCAGTAGGCGTCGAGCCTTAAGAGCTAAAGTCAAATCGAATACAAAACTAGATAGTTGGCTTCATCTCTATGCGACCGGAGTTCTAGTCCTCAATATCTCCTTGATTCTCTATACTATGTTGTCAGTGACAGTTCGCATGACCATAGCTGGTATCGGATTCCTTGATTCTTTGCCGATTGTACTCTATATACTACCGCTAATGGTTATTTTGCCACTTATGGTAAGAGCATATTACAGCGACAGATTTGCGGCCATTAATTTTATCATCCTGCTTATTGCATCTGGATTCTTTGGAGTGCTCTCGCTTCTGGTTCATGGTTTCGTAATCTTCCTAATTCTGAATGCTGCAACCTTGTGCATCATCTTCGTGATGGGCCGCTTTCGTTTTAAAACCAAGATTCGGCAAATCGGAAGGAAGACTTGCGTCTCAATGATTATCCTCAACGTACTAGGATTGAGTTTTCCCGTAACGACTCTTGCACTGGGTCAAACATCTATTGCACTGATAGAACCCGTAGGCGAAATGAATCTAAAACTTGAAGTCCCTCTAGCTGATTTTGATTTTGGGTACATGGATATATCGCCTAGTGATTCTCTCCTTCTGAATCTTAGTTCTTCTGGGGTTGGCGTGGATCTTCACTTACTAGAGGGCAATATGGAATCAATGAATCGTTTGAGAAACTGGCTAGACATGCTCAATAATTCGGCAGTCCAGTATACTATAACGATGACTTCCCCCAGGGCTTCATTCTTTGATGGCGTTCCAAACTCTCTTGGCACAACATCTGTGATTCAGGAAGTATATCAAAGCCACCTCAATTCACTACAACAGGTCGATTCTGAGTTGGAAACACTCAATATGACGCAAATGCCCAACTGCATCTACTTCGATATGACCTTGTCAGCGCCAGAGTGGGAGATTCTTTTGGCACGAACTAGGAGTCTTGATTTGCCTGGATTCTCAGCCCTCATTCGGTCCTCAATTGATTCTATCGATTCGAGTGCAATAGAAACGGGCGCCGCCCTCCTTGCAAGCGAATCTGATTCATTGGACTTGAGCACTGGCGTATTGGTTGAATCTTTTATTCTTGATGACCTACAGGACACGGATACTGTAGCAATGAAGGTTTGTGGCCAGACTGTACAGACACTCATTCAATGGGATAAGGTTCAAGTCGACTGTTCTCGATCAGGGTTCTCATACGAGATGAATGGTGACGTTGGAGAATATCTCTCTCACTCATTTTCTAGAACAGTTTCACAATATGGGCCAGCTTGGTCAATGCGTCTTGGAGTTGCCGGCAATGAATCAGACATACAGTCAAGACCTAATCTAGTATACAACTCTTTGGACAGTATTGCCTCCGATTTGGTGATAGCCGAGGGAAATGGTGTGACTTCTTTGACATTAGAGTCACTTCCCTATCTGTATAGCACATTCGGATCTGATGCCGTGAACGAACTGACAACATCAATTGAAGGCATCACTCAAGTTGCAGTCACCTACACATTCAGAATCTATGCCTTTCGAGCAGTCTTCATCGCAATAGATTCCTTCGATCCACTCATGATTTGAGAAATCAGAATCAAAGCGATACTTGATCATTGTCTGACAGAGTCTGAGATTGTTGGTCATTGTCCTGCTATCTCGAAAAAACTGGAGTCGGTGTGCACGAATCCATAACTGATTTAATTTACCCATAAAAAATGAGGGAAGAGCTACGAGAGAAAGTAACTCCTCCTCGAACCATTTCACTCTGATGTGCTCATTCCGATAAAAGCTAGAGCTTCTGAAACTGTGTTTTGTACTTCAACTGAAAATTCGTATCCTTCGATATCGTGATACATTACCATAGATTGTGTAGTTCTTGACAAGGCTTCTTCCAGTTTCCCTTCTTTTACCAGTGATATACCTATCGTAGCAATTCCTCGTTCTGTGGCCTTGACTGATGCAGGTACTACTTGCTCGCTCAGTGTTTCATCTGGTGGAAATTTCTCCAATACCTCGAGGTATCTCTTGGCTACTTCAGGTATCTTATGGGTTGGGTACAATGAATATGTAACAATATATGGCATATCTCTCGCCTCAAACTCAATTTGATTTCCTTAAAGTGTTGAAATGCAAGAAGTCGTTGTGCTCTCTCATCTGAGAGAGTCGTAAAGATATGTCATTGATATGGCAACACTGTAGCCTAAACTAGGCCCTTGGCTTTAAGATAAGGTTTCCGATGCTTCTTTCAAAGAAAATTGCCACTTCTTGGATCTCATTATCCATCAAAGACGATTTTAATCATCTTATAGCCAGAGTCTTCTCTCTTTTGAAACCAACATTCTTCTCTAGTTCAGGCGACAGATCCAAATATCCCTCGAAGTGAATCGGCCAACTACGGAATTCTGATTTGAGGCTTAGCCTCCTCATCCTTCTGCGACTAAGACTTGCCTTTGCTATGTCTTTGGCGATTTTAGATAGACCTCAAAGACGCCCATCCATATTTCACTTGTTGGCTCTGCCCTGACGAGGATATCACCACCAAAGTTCACACTCAGTGGTTTTGCAGGGCTTTTCTTCCACACGTCTGAGAAAATCAGTGAGTGAAGATTGTTCTGAAAGTCCTCTGTCACTTGTGAGATCTTTGTTTCAATATAGGCCTTGTCAATTCCGAATGGTGAAAGGTCTTCAGTTGTTCTGAAGAGTCGTTCTTCACTAACGGCTCCGAGTGTCTTGTCAAACGTATACCCTATCCCTCCAACGAAATAGAATACTCCATGAGGAACTGCACTCTCATCACCCATGACAATAATGTCATTCCCAGTCAGAGTGATATAAAGGGGATCTGCAACATGAAACGCGATCGATGCAGCCTCGACAGATACATCATCCATTTTGAGTGTCTTCTTCAGAAAGTCATTGAGTGTGCTTACTCTATTGTCAAATTGGAATGGCGTGAAGTCGCCCATGTGGACCACATTTCTTGCCTTCCGAACAAGCACATCGACTATTCGTTGACATTTCTTTAGGAAATCCACCCTCTCCTGATATGCATCCAGGAGAAAGCCGGCAGAAATGGCGACTTTCAGATATTCGAGAGATCTAATGTCTGACAGAATCGTTCGGCAAAGAAAGGTCTCGTCCTCTGTTTCAAGGAAACCCTCTTCTTTCGCAACTTCGAATGGGATAGGATTTCCCAAAAACACCTGAGCTGGCTTCCTTCTTTTGGATTTGAAGAAGATGCCTATATCAAGGCCCAGGCGTGTTATATCGCTCAGCTGTCTAACAAAGGAGCCTTCTGGCACAATCTCTCTGGCCCGTGTCTTTTGGTAAAGCTGAGTGTATCTCGCAAATAGGTCTGCTCTCGACATGCCAAATCACGCTAGCTGGAAATACACTCCGTCAGCGCTATTATCTCTTGTCCATGCCTACTGAATTAAGCCACAATGTATAAAGAGGACCTACCGCCCGCATTATGAAGCCTGCAACATCAGATTGGGTGTTTCCAATGGAACGAAAGAAGAGAGGTCTAATGCTTGCTGTAGCTGGTGTTCTGATATTTGCTGTTTCATTAGTGTTGCTTTATTACTTTGCTGACCTCTATTTCATTGCGCTTGTTAGTTTATTCATCGGAGTTGTGCTAATTGGGATGGGGACAGCTCTGGCAAAGGAAATTGATGCTTCCATTGAAATGCCGAGAGACGACTGCTATTACTGCAGAGGAACGGGAAAGATTGGCTCAGAAGAAGAAGAGGAAACCTGTCCAAGGTGTGGTGGCACTGGACTGGCCCGTCAGGATGATTAGATAATCAAAGAGCGACACCATGGAACTGAGGACTGATGTGATATGAGAGAGATTCTGGTAATGGGGCACCGAGGTGCCCCAAATGCCGCGCCTGAGAATACCCTCAGATCCTATGAAATCGCTATGCAAGCTGGAGTTGATATGATTGAGGTGGACGTGTGGGGTACAGCAGATGGCCACCTAGTGTGTATTCATGACCCTGATGTATCATCTACAACTAATGGTGTTGGAATGATAGAAGACCTAACTCTAGAAGAGATCAAATCATTAGACGCAGGCGAGGGTCAAGAAGTACCTCTCCTCGACGAGGTGTTTGATTTGATTCAGGGCAATATCGGAATCAATATTGACCTGAAATCTATTGGCGTCGAGGAGCAAGTCTTGGAATTGGTAGTTGAAAGAGGAATGTTGGACTCGACAATCATTTCGTCATTCTTTCTTGTTTCAATCGAGATAGTAAAGGAACTGAACAGAGATGCACAAACTGGAGCTATCTTTCAACTTGGAATGGAAGAAATGGTAAAGCACACGCTAGACGCGGCTGCAGATGCAATTCATCCAGTACTGCCGGACGTCACTAGAGACCTCTTGATTCAAGCTCATGAAGAAGGACTGAAAGTCAATGTATGGGGTGTCGATGACGAACCTGATATGCTATGTATGCTGGAGTGGGGCGTCAACGGGATAATCACTAACTTTCCTGAAGTTGGGGTTCGTGCGGTTGACAATTGGTTGCGAAATCTTGAGGCTCCTAATTCCTAGGAGCAATTCAATTCTGTTTTCAATCTCCAAGCGAATGTTCGACTCTTGTGAAACTGAACCCCTCACTCAACATACCAAGCCTTACACCTGCAACTAGCCATGAGATTATACAGAGTATTTCTAGTCCAACAACTAATGTTACAAGGAGCCTGATGATGAAAGCGATCTCGAGAGCAGATGGGAATCCAGAAAACATCGCTAGTACCACAATAGCTACAATTGCACCGAATGCCAGTCCTATCACAGTCGACACCCTGATGTATTGACCTTCAAAGGTGTGTCCCGTGTCTTCCACCTCAGCCGCGAGGTTCATATTAAGGGAAAGCACCAACACGAAACTGACTCCATAAAGGGCAAGCAAGACTGCTGCAGCAGTACTCGCCACATGAGCAATACCCTCGTTGAACGCAATCAACGGAATCACAAGTGCGAAGAGTACACTTACGCCCATCAACATTTGCCCACCTGTATAACCCCTTCCATGTGAATAGCCCGCAAGTGACACATTGCGCATAAGAAGTGCAAGAGCTGGGAGCACCACAACTAATGGAGATTGGATTGCTTCAGGGATTCCCGGAAAGAGTCGAATATTGAACCATTGATTAGTTGGCCAAATCGCAGCGGGGCCCGCACCGAAAGCTCCAAGCATGAACATCGTAAACAGTATGGATGCTACGATACTCAGTATAACAGACAGTGCTCCTTGTGAGAAGCTCGTGAATCCCCGTATAATTGTTTCAATCATGATTAGGCCTTGTGTGATGATAATCGCAATCCATCCGATTATAATAAAATCTGAAAGTATGAATGGATGAACCATTAAGAGGATAGATGTGATTGCAAGTGGGATTCCTGTGATAACATCGGTTGTGGCAGCATAGAGTGCTCCCATAAGGAACATGACTGCCGCGGGTGCTACTGATAGCCAGAGTCCAAAGCCTTCTGCACCGGCTACCATTACTCCAGCACCAGCCGCTGCCACGACACCAAGAGCTGCAAGTATCATCATAAACCACTTGACTGCACCCTTGACAATGTCTTCTCCAATGTGTGCCATTTGTAGCTCTTTTGCTCCTAGACGTGGTGCTAGCATGACCCAGTAAATCATTGCTGAGCAAAGCGCAAATACAAGCGCAGGATTTGTGACAAACATATAGTTCTGTGAAGGATCAAGGGTACTCCATGGCCTCCAGATATTCACAGTCCCAATGCTGGTCAAAGGCCCCATGAACACGGCGGCGGTTCCTATTAGGAATGTCAATAAGCCGCTCATACTAAAGGCGAGTTTGGCTTTGCTTGGAGACCTCGCAAATTCTCGTATGCTGCCCAAAGGCGACCACCAATATAGGAACGTACCAAGTTGACCGATTAGTAGGATGGCGTAGGCTACATAGACCATTCCTCCGCCCATTACCTGACCCAATGCAAGCAGAGGAATAAAGAAGGCATTCATTAATCCGGCAAGAAAGCCAAACCATGTCTTGCTAGTATCCGTATACATGACTGAGATAAGCTGCCACAATACTGCAAATATCGCAAATATAGGGGCGAATCCGTTCATGAACTCGATTTGTCGTGACTCATATGATCCCGCTTCAAGGGCACCTGTACGTAGACCGAGAATAATCAATAATCCAGCAAGTGCACAGATATAGAGTAGGTATGGATAATTGGATGCAAGCTTCAGTCTAAGTCTGCGAGAGCCAAATGCCTGCAGCAACAAGCTAGCTACAAGTAATCCTACAAATATAGTCGAGCCAAGCTGATAGGCGTCAGTTTGGAACGCTTGAATGGGAATCGTGGGAATTGGCAACAGAGAATATCCTGCTGTCATAAACATGCCAGTTACTGCGGCTATTATACCCAACAATGCACCAAATCCACTGATACGACCTACTGGCTCAATGGCTTCTCCCTCAGGCGTTTTCTGAGTGATTATCGTCTGAATCGATCTCGTATCCTCACTAGTTCCCATCATCCAATTCCTCATTCGACTATGGTTGCCTGTTGGCTTCGGCTACACTTGCGTGAGCTACAAAAGTCTATCGGAGCCAGCGAACAGCAGTTGGCATTTTGAATGCATGGAGCTTCATTTCATGCTTAGCAATATCTAAAAGGTGCTTAGCAATCATCTGGTCTAGAGGTTGGACTCATGGCTTCAAAGCTGAAACTCGTTGTTGGCGGAGAAGAGGTGCACATGAATGAATTCGTTGCGAATGTCCTTCGCGACGTTGTCCTTGCACTCCTCAATAATCTGCGAAACATCGAATTGGATGAAATCTCAAAAATCGAGATATCGTAATATAGGAGTAACTAATCACCGCTTTGGGAAGTGAACAAGAATGACTCTGTTAGGTTGGAATGGGAAGATTCTATGGATTGACTTGACTGCTCAGGAAACAAGAGAGGAAAGCCTTGATCCTGAGATATATGAGAAGTTTATAGGAGGTAAGGGACTTGGCGCATACTTGCTCTATCGTGAGCTTGAACCTGGTACAGACCCCTTGGGTTCTGATAATCTACTTCTGTTCATGACCGGTCCTCTTCAGGGGCTTCCTGCTCCTAATGTTGGGAGATGGACTCTAGTTACAAAATCACCCCTGACCGGCCTCTATCTAGATACACATTGTGGAGATGCGCTTGGAAGAGAGATAAAGACTTCCGGATATGATGTAGTTGGAATAAGGGGAAAAGCGGAGAACCCAACAACTGTTGTCATTGAAGACGAGAATATCAAGTTTGAAGATGCATCATATATCTGGGGAAAGGGCGTCCATGAATCAACAAGAGTCTTGAAGAATTCTCAGCAAAAGGATGCTATTGTCTATGTGATTGGCCCTGCTGGCGAGAATATGAGTCTAATCTCCATGGGATGTTGTGAGATTGCACATCAGACAGGCCGCGGTGGTGCTGGGGCAGTTATGGGATCAAAGAATCTCAAGGCTGTTGTCGCAAAGGGGACAAAGCGGATAACACCATCAGACAGGGACGTGTTGGGAGCAGTTAGACAGGAAGCGCAAAAGCTTTGGGATGAGAAGGGCCCTGAATACGGATTCAAGAAATATGGCACTTCCACGTTGACTGAAGTTTCGAACAGTAGAGGCCAATTTCCCACCAAGAATTGGCAGAGTGGATATCTTGATGAAAACGAAGACCTGTGGCCAGAGAATTTGACTGAGTGGTATGCAGGGAACAATATGTCTTGTCCCCATTGCATAATGCGTTGTACTCATGCATATCAGACCGAAGTGGATGGAGAAATTGTTCTATCAACTCCTGAGTATGAAACCTGGGGGATGATGGCTGGAGACCTTGGAATTGCTGACCCACAGACCCTCTTCAAGCTATGTTACCTCGCCGACGATTTAGGACTTGATACCATAAGTGTTGGATCAGTGATTGCTTTTGCAATGGAAGCTTTTGAGAAGGGTATCCTCACTGAGGATGAGATCGGGTTTCCACTCAGATTTGGCGATGGCGATGCGGCTATCCGTATACTCCGGATGATTGCTATGAGAGATGGCATCGGGGAGATTCTAGCACTAGGTACAAAGGAAGCTGCTGCAAAGATAGGAAAAGGAAGTGAAGCGCTAGCAGTACATGTAAAGGGACTTGAAGTTGCTGCTTGGGATCCCCGGGGCAAAAAGGGATTGGGCCTTTCTTATGCAACTGGAGATGTAGGAGCTAGTCACTTAAGGGGTTGGCCAGCTACAAATGACCCACCAAAAGAATCAGCAATAGATATGGTTGAGTCTATGATAGAAAGCAGGTACATCAAGATTCTTCGCGACTCTTTGGTAGTATGTCACTTCGTCTGGCATATCCCCCTTGGATTCGAGCCTTTGATTAGACTATTGAACGGAGCTACCGGCTTGGAATATAACCGGGACAGCATCAATCTCTTTGGCCAACGTGTCGAAACGCTTACTCGCATGTTCAATCATAGAGAAGGGATTTCCAGAGCTGATGATATTCTACCCCAGAGATTTTGGGAAGGACAGGTAAGTGGTCCCAATGAAGGACTTCCTGCATATAATACTAAGGCAGACTTCGAGGCTAGTCTTGACAGGTATTACGATCTGATGGGTTGGGAAAAAGAAGATGGGCTGCCTACAGCAGCGACATTGGAGAAACTGGGACTTAGTGAAATAGTCTAAAATATGCGTTCTCTGAAATACCGGCGTAAATTGACCTCTTTCCGTATCTCATTGAATTCGCTCTCCAAAAAGAGTGAGATTACATCTGCTCTTTCCTCACGGACCATAGCATCAAGAGCTCTCAAGCCCTTTTCTTGAGCAATTTCAATAGTCATATTGAGCATCCTTTGCCCCAAGTCAGTGCGCTCAAGGGCATCCTCGATTTCGAAATGGAATATGTGACCGATATCCCCCAGTTCAGGGTCTCTAATGACATCAAGCTTCAAAGCAGCTACAACCATGTCTACTGTAACTGCAATGATGTACATGGTTTCTCTGACTGAACCGCTCGAAGATATGGAGGGACGATGGGATAATTCCTGGAAGTCAAGACCTTCTCGCTTATAGAATTCCTCTAACGAGGGTTTGTCTTGAGCAGACGCCAGTCTGACTTGTATATCCATATTTTCGTTCTCCGTGAATCTCGAAATCCCAAATCACCTGATAGAAATGTTGTGGTCACGCAATATTGCATTGTTTGTGCACATCTTCATATGAATAAATGTCATAGTAGTGCATGAATTCATCATGGAAAGCGTTAATCCATCAATAGACTCGCGAAGCACCTCTGATAGTCTTCTCCTCCTTATCCTTGCAATTTGCTTCATAATCCTTCTACTGACTGTGGCGATTATCTACTTGCCCCTTTGGTTCAGATAGAGTATCCCATCTACTCGATGGCCTTGTAGATTTCTTCTATACACTTCGTGAATTCGCTATCTGGATGCCGCATTGTCACGACATAGCGGCTCCCAGCATCAATTAGGAGAGGCAGCATCGGAATGATAGTAACCACCGACGACTTGAACTTCTTCTCGACCTCACTTGTGATTACCTTATCTTCGTAGATGTTTGGCCTCTTATTGATGACTATTCTAATCTCTGGAACTTGCAGCCTGCGGGCGACATCCAGTGTGGCTGCTGTACCCAACAAGTCTTGCTCGTCAATCCTCGCCACTACAAAGAGGTAATCGGCAGTAACCATTGAAAGCAGAGTTTCTCTATCAAGTCCGGGATGAGTATCAATGATTAGCAAGTCCAAGCCCTTTGCACGGATGACCTCTGTGAATCCATTTCTGAGATCGCTGACTTCATAGCCCTCGCGGAGTATTCGTGTGATATCATCGGCAATCATCGAGCTGGGAATAAGGAATAGCTTGCCTGATTTTATGCTTGAATACTCCTTGCGTCTAGTTAGGTCCATGCATGCATCAGCAATGTCGCACTCTCCTCTTAGGTAGTCGTTGAGTGTGCGCTTGAGCTTCTCACGACCAAGCCCGAAAATGACATGGATTCCCGGTGAAGCAATGTCTGTGTCCATTACGGCTACTCGCTTTCCATCAAGAGCTGCAACTGCAGCTAGGTTCGCAGCAATGTTAGATTTACCAGTGCCCCCTCTGAAACTGTGGATACTGACGATTTTTGGACTCATTATCAACCACTTGACTAAGATTTTCAATCACTATTGCAGGACCAGAGTGCATCCAGCGCCTTATAATATCTCTTGGGAAATCCTAGTTTCTCTGGTTGGGAAAATCCGTGACTTTGAGTTTCTTCCACTCGACTTCATCTCCCAGCTTACTCAGGACTTCAAAGAGCCGCTCCGATGTAACGCCAAGTTTACTGCTAATTTCAGCCAAGGCCTTTGTACCATTACAAAGAGGCATCGCTCGTTTAAGCAATTGATAATCCTTTTGTGGAAGACCAACGAGATCTAGAAATGCATCAAATCTGGCATCTTCCGCCTTTACCTCTGGTGCGATTTTGGAAATCTGCATTACTCCCCAGATTGATAGATATTCAATTACTTCTTGGACTTGTTGTTCTTCAATCCCAAGAGATTGGCTGATATCATAAATTGAATCATTTCCGTTCACTGCTTCTAGGATACGATTCCCGGTGCCTCCAAAATCCCTATGGAACTGATCAAGAAGACCCTGTGAGTCAGCTGCTAGCTGATATGCTTCCTTATTGAGAGCGGGCACAACAAAAGAACTCAAACTTGAAGTTATCATGAGGACGCCGTCGTAGTAGCTCAATGCCCGTTCAACATCGTCTTTGAAATCCTTGAAGGCACCCTCAATCGCGAGATCGAAATCCACGTCGGGCGAATATTTGTTGATGAATTTCCGACTCAGGTCTTTGAGAACTGCTCTTAGAATCTTCTTAGGTGCGTTTGTGTCAGTAAGAAAGATACAGAGAATATCTGCTTCTGCCTGCTCGTAAAGGAGTTCCGAGCCTTCAAATGATAGGCTCTGGACCGACTTCTCACCAAACTCAGAAGCAAAGGAAGTGATTGCAGTCAGGAATCCTGAGAGCAATTCATCCAATTTTCTAGATTCATCTGGGGAGTAGTGAAATATGGGGACCCCTCCAGCCGTCAGTACCATGAACTCATAAAGCCCGAGTCTTCCTGACAATAGGTTTAGCTCTCCTTAGTTATTAGGGCTCTATGCTAGATTCTCTTTAAGATATCGCCTGTAATTGATTGTGCCAATTGTACGCGAAAGGTCCATATTCTTATCTTCTCCGGGCCATTCACAGTTGGTGGAAAACACGCTGGAATACAGAAATTTCCCAGGCAAGACTGCGGTCTACTATCTTCTTTATTCTCCATTCATAGCCTACTGCATTTACATTATCAGCAGATTATTAGCTGGGGATTACTTCACGGACCCCGGAATCGACCACTTACTACTTCTTGGTATGGGTATGGGAATGGCAGCGTTACTCATCATTCCTATAGGTCTGATTATTGATAGGACCCGCAGGGGGAAATTGTTGCTTGGCATTTCAGCTTTGGTTCCAACTATGATGAGTTTCTGGTTCATAACTCTTGGGTATCCAATAGAGCACTCTCCTACACTGGAAACAGCCTTTATTCTAGCATTATTCAGCGGACTGGTAAGTGTATTAGTCAGCTGGGGAGTTTCGCTCAACCAGACTGTTGTCGTTAAATTCAGAGGACGAATTGTAGCATCCTTTCTATCAGCAAGTATTCTGATTTCAATGATGTTTATGCTCTTCGGAGCCGCAATGACATCAGCAAGTCTTCCACTAATGGAATTCTTGGTCATTGGAAGCGTATTTGCTAGTCTCGCACTTAAACCGTGGAATTGGTCAATTCACCCTCTAGCCGTTCAAGCCAATGCGTTAAGATATTTCGTGCCCATGTTCTTCCTGCTTGCTTCTCACATAACTTGGTACTTCTCCACAGAAATGGCGATCAGAAGTCTGTACGATCTCGTTGGCGAAGCTTTCATCCCTCTTGTTGAAGATGCCGCTATTGAATTGGGGGGTATATCCTCCTTTGGTGTCCTTCAGCTATTCTTTATTGTTGCTGGCATAATCATCGCTGGGATGATTGCTGACCTCCGAGGTAGAAAGACTGCATTCAGCACAGCTGTTCTTGCATTTGGATTATTAGCGATTTTTGGCCAAACGTTCTATTACGTTGCATCCCCAGGAACACCAAGCGCCTCAGTCGAAGTATTAGCCCTTCCGCTACTTGGATGGGAGCGCTTCGTAGAGGGCTACATCCTAGGGCTCTGTCTCCTGCCAATCTGGTCTGAACTTGGCTCACCTAACCGGAAGGGCCTTCGGCTTTCGCTTGTGATTTGGTTCTACATTGGCTATATGGCTCTCTTTTGGGCTGCTGATCTAGGAGTGCCATTCGGCAATCCCCCTGACTGGGTCGGAGATATCGGAGGCCCCTTTGCAATCTTCTTCTCATTGCTAGCTCTATGGCAGAATGCACATCTTCCTGAGATTCTTGGTCGAGAGATAGAGATGGAGGATTTTGCACTTGACTTTGATCAGAAAATGGTCGACAAGACAGTGTCTGCCTACCTTGAGGACGAGGACTTTGAATCAATCAAAACACAGATGGCTGTAATCGATGCCTCACAGGAGATGAGCGACAAGGAATTCGATGAGTTCCTTGGTGAAGATTTGAAGAAAATGCTGCCCCTCAAGAGAGTCAAAGGCATAGGATCTGCATTAGAACAGAAGCTCAGAAAGGCGGGCTATGATTCAGCAGCTCAACTAGCTGGTGAAACGCCAAGTAGGCTGGCTTTAAAAATAAAAGGAATGAGCGAGAAGCAGGCTGAACGTATTCTGCTTAACGCTCGCGAAGCAGTGAATAGAATCACGAAGAGATAGACCTATGTTGGCTTGTCGCCGAGTTTGGTCTTCCTCTGAAGTGCACCTTTCTTGTTGTGTGGTGTTCGAAGTAGTGTATCCATACTCTTCTCAAGTTCTCTCGCTTCATCTGAGAGTCTTGCAGCAGCTCGCATCATTTCATGTCCAGCTGCAACTAGGGGTATGTACTTCTCCATCTCCTGCTCTACGAAGCAGCCCTTGACAGTGACATCAGCTACAGCTTCTGCAATCTTCAGGGCTGCATATGCTTTCGCAGCACCGTATGGATTGGTGAACCCTCCAGCTTCAACTGCTTTCTCAGCTGTGACCTTCCTCGTAGGCATCTTTGGTTCCTTGCCACCTTTCAGATCATCAATGACTCCATTGATTTGCTCTTGAAGAAGTCGCATAACTCCAGTGTTGGATAGAACTTTGATCATGTCTGCATTGAAGAGAGTCATCTCGGTCGGATCCAAGAATTCTCTTCTGGCCCCTATCATAGAGTCAGCATATAGAATGAAGAATCCTTGCTTGTCGAGCACTGATTTCTTTTTCTTGCCCTCTTCATCCTTCTTGTAGAAGCCTTTCTCAGACGGACCATCTGAGATTGTAATTGTTGGTAATCCTGCCTCATGCAACATCTCTCTAGACGTAGTAGGTCCTTTAAGAGCCGCATTGGGACTCACGGACAAAACCAGATCTGGTTTGTAATCAATGACCATCTGAGTTGGTCCGACACATGAATCCGGATCCAGCTTTGCTCCACTCGTAAACACCCTGACTTCGAGATCTTTTCGGTCAGCTCTTTCATCAAATAAGAGGTCGAGCAACGGAGCCGCGCCGATGCATCCGAATTTCACAACACCTAGCTTGAAGACATCTCCTGCCATTCATATCCTTCCATTTAGTGAATATTCGGAAAAGCGCCATGTTGACTAGAACATAACTGTTGTGGTGAGCTTGAGCAACACCTTCAGGCATCTTCTTCGTTTCGTTTTGCATGGTAGTATGCGAGGCCAGTTCCGCCCAATAGGTCAACAGCATCTAGGTTTTTTCCGCATGTTGCACAGGCAAACGCGATCTTCGGTTCATTGGACGCAGTTCCACAATCTTGACAAAGCGGTTCGACGTGAAGAACATTGAGATCTGAAACCTCCATGTCTGCTTTGCATTGTACGCACTTCACCACACTACGCTTGTCTTCAATTACTGTGGGGGTCTGCTCTTTGCACCAAGGGCAATGGACTGTGTAGACTTTATGCAGCTTAGGCGAACTGCAATTTGGACAAAGGAGTGTGATCTCAACATCTTCTCCTCCGCACTGCTTGCATTGAACTCGGCGACCGTATGTCTTAGGTACCAGAATGCCTGCATCCGCTAAGTCTGTAAGTATCATTCTTGTTTCTTCTTGATCTAGACCAAAGTAGTCTATCGCTTTCGGGTATTTGACTGTGCCTTGGAGTATATGTCTTGGAGCAATAGATCCTACTCTTCCCGAATGCATATCTTGTACCATCTTGGACACGCCAGGATTGTCAAGCAAATCTGGACCTGAAAAATCCCTTATCAAATGCAGCAACTTGCTGAATGCGCTAGTTAGCTCCGCATCCCAATCATCTGCATGCATGTCAATATCCTTGACCAATCTTTGCAAATTCCTTTCTACAATGCCCGAATCATCGTCAGGTGCGAGCAAGACCGCTATACAGTTTGGAGCCTGCATGTACGAGATAATCAGTCCCCTCCTCAACTTGGTATAGCCCATCTTGGCTTCTTGGTTGACACCATGTCCCATGAAGATGCTCAGAGCTTCTTCCCCAGTGAGGGGGTCTTCTTCAGGGAAGCTTCGACCAACCATGGGACCAAGCGTGTCATCCCACCAGATAGAATATATGGCTTCGGGCATATTGTGCAGTCCTCTATCAAACAACACGGTACGCGCTGCGTCTACTTTGTAAATCCCTCTTATCAGCATTCGCTTGATGGACTCTCTAGAAATGGGTGCAATCTTCGCCTAGTCGCAAAGTATAAAACCGTGCCTCGAAGTTCGAGCGGGCACCGAGCACAGACTAGGTCTCTTTAGGAAGTCAACCAAATGGTATCCAAACGTAAGCAAGGAATAATTGTCGCGCTGGTTCTAACTTGGCTTGTGCTTCAGCCTGCTATTGGCGGAACCCTAGTTAGTGAGTTTGCATCAAGATCTCAGACCTATTCTGTTGCTTCAATATCCATTGACAGCCCGCCTGATCTCACCTTTGAAAACGGCTCATTGAATGAACTAATAGTTTGGTTGCCCGAAGCGCCAAATCCCAAGAATTACAGTGTCACTAGAGATGGTGATGTCTACCGAGAGGGAATTTGGACTGGTGGTGATATCACGGTCTTTCTGAACCACTTGTACGTAGAAGACCTTCTTGATGAACCGAGTGAAGTGCCATCTGATTTCGTATTCAATTGCACAGTTTTCAACGAGGATGACGAGTCAGTTTGGGATATCGTGATAGTCCATGTTATTCCTGATGAGGCTGCGCCCATCATTGCACAGCCTGAGAACATAACATATGAAGAAGGTAGCTTTGGACACGAGATTAGATGGAACATTACTGAAGCCAATCCTGATTTCTTTAACATCACAAGGAAATCAAATGAGCCCACCAGCAACGACACAGTGCTATTGAGTGACAAATGGGATGGAGACAATATTACCATCAATGTTGATGGACTCAATGCATCGCGTTGGTATATCTACACCCTGTTTGTCAATGATACTTTGGGATACAACTCCACCAGCTCAGTCAATGTAACGGTGGTCATGGACCTAACTGCTCCGACAGTGACTGATCCCGGAGAAATCGAGTTCGAGTTTGGGTCAGTTGACCAGGAAATACGATGGGAGGCTTATGATAGCAATCCGAAGAACTATTCGATATCCGTATGGATTCGTTACAATAACACGTTCTATGGGAATCTCACCGAACCACTACACGCCCCGACGAATGTATCTGCATCTAACTGGACATTCACAGAACCAGAAGGAGGACCGATTATCTATAATCTGGACTATTTGTACCTTGGCAACTACACATTCCAGATACT